>NZ_FOCU01000007.1:175278-417580 GCF_900110195.1 Pseudomonas sp. ok266 | reverse complement strand
GCGCACATCGCCGACAGCCGCCACGGCCAGCGCACCTACGGCTACGACGCCCTCGACCGGCTGATCCGCGTCCGTCACTCACGCGACGAACTGCCGGAATCCTTCGCCCACGACCCGGCCGGCAACCTGCTGATGCAGGACCGTCCCGGCCCCAGCCAGATCCAGGGCAATCGCTTGCTGATGCAAGGCGATCGTCATTACGACTACGACGCCTTCGGCAACCTGATCCGCGAACGTCGCGGCCGCGCACAGACACTCGTCACTGAATACCGCTACGACTGCCAGCACCGCCTGATCGGCCTGACCCGCCCCGACGGACAAACCGCGTGTTACCAGTACGACGCTTTTGGCCGGCGTATCCGCAAAACCGTCAACGGCGAGACCACCGAGTTCTTCTGGCAAGGCGACCACCTCATCGCCGAAAGCAGCGAACACGAATACCGCAGCTACGTCTACGAACCCGGCACCTTCCGCCCGCTGGCACTGCTCGACGGCAAAGGCCCGAAAAAAGCCTGCCCCTTCTACTACCAACTCGACCACCTCGGCACCCCGCAGGAACTCACCGACTACAGCGGCGACATCGTTTGGTCCGCGCAATACGACGCCTACGGCAAAGTCGCCACGCTGACACTGGCCGGCGAGGACTACCTGAACCAGCCGCTGCGTTTTCAGGGGCAGTATTTCGACGGCGAAAGCGGCCTGCATTACAACCGGCACCGGTACTACGACCCGAGGTTGGGACGGTATTTGACGCCGGATCCGATCAAATTGGCCGGTGGCTTGAATCAGTACCAGTACGTGCCGAATCCGACGGGGTGGGTGGATCCGTTGGGGTTGAACTCCAACTGCCCGCCGCCGAATAAGCCTGGGTGTGAGGTGCCGGGTGGAAGTGACGGGGCTCAGGTTGATGAGAGTGAGCCACAATTACCGGACTTAATCCATGGCATTGACCCACACTCAGTGAAGCGAACGCATGCAATTATGGGAAAAAAATCAACTAAACACGTCGAAAAAATAAGGGATCAAATGCGAGCGGGTGGCTACGATGTCAGCTATCCCATAGACGTAGCAGAACATCAGGGCACCTTCTATATTCTAGATGGACATCACCGTGCAGCAGCTGCAAAACAAACAGCAACGCCAATAACTATAAAATTGATCACAAACATCAGAGAGCATAAAGGACAACTTAATACGATCGAAGAGGTCATTGAATCAGCTAACAATGTCGGATACGACCGATTGGAGCATCACAGAAGAAAATGAAAACAGCCGATAAAAATCTTGAGAACCTAATAACTGACTTTCTTTCAAAAGTTGAAAGTGGAACAGAATTACTACAAAAAAAATTTGGCACTCGGAATATTTTAAGACTCTGGCGGAGCAAGCAAATCGAACGCTGCGGTGAAATAACTGATGAAATTAAATATGAACTGCACGGCGTAGGGTGCGCCATTCATTTCCCATCAGAATCAGTGGACTTCGATTACGGTTCGAACAGCAGAATCGACGGCTTTGACGTATGGCGCCTTTACATTTACGCTTCGGACAGGCCGCATATATATGAAAAATACTGCGACAAGAAAACACTCGAAAAAGAATTCAAAGAGCTTATTTCTTCAAACAGAATCGAAAAAATGTCGATCAATGACAATCTTTATGTCCTGGTTAAAACCGAATAAAAACATACCAGCACGCATTCCAAACCAGCAATGAAGCCCGGCAGCGCTACCGGGCTTCTTTATTTGCAACTAACGAGCGACGTGCGACAGCCTGTCATCGACCCCCGACTCAACGGAACCCACCCCGTGAATCAACGGCCCATAACGCCGGCTGAACTCCCAGTTGTACGGCACGCCATCCTTGCTGGTGCCGTTGTCCCAGTTCACCGACCAGGTCATCAGGCCTTTGATCGGTATCCCCTTGATCGCCAGACGCTTGAGGACATTCCCGACCACGGTTTTGTCGATCACATACCCGGTAGCCGCCGCATCGTTGTTGGCCGGTAGGCCGATGACGAACTTGTCCGCCGCGATGCGGGTGAAGCCGCGTGTGCCGGTTACCAGACTTTCGGTCAGGTAGTAGAGGAAATCCTCCTTCAGCGCATCGTTGTTCTGCGCAATCCACGCGCCCGCGCCGTTGTTGGCTTCCGGCACCCAGACCCCGTCGCCACCCTGGTTGTAGAATTGCGGGGCGATGAAGTCGTAGTAGCCTTCCAGCGCCTGCAGATAGCTCAGGTATTTGCCGGTGCTGGTCAGGTATGGAAACTCCGGGGCCATGCTGATGATGAAGTGCTTGCCTTGGCCTGCGTAGTGATCCTTGACCAGTTTCAGTGCGGCCGGCAGGACGGTCTTGTTGGCCGCGAAATCAATCGCGCTCTGTTCAAGATCGATGTCCAGGCCGTCGAAGCCGTAGGTTTCCACCAGACGGATGATTTCATTGGCCAGCGGTTGTTCCTGACCGCTGCGCAACTCGATGTGCGCATCGGCGCCACCGAGGGAGATCAACACGGCCCGCCCTTGGCTGTTGAGCACGCCGACCTGACGGCGGAACTCGGCATCGGAAACGTTGAACGGCTTGAAGGTCGGAATGCCGCTGCCCTTCATAAAGGCTACCGCGACGACGTTGTATTCCTTGGGCACCTCTTCCAGCGACAGGCTGGCGAAGCGGCCCTGACGATAACCATCGCTCGGGCCTGCGGGCCAGTTGTGCCAGAAGCCCATGAGGATCTTTTTGCCGGCAATGCTCGGCATCAGCGACGCGGCATCGCTCGCGGCGTTTTGCACTAAAGAGAAATCGATTTTTGACATGTTCTAATCCTTCAGAACGTGTGGGTTTGGCGACGCAGCGCCGTTATTTGAAGTCGACGTCGAAAGCCTGATAGAAGGCGTTGCCGGTATTGGCGACGATCCACATCAGCACGATCACGTGATGGCCTTTTTTGTTGGCCGGCAGTTTCACCGCGTGATTGACCTTGGCCTTCAGCTCATTCGGGTAGCTGTAATACGGCACCTGAGTGTAGAAGTCCTCGAAGAACGGTTGGCTTTCCAGTTGCGCACGGGTGATGCGCTGTTTCGGGTCCCAGCCGTCCTTGGTGATCAGCCAGCGATAGCCGCGAGTGGTGTGCGGCGCGGTGTATTCCCACTTGATTTCGAGGGTTTCTCCCGGGGTGACATTGAGCAGCGGCCAGGTGAATGGACGACCGAGTTTCTTGCTCATTTCTTCATGGGTGAAGTTAACGCAGTCGCGGGCATCACTCTTGCCACCGCTGAGGATGTAGCCGTCGGCCGGTGGCGTGACACTGTCCGAGTCGCTCTGGTATGGCGCCGGAAACGGCCCCGCTGCCAGCGCCGGGAAATTTTTCCCGCCTTCCATTTCATTGACCTGCCAGGCACCGAGCAGTCCTTGCTCAATGGCCACCGCACCGCGGCTGGCAGGAGAGATGACGCGACCATGTCGCAGTTGGGTTTGTGCTTGTGGTTGATTCATGTTTTTCACTCCGTTGATTTAAGAACTCTCCTTTCCGAGGAGAGGCCTTCAAGCTAACGGAGGCGAATTTTTTGTCCATCGGCGGTTTTGTCGCAGTCAGCGGATGAAGGCCAGCAAAACACCGCAAATACTGGATGCATATACAGTCTTTTACGATAATACCCACCCGAGATGACGCCAAAAGATTACACGCCGATGCTGCAAAAACTGCCATTCAGTACTCACGGCAACTGTGCCTTGAACTCCTTTTCGTATTGCCCGGCGAGTTGTACTTTCTGTTTCTCGTTGAGCAATTTGCCGGCCATCTGGAAGAACTTCTGTTCTTCTTCCTTCAAATGATGATGAACCTTGTCCGACAGCTTCTTCGCGGTTGCCAACCACGCCGGACTGGACATCTCGGTCTCGTCGAGTTCTTCCATCATCTCGTCCATTTCATGGTGTTCAGCGATGGCATGGCGGCTCAGATCGACACCCTCGTCAAGCTCCATCAACGGAATGTAGAAATGGCGTTCTTCGGCGGTTTCGTGGGCCTGGAGTTCGGCTTTGAGTTGTTTGTACGCCTCGACCCGCTCCGGGGTGTCGCCGCTGGTTTCGATCAGGGTTTTGGCGTAGCTACGCTGGCGCTCATGGCTTTCGCGAAGGGCTTCGAAAATATTCATGGGGGATCCTCATCAACCGCGTGCTGGAATGACGCTGTAAAAGCTAGACCCCGGCGCGTGAGCGGCAGTTCCACCGGGTTGAGAGGGGCTTGGAAGATCACCGCCGGGCAGGATAGGCTGCCGGTTCAAACCACAAGGAAGTCAGGCATGAACTTGCGCATCGAGTTGTCACAACATTCCACAGAAGAAGAACGCCAAGCGATTCTCGCCCCCCTGCATGCCTATAACGTGGCCAAGGCCGGGATCGCGGTATCCGAACCGCTCACCCTGCTGGTGCGTGACGATCACGATCAGATTCTGGGTGGACTCTATGGCCGGCTGGTCTGCCAGTGGTTGTTCATCGATTTGCTGTCAGTGCCTGAAGCAGGCCGGGGCCAGGGTATTGGCTCGAAACTGATGCGCATGGCCGAAGAGCTGGCGCGGGAGAAAGGTTGCATCGGCGCATGGCTCGACACGTTCGACTTTCAGGCACCGGAGTTCTACAAGAAACTCGGGTACAGCCAGTTTGGTGAGATTGTCGATTATCCGCCGGGGCACAAGCGGCATTTTTTCCAGAAGCGCCTGAACGGTTGAATGTGACGCCGCCTTCGCGAGCAAGCTCGCTCCCACACTGGATGAGTGATCGACAAAGAATCGATGTGGGAGCGAGCTTGCTCGCGAAGGCGGCTTGAACCTCACCGCGACCATTGGCCCTACAGACAGGTCGCCAACGCCGCCAACCGGCGCTTGGCGACAAAATCATCCTTCTGCGCGTAGTAATTCAGCGTCGTCCCCGATGCTTCGGTGAGCACATCGACAAAAGACTCAGCCGAACGGGTATACACCGTTGTACCGCCCGATTTACGCGGTTCCAGATACGCCGCCGCATCCACGCCAAACACCGCTTCGTCCTGCCAGCCGAACTGCACACAACGCGCCACGTCTTTTTCGGCTTTGTCCGACGTCAATACCTTGTACGGGGTTTTCGTGCGAGCATCGTCCATCACCGAGCCTGCGCAACCGGCCAGCAGTGTCGCGGCCAGCGCTACCATCAGAATTCGCATTGCATTCGCTCATTCAGAAAAAAGCGGACTGTATCATCGCAGCAGCAGGAATCGTTCTGCTTTACTGCATTTATAGCGCGACAGGCGCAGGCCGCTGCGGCAACCTAAGGTCATCAGCCTCACAAGGAAAACACATGGCGCCTACCGACCAGCGACATGAACATGCCCTGAAAGTATTTCTCGACGCGCGTCCCGAACTGCGCGAATCCCTCGACCACCTCAACCCGCTACTGGCTCAGGCCAAAGGCGAAACTCAGGCGCAGTATCGTGAAGAGCGACTGCATGAAGCATTTGAGGCTGAGGCGGAAGAACAAGGTCTGTTTGCCTGGGAGCTGACACTGCTACTCACGGCCGCAACGCCTGAGGAATACCAAGCGCAACGCCTTGAGGTGCATCGTGAAGTCGCAGAAATGGCTCATATGAGCTGGCTGGAATATTGCGATCTGTATGGCATAGAACCATAACCGCCGCCCAAGGACACTTCTACCGATGCTGCCATCCGCCTCGACTCACCGCGCCAGCCCCGGGCATCTGCACACTCAGAAGTGGCGCGGGCGGATTGGTCTGGCGCTGGTGGCCGGCCTCTCGGTACTGGCCGGCATGACCGACGCCATCGGCTTTATGGCCAGCGGCGACTTCGTCTCGTTCATGAGCGGCAACACCACCCGACTTGCCGTGGCGATCAGCGATGGTGATATCGGGCTGACCCTGCGTTTGTTGATCCTCGTCGCCACTTTTATAGCCGGGAACGCCTTGGGCGTTATCGTTGCCCGTTTCGGTGGCCGCCGGGCGCTGCCGTTGCTGCTGTGTATCGCCACCCTGCTGTGTGCGGCGGCCGCCTGGCCATTCGACACCCAACTGCCGGCGCTGATGGCGGCGATCATTGCGATGGGCATGCTCAACGCGTCGGTCGAAGAGGTGAACGGCTTGCCGGTCGGACTGACTTACGTGACTGGCGCATTGTCGCGGTTCGGCCGTGGTTTGGGGCGCTGGATGCTTGGCGAACGGCGCAGCGGCTGGCGGGTGCAATTGGTGCCGTGGAGCGGGATGTTTATCGGCGCGATTCTGGGGGCGGTGCTGGAACACCACCTGGGACTGAAGGCGATGTTTGTCAGCGGTGTGCTGGCGGCGGTGATCGGCTTGGTCTCGCTGAAAATCCCACGGCGCTGGCAACTGGGCTATATGCCGCGCTAACCGAGGACAACAAAATCTTTGTAGGAGTGAGCCTGCTCGCGAAGACGCCGGCACATTCTTCATCTTCACCAACTGACAGACCGCTATCGCGAGCAGGCTCACTCCTACAAGGTTTCGCGGCAGCCTCGATAAAGCTTTATCATGGCCGCAGTTTTGCTGATCGAGTCCGTCATGAAGTTCGCCATTGCGCTGTTTTCCGCCGCCCATGCGCCCTCCTCGCGCCGCGCCCTGCTGTTTGCACAAGCCGCGCTGGCCGGCGGGCATGAAATTGTCCGGCTGTTTTTCTATCAGGACGGCGTTTACAACGCTTCGGACGCGGTGGTCACCCCGCAGGACGAACTGGACCTGCCCAAACAATGGCGCACCTTCATCACCGAACAAAAGCTCGACGGCGTGGTGTGCATCGCCGCCGCCCTGCGCCGTGGTGCGCTGAACGCTGAAGAAGCCAAGCGCTATCAGCGTGACGCCGTTTCCGTCAGCGCGCCGTGGGAATTGTCCGGCCTCGGTCAGTTGCATGACGCGGTACAAGACGCTGACCGCTTGATCTGCTTCGGAGGTGCGTGAGATGGCCAAGTCCCTGTTGATCATCAGCCGCCAGTCGCCGTGGTCAGGCCCCGCGGCCCGCGAAGCGCTGGACATCGTACTGGCCGGCGGCGCCTTCGATCTGCCCATTGGCTTGCTGTTTCTCGATGATGGCGTGCTGCAACTCGCCGCCGGGCAGAACGCCAAGGCCCTGCAACAGAAAGACCTCAGCGCCAACCTGCAGGCACTGCCAATGTTTGGTGTAGAAGAACTGTTTTACTGCGCCGACAGCGCCAGCACTCGTGGCCTCGGCACTCTGTCGCTGGACGAAGCGCAGCCGCTGGCCGCCGAGCAAATCACCGCCCTTATTGACCGTTACGACCAGGTGATCACCCTCTGATGTCGACTTTGCATGTGTTGTCTCATTCCCCGTTCGGCGATGATCGCCTGACCAGTTGCCTGCGCCTGATCGGCAGCGCTGATGCTGTGTTGCTGTCCGGCGACGCGGTCTATGCTCTGCAACCGGGCACCGCGCCGTTCACCGCCCTGCAAAACCGCCAGATCAAATTGTTGGTTCTGGCCGAAGATGCACAGGCTCGCGCCATCGAAGTCCCGGACTGGGCTGAGGCCATTGATTACCCGGCCTTCGTCGAGTTGTCGATCCATCACGACAAGGTCAACAGCTGGCTATGAATTCCATGACCGTCGGCGCCCGCGCCATCGAACTGGACAAGGACGGCTTTCTCGTCGACCTCAGCGACTGGTCTGCCGATGTTGCCAGCGCCCTCGCTGCCGCCGAAGAGATCGAGTTGACCGCCGAACACTGGGAAGTCCTCGAACTGCTGCGTAGCTTCTACAAAGAATTCCAGCTGTCCCCGGCCACCCGGCCGCTGATCAAGTACACCGCGTTGAAACTCGGCCCGGACAAAGGTAACAGCCTGCACCTCAACCGACTGTTCAAAGGCACCCCCGCCAAACTCGCCGCGAAACTGGCGGGCCTGCCCAAACCGACGAATTGCTTATGACCCGGAGCTTTGCGACAGTTAGTTTCATGTGTTACTAAAATCGTGGATGTGACTGTTGGGAATAAGAGTCGCACTGGTAGCTTTTATCCAATACATGCAGACATTCATTGCTCGACGACAGGGTAGATAGATGGAGTTAGTGTAAGGAACCAAAGATTTTGTGATCGCCGGACAACCTTACCAAGGGTTCCCTATTTTGCTGTGGAACTCCAAAGAGAGCTTCACGCCAATCAGTTCTTCCGCAACTACCTCCTCCGTGGTGACATCGGCTCCAAACAATCCTGGCCAGGTACCGGCCGAGCGCTGTACGACTACGCGTATCCTCGCCTTCTCGCCAGACTTACACGCTGCCCTGTCAGGGTGACTGACGACCCAATTGAACGCTCCCCCCAATGCGGCGACTTTGAACCAGTCGGTCGGAGATTATTTATCGGCTCCCAGCGTCACCAAAATAATCATCCTTCGCGACCAGGCCGAAGTTATCGGTGAGTTCCAGGCCATCCTCATTGATCAGATGTTGTTTTCGCCGTTTCTGCTTAAGTTAAGCCAAAGATAGGAAGAAACTCTCTTCGAACAGGTGCAATTCATAGCGCTCCCCATCGTGGGTAGTGCCATAACCCTATTGTGCTTGCAGTGTGCCGAACTGATGTCCACCAGTATCCAAGCGGGTGGAGCAA
Organism: Pseudomonas sp. ok266; assembly: GCF_900110195.1. Classification (NCBI taxonomy): domain Bacteria; kingdom Pseudomonadati; phylum Pseudomonadota; class Gammaproteobacteria; order Pseudomonadales; family Pseudomonadaceae; genus Pseudomonas; species Pseudomonas sp. ok266. Next base: position 408,971 of record NZ_FOCU01000007.1, on the reverse strand, counting down.
CGGCACACATCGCATACGACGTCAGTGACGCTCTCGAACTTCGACTTTCCAGGTTATTTTCATCGGCGGCTCCTTCGACGACTTTGACTCTTCATTTCAGCATACAGGCTCTAGGACGGACTGCCGATAAAGCACTGTACTCAGCAAAGACAGGCGTGCGAAACATGAGCGCTATCACCAACTGAAAATACTGGCAAGGCTAAGCGGGCAGGGAACGACAGGCCGGAGGACTCCGCATTCCGGCCTGCGTAAAGTGTGTGGTGTTAGCTACTGTGCGGTCTGTTTGAGGTACCAGTAGTGTGTCGCATCCAAAGACGCCTCAAAAATCCCAAGGATTTCATTGATATCCTTCTGCGTTGAGATCAACGGAGGACAGAATGCCAACGCATCTCCTATAACCCGATTTATCATTCCACGCTCCTGAGTCTGAGAGGACAGATACCGCCCGAGTCTGCCAACAGAATTAAATGGCTCTTTCGTATGCGCGTCGGCTACCAACTCAACTGCCGCAATCAAACCTACACCACGAACCTCGCCAACCATTGGATGATCAGTAAACTGCTGAAGCCCATTGCGCAGGATAATCCCCATTTCAGCAGCGTGTTGAACCAGCCCCTCCTCTTCAATAATTTTTAGATTTTCCAGGGCCACCGCAGTAGCTACCGGGTGCCCGCTACCAGTCAAGCCATGCCCTAACGTGCCGATCGAATGGCTCTGATCGGCAATGTCATGGTAGACAGCGTCGTTAATCAATATGGCTGCAATGGGCTGATAGGAGGATGACAGCTGTTTGGATAACACCATGATGTCTGGCTCGATATCAAAGGTCTCGCAACCGAACATATTGCCGGTTCGACCGAAACCGCAAATGACCTCGTCCGCAACAATCAAGACGTCATGCTTGCGACAAACCTTCTGAACCTTTTCCCAGTAGGTCTTCGGCGGGACGATCACTCCCCCCGCTCCCATCAGCGGCTCGCCATAAAACGCTGCGACCGTCTCAGGCCCTTCCTTGATGATCAGATCATCGAGTTCTCGGGCAAGGCGATCAGCGAATTGTTCCTCGGTTTCACTTGGTCGACCATATCGGTAAAAGTGTGGACAGCTAACATGTAGGAAGCCCGGCAGCGGAACATCAAATCCGCGCTGATTTGCCGGCAGCCCAGTGAGGCTCGCACTTACGGTAGTGACGCCGTGATATGCATTCTGCCGACTGATGATCTTTTTCTTGGAGAGCTTCCCCTGCGCGTTATTCCGATACCACAAAAGCTTAACTACCGTGTCATTTGCCTCAGAGCCGGAGTTGGTGAAAAACACTTTGCTCATCGGCACTGGAGCCATCTCAACCAATTTTGCGGCGAGTTCGATGCTGGGACGGTGTGCCTTACTGGAAAACACATGATAGAACGGCAGTGTACGTAGCTGCTTTTCGGCAGCTTCGATCAGCCGATGGTTGCTGAACCCAAGCGCCACGCTCCATAGCCCTGACATCGCCTCAATGTATTGCTTATTTTGATTGTCATAAACATGAACGCCTTCTCCACGCTCGATAATGAGGGGCCCAGCCAATTCATGAATTCGAGCATCCGTATAAGGATGGAGGTGATTTTTTATATCTTTTTGTGCAAGTAAATCCATCATGTTTTTCTCGAAGTGAGAGAGGACTCGGTAAATCAAGGGCCGTGTAAAAGCCCAGATTAAATTCAGGAGCAACCGCACAAGGCTCCGCAGCTAGTACAACTAGCTGCCAAGAGCCTTGAAGTAAAAACGGAATAAGCACCGCAATCGGCGTCAGAATTTAATTAACTAATCAAAGTTCGCCTACCGGTGATTTTCTAAACCTATTGGCGAACCTGCTCGCAAAGAAGACTTTAGAGCTGCTGCCAAAAAATCCAGGTCAAAAGTAATAACCGATGTTCATGTACAGCTGGTTTTCCCACTGGTTGTTACCACCGGCCCCCAGACTCTGGGTCAGGCTACCGCCGCCGATGACCGGATCATTCTTTCCGTACAACCATTCTGTAGCGATCCACAATTTATTGAGGGAGAACGAGGTGCCGAATATCATCCGTTGCGAGGTCTTGAAATCGTTTTCGGATTTATCGAAAGCGCTGTAGTTGGCGTATAGTTTTACGCCACTGATTTGATCGAACAGGTACTTGCCACTGACGTCGTAGCTCACATCCGCGACGTACAAGTTACCCCGACTGGCGACGTTGAAGGTGCCGTCGTAACTTCCGAAAGTTACCAGCTCATCGGTGCCGGGGTTGCGCGGGGACATCTGCTGCCGTGCGGCTTGCAATTGCAGGCCCCACGGGCCGTTTTTGCCGATGTAGTGAACCGCCATAGCATTGCGCCGGCCATTATTGTCTGTGTCGCGGTTCTCCAGAGTCGAGGTAAGGCCAGAGATCCCGACTTCGGACTTCCACGGCCCAAGGTCAAGCGCCTTGGCCAAACGCAGTACCACTGTGTTGCGCTCTTGGTTGTTGCTGCCGTCGGTTACGTAGCTGTCCGCTTCGGAGACCACGCTGGAATAGGTTTCACCATTACTGGTACCTTTGCCCTGCCAGGCAGGCCGCAGATAGTAACCGGCCTGGATATTCCAGTCACCGCTTTGCTGGATGTACTTGGCACCGACTTCTTCGATGTCTTCCAGCCCCATGACGCTGCCCAAGGTTTGATAGAACGTGCTGCCGAAGTATGGCTGCAAACCGAACGGTAACTGGTTCAAACCGACTTGGATCTGCTGATCGGAGTTGAACTTGTAGCCGATCCACGCCAATTCAGCGAACTGGACGTCACCGACATTATTTGTGTACTTGTAAGGATAAGCTCGACCGTAGAAACGGTACTTGGCTTCGCCAATCCAGGTGTCGGAGTTGTACTTCGCACTGAGGATTGCAGTATCAAAGTTAAACGTCTGGATGTCACGATCTGGGTCATAGTCCCAACGCGCCCGGACGGCACCGCCGATATCCAGGTTGTCGGTCACCTGGATCGCCATCGTTGGAGTGGTAAGAACGCTCAATAACGCCAGCGGGGTCAATGTGCGCAACGCGCGGGTGGTATTCAAATGCATGGTCGCTCCATCTCTAAGTTTTATTTTTGGCAACAACCATCCCGGCCACGGCAAAGCGCAGTCTGGATGAAATGGGTTAATGCCCGAAGGCTGATGACGCAAGCTGCGCCCAGCTGTTGGCCGTCCCTGAGGATCAGCCGGCAGCGGAACTCAGGTCCGCTGTCGGTCTAGCTTCTTGTTGCGCTTGCACCTAAGCGCTATACGTGACCGCCAGCAGGTTCTGTATTTAGTTGCGAGCCTTTACTCAACTGCGTTGCACTTCCTCAACCACAGCGGCACATGCGCGGAAGGTGTCCAGCGTCAACTCCGGATTGATAAAATCCGGCCAGCTGGAAAGCTTGACGATTGTTACTTCAGAAGCCGGGTCCCAATAAATACTCTGACCAAATACCCCGCGTGCCGAATAGGTACCTAGTTCACTGTCCAACACCCAGCACTGATTGCTGTAGGCCGCGTTAGGAAAGCTTTTGACGTAGAAGCCATAAAGGACTTCAAAAGCCGGTGTCGAACCACGGCCGCATGCCCGTACAAAGTTTTCTGGAACAATTTGCTGTCCGTTGAAATGTCCACCTTGCAGATACATTTGGGCAAAACGCCCGAGATCACGAAGCGTTACACTCATCCCGCCATCGGCCAAAGCAGTTCCAACGCAATCGAGGGTGATATTCGCGTCCTGTTCTGCACCCAGTTTTGACCAGATTTCCCGACTCAGTAAAACGGGGAGCCGCTCTCCACACGCCCGCTCGCAGACCCAGGCGAGCATGTCGGTATCCACAGAGCGGTATTCAAAGAACTGTCCATGGTCACGGTCTTTATTGAGTGACTTCAACAAACCATAAATACTGTCGGGCGACTTCAGATCACCGCGCTCACGCCAACCCGATGCAACATCCAACTGGATGAATTCAGCGTCCGGATCGGTGTAGTCCTCCCTGAACCTGACTCCTGTGCGCATATCCAGCAGATCCTGTATCCGGGCGTCGCCATAACCACGATCCGCAACCTCGGGCACATAGTGGCTGACACGGGCTTGGGGATCGATTCTGCCTTGGCCGATCAACCTGCCAACCAGACTACCGACGACAGTTTTGGATACCGATTGCAGCAGATGCAAAGTGTGTGGCTGCATACCGTTAAAATATTGTTCCGAAATCACCCGGCCCTTTTGAAGCACCAAAAAGCCATCGGTGTAGCTGTCGATTAAAAAACTCGCCAGATCGGTTTGCGCACCGTCGACCCGCTGAAAACGTACGCCGTCCAGTGAGCGTTCGTTGCGCTCAAGTTCGGTAACCGGTCCGGAGCCGCGATGAATGGAGGCCACCGGAAATAACTGGCTCATATGTTGGAACGACCAGCGGTTATAGGGCGGGCTGTCCCAGTTATTTTGGGCGATTTGCTTTTCCCGGGGCGGTGGATAGCCCTGCATCAGTTTTAAATCCTGGTAACTGATGCCGGGAGCGGTCGTGTCGTTTTTATTGTACATAGGGGTTCAGCTCTCATCGTTCAGAGGGTGGTGGCACGAAAAACGGTGTTCGTGATCCTGAGTCTCGATCGGAACCTCTTGGCGACAACGATCGCTTGCTCGCAGACAACGAGGCGCGAAATGACACCCTGCAGGCCGGTTCAAGGGGCTAGGGATCTCGCCACTCAGAATTTGCAATTGGTCTCGACGCTCCGGGTCGATGGAGGGCACCGAATTGAGCAGCGCGCGAGTGTATGGATGACGTGGTCTCCCGAACACCTGCGCTACAGGTCCCGCTTCGACGATGCGCCCTAAGTACATCACCAGCACTTGCTGCGCCAGATACTCGACCGTCGCAAGGTCGTGACTGATGAATAGGTAGCTCAGGCCATTGTTGGCCTGTAACGTCTTCAACAATTGCAGCACTTGGGCTTGTACCGATACGTCAAGCGCCGCCGTAGGCTCGTCGAGAACCAGCAGTTTCGACTCCATGGCCAGCGCCCGGGCGATAGCGATACGTTGCAACTGGCCTCCGGAAAACTCATGGGGATAGCGCTCCATGTGCTCCTCGCCCATCCCCACACTTCCCAACAGCGCAAGAACGCGTTCGTGCAACGCAGCACCGCGCAAACCAAAGGCAACCTTCAGCGGCTCGGCAACAATCGCCTTGATTTTCATTTTCGGGTTCAGCGAGGCGTAGGGATTCTGGAATACCATGCTCAAGCTTCTGCCCCGCTCTCTGGCATCAATGGGCAGCGGCCGACCTTCGACCAGAATTTGCCCGCTGTCGGCTGGCAGCAGACCGAGCAAGGTCGCGGCAACCGTACTTTTTCCACAACCGGATTCCCCCACCAGCGCAACGGTTTCGCCGACCTTTACCTCGAGGTTGATGTGGTCGATGGCGGTCACCAGGCCGTCGCGGCTGGCGTAGGTTTTGTGCAACTGATTGACGCTCAGCAGCGCGGGCTGTTTGTTGTTATTCATAGCCGTTTACCTTTTCAAGAAGCCTCAAACCCTGACCAGCGTGTTGTGGCAAGCGGCCCAGTGTCCCTCGCCGATTTCGACCTTCGGCGCGGCCTGAACGCAGCGGCTCGTAGCACGCTCACAGCGTGGGTTAAAGGCACAGCCCGTCGGCGGAGCCGCCATGTTCGGCACCTGACCCGGGATGAAGCCCAATGGTTGAGATCCCTGCCCCAACTTCGGCACAGTGGCCATCAATTTCAGGGTGTAGGGATGTGCCGGGCGCTTGAACACCTGACCCACTGGCCCCGTCTCCACCACTTCGCCGGCATACATCACCGCTACCCGGTCACAGAGCGAAGCCACTACGCCAAGGTTATGAGTGATAAACAAAATCGCCAGATCCTGTTCCTGTGCCAACTTGCGCAGTAACGCGATGATCTGAGCCTGCACTGTGACGTCCAGCGCTGTGGTTGGCTCATCGGCGATCAGCAGTTTTGGCCGGCAAGCCAGCGCCATCGCTATCACTACTCGCTGCAATTGCCCGCCGGACATCTGGTGCGGATACTTGCCTAGCGCCAGATCGGGGTCGGGCATGCTCACCGCCTCCAGCGCGCTCATGGCCTCGGCGCGGATTTCCGCTTTCTTCAGTTTCCGATGACATCCGATCACATCGAACATCTGCCGCCCGACAGTGAAAAACGGATTAAGCGCCTTCATCGGATTTTGGAAAATCATGGCTGCGCCACCGCCACGCAATTCAGCCAACTGAGATGCCGATGCGCCGTTAACCTGCTGTCCAGCAACCCTGACACTGCCTCCAAGCCGAGCGGTATCAGGCATCAATCCAAGGCAGGACATGGCGGTCATTGATTTTCCCGAGCCCGACTCCCCCACCAGCCCGAGGACTTCACCGCGCCTGACTTTAAGATCGATACCGCGAACGGCTTTTACGGTTTTGAACAAGCCCGGAAAGGATACCGTCAGCCCCTCCACCTCCAGCACCAGGTCTTGAGCTGTATCGGGTTTCGAGGTGACGACACGCTCGGTATCAGAAGCTTTAAAGGAATTGTTTATCATCAGCGCTTCCCCTTTTTTGGATCGAGCACATCGCGCATCCCGTCGCCCACCAAGTTGACCGCTAATACCAAGACGAAAATTGCCACTCCGGGAAACAACACCGTCCAAGGATTCTCGAGCAACTGCGAGCGCGATGCCGCGGCCATAAGCCCCCATTCGACCATGGGCGGCTTGGCCCCAAGTCCGATGAAGCTCAGCGAGGCAGCGGCGAGAATGGTGTAACCAAAGTCCATGGAGCCCTGCACTATCACAGGCGTGGTGGAATTGGGCAGTACATGGCGAAGCAAGATACGACCATGACTGACTCCCATGGAGCGGGCGGCCTGGATATAGGTTTCTGAACGAACCCTGACCACAGCGCCACGCATTATTCTCGCGTACCAGGGAGACCATGAAACAGCGAGTGCCAACATGGCATTGACGAGCCCCGATCCAAGCGCAGCGGTAATGGCAATCGGCAGCAATAGCGGCGGAAAGGCCAAAAACACATCAGAGAACCGCATCAAAAACGTATCCACTCGACCACCGAAGTAACCGGAAACAAGCCCTAGCGGAATCCCAATCAGCATTGCCAGCAGAGTTACTGTCACTCCGATGATCAGCGAGGTACGTGCGCCATAAAGCACCCGTGAAAAGATGTCACGCCCGAACTCATCGGTGCCCATCCAGTGTGCCCAGTCGGGAGCCAACAACTTCTCGGAAAATACAATTTTGTTCGGCTCATAAGGCGCGAGCCAGGGCGCGAAGACCGCCGCCAAGATAATCAAGAGCAATAACAGCGCGCCGAATACAAACAGCTTGTTATCGTTGGTAAATGCCAAAGCCTTGATACGCCATGACGGAGCTCGCGAGGACATGGACATGCATACGTCTTGAATACTCATTGGACTCGCAGCCTCGGATCAACAAGGTGATACAAGAGATCAACGATCAGGTTGATCGATAAATACGCTGTGGCCAGCACCAAGGTGGCGCCCATTACAGCGGGAAAATCATTTTGGGCAATCGAAAACACCACGAACCCACCAAGGCCCGGCCAATCGAAAACAAACTCAACAACTACCGCACCACCAAGTAGATACCCGAAGGTAAGACCCACCACTGTCAGAAGTGGAATCATTGTCGCCTTCAATGCGTAGGTGTAATGGATACGCCACTGGGGTACACCGTAAGAAATGGCCGTACGGATGTACTCCTCGGATAACACCTCCACCATCATGTTGCGGGTTATCCGGGTGACAGTGGCCAAAGTCACAATGACCAGCGTGAATACGGGTAGCGTCAGGTGTTTGATAGCGCTCCACAGTGCTGCAAAATTGCCGGCCAAAAGGGTGTCGATCAGGTAAAAGCCAGTGACACGTTCAAAAGGACTATCGAGAAGAATGGAAGCATCGATACGCCCTTGCAGCGGCAACCAGTTGAGCTTGCCGTAGAACAGCAATTGCAAGCCCATGGCTAGGATAAAGACCGGAAACGCAGTCCCGGCAATGGAACCCGCTCGTGCCAGATTGTCGACCGCTGAGTTCTGCCTTGCCGCTGAGATAACACCGATTGGCACGCCCAGCACCACAACCCAGAACATTGCAAGGAATGTCAGTTCAAACGTCGCACCTACCCGCCTGACTACTTCCTCAACCACGGGTCGGCCAGTGCGCAGACTGGTGCCAAAATCGCCGCTGAAAAGATGGCTGAGGTAATTTAAGTACTGAACGAGTACAGGCTTGTCCAACCCCAGCTGTTCGCGTGCGACAGCAATCTGCTCCGCTGTGGGGTGATTCCCTAGCATCATTTCGACCGGGGAACCCGGTAGAGACCGGCTTAGAATGAAGGTGATGGTCAATACGCCCAGAAGAATGAAAAACATCACTATCAATCGCTGGACTATATACTTCGCCATTTGGAATACCCTTTGTGGCTTTAAACTTGAACCTGATCTCTTGCTTCCAACATACATCCCCCTAGTCGCATTCAATCTAGAGGGGTTGCGTGGAAAATAACTAATTTCCGACGGTCGATATGTATGCGGAATCAGGTATTTCTACTTCAACACCAAGAACGATTCGTCACTCAGCGACTCAAGTTGTAGTAAAGAATTGCCTCATAAGCAGGGTTCAGGCTCTTTTCCATGCCTTTGATGTCTTTACGAGAAACGCGTATTTGCTGCACGTCTGCATACCAGATCGCAGGAGCGTCTTTGGCCAATAGTTGCTGGGCCTGTACATACTTTTCAGATGACTGGGCCCGATCACTGCCTTCTAGTGCCGCCGCTTCTTCGATCAAGTGATCAAAATCCGGATTGCTGTAGTGAGACAGATTGAATAGCGTGGTCTTCTCTGTATGGAACTCACCGAAAAGCCAATCGCTGGGTGTCGGATACGTCGGCCACCAAGCCATGGATTGCAAGTTAGGTGCGGTATCAAGCTTCTTCGCCCGGTCCCAGATCACCCCCCACTCGCCGGGCCGCAGCTCCACTTCCAGGCCAACTTGAGAGGCGGTCGCCTGGAAGAGCTCAGCTGCGTTGGCATAAACACCACCGATGTATTGCATCGAGACCTTCCAGTCCTTTTTCGGTACCCCGGAGGCTTCCAGCAATTGTCGAGCTTTATCAAGATCGTAAGAAGGCATCGGCACGCTGGCGTGGCCCCAGATATTGGTAGGCAAAGGTCCCTTGGGCACACTGCCGTAACCATGCAGAATGTCTGTGGTGACACTTTCATAATCCCAGAGATATTGCAGCGCCTGGCGAAATGCCAAGTTATCCGTAGGATATTTCTGCGTATTGATCAGAAACTGGAAATTTTTCCAGGAAGGCGCACTGCTCACCTTGATGGCGGGGTTCTCACCCAAAACCTTGAGTTGATCAAGAGGCACATCCCAGGCGACGCCAGCCTCGCCGTTTTTGATCATCTGGGTGCGTGTGGATGCTTCGGATACGACCTTCACGATGACTCGATCAAACTGTCCCTCTTTCCATCCTCCCCAGTAGTCATCGAAACGCTCAAGCACCACTTGCTGGCCCTGCTCGACCTGTCCAAGTTTATATGGGCCGGTTCCAATAGCGTGGGGAGCCATCATCCAGTCATGCCCTTTATTCACCGCCGCCGGAGCGATGATGTAGGCGGCATACTGCCCAGCTGCGATCAAATTGGCAGGAGTAGGATTCTTGAACCTGAGTACTACCGTGTCGTCAGCGAGGGCCTCGACGGCATCCAAATCCTTCCATACAAACGCAGCGCCCTGCTTGAGCTCCTTGACGTAATCGATGGATTTTTTCACCGCCGCAGCATTAAAGGCCGAACCGTCATGAAATTTAACGCCATGCCTTAACTTGAAGGTCCAGGTTTTTCCGTTGTCGCTGCTGTCCCAAGCGGTGGCAAGTCCAGGAGCAAACTCTCCAGCACTGCCTGGCGCGTTATAGACGACAAGTGTCTCGTAAATATTTCCCAGCACCCGTACCTCTTCGGAAAAAGCCGAAGCGGGATCCCAATCCTTGAAGGAGGCTCTATCAGCGACCACCAGGGTATTGTTTGCCGCGTATACCCAACCACTGGTCAATGATGCAGTGACGGAAAGCGCCATCAACCCTGCCATCAAGGTCTTTTTGAGTTTCATCGGTGTTCCTCTTATTTTTATGGTGGGCGCAGCAAATCGCTAGGGAGCAGGCACGAAGTCAACTGGAGTGAATAGTAGATCTGGCCTCTGACGACTGATTACTGGATGGTGGGTTGCATTATTGATCTGCCAAACAACCAGCTCAATTTCGCGATTTCGCAAAAAAAAACGCCAAGTGACGCTCGAAGGCGTCACTTGGCGTCACATCAAAATTAAAACAGCGGAGGGACGAGATTGAACTCACCTTCAGACGGATGTACCAGCAGTCGCGCTTTTACTTCGACCGGGATTTCCGGAGCATCAATCGGAAAACAGCTGCAGCTGGTGAGAGCGTTACGCAGATCGATCGACTCGCCCAGATACTCAAAGACGATATGAGCACCAAAAGGACGGCGGAAATTGTCACCTGAAACGCCGATGACCAAACCATTGAGGAAACGAAAGCGACTACGGTAGGAAGGATATATTGCGGACCATATGTAACCACGAGACGAGAGGTATTCCCGCTCAACGATGTAAATCAGGTCTGAGGAGGCGAAACAAAAACCACGATATTTGTTGATGCCGAAACTCTTCTGCTGATCATCGCCCAGCCTCATCCTCTCGTAGGTTTTACTCAAAATTTTCTCGCCGGAGCGGCTCAGGCGAGTGATCGACTTGATCACTTCGCCAGGCGCTGCGGGTGACATCAAATAGACAAAATAAAAGCCTTGGTACTTCGATAGTTCCTGCGCGGAACTTGGAAAAAAATCAGCGGGCACCGCACTGTCTTGCTCTCGAGTCACGCGCTGGCTGTTAAGCAGAGCGCGGAAGGACTCATGCTCGGAGAATATTTCCCCCTCATCCACCCCAAAAAAAGTGCAGATCTTGCGCAAGGTAAACGACGAAGGAGTCGCTTGCGCCCCCAAGTATTTGTTGAATTGCTGGCGGTTAATATCAAGGGAGCGGCACACCTTCGCTACCGACTTATAAAACCCGCACAGAAGGCGAAGATTTTGACTGAAGTTGTGCATCGATTGAGATGAAGCAGAACTGACCATAAGAGTATCCCTAACGCCACAATTAACAACACGCTGAACTGATCGTTGTCTGGGTCACGGTTTCAAAAGCCGGGTGCATGACATTGCCTGAAAGGGGCGCAGAAACTCGGCATTGCCAACGCGTGATAGCGAGCAGTGAGCCCGACCATAGCGTCTGGATGAGGGGATGTTCAACTAATACACAAACCTGCACCACCCGGCATTAGCCTGTCCCGGTGCTCTGAAGTCTTTTGCTCGTCTTAGAGATCTTCGTTACTCTCACACCGCCTGTGACCACCGGTCACCTGATCAGGGATGAACGCTTACGCAAGCTAGCCAAAGTCATCCAGGAAATTATCAGACACGACGATTAAGTGGCGTGGTTGGGGGGGGGGTGAAGAGTTCCCGATGGAGCTACAGAGCAACGACTGTGTCGACGCCTTTATCGTCGTATCTTTATGTTCTGTCCGCACTGCATAGCGCCAGTTCCAGACTTCGTTCTCCTTAAGGATATAGGATCCCACCTACAAACATGATTGGCCGTCATGGCCGAACCTCCACTTCAGACGAACGCACAAAGGAACGGGCTGCCAACGAATTGCAATGAGGCAGATTGGCAGTCACTCACTCGCTCCATGCGTAAAAAACTTGAAAACAGTTAGATTAGGTAAGTGACTGATTTATGGAAGATAAACCACATGTAACAGTTAGCAAGGTTCCGGAAACCGTGACCGACTTTCCAGCGCTGACCCTCGAAACGCCTGCCGAACACCCGTTCGCCCAATTCGTGCGTATTCTTGGCAAAGGCAAACGTGGCGCTCGCGACCTGACCCGCGAAGAGGCCCGCGAAGCCATGGGCATGGTGCTTGACGACAAGGTTGAAGACACCCAGCTCGGCGCTTTTCTAATGTTGCTGCGACACAAGGAAGAAAGCGCCGAGGAAATGGCCGGCTTCACCGAAGCGCTGCGCGAGCGCCTGCAGGCGCCGGCGCTGAACGTCGATCTGGACTGGCCGACTTACGCTGGCAAGAAGCGTCATCTGCCGTGGTATCTGCTGGCGGCCAAGTGTCTGGCACAGAACGGCGTGCGCATTTTCATGCACGGCGGCGGCGCACACACCGCCGGGCGGCTGTACAGCGAGCAATTGCTTGGGGAATTGAACATTCCGTTGTGCCGCACCTGGCAACAGGTCGGCACGGCGCTGGACAACGGCGGACTGGCCTTCATGCCGCTGGTGGACTGGGCGCCGCAACTGCAAAAGATGATCGATTTGCGCAACACCTTGGGCCTACGCTCACCGATTCATTCCCTGGCGCGGATTCTCAATCCACTGGGCGCGCGTTGCGGCCTGCAAAGCATTTTCCATCCTGGGTATCAAGCCGTGCATCGCGATGCCAGTGGTTTGCTTGGCGACACGGCGATTGTGGTCAAAGGCGATGGCGGCGAAATCGAGATCAACCCGGATGCCGACAGCCACCTCTACGGCACCACCGCCGGCGAGAGCTGGGACGAGGAATGGCCGCAATTGTCGGCGCAGCGCCACGTCAAACCGGCGACCCTGGACGTCGAACACCTGAAAGCCGTATGGCGTGGCGAGGTGGTCGACAGTTACCCGCAAATGGCGTTGATTGCGACCATGGCGCTGGCCTTGCGCGGTCTCGATCAAAGCCGTGAGCAAGCCTTCGCAACCGCCGAGCACTACTGGGCCGCGCGGAACAAATCGATTTAACCGATCATTCGCGCCTGATCTTTGCGCTTTTTGTTCGAACTCATCGGAATAGACTCGACTCCAACGATTATTGGTTTACGGAGTCTTGATCATGGGTTTACTCGTCGATGGCCACTGGCAGGACAAGTGGTACGAAAGCAGCAAGGACGGCGCCTTCCAGCGCGAACAGGCCAAGCGCCGCAACTGGGTAACCGCCAACGGCGAACCCGGCCCCAGCGGTGAAGGCGGTTTTGCCGCGGAGGCCGGGCGCTATCACCTCTATGTTTCGCTCGCCTGTCCGTGGGCGCATCGCACGCTAATCCTGCGCAAACTCAAAGGCCTGGAAAGTCTCATCGATGTCTCGGTGGTCAGTTGGTTGATGCTGGAAAATGGCTGGACCTTCGACACGGCGCTCGGCTCAACCGGCGACAAACTCGATGGATTTGAATTCATGCATCAGCGCTATACCGCCGACACTGCCGATTACACCGGCCGCGTCACCGTGCCGGTGCTGTGGGACAAAAAGCTCAAGCGCATCGTCAGCAATGAATCGGCGGAAATCATCCGCATGTTCAACAGCGCGTTCGATGGTTTGACCGGCAATGATCTGGATTTCTACCCGGCGCCATTACGCGGCGAGATCGATGCGCTGAACGAGCGGATTTATCCGGCGGTGAACAACGGCGTGTATCGCGCAGGTTTTGCGACGTCGCAACAGGCTTATGAAGAAGCGTTCGATGAGGTGTTTGCCGAGTTGGATCATCTGGAGCGGGTGCTGGGTGCCAATCGCTACTTGTCGGGAGAGTACCTGACGGAAGCGGACATCCGTTTGTTCACCACGATGATTCGTTTTGACGCGGTCTACCACGGCCACTTCAAGTGCAACCTGCGACGGATTGCCGATTACCCGAATCTGTCAAACTGGCTGCGTGAGGTTTATCAGTTGCCGGGGATTGCTGAGACGGTGGATTTCCAGCACATCAAGAATCATTACTACGGCAGTCACAAGACCATTAACCCGACGGGAGTTGTGCCGAAGGGGCCGGAGCAAGATTTCAACGTCGTCCATGATCGGGCGCGGTTGAGCGGCAAAGGGGTTTGGCGAAAAGGTTGAGAGTTATAGGGTTTTGGAAGGCCTCTTCGCGAGCAAGCTCGCTCCCACACTGGATATGTGTCGTTCACAAATCCCCTGTGGGAGCGAGCTTGCTCGCGAATGGGTCAACTCGGTCTTTCAGACCTGTGCCTGAGCCCCTTCGAACCACGCCAGCTTCTCGCGCAGTTGCACCACTTCACCGACGATGACCAGTGTCGGCGCATGCACTTCATGCTCCGCCACCAGTCGCGGCAGGTCAGCCAGCGTGCCGGTGAAGACGCGCTGATTGACCGTGGTGCCCTGCTGAATCAATGCCGCCGGGGTATCGGCTGAACGACCATGTTTGATCAGTTGTTCGCAGATGACCGGCAACCCGACCAGGCCCATGTAGAACACCAGCGTCTGCGCCGGCGCGACAAGGTCGGCCCAAGGCAGATCGGTGGAGCCGTCCTTCAGATGGCCGGTAACAAAGCGCACCGACTGCGCATGATCACGATGCGTCAGCGGAATCCCGGCATATGCCGCGCAACCACTGGCCGCAGTGATACCCGGCACCACCTGAAACGGAATGCCGTGAGCGGCCAGCTCTTCGATCTCTTCGCCGCCACGGCCGAAGATAAACGGATCACCGCCCTTCAACCGCACCACACGCTTGCCGGCCTTGGCCAGGTCGACCAGTTGCTGGTTGATCTGATCCTGTGGCACAGCGTGATCAGACCGACGCTTGCCGACGTAGACGCGCTCGGCATCACGACGGCACAGCTCAAGAATCGCTGGCGCCACCAAGCGGTCGTACAGCACCACGTCGGCTTGCTGCATCAGACGCAACGCCTTGAAGGTCAGCAGGTCTGGATCGCCCGGGCCCGCGCCGACCAGATACACCTCGCCGGTCGTGACCATGGCTTCGCCATAGATCTTGGCTTGCAGCAGACGCTCGGCTTCCGCGCCCTGCCCGGCCAGTTGCCGGTCGGCAATCGGCCCCTGAAACACGTCTTCCCAGAAACCACGACGCTGCTGCACATCCGGAAACAGGCTTTTCACCTGATTGCGGAAACGCGCGGCGAGCCCGGCCAATTGGCCGTAGGTCGATGGAATCCAGGTTTCGATCTTGGCGCGGATCAAACGCGCCAGCACCGGCGCATCGCCGCCGCTGGACACGGCAATGATCAGCGGCGAACGGTCGACGATCGCCGGGAAGATCACACTGCACAAGGCAGGCGCGTCGACCACGTTGACCGGCACGCAGCGCTTGTGCGCATCCGTGGAGACTTGGGCGTTCAGCGTCTCATCGTCGGTGGCGGCAATAATCAGCCCGCAACCGTCGAGATCCGCCTCGACGTAACCGCGCAACAGGCATTCACCGCCAGAGGCGACGACCAGTTCACGCAGTTGCGTTTCGATTTCAGGTGCGACCACCCGCAGCAGCGCACCGGCATCGGCCAGCAGGCGGGATTTGCGCAAGGCAATTTCCCCCCCACCGACGACCAACACACGACTGCCGCGCAGGTTGTGAAACAGCGGCAGATATTTCATTTAGCCGATGACCTCAAGGCCACCCATGTACGGCTTGAGTACGTCCGGCACACGGATCGAGCCGTCGGCCTGCTGGTAGTTTTCCAGCACGGCCACCAGCGTACGGCCTACGGCCAGACCGGAACCGTTCAAGGTGTGCACCAGTTCAGGCTTGCCGGTTTCCGGGTTGCGGAAACGCGCTTGCATACGACGGGCCTGGAAGTCGCCGCAGTTCGAGCACGAGGAGATTTCGCGGTACTTGTCCTGGCTCGGGATCCACACTTCCAGATCGTAGGTCTTGACCGCGCTGAAACCCATGTCGCCGGTGCACAGCGCCAGGGTGCGGTAAGGCAGACCGAGCAGTTGCAGGACTTTTTCGGCGTTGGCGGTCAGGCCTTCCAGCGCTTCCATCGAAGTCGATGGCTCAACGATCTGGACCATTTCGACTTTGTCGAACTGGTGCTGACGGATCATGCCGCGGGTGTCACGGCCCGATGCACCGGCTTCACTGCGGAAGCACGGAGTGTGCGCGACGAACTTGATCGGCAGCAGTTTCGAATCGACGATTTCGCCCGCAACGATGTTGGTCAGCGACACTTCAGCGGTCGGGATCAGGTAGAGATCGGCTTCGCCTTCGCGAGCGATCTTGAACAGGTCTTCTTCGAACTTCGGCAGTTGACCGGTGCCTTGCAGCGCCGGCGCCTGAACCAGATAAGGCGTGTAAGCCTCTTCGTAGCCGTGCTCGTTGACGTGCAGGTTGATCATGAACTGTGCGAGCGCACGGTGCAGACGTGCGATCGGGCCACGCAGCAGGGCGAAACGCGCGCCGGACAGCTTGGCGGCGGTTTCGAAATCCAGCCAGCCGAACTTTTCGCCCAGGGCAACGTGGTCTTTCACTTCGAAGTCGAACGCGGTCGGCGTGCCCCAGCGGCGCACTTCAACGTTGTCGTCTTCGTCTTTGCCGACCGGCACGGATTCGTGCGGCAGGTTGGGGATACCGAGCAGGATCGAATCCAGTTCGGTCTGGATCGCGTCCAGCTCGACTTTACCGGCACTCAGTTCGCCCGCCATGCGCTCGACGTCCGCCATCAACGGCGCGATGTCTTCGCCGCGCTGCTTGGCCTGACCGATGGATTTGGAACGCGCGTTACGCTCAGCCTGCAGTGCTTCGGTGCGGGTCTGGACGGTCTTGCGCTGTTCTTCCAGCGCTTCGATGCGCGCGGTATCCAGGGCAAAGCCACGGGAAGCCAGGCGGTCCGCTACGTCCTGAAGGTTGCTACGTAACAGTTTGGAATCGAGCATGTCGGTTTCTCGTTATCAAAGTTTGGTCAAAGACAGGCCGGCCCACGTGGCGAGCAGCCCGCCGAATACGCTGAGTGCCGCATAGCCCAGAGCCAGCGGCACTTGCCCGCTTTCCAGCAGGCGCACCGTATCCAGTGAAAAGGATGAAAATGTCGTCAGCCCCCCAAGGAAGCCGACCATCAACCCGGCGCGTACCTCGATCGGCACTTCCGGGCGTATCAAAAACAGGCCGTACAACACGCCAATCAGCAGACAGCCCACGATATTAACGGCCAGCGTCGCGGTATAGAAGTGCCGCGGCCAATTGGCGTTGACCCAATTACCGGTGGCGAAGCGCAACAAGGTGCCGGCAACCCCGCCGGCGGAGACCGCAATGATCAATGGAAGCACTATTTTCTCCGCTGCCGAGGGCTTAAACGATCGAGTTGGGCGAGGTGGTTGAGCTTCTCGCCGATCTTCAACTCCAAGCCGCGCGGCACCGGTTGGTAGAACGGGATGGGATCAAGCTCTTCCGGGAAATAGTCTTCGCCGGCGGCATAAGCGTCCGGCTCGTCGTGGGCGTAGCGGTATTCGTCACCGTAGCCCAATTGTTTCATCAGTTTGGTCGGTGCGTTGCGCAGGTGCAGTGGCACTTCCAGCGAGCCGTTTTCAGCGGCGGCGCGCAAAGCGGTTTTGAAGCCCATGTACACCGCGTTGCTTTTTGGCGCACAGGCCAGATAGGTGATGGCTTGGGCCACGGCCAACTCGCCTTCCGGGCTGCCGAGACGCTCCTGCACTTCCCACGCCGCCAGGCACAGGCTGAGGGCGCGCGGGTCGGCATTGCCGATGTCTTCGCTGGCCATGCGCACTACGCGCCGGGCCAGGTACAGCGGATCGCAACCGCCGTCGATCATTCGCGCAAACCAGTACAGTGCACCGTCGGGGTTGGAGCCGCGCACGGACTTGTGCAGCGCCGATATCTGGTCGTAGAACGCTTCGCCGCCCTTGTCGAAACGCCGGCGGGTGTCGCCGAGCAGGCTCTGCAGCAGCTCGGTGCCGATTTCGCTGTTGTCTTCAGCCAGGTCCGAGGCGTTTTCCAGCAGGTTGAGCAGACGCCGGCCATCGCCATCGGCGGCGGACAGCAGCATCTGGAAGCCTTCATCGTTCAGCGTCAGGTTGCGCTTGCCCAGACCGCGCTCTTCGGTAAGCGCGCGGTGCACCAGTTTGCGCAGCGCCGCTTCGTCGAGGCTTTTCAGCACGTAGACGCGAGCACGCGACAACAAGGCGTTGTTGAGTTCGAACGAAGGGTTTTCGGTGGTGGCGCCGATGAAGATCAGCGTGCCGTCTTCAACGTAAGGCAGAAACGCATCCTGCTGGGATTTGTTGAAGCGGTGCACTTCATCGACGAACAAAATGGTGCGCTTGCCGTACTGGCCGGCCTGCTGCTTGGCAATTTCAACGGCCTGACGGATCTCTTTGACCCCGGCGAGCACCGCCGAGACCGTTTCGAAGTGCGCATCGGAGACTTCCGCGAGCAACCGCGCCAGGGTGGTTTTACCCACTCCGGGCGGGCCCCAGAAGATCATCGAATGCAGGGCACCCTGCTCCAGCGCCTCACGCAGAGGCTTGCCGCGAGCGAGCACGTGCTCCTGACCGACGTACTCATCCAGATTGGTCGCACGCAAACGCGCGGCCAGTGGCTGGGCAATCGGTGCACTGCGAAACAGATCCATCACGTAGCGTTGAAACCTCTATTTGATCAGGTCGATCATTTGCCCTTGTGGGAGTGAGCCTGCTCGCGAAAGCGGTGTATCAGCCACTATTAATGCTGGATGAAATATCGCTTTCGCGAGCAGGCTCGCTCCCACAGGGTTTACGTGTTTATTCCTGGATCACGTCGGCACCCTTGGGGATGTCGAACTTGAACTTCGATGCCGATACCGGCTCGTTGGCCTTGACGCCGGTAAACAGGATGTTGGTGCGCTGGCCGACGCTGTCGATCAGTTGCATATCGTTGAGCAGACCGTTGCGGAACGACAGACGCAGGTTATCGAACAGAGTGTCTTTGGTTTTCGGCTTGAGGGTGAAGTCGATCACGCCGCCCGCCTCTTTCGCGCTGATATCAAAGCTCTGGCTGATCTTCGACACATCACCGGACAGCAGCAGCGCCGGGGTTTGGGTCAGACGCTCGTCGAGCTTCTTGATGGTCGCCTGTTCCAGATCCGGGTCCCACAGGGTGACTTTCTTGCCATCGGAAACCATGGTCTGTTCGTTTGGCGCATTGGTGTGCCAGTAGAACAGGCCCGGACGCTGCAGGGTCATGTTGCCGGTGGTTTCCTGCAACTGCGTGCCGCTGCCGTCGAGGGTCAGCTGCGAGAAGTTCGCGCTCAGGGTCTTGGATGTTTCCAGCAATTGGGTCAGACGCGCCACGTCCTTGTCATCGGCGTGGGCCGTGAGAGTGGTCAGCGCCAGTACTGGCAGCAGCATGCGGATAAGACGCATGGGAGTCCTCTTGAATACTCGTTGGGAGAGCGGCGGCACATCATTGTCCCGCCTCTTGCGTTTGCAATCAGTCGCGTACCGGGCCCGGGGCCAGGACTTCACGGGAACCGTTGGTGTTCATCGAGGTGACGACCCCGGCCATTTCCATGGCTTCGATCATCCGAGCGGCGCGGTTGTAGCCGATCTTCAGCTTGCGCTGTACAGCGGAAATCGAGGCACGACGGCTTTCGAGAACGAACTGTACGGCTTCGTCATACAGCGCGTCGGCTTCCGGATCATCGCCGTCGCCGCCACCGCTGCTGCCTTCAAAACCGCTGCCAGCTTCTTCGACACCGTTGAGGATGTCATCGTTGTATTCCGGTGCGCCGCGCAGTTTCCACGCTTCGACCACACGGTGTACCTCATCGTCGGATACGAATGCACCGTGAACCCGAATCGGCAGGCTGGTGCCCGGCGGCATGTAGAGCATGTCACCGTGACCGAGCAGTTGTTCGGCGCCACCCTGGTCGATGATGGTGCGGGAGTCGATCTTGCTCGACACCTGGAACGCCATACGCGTCGGAATGTTGGCCTTGATCAGACCGGTGATCACGTCCACCGACGGCCGCTGGGTCGCGAGGATCAAGTGAATACCGGCAGCACGGGCCTTCTGGGCGATACGGGCGATCAGTTCTTCAACCTTCTTGCCGACGATCATCATCATGTCGGCGAATTCGTCGACCACCACGACGATGGTCGGCAGTTTCTGCAGCAGCGGCGCTTCGTCGTGAATGCTTTCACGCTTGTACAGCGGATCGCTCAACGGTTCGCCCGCGTCCTGGGCTTCCTTGACCTTGGCGTTGAAGCCGGACAGGTTGCGCACGCCCATTTTCGCCATCAGCTTGTAGCGGCGCTCCATCTCGGCAACGCTCCAGCGCAAGGCGTTGGCGGCGTCCTTCATGTCGGTCACGACCGGGCAAAGCAGATGCGGAATGCCTTCGTAGATCGACAGTTCCAACATTTTCGGGTCGATCATGATCAGCTTGGCGTCTTCCGGGCCGGACTTGAACAGGATCGACAGGATCATCGCGTTCACACCCACCGACTTACCGGAACCGGTCGTACCGGCCACCAGCAGGTGCGGCATCTTCGCCAGGTCAGTAATGACCGGCTTACCGCCGATGTCGTGACCCAGCGCCAGGGTGACCGGCGATTTGAAATTGTCGTATTCAGGCGTCGACAGCACTTCGGAGAAGCGCACGATCTGCCGGTCTTCGTTGGGAATCTCGATACCGACGGTGGTCTTGCCCGGAATCACCTCGACCACCCGCACACTGGTCACGGCCAGGGAACGTGCAAGGTCTTTGGCCAGGTTGGCGATGCGGCTGACTTTGACACCGGCGGCAGGCTGGATTTCGTAACGGGTAATCACCGGGCCCGGGTGAATCGAATCCACCGTGACCTCAACACCGAACTCCTTGAGCTTGATCTCCAGCAAATGGCCGACGGCCGCCAGGGATTCCGGTGAGTAATTGAGTTGTTTCTTTTCCGCAGGATCAAGAATCGAGATCGGCGGCAAGGTGCCTTCCACGGCGCTGTCGACGAACAACGGCACCTGCTTCTCTTTCTGCACGCGCTTGCTTGGCTCGGGCGCCTTGGCCGGGGCCGGGGCGATAACCGGCGGCACTTGTTTCTCGCGGTCGGACATGTGTTTGCTCAGGGCTTGCTCACGTTCGATCAGGCGTTCTTTGACTTTGGCTTGTTCGCGCTTGTCAGTGACCGTCGGCGCGACCACGTCATGCACGCGATCGTCGACTTCACGCAATTGCGCAACCAACTGCTTGCGCTCGGTACGGGCCGACCACCAGCGATTGAGCGCGCCTTGAAACAGTTCGAACAGATCAAGGGTGATCTTGCCGGTGATATCCATCACCTTGAACCACGACAGATCAGTGAACACCGTCAGACCGAACAGGAACAACGCAATAAACAACAGGGTGCTGCCCTGAATATTCAGCGCATTCTTCGCCAGATTGCCGAGGCTTTCGCCCAACGCGCCACCAGCCCCCGCCGGCAGACCCGAGGCCGCGTGAAAGTGCAGATGCGCCAGCGCAGCGCCAGACAACACCAGAAACACCAGACCGATCAGACGCCAGGAAAACAGCCAGCCGCTCCACTGCCACGGCTCGTGGCGCTGGCGGAAGATCTGGTAGGCCTTGATCGCCAGCAGCAACGGGAAGATATAGGCGAAGTAACCCAGCACCATGAACAGGATGTCGGCGCTGTAGGAGCCCGCCGGGCCGCCGAAATTCTGTACGTCATCGATCTTGCTGTTGTGGCTCCAGCCTGGATCGTCCTTGCCGTAGGTCAGCAAAGCCATCATCAGGAACAGGCACAAGGCGCCGATGGCGATCAATGCACCTTCCTTGAGCCGGTAGTGCAACTGTTGGCGCCAGAGCGGGACGACTGTTTTTGGTGCTTCGGTGGATTTCTTCAAAACGCTTCTTTTCCTGCGCCCAAGGCGCGTCCATCTATTGAATGACGATAAAAACTGCCCAATCCAGGCAGGTAAAAAAGTGAACGAGCGCAACTGAGACTACTTTTAACACTGTGCTGCCGCTTTTATAAATACAGCGCACGGCGAACATTCTGTAACAGCCCGGCATTGTACGGGTTTGTGCGTGCGATGCCATGCTTCAAGCCCCAGGATCGAGCATAGTCAAGCACACACAAGCCGAGACTCAATTTGAGCATGCATTACCTTTTGTGACAAAGGCTTATGAGGTCTATTTGATGAACGTAGCGAAGCATTCACGCCTGATCATCCTCGGCTCCGGCCCGGCCGGTTACAGCGCTGCCGTGTATGCCGCCCGCGCCAACCTCAAACCCGTGGTCATCACCGGCCTGCAGGCCGGTGGCCAGCTCACCACCACCGTCGAGGTCGACAACTGGCCCGGTGACGTCGAAGGCCTCACCGGGCCGGTGCTGATGGAGCGCATGCAGAAACACGCCGAACGCTTTGCCACAGAGATCGTTTACGACCACATCCACACCGCCAAGTTGCAGCAGCGCCCGTTCGAGCTTATCGGCGACAGCGGCACTTACACCTGCGACGCACTGATCATTGCCACCGGCGCCTCGGCGCAGTATCTGGGCTTGCCCTCGGAAGAAGCCTTCGCCGGCAAAGGCGTTTCCGCCTGTGCGACCTGTGACGGCTTCTTCTATCGCAATCAGGTGGTCGCCGTAGTCGGCGGCGGCAATACGGCGGTTGAGGAGGCACTTTACCTGTCGAACATCGCCAGAGAGGTGCACCTGATCCATCGTCGCGACAAACTGCGTTCGGAGAAAATCCTTCAGGACAAACTGTTCGAGAAAGCTGCGAACGGCAACGTGCGCCTGCACTGGAACCAGAATCTCGACGAAGTGCTCGGCGATGCCAGCGGCGTCACCGGCGCGCGACTGCGGGACAGTCATACCGGCGAAACCCGCGAACTGGCGTTGGCCGGCGTATTCATTGCCATTGGTCACAAGCCCAACACCGACCTGTTCCAAGGCCAGTTGCCGATGCGCGACGGCTACTTGCGGGTCAAGGGCGGCAGCGACGGCGACGCCACCGCCACCGAGATTCCCGGGGTATTTGCCGCCGGTGACGTGGCTGACCACGTTTACCGCCAGGCGGTAACGTCAGCCGGTGCCGGGTGTATGGCCGCACTGGATGCCGAGAAGTATCTGGACGACATTCCTGTCATTTAACGGCACACTTTATCGCGGGCCAGACGCCCCACCGCCCTCCCCTTCTGTAAGCCTGGATGCCATGCTGACTTGGTTACAACGTAATTCCCTGACTTTTCCGCCACTGGAAAAGGCCATGCGCGACCCCAACGGATTGCTGGCTGCGGGTGGCGATTTGTCGGCCGACCGGCTGATTCAAGCTTATCGCCATGGCTGCTTTCCATGGTTTTCCGAGGGTCAGCCGATTCTCTGGTGGTCGCCGGATCCGCGCACCGTCTTATTTCCCGACGAACTGCATGTCTCGCGCAGCCTCGGCAAACTGCTGCGTCAGGAACGCTATCAAGTCACCTTCGATCAGGATTTCGATGCCGTGATCCGCGCCTGTGCCGCACCACGGGATTACGCCGATGGCACCTGGATCACCGAGGCGATGCAGGACGCCTATGTCGAACTGCATCGTCGCGGCTTCGCGCATTCGGTGGAGGTCTGGGATCAGGGCGAACTGGTCGGTGGCCTGTACGGCCTGGCGATGGGCCAATTGTTTTTTGGTGAATCGATGTTCAGCCGCGCCGACAATGCCTCGAAATTCGGCTTTGCGACCCTGGTGCGGCATCTGAAAGACTCGGGATTCGTGCTAATCGATTGCCAGATGCCGACCGATCATCTGCACAGCCTCGGCGCCAGAGCCATTCCCCGCCAGGAATTCGCCGACTATCTGGCCCGCCATCTGGACCAACCCAATCGTGCCACCTGGGTTTGCTGAGCGACTTTTGCGCGCGTGGCTTACACTTAATTTACCAGCTTATCCCGAGGGTTGATCATGACCGAGTTGGCGCGATTGAAGTTCTATGCCACTCAGCCTCACTCTTGCAGTTATCTGCCCGAGGAGCAGGCCACGACCCTGTTTCTCGATCCGAGTCAGCCCATGGATGTGCATGTCTACGCAGACCTGTCGGAAATGGGCTTTCGTCGCAGCGGCGATCATCTGTACCGTCCGCATTGCCAGAACTGCAATGCGTGCGTGCCTGCGCGCATTCCCGTGGCGCAGTTCATGCCCAATCGTCAGCAGAAGCGGATTCTCAAGCGCAATACGGATTTGCAGGTGCGCCCGGCCAAACCGCAATTCAGCGAAGAATATTTCGATCTTTATCAGCGTTACATCGAACAGCGCCACGCAGACGGCGACATGTACCCGCCGAGCCGTGATCAGTTCGCGACGTTTCTGGTCCGCGACTTGCCGTTCTCGCGCTTTTACGAGTTCCGACTCGACGGACGGTTGCTCGCCGTGGCGGTCACCGATTTGCTGCCCAACGGTTTGTCAGCCGTGTACACCTTCTACGAACCCGCCGAAGAACGCCGCAGCCTTGGCCGATTTGCCATCCTCTGGCAAATCGCCGAGAGCCAGCGCCTCGGGCTTGAGGCGGTCTACCTCGGTTACTGGATCAAGAACTGCAAAAAGATGAACTACAAGACGCAATATCGCCCCATCGAATTGCTGATTAATCAGCGCTGGGTGATCCTCAACTAAACCCAAGCCGTAAACCCCTTGGCGTAAACCCCATTTTTCGGGCACAATGCACGCCGCTTTTGCCTGGCGCAGTTGCACCGGGCCATTCATTGGATACCGAGGGCTTTACTGCATGTCGAAAGAAGACAGCTTCGAAATGGAAGGCACTGTCGTCGACACCCTGCCCAACACCATGTTTCGTGTGGAGTTGGAAAATGGGCACGTCGTAACCGCGCATATTTCCGGCAAGATGCGCAAGAACTACATTCGTATTCTTACCGGTGACAAAGTGCGCGTCGAGCTGACGCCCTATGACTTGAGCAAAGGGCGCATCACTTACCGCGCTCGTTAATCAAGTCAATACAGAACGCCCGGTTTATGCCGGGCGTTTTTGTATGTGCGTTTTGGGTTTTTGGGTTTGGGGGTTTGGGGGTTTGGGGGCATATCCGTTTTTTTGGGTGCGGCCTCTGGCGGTTTCGCTCTTACAGCGAGTCACCTTTTCCAAACGCCGAAAAGGTAACCCAAAAGGCTTTGCCCCGGCGTACGGCACTTCGCTGAGGCTCAGTGTTCCCTCGCTACGGTGTCCATCCGGGGGCATCGCCTACGGTTTGCTTCGCTGCACCTCCTCTCGATGTATGCGGCTACGCCGCACGGCGCTGCGCGCCTAACCCCCGGATGAACACCTACGCTCGGCCTGCCGATGGGGCAAAAAATCAAAAGCCAAAGCAAGATCAAAAGCCAGATCAAAAGCCAGATCAAAAGCCCCTCACCCTAGCCCTCCCGAAACGTCGGACCGCCCGTAGGGAGAGGGGACTGATTGAGGTGTTTGGGAGAGCTACGCCGACTTGAAATACCGAGTCGAACTCAGATTCTGGAACAGATCAAAAGCCCCTCACCCTAACCCTCTCCCAGAGGGAGAGGGGACTGACCGAGGTGTTTGGGAGAGTTACGCCGACGTGAAAGTCCGAGTTGAACGCAAATTTTGAGAGGCCCACCATCGGCTCCCTCTCCCTCGGGAGAGGGCTGGGGTGAGGGGTGAATCCAACACCAACCCAAAGCCGAACACGCTGTTGCTCCTCACCACTCAACAGGATGAGCGTTAGCTCGGCTGCGGCTTTTGATCTGTAAGGCGACGTCGGAAGGCTGAGTGGAGGGATTGATCCGGGCGTGGGAGCGCAGCGACCGTTTGGCGCAGCCAAACACAGCGAGAGGAGGTGCAGCGAAGCAAACCGTAGGCGCTGCGCCCGGATCGATCCCGCAGCGAAGGAACCCCGAGCCCCAGCGAGCGGGCCGCACGTAGGAGCAAGCGTTTTTTGCTTACTTTTTTAGGCGCTTGTAAAAAAGTGAGTCGCCGTAAGGGCGAAACCGTAATAAGCCATCACCGCAGCAACGGATATTCACCCAAAAACCCCAAACGACAAATAACAAAAAGGCGCCCGAAGGCGCCCTCTTGATCCAAGGCCGTCAGGCCATTTCTGCAGTGGTCTCGAAGTCAAACGTCAACTCACCATCCTTGATGTCGATGTGCACCACACCGCCATGCTCGGCCAGCTCGCCAAACAGAATCTCCTCCGCCAACGGACGCTTGATCTTGTCCTGGATCAGACGAGCCATCGGACGCGCACCCATCGCCGAGTCATAACCACCCGCCGCCAGCCAACTACGCGCAGCATCAGTGACCTCAAGCAACACACGCTTGTCTTCCAACTGCGCCTGAAGCTCGGTAAGGAACTTGTCCACCACACTTTTGATGACCTCATGACTAAGGCGACCAAACTGGATAATGGTGTCCAGACGGTTACGGAACTCCGGCGTAAAGCTCTTCTTGATCACTTCCATCGCATCAGACGAGTGGTCCTGATGGGTGAAACCGATCGAAGCACGCGCCGCTGTTTCGGCACCAGCGTTGGTGGTCATGATCACAATCACGTTGCGGAAGTCCGCCTTGCGCCCGTTGTTGTCGGTCAGCGTACCGTGATCCATCACTTGCAACAGCAGGTTGAAGACTTCCGGATGCGCCTTCTCGATTTCATCAAGGAGCAATACGCAATGCGGCTGCTTGGTGATCGCCTCGGTCAACAGACCGCCCTGATCGAAACCAACATACCCAGGAGGCGCACCGATCAGACGCGATACGGTGTGACGCTCCATGTATTCGGACATGTCGAAGCGAACCAGCTCGATCCCCAAGGCCTTGGCCAATTGCCGCGCAGCCTCGGTTTTACCAACACCGGTCGGGCCTGCGAACAGGAACGAACCGACTGGCTTGTCGGGTGATTTAAGCCCGGCACGCGACAGCTTGATCGCGGTCGACAGCGAATCGATCGCCGCGTCCTGACCAAACACCGTCAGCTTCAGGTCACGCTCCAGGTTACGCAGCAGCTCCTTGTCGGAACTGGTGACGTGCTTCGGTGGAATCCGTGCGATTTTCGCCACGATGTCTTCGACCTGTGGCACTTCGATGCGCTTCACGCGTTTTTCGACCGGTTGCAGACGCTGATAGGCGCCCGCCTCGTCGATCACGTCGATGGCCTTGTCCGGCATGTGCCGGTCATTGATGTAGCGCGATGCCAGCTCAGCAGCGGCGCGCAACGACTCATCGCTGTATTCGATGTTGTGGTGCTGCTCGAAACGCCCTTTCAGGCCGCGCAGGATACCGATGGTGTCTTCCACCGACGGCTCGACGACATCGACCTTCTGGAAGCGACGCGCCAGGGCACGGTCCTTCTCGAAGATGCCACGAAATTCCTGGAACGTGGTCGAGCCGATGCAGCGAATGTCGCCAGACGACAGCAGCGGCTTGAGCAGGTTCGAAGCATCCATCACGCCACCGGAAGCAGCGCCGGCACCGATGATGGTGTGGATTTCGTCGATGAACAGGATCGCCTGCGGACGTTTTTTCAGTTCGTTGAGCAGCGCCTTGAAGCGCTTCTCGAAATCACCTCGATACTTGGTGCCCGCGAGCAGAGCGCCAAGGTCGAGCGAGTAAACAACGCTGTTGGCCAGCAGGTCCGGCACCTGATTATCAACAATGCGCTTGGCCAGGCCTTCGGCAATCGCGGTTTTACCCACGCCCGCCTCGCCTACCAGCAGTGGATTGTTTTTGCGCCGGCGCGCGAGAATCTGCGCGACACGCTCGACTTCCGACTCACGGCCGACCAGCGGATCGATACGACCCTGGCGCGCGAGTTCGTTGAGGTTGCTGGCATAAGCATCCAGAGGATTGCCTGAAGAAGAAGACTCACCGCCCTCGTCGTCCTGCATATCTTGTTCACCTTCAGAGTGATCGCCATGCCCCGGCACTTTGGATATGCCATGAGCGATGTAATTGACGACATCGATGCGCGCAACGCTCTGCTGTTTCAGCAGGAACACTGCCTGACTCTCTTGCTCACTGAAGATTGCGACCAGCACGTTGGCGCCAGTCACTTCGCGTTTGCCCGAGCTCTGTACGTGGAAAACAGCACGTTGCAGTACACGCTGGAAGCCCAGGGTTGGCTGGGTTTCACGATCTTCGTCATGAACGGGGATCAATGGCGTGGTGGAGTCGATGAACTCCTGCAGGTCATGCTTGAGTTTGTCGAGGTTTGCGCCACAGGCACGCAAAACGGTGGCGGCAGCCTCATTGTCCAATAGGGCCAGCAAAAGGTGTTCGACGGTCATGAATTCATGACGTTTCGAACGAGCCTCCTTGAAGGCTAGATTGAGGGTGACTTCGAGCTCGCGGTTTAACATAGCTTCACCTCATACCCAAGTGGTCGGCGATTAACCGTCCTTCTCGATTTCACAGAGTAGCGGATGCTGGCTTTCCCTGGCGTACTGGTTGACCTGCATGGCCTTTGTCTCGGCGATGTCGCGGGTAAACACTCCACATACTGCCCGCCCTTCTGTGTGGACGGCCAGCATGACCTTGGTCGCCAGCTCGCGATTCAGGTTAAAAAACACCTCGAGCACTTCGACGACGAAATCCATCGGTGTGTAGTCATCATTAAACAAAACCACCTTGTACATCGGCGGCGCCTGTAACGCAGGCTTTGCTTCCTGAACAGCAACGCCTGCCGAATCGTCGTCGTGCTCCTCTGGAAGATCCTTTTGGAGAAGCGGGCGATCCTGATTGAATGTTAGTCGAATCTGGCTGATTGCATGCATGGAAAGAAAGGTTCGTCAGTTGTGCAAATACAGTGGTGGGGGCGGCTGTCCACGTTTTCAACTCCGACTGCCCGGTCACCTTGACTATCGGGAAAACGGTGTTACAACCAATAGAACCCACAGTGGGTAAAAAAGATCCGCGGAGTCAATTCTTTTAACGAATAAGATTGCGGATGAATTGGATGATACTCCAGCGATGGAGTCTGTTGCAGAGGGATTTGAGCATGGCTGTCGGCAAGGTGAAATGGTTCAACAATGCCAAGGGATTCGGCTTTATCAATACCGACGCCCGCGAAGGCCGCGATGAAGACGGAAAAGAGATTGATTTCTTTGCGCACTACTCCGCCATTCAGATGGACGGGTATAGAACCCTCAAGGCTGGACAACTGGTGAGTTTTGAGATTGTTCAAGGCCCCAAGGGGCTGCATGCCCTAAAAATCACAAACGTCGTCATTGAACCATCCAGCCCCGCTGAGAGTGCTGCTTTTGGCGCTGCCGCTGCTGCCGCCGCCGCAACTGCCAAAGCGTGAGGTGACTGATCTTCACCTGAATACCCCAAGCAATAAAAAACCGCCTGACTCAATGAAGAATCAGGCGGTTTTTATGTGCCCGCGTTTTACATATGCGAAATCAGCGCATCGCCGAAGCCCGAAGACGAAACCAGTTTGGCCCCGTCCATCAGACGCTCGAAGTCATAGGTCACAGTCTTGGCCGAAATAGCGCCGTTGGTGCCCTTGATGATCAGATCCGCCGCTTCGGTCCAGCCCATGTGGCGCAGCATCATCTCTGCAGAGAGAATCAGCGAACCCGGGTTGACCTGATCCTTGCCGGCGTACTTCGGCGCAGTACCGTGGGTGGCCTCGAACATCGCCACGGTGTCGGACAGGTTGGCGCCCGGCGCGATGCCGATACCGCCCACTTCCGCCGCCAGGGCGTCGGAGAGGTAGTCGCCGTTCAGGTTCAGGGTCGCGATCACATCGTATTCGGCCGGGCGCAGCAGGATCTGCTGGAGCATGGCGTCGGCGATGGCATCTTTGACCACAACGTTCTTGCCGGTTTTCGGGTTTTTGAACTGCATCCACGGACCGCCGTCGAGCAGAGTCGCGCCGAATTCTTCAGCGGCCACTTCGTAGGCCCACTCTTTGAAGGCACCTTCGGTGAACTTCATGATGTTGCCTTTGTGCACGATGGTCAGCGAATCGCGGTCGTTATCGACCACATATTGCAGGGCCTTGCGCGCCAGACGCTTGGTGCCTTCCAGCGAAACCGGCTTGACGCCGATGCCGCAGTTTTCGTCGAAACGGATCTTGGTAACGCCCATTTCTTCTTTAAGGAATTTGATGACTTTGGTGGCTTCCGGCGAACCGGCCTTCCACTCAATGCCCGCATAGATGTCTTCGGAGTTCTCGCGAAAAATGGTCATGTCGACGTCGCCGGGCTTTTTCACCGGGCTTGGCACGCCTTCGAACCAGCGCACCGGGCGCAGGCAGACGTACAGGTCGAGTTGCTGACGCAGGGCCACGTTCAGCGAGCGGATGCCGCCACCGACCGGGGTGGTCAGCGGGCCTTTGATGGAAACCACGTAATCCTTGACGGCATCGAGAGTTTCCTGAGGCAACCAGGTGTCCTGATCATAAACCTGAGTGGCTTTTTCCCCGGCGTAGACTTCCATCCAGGAAATCTTGCGTTTACCGCCGTATGCCTTTTGAACTGCAGCATCGACAACCTTGATCATCACCGGGCTGATGTCGACACCAATGCCGTCACCTTCGATGAAGGGGATGATCGGGTTATCAGGAACATTGAGAGAATGGTCTGCATTGACGGTGATTTTGTCGCCGACGGCTGGAACCTGAATCTTCTTGTAACCCATGCTGAACTCCATTGTTTGGATTGAACATCTGGCTTGGTCCGAGCGTAACCCAGTTAAATCAACACGCAAACCCTCTGTTCGTGGCGCGCCTACATCTCGTTTCGTACAAGCCTGAAAGCAAAGGGAAAAGCGCCAAACTCAAGCATTCGCGACGACTCTACGCCCGACCCCGCCCTGCGACCTTTAGACCAATGGACGAGAATCGTTGCATATGAACCATCGGCAGATTGCCAGCTACCTATGTATAATGCCGCCCGCTGACCACAGGGTCACGACGGCTGGCCTCTCTAGCACGAGACTTTCCGCCTGATTGGTCGGGTTGTTACCGCAGTCCGACTGCTTGACGCTCTACTGATGCACCCAACATCACCGCGAAGAATCTCGACATTCGGTTCATGGATGACTTTGAACGAACGCGCTTACCCGGCGCCCCTCGAGTTTCTGCGCACGCTTTAGCAAAGAAGAGAGAGTTAATCCGAATATGCCCACCCGCTCGAAGATCATCTATACCTTCACCGACGAAGCTCCAGCCCTCGCCACCTATTCCCTGCTGCCGATCATCGAGGCTTACACCGCCTCGGCCGATATCGCCGTGGAAACCCGCGATATCTCTCTTGCAGCACGTATTCTGGCCAGCTTCCCCGAGCAACTGGGCGACAAAGCCGTAGCCGACCACCTCGCCGAACTGGGCGACCTGGCCGTTACGCCTGAAGCCAACATCATCAAGCTGCCGAACATCAGCGCTTCGGTGCCACAGCTGCAAGCCGCGATCAAAGAGCTGCAAGCTCAGGGTTACAACCTGCCGGACTACCCGGAAACCGTGACCAGCGACGCCGACAAAGATGCCAAGGCGCGTTACGACAAGGTCAAGGGCAGCGCCGTGAACCCGGTTCTGCGTGAAGGCAACTCCGACCGTCGTGCACCGCTGTCGGTGAAGAACTACGCGCGCAAGCACCCACACAAAATGGGCGCCTGGGCCAAAGACTCCAAATCCCACGTCGCTCACATGAGCACCGGCGATTTCTACGGCAGCGAAAAAGCTGCCCTGATCGACGCCGCTGACGCCGTGAAGATCGAGCTGATCGCCAAGGACGGTACCGCTACCGTTCTGAAAGAAAAAACCACCGTTCAGGCTGGCGAGATCCTCGACTGCGCCGTGATGAGCAAAAACGCCCTGCGCGCGTTCATCGCTGCTGAAATCGAAAGCGCCAAGGCCCAAGGCGTGCTGCTTTCGGTTCACTTGAAAGCAACCATGATGAAGGTCTCCGACCCGATCATGTTCGGCCAGATCGTTGCCGAGTTCTATAAAGACGCCCTGACCAAGCACGCTGACGTGCTGGCCGAGATCGGCTTCAACCTGAACAACGGCATCGGCGATCTGTACGCGCGCATCAAAGCCCTGCCGGCTGAGCAGCAAGCACAGATCGAAGCTGACATGGCCGCCGTCTACGCTGCTCGTCCATCGCTGGCGATGGTCAACTCCGACAAAGGCATCACCAACCTGCACGTGCCGAGCGACGTGATCGTCGACGCCTCAATGCCGGCAATGATCCGTGACTCCGGCAAAATGTGGGGCACCGACGGTCAACTGCACGACACCAAGGCGGTGATCCCGGATCGTTGCTACGCGACCATCTACCAGGCTGTGATCGAAGATTGCAAAGCCAATGGCGCCTTCGACCCAACCACCATGGGCAGCGTGCCAAACGTTGGCCTGATGGCGAAGAAAGCCGAAGAGTACGGCTCGCACGACAAGACCTTCCAGATCAAGGCTGACGGCGTGGTTCGCGTCACCGACAGCAAGGGCAACCTGCTGATGGAACAGGCTGTTGAAGCCGGCGACATCTTCCGCATGTGCCAGACCAAAGACGCGCCGATCCAGGACTGGGTCAAACTGGCCGTCAACCGTGCTCGCGCGAGCAGCACGCCAGCGATCTTCTGGCTGGACCCGATGCGCGCTCACGATGGCGTAGTGATCGAGAAAGTTCAGGCTTACCTGAAGGATCACGACACCACCGGTCTGGACATCCAGATCATGGCGCCGGTCGACGCCATGAAGTACACCCTGCAGCGCACCCGCGAAGGCAAGGACACCATTTCGGTGACCGGCAACGTACTGCGCGACTACCTGACCGACCTGTTCCCGATCATGGAACTGGGCACCAGCGCCAAGATGCTGTCGATCGTGCCGCTGATGAACGGCGGTGGCCTGTTCGAAACCGGCGCCGGCGGTTCGGCACCGAAGCACGTGCAGCAACTGGTTGAAGAGAACTTCCTGCGCTGGGATTCGCTGGGCGAGTTCCTCGCACTGGCAGCGTCCCTTGAGCACCTGGGTGTGAACTACAACAACCCGAAAGCCTTGGTGCTGTCGAAAACCCTGGATCAGGCCACCGGCCAGTTCCTCGACAACAACAAGTCGCCATCGCGCAAAGTCGGCAACATCGACAACCGCGGCAGCCACTTCTATCTGGCGATGTACTGGGCCCAGGCCCTGGCTGCCCAGACTGAAGACGCTGCACTGCAAGCGCAGTTCGCGACTCTGGCCAAGACTCTGACCGAGAACGAAGCAACCATCGTTGCCGAGCTCAACGCCGTTCAGGGCAAGCCAGTCGACATCGGCGGTTACTACCACGCCAATGCCGAGCTGATCAGCAAGGCCATGCGCCCAAGCGCAACTCTCAACACGGCGATTGCTGCGCTGGTTTAAGGTTGTAAAGGGAACATCACAAACCCCGGCCTCGTGCCGGGGTTTGTGCTTTCAGAGTTGACACTTCCCCTGTGGGAGCGAGCTTGCTCGCGAAGGCGGCGAGTCAGTCAACGAAAATGTTGAATGATAAACCGCATTCGCGAGCAAGCTCGCTCCCACAATGGGAATGGGTTTCAACCAATAGATTGAGGAAGGTTTTATGGAATGGCTCCCCCACATCACCGTCGCCACCATCGTCGAGGACAACGGCCGCTTCCTGATGGTCGAGGAACACAAGGCTGGGCGTAACGTGCTCAACCAGCCCGCCGGCCATCTCGACCCGGACGAAACCCTGATC
Organism: Pseudomonas sp. ok266; assembly: GCF_900110195.1. Classification (NCBI taxonomy): domain Bacteria; kingdom Pseudomonadati; phylum Pseudomonadota; class Gammaproteobacteria; order Pseudomonadales; family Pseudomonadaceae; genus Pseudomonas; species Pseudomonas sp. ok266. Next base: position 375,379 of record NZ_FOCU01000007.1, on the reverse strand, counting down.
GACGCCGCCGTGCGCGAGACCCTCGAAGAAACCGGCTGGGACGTCGAACCTACCGGCGTGATCGGCATTTACTTGTACACCGCACCGAGCAACGGCGTGACTTACCAGCGCGTATGCTTCAGCGCCAAAGCCGTGCAACACCACCCCGACTACCAGCTCGATGACGGCATCGTCGGCGCCAAGTGGCTGACCCGTGACGAATTAATGGCTCAACGCGACAACTGGCGCAGCGAGCTGATCATCCGTTGCATCGACGATTATCTGGCCGGCCATCACTTCAGCCTCGAACTGATCCGCCCTTCTCTTTAGCCTTGAGGCCGCGAGCCTGCTAGAATCGCGTCCTTTTTCAAGACACTCATTGAATCCCTATGCGTGATCCAGCCCCTTCTGACACATCCAAGAAGCGCGTCATTGTCGGCATGTCCGGCGGCGTGGACTCTTCCGTTTCCGCTCTCCTGCTGATCGAGCAGGGCTTTGAAGTGGAAGGCCTGTTCATGAAGAACTGGGAAGAAGACGACGGAACGGAATACTGCACCGCCATGGACGACCTGGCGGATGCTCAGGCTGTCTGCGACAAGATCGGCATCAAGCTGCACACTGCCAACTTCGCCGCCGAGTACTGGGACAACGTGTTCGAGCATTTCCTCGCCGAATACAAGGCCGGCCGTACGCCGAACCCGGACATCCTCTGCAACCGCGAGATCAAGTTCAAGGCGTTTCTCGACTACGCCATGATGCTCGGCGCCGACCTGATCGCCACCGGTCACTACGTGCGCCGCCGCGACATCGATGGCCGCACCGAACTGCTCAAAGGCCTCGATCCGAACAAGGATCAGAGCTACTTCCTGCACGCCGTTGGCGGCGAACAGATCGCCAAGACCCTGTTCCCGGTCGGCGAACTGGAAAAGCCGGAAGTGCGCGCCATTGCCGAGAAATACGAGCTGGCCACCGCCAAGAAAAAGGACTCCACCGGAATCTGCTTCATCGGCGAGCGGCGCTTCAGCGACTTCCTCAAGCAATACCTGCCGGCGCAACCGGGCGAAATCAAAACCACCGAAGGCGAAGTCATCGGCCGCCACCACGGTTTGATGTACCACACCATCGGTCAGCGCCAAGGTCTGGGCATCGGCGGTTTGAAAGACGCCGGCGATGAGCCTTGGTACGTGCTGCGCAAGGATCTCGACACCAACGAGCTGATCGTCGGCCAGGGCAACAACCATCCGTGGCTGTTTTCCAGCGCCCTGCTCGCTTCGGAAATCTATTGGGTCAACCCGATCGACCTGAGCCAGCCGCTGCGCCTGACCGCGAAAGTGCGTTATCGCCAGAGCGATCAAGCCTGCACCTTGGAAAAAACCGCCAACGGCTACCGTGCCGTGTTCGATGAACCGCAACGCGCGGTGACGCCGGGCCAATCGGTGGTGTTCTACGACGGTGAAATCTGCCTCGGTGGCGGCGTGATCGAAGTGGCCGAGCCGTGGAGCGGCCAGGCATGAGCCCGACTCAGGAGCAACTGACGGCGCTCGGCGGCGTGTTTCTCGCCGCCGTGCTGGTCGACCGGATCGCCAAGACCGGCCAGACCAGCGAGGCCGGCCTGAGCTGCATGCTCGGCAGCCTGCTCGTGCGCGACCCGAAGGATACGCTGGACGTGTACGGCGGCGACGACATCAATTTGCGCGAAGGTTACCGTGCACTGATTGGCGCCCTTGAACGCGACCCGAGCACGCTGCAACGCGAGCCGCTGCGTTATGCCCTGTCGATGCTCGGCCTGGAACGTCAACTGGCCAAGCGCAACGACATGCTCGACATCATCGGCAAGCGCTTGCCGCAGATCCAGTCGCAAGTCGAGCATTTCGGCCCGGCCCACGAAAACGTGGTCGCGGCTTGCGGCGCGCTGTACCAGGACACCCTGAGCACCTTGCGCCAACGCATTCAGGTGCATGGCGACATGCGCAATCTGCAGCAGCCAAGCAACGCCTCGAAGATTCGCGCCCTGCTCCTCGCCGGCATTCGTTCAGCGCGCCTGTGGCGGCAGCTCGGCGGCCATCGCTGGCAGTTGGTGATCAGCCGGCGCAAGCTGCTCAAAGAGCTGTATCCGTTGATGCGCAGCGAGTAAATCGCCGCGCAATAAAAGCTTTGTAGTCTGTAACGCGTAATACGCCGGTCAGTTGGCAACGGACCGGCGGATTTTTTCATGTATGATACGCGCCCCATTTCGTTGCCCGACTGTCCGAGAACACCCCATGCAGCTTTCTTCGCTCACTGCGGTTTCCCCTGTTGACGGCCGCTACGCCGGCAAAACCCAGGCCCTGCGCCCGATTTTCAGCGAGTACGGCCTGATCCGTGCCCGTGTTCTGGTTGAAGTGCGCTGGCTCCAGCGCCTGGCCGCCCACGCTGGTATCCCTGAAGTGCCAGCCTTCTCCGCCGAGGCCAACGCCGTTCTCAATGAACTGGCTGAAAACTTCTCGCTGGAGCACGCCGAGCGCGTCAAAGAGATCGAGCGCACCACCAACCACGACGTCAAAGCGATCGAATACCTGCTCAAAGAGCAGGCGGCCAAGCTGCCGGAGCTGGCCAAGGTCAGCGAGTTCATCCACTTTGCCTGCACCAGTGAAGACATCAACAACCTGTCCCACGCCCTGATGCTGCGCGAAGGCCGTGACGACGTGATGCTGCCGCTGATGCGCCAGACCGCCAACGCCATCCGCGAACTGGCCATCCGTTTCGCTGACGTGCCAATGCTGTCGCGCACCCACGGTCAACCGGCCTCCCCGACTACTTTGGGTAAAGAGCTGGCGAACGTGGTTTACCGTCTCGAGCGTCAGATCGCTCAAGTCGCTGCCGTGCCGCTGCTGGGCAAGATCAACGGCGCTGTCGGTAACTACAACGCACACCTGTCGGCCTACCCGCAGATCGACTGGGAAGCCAACGCCCGCGCCTTCATCGAAGACGAGCTGGGCCTGGGCTTCAACCCGTACACCACGCAGATCGAACCGCACGACTACATCGCCGAGCTGTTCGACGCGATCGCGCGCTTCAACACCATCCTGATCGACTTCGACCGTGACATCTGGGGCTACATCTCCCTGGGTTATTTCAAGCAGCGCACCATCGCTGGCGAAATCGGTTCGTCGACCATGCCGCACAAGGTCAACCCGATCGACTTCGAAAACTCCGAAGGAAACCTGGGCATCGCCAACGCACTGTTCCAGCACCTGGCGAGCAAACTGCCGATCTCCCGCTGGCAGCGCGACCTGACCGACTCCACCGTACTGCGTAACCTCGGTGTCGGCTTCGCCCACAGCGTGATCGCGTACGAAGCCAGCCTCAAAGGCATCAGCAAACTGGAGCTCAACGAGCAGAAGATTGCCGCTGACCTCGACGCTTGCTGGGAAGTGCTGGCTGAGCCGATCCAGACCGTGATGCGCCGCTACAACATCGAAAACCCGTACGAGAAGCTGAAAGAACTGACCCGCGGCAAGGGCATCAGCCCTGAAGCGTTGCAGACTTTCATCGATGGCCTGGACATGCCTGCCGAAGCGAAAGCCGAGCTCAAGCAACTGACCCCGGCCAACTACATCGGCAACGCTGTAGCGCAAGCCAAACGCATCTGATCGACCGCTTGATCCGTTTGAGACGCCCGGCCGCGCCGGGCGTTTTTATTCCCGTCTGAAAAGTGCTTTTTTTCAATAGGTTACATATGAATTCCGATATTCCTCTTCAACTTCTGGGCGGCCTCACAGCACGCGAATTCCTGCGCGACTACTGGCAGAAAAAGCCACTGCTGATCCGTCAGGCGATTCCTGACTTCGAAAGCCCGATCGACGCCGACGAACTGGCCGGCCTGGCCCTGGAAGAAGAAGTCGAATCGCGCCTGGTGATCGAGCACGGCGAGCGTCCATGGGAACTGCGTCGCGGCCCGTTCGCAGAAGACGAATTCAGCAAACTGCCGGAAAAAGAGTGGACCCTGCTGGTTCAAGCGGTCGACCAATTCGTGCCGGAAGTCAGCGAACTGCTGGAAAACTTCCGTTTCCTGCCGAGCTGGCGCGTGGACGACGTGATGATCAGCTTCGCCGCTCCGGGTGGCAGCGTTGGTCCGCACTTCGACAACTACGACGTGTTCCTGCTGCAAGGCCACGGCAAGCGCAACTGGAAAATCGGCCAGATGTGCGATTCCGAGAGCCCGCTGCTGCAACACGCGGACCTGCGCATCCTCGCTGAATTCCACGAGACCGAAGAATGGGTCCTGGAACCGGGCGACATGCTCTACCTGCCGCCGCGCTTGGCGCACTGCGGTGTCGCGGTCGATAACTGCATGACCTACTCGGTCGGCTTCCGCGCACCAAGCGCTTCCGAAGTGCTGACTCACTTCACCGACTTCCTCAGCCAGTTCCTGACTGATGAAGAGCGCTACACCGACGCCGACGCACAGCCTGCAGCCGATCCACACCAGATTCAGCACGATGCACTGGATCGCCTGAAAGCCCTGCTTGCCGAACACATGAGCGACGAGCGCCTGCTGCTGACCTGGTTCGGCCAGTACATGACCGAGCCGCGCTACCCGGAACTGGTGGCCGGCCCGGAAGAAATCGAAGAAGAAGATTTCCTCGCTGCCCTGCAGGATGGCGCCATTCTGATCCGCAATCCGAGCGCACGCCTGGCCTGGTCGGAAGTCGATGACGACCTGCTGCTGTTTGCCAGCGGCCAGAGCCGTTACCTGCCGGGCAAGCTGCGCGAACTGCTGAAGCTGATCTGCGCCGCCGACGCCCTGCACACCGACAACCTCGGTGAGTGGCTGAACGACGAAGACGCTTGCGGCCTGCTGTGCCAGCTGGTCAAGCAAGGGAGCCTGGGGTTCGCCGATGAATAAGATTCGCGTACGTGTCGCAGACTGGCAGAAGGACATCGCCGAGATCCGGCGCATTCGTGAAACGGTGTTCATCGCCGAGCAATCGGTGCCACCTGAGCTGGAATGGGACGCGGACGATGCGACCGCCGTGCATTTTCTGGCGTTTGAAGGCGACTTTCCGATTGGTACTGCGCGCCTGCTGCCTGACGGGCACATTGGCCGCGTTTCGGTACTGAAAGACTGGCGCGGGATGAAGGTGGGTGATGCGCTGATGCAAGCAGTCATCGCTGAAGCTGAAGCGCGTGGCTTGAAGCAGCAAATGCTCAGCGCTCAGGTGCAGGCCACGGCGTTCTATGAGCGCCTCGGCTTCAGCCTGATCAGCGAGGAATTCCTCGAAGCCGGGATTCCGCATGTCGACATGGTTCGCCATTCGGCCTGAGTTCTGCCCTGATCGTTCCCACGCTCTGCGTGGGAATGCCTCTCGGGACGCTCCGCGTCCCTTGCGGCATGTGACGCAGAGCGTCACTGGCTGCATTCCCACGCAGAGCGTGGGAACGATCACGCCCCGACATCAACCGATGCCGGGGCGTTTTGCTGTCTACGATTCAACTTGCCCCACCCAAGGCCGACAAACTGGCAATATCAAGCCTTTCGAAAGCGGAGATAACGGACATGTCCCTACGCACCCTGCTCACCACCCTGCTGCTCGGTTGCAGTTTTTCGGTGATGGCAGCCACAGAAATCGTGCCCCTCAATTACCGCACCAGCGCTGACATGCTGCCGATGGCGCAAGACTTCCTCGGCAAGGACGGTCAGGTCAGTGCCTATGGCAACCAACTGATCATCAAGGCTGAGCCGGACAAGATCCAGGAGCTCAAGGCGCTGATCACCCAACTGGACACGGCGCCCAAGCGTCTGCTGATCACCGTCGACACCAATGAAAACAATGGCCGTGGCGACGAAGGTTATTCGGTCAACGGCGCCCAGCCGAACCAGACCCGCATCATCAGCCGCAGCACCGCCAGTCGCGACGGCGGCGTGCAGCAGGTGCAGGCCACCGACGGCATGCCGGCGCTGATTCAAGTCGGTCAAAGTGTGCCCATCACCAGCAGCCAGACCAATTCCTATGGCGATTACAGCAGCCAGACCCAATACCGCAATGTCACCCAGGGTTTCTATGTCACCGCCAGCGTCACTGGCGACATCGTTCACCTGGCGATCAGTACCAACCGTGACCGCATGAGCCAGGAACGTCCCGATGTAGTGAACGTGCAAAGCACCGACACAACGGTCAGCGGGCGCCTTGGTGAGTGGATCACCCTCGCCGGCGTGAATCGCCAGACTCAGGCCGACAAACAGGGCCTGACCCGCAGCTACTCGACTCAAGGCCGGGATGACATGACCTTGCGGGTCAAAGTCGACGCCCTGGACTAAAGCACCGAAAACTGACTGATTAGTCGTATTAGACGAAAGATGTAGTGCTTGAAAAAAAGCACTACAAAACGTTTGACGGGGTAAAAAAGCGAAGGCATGATGGCCTCGCTCCCGCTAATCAGAGGCCCTGGCAAGGGCCTTCGAAGCGATGTTCGCACCTACCCCGCGAACCGCTTCGTGTCTGTACCGCCCACAAGGTGTGTTTGACGAGGTTGCCGACTGGAACGAAGTTGTCCCGAGGGACGGAAGCGTAATTAGGTAACCCGGCTTCACACTGTAGACCGTATAAAGGCCCACGACGCCCGAATGCGCCCGCAGTCCGCCACTACCTGCTCACTTCCCCTCGAGCCTATCGTTCATCCCGTCGCCTACCCCGCCGAATCCGACTTGACCACCTAAGCTTCTGGTCAGCGAGCGCAGGAATTTTCCACCGCAGAACAACTTTTCATAAAGACGCGACGAGGTTTATCTCCATGGCACTGACACGCGAACAGCAAATTGCAGCCCTCGAAAAAGACTGGGCTGAAAACCCGCGCTGGAAAGGCGTGACACGCACTTACTCCGCTGCTGACGTCGTCCGTCTGCGTGGCTCGGTTCAACCTGAGCACACCTTTGCAAAAATGGGCGCCGAGAAGCTGTGGAACCTGGTCACCCAGGGTGCCAAGCCTTCCTTCCGTCCTGAGAAAGATTTCGTCAACTGCATGGGCGCCCTGACCGGCGGCCAGGCTGTTCAGCAGGTTAAAGCCGGCATCCAGGCGATCTACCTGTCGGGCTGGCAGGTTGCTGCGGACAACAACTCCGCAGAATCCATGTACCCGGACCAGTCGCTGTACCCGGTGGACTCGGTGCCAACCGTGGTCAAGCGCATCAACAACTCGTTCCGTCGTGCTGACCAGATCCAATGGAAAGCCGGCAAGAACCCGGGCGACGATGGCTACATCGACTACTTCGCGCCGATCGTGGCTGACGCTGAAGCCGGTTTCGGCGGCGTACTGAACGCCTATGAGCTGATGAAGAGCATGATCGAAGCAGGCGCCGCCGGCGTTCACTTCGAAGACCAACTGGCTTCCGTGAAAAAATGCGGCCACATGGGCGGCAAAGTACTGGTTCCAACTCAAGAAGCCGTACAGAAGCTGACCGCTGCTCGTCTGGCTGCTGACGTTGCCGGTACCCCGACCATCATTCTGGCCCGTACCGACGCTAACGCTGCTGACCTGCTGACTTCCGATTGCGACCCGTACGACCAGCCGTTCGTGACTGGCGAGCGCACTCAGGAAGGTTTCTACAAGGTCCGTGCCGGCCTCGATCAAGCCATCGCTCGCGGCCTGGCCTACGCGCCGTACGCCGACCTGATCTGGTGCGAAACCGCCAAGCCGGATCTGGACGAAGCTCGTCGCTTCGCCGAAGCGATCAAAAAGGAATACCCGGACCAACTGCTGTCGTACAACTGCTCGCCTTCCTTCAACTGGAAGAAAAACCTCGACGACGCGACCATCGCCAAGTTCCAGCGCGAACTGTCCGCCATGGGTTACAAGCACCAGTTCATCACCCTGGCCGGCATTCACAACATGTGGCACAGCATGTTCAACCTGGCGCACGACTACGCCCGCAACGACATGACTGCCTACGTGAAGCTGCAAGAGCAGGAATTCGCTGACGCCGCCAAGGGTTACACCTTCGTGGCTCACCAGCAGGAAGTGGGCACCGGCTACTTCGACGACATGACCACTGTGATCCAGGGTGGCTCGTCCTCGGTAACCGCACTGACCGGTTCGACCGAAGAAGAACAGTTCCACTGATTCTGCTTCGCTGAGCAAACGGCCTTTGCGGATCGTATAGAAAGCTAACCGCAGAGCCGCAAAACTGACGCCCCGACTGGTTCGGGGCGTTTTTTTGCCCGAGACAATCTCCCATACGCCACAACCCCCCTGTGGGAGCGAGCTTGCTCGCGAAGGCGTCATGTCAGTCACTATCCATGTCGAATGATGAACCGCATTCGCGAGCAAGCTCGCTCCCACAGGAAAAGCGTCAGCCGCGAATCAAAACATTGATCCAGAGCGGTACAACCGTCAGAAAAATCCGCTAAAACGGGCGCCGTCGCTAATTGCAGTAACGTGCAAGTAAGACAACTTCCCAACTGACATCCCGTTAAACAGTTACAAAACGCCCACAAACGATATCAATTATCATTTAGCCGCAGCTATGTTCGTTACATTCCCTACAAAACATTATTTGCATAAACCCGCCTAATGCCCGCAACGCATGGGCTGCAGGGCATTGGAGATGCGCTATGTCCTTATTCCAATAAATAATTTCGCTATAGGAATTTTACTTGCAGGGTGTTTAGCCATAAAATCAGCGCGATTGATTGCTGCGACATATCGTCACTGCCTATTTCTTTATCAAGCTCAGAGACCTTTGCTCTCTGTTAAGGATTACCAGCATGCCCGAAGCGACAGGACTCATGGCCCACAACTGGGGCTTTGCCATTTTCCTTCTGGGTGTCGTCGGCCTGTGTGCCTTCATGCTTGGCGTCTCCAGCCTCCTCGGGTCAAAAGCCTGGGGCCGCAGCAAAAACGAACCGTTCGAGTCGGGCATGCTACCTACCGGTGGCGCCCGCTTGCGGCTCTCAGCCAAATTCTATCTGGTCGCGATGCTCTTCGTGATCTTCGATATCGAAGCCCTCTTTCTCTTTGCATGGTCTGTGTCCGTCCGCGAAAGCGGCTGGACCGGATTCGTCGAAGCTCTCGTTTTCATAGCAATTCTGTTGGCAGGTCTTGTCTACCTGTTCCGAGTGGGCGCCCTTGACTGGGCTCCGGAAGCTCGTCGCAAGCGGCAGGCGAAGCTGAAACAATGAGGCTTTGGCAATGCAATACAATCTCACCAGGATCGACCCCGATGCTCCTAACGAGCAATATCCGATTGGCGAACGGGAAACCGTTTCCGATCCGTTAGAAGATCAAGTTCACAAAAACATTTTCATGGGCAAGCTGGAAGACGTGCTGAGTGGCGCGGTCAACTGGGGACGTAAGAACTCCCTGTGGCCGTACAACTTCGGCCTGTCGTGCTGCTACGTGGAAATGACCACCGCCTTCACGGCGCCCCACGACATTGCGCGCTTTGGCGCCGAAGTGATCCGGGCATCGCCGCGTCAGGCCGACTTCATGGTTATCGCCGGTACCTGCTTCATCAAGATGGCGCCGATCATTCAGCGTCTCTACGAGCAAATGCTCGAACCAAAGTGGGTTATCTCCATGGGTTCGTGCGCCAACTCCGGCGGCATGTACGACATCTACTCTGTGGTTCAAGGGGTGGACAAGTTCCTGCCCGTGGACGTCTACGTACCTGGCTGCCCGCCCCGTCCGGAAGCATTTCTGCAAGGCTTGATGCTGTTGCAGGAATCGATTGGACAGGAGCGTCGTCCGCTTTCCTGGGTCGTTGGTGATCAAGGCGTGTATCGCGCCGACATGCCTTCGCAGAAGGAACAGCGCCGCGAACAGCGAATCGCAGTCACCAACCTGCGCAGCCCTGACGAAGTCTGATCCAGATCTGTTCTGAAATAGAAACGAGAAGCTGGCTTCATTCTTTACGTTGACCGAAAGCGAAAAAATAACCATGACTACAGGCAGCGCTCTGTACATCCCGCCTTATAAGGCAGACGACCAGGATGTGGTCGTCGAATTGAACAACCGTTTTGGCCCGGAGGCGTTCACCGCCCAGCCGACCCGCACCGGCATGCCGGTGCTGTGGGTGGCGCGTGCCAGACTCGTCGAAGTCCTGACTTTCCTGCGTAACCTGCCCAAGCCGTACGTCATGCTCTATGACCTGCACGGCGTGGACGAGCGTCTGCGCACCAAGCGTCAAGGGCTGCCATCGGACGCCGAGTTCACCGTGTTCTATCACCTCATGTCGCTCGAGCGTAATAGTGACGTGATGATCAAGGTTGCCTTGTCCGAGAGCGACCTCAGCTTGCCGACCGTCACCAGCATCTGGCCGAACGCCAACTGGTACGAGCGTGAAGTCTGGGACATGTTCGGCATCGACTTCAAAGGTCACCCGCACCTGTCGCGCATCATGATGCCGCCGACCTGGGAAGGTCACCCGCTGCGCAAGGACTTCCCGGCGCGCGCCACCGAATTCGATCCGTACAGCCTCAACCTCGCCAAGCAACAGCTTGAGGAAGAAGCCGCGCGCTTCCGTCCGGAAGACTGGGGCATGAAGCGTTCCGGCCCGAACGAGGACTACATGTTCCTCAACCTCGGCCCGAACCACCCTTCTGCGCACGGTGCGTTTCGCATCATTCTGCAACTGGACGGTGAAGAGATCGTCGACTGCGTGCCGGACATCGGTTACCACCACCGTGGTGCCGAGAAGATGGCCGAGCGTCAGTCGTGGCACAGTTTCATCCCGTACACCGACCGTATCGACTACCTCGGCGGCGTGATGAACAACCTGCCGTACGTGCTCTCGGTCGAGAAGCTGGCCGGCATCAAGGTGCCTGAGAAGGTCGACGTCATCCGCATCATGATGGCCGAGTTCTTCCGGATCACCAGCCACCTGCTGTTCCTCGGGACTTACATCCAGGACGTCGGCGCCATGACTCCGGTGTTCTTCACCTTTACCGACCGCCAGAAGGCGTACACGGTGATTGAAGCCATCACCGGTTTCCGTCTGCACCCGGCCTGGTACCGCATCGGTGGCGTCGCGCACGACCTGCCGCGCGGCTGGGAAAAACTGGTGAAAGACTTCGTTGAATGGCTGCCAAAACGCCTCGACGAATACACCAAGGCTGCCCTGCAGAACAGCATCCTCAAGGGTCGTACCATCGGCGTCGCCCAGTACAACACCAAAGAAGCCCTGGAATGGGGTGTCACCGGTGCTGGCCTGCGTTCGACCGGTTGCGATTTCGACCTGCGTAAGGCGCGTCCGTACTCCGGCTACGAGAACTTCGAGTTCGAAGTACCGCTGGCTGCCAACGGCGATGCCTACGACCGCTGCATGGTTCGCGTTGAAGAAATGCGCCAGAGCATCAAGATCATCGACCAGTGCATGCGCAACATGCCGGAAGGCCCGTACAAGGCGGATCACCCGCTGACCACGCCGCCGCCGAAAGAGCGCACGCTGCAGCACATCGAAACCCTGATCACGCACTTCCTGCAAGTTTCGTGGGGCCCGGTCATGCCGGCCAACGAATCCTTCCAGATGATCGAAGCGACCAAGGGCATCAACAGTTATTACCTGACGAGCGACGGCGGCACCATGAGCTACCGTACCCGGATCCGCACTCCAAGCTTCCCGCATCTGCAACAGATCCCTTCGGTGATCAAAGGCAGCATGGTCGCGGACATGATTGCGTACCTGGGTAGTATCGATTTCGTTATGGCCGACGTGGACCGCTAAGCATGAACAGCACGCTTATCCAGACAGACCGTTTCACCCTCAGTGAAACCGAGCGCTCGGCCATCGAGCACGAGCTGCATCACTACGAAGACCCGCGCGCGGCGTCGATCGAAGCCCTGAAGATCGTTCAGAAAGAACGCGGCTGGGTGCCGGATGGCGCCTTGTACGCGATCGGCGAGATCCTCGGCATCCCGGCCAGCGACGTTGAGGGTGTGGCGACGTTCTATAGCCAGATTTTCCGTCAGCCGGTTGGCCGTCACATCATTCGCGTCTGCGACAGCATGGTCTGCTACATCGGTGGCCACGAGTCGGTGGTCAGCGAAATCCAGAACAATCTGGGCATCGGCCTGGGTCAGACCACCACCGACGGTCGTTTCACCCTGCTGCCTGTCTGCTGCCTCGGCAACTGCGACAAGGCACCGGCGCTGATGATCGACGACGACACCTTTGGTGATGTGCAGCCTGCTGGCGTCGCCAAACTGCTCGAGGGCTACGTATGACCCTGACATCTTTCGGTCCTGCCAACCGCATTCAGCGTTCGGCCGAGACTCACCCGCTGACCTGGCGTCTGCGTGACGACGGCGAAGCCGTGTGGCTCGACGAATACCAGGCCAAGAACGGTTACGCCGCGGCGCGCAAAGCCTTCGCCGACATGGATCAGGACGCCATTGTCCAGACCGTGAAAGACGCCGGCCTCAAAGGTCGCGGCGGTGCAGGCTTCCCCACGGGCGTGAAGTGGGGCCTGATGCCCAAAGACGAATCCATCAACATCCGCTACCTGCTGTGCAACGCGGATGAAATGGAGCCGAACACCTGGAAAGACCGCATGCTGATGGAGCAACTGCCCCATCTGCTGATCGAAGGCATGCTGATCAGTGCCCGCGCACTGAAAACCTACCGTGGCTACATCTTCCTGCGCGGCGAATACACCACCGCCGCCAAGCACCTCAACCGTGCCGTGGAAGAAGCCAAGGCTGCGGGCCTGCTGGGTAAAAACATTCTCGGCAGCGGCTTCGATTTCGAGCTGTTCGTCCACACCGGCGCCGGGCGTTACATCTGCGGTGAAGAAACCGCACTGATCAACTCCCTCGAAGGCCGCCGCGCCAACCCGCGCTCCAAGCCGCCCTTCCCTGCCGCCGTCGGCGTGTGGGGCAAGCCGACTTGCGTGAACAACGTCGAAACCCTGTGCAACGTGCCGGCGATCATTGCCGACGGCGTTGACTGGTACAAATCGTTGGCGCGCGAAGGCAGCGAAGACATGGGCACCAAGCTCATGGGCTTCTCCGGCAAAGTGAAAAACCCGGGCCTGTGGGAGCTGCCATTCGGCGTCACCGGTCGCGAGTTGTTCGAAGACTACGCCGGCGGCATGCGCGACGGCTTCAAGCTCAAGGCCTGGCAGCCAGGTGGCGCCGGTACCGGTTTCCTCCTGCCAGAACACCTCGACGCACAGATGTACGCCGGCGGCATCGCCAAAGTGGGCACCCGTATGGGTACCGGCCTGGCCATGGCGGTGGACGACAGCGTCAACATGGTCTCTTTGCTGCGCAACATGGAGCAGTTCTTCGCTCGCGAGTCGTGCGGTTTCTGCACCCCGTGCCGCGATGGTCTGCCATGGAGCGTCAAGCTCTTGATGGCCATCGAACAAGGTCGTGGTCAGCCAGGCGACATCGAGACCCTGCTGGGTCTGGTCAACTTCCTCGGCCCGGGCAAGACCTTCTGTGCTCACGCACCGGGTGCCGTGGAACCGTTGGGCAGTGCCATCAAATACTTCCGTCCAGAGTTCGAAGCCGGTATCGCGCCAGTCAGCGCCGCCGTCCCGCCTCTGGCAAGGCCGATCGTAATCGGCGCGTAAACGCTTAAAAAGGCGAAGGGTCCGTGCCCTTCGCCTTTCGTCCGATGACGCCTTTCGGGGCTGACTGGATTCGGACGAATAACAAGATTCCATTAGCCACGCCCGCTGACACCGGGCCAACGAAGACCTTTGAACCATGGCCACTATCCACGTAGACGGCAAAGCGCTCGAAGTCGACGGGGCAGACAACCTGTTACAGGCATGTCTGTCGCTGGGCCTCGACATCCCTTATTTCTGCTGGCACCCCGCGCTTGGTAGCGTCGGGGCCTGCCGCCAGTGCGCGGTCAAGCAGTACACCGACGAGAACGACACCCGTGGTCGCATCGTCATGTCCTGCATGACCCCGGCCACCGACAACACCTGGATCTCCATCGAAGATGAAGAATCCAAGGCGTTCCGCGCCAGTGTTGTCGAATGGCTGATGACCAACCACCCGCACGACTGCCCTGTGTGCGAAGAAGGCGGTCATTGCCACCTGCAAGACATGACAGTGATGACCGGCCACAACGAGCGCCGTTATCGCTTCACCAAACGCACCCACCAGAACCAGCAACTGGGCCCGTTCATTTCCCACGAAATGAACCGCTGCATCGCTTGCTACCGCTGCGTGCGTTTCTACAAGGATTACGCTGGCGGCACCGACCTCGGTGTGTTCGGCGCCCATGACAACGTGTACTTCGGTCGCGTTGAAGACGGCACCCTCGAAAGCGAGTTCTCCGGCAACCTCACCGAGGTCTGCCCGACCGGTGTGTTCACCGACAAGACTCACTCCGAGCGCTACAACCGTAAGTGGGACATGCAGTTCGCACCGAGCATCTGCCATGGCTGCTCGAGCGGTTGCAACATCTCCCCGGGCGAGCGTTACGGCGAACTGCGTCGCATCGAAAACCGTTTCAACGGTTCGGTGAACCAGTACTTCCTGTGCGACCGTGGCCGTTTCGGTTATGGCTACGTCAACCGCACCGACCGTCCACGTCAGCCACTGCTGGCCGACGGCACCAAGCTCGGTCTGGATGCTGCACTGGATAAAGCCGCTGACCTGCTGCGCGGACGCAACATCGTCGGTATCGGTTCGCCGCGTGCCAGCCTTGAAAGCAACTATGCGTTGCGCGAACTGGTCGGCGCCGAGCACTTCTACTCGGGTATCGAAGCGTCCGAACTGGAGCGCATCCGTCTGGTCCTGCAAGTGCTGAAAGACAGCCCGCTGCCTGTGCCGAACATGCGTGACATCGAAGACCACGACGCCATTTTCGTGCTCGGTGAAGACCTGACCCAGACCGCCGCCCGTGTGGCGTTGTCGCTGCGTCAATCGGTCAAAGGCAAAGCTGAAGACATGGCCGAAGCCATGCGCGTTCAGCCTTGGCTCGACGCGGCGGTGAAGAACATCGGTCAGCACGCGCTGAACCCGCTGTTCATCGCCAGCCTGGCGGAAACCAAGCTCGACGACGTTGCTGAAGAATGCGTACACGCCGCTCCGGATGATCTGGCACGCATCGGCTTCGCCGTTGCTCATGCTCTGGATGCCAGCGCCCCGGCCGTTGAAGGTCTGGACGCCGAAGCACTGGAACTGGCCAAGCGCATCGCCGACGCCCTGCTCGCTGCAAAACGTCCGCTGATCATCGCCGGTACTTCGCTGGGCTCCAAAGCCTTGATCGAAGCCGCCGCGAACATCGCCAAGGCCCTGAAGCTGCGTGAGAAAAACGGTTCGATCAGCCTGATCGTCCCGGAAGCCAACAGCCTCGGTCTGGCCATGCTCGGTGGCGAATCGGTCGACGCGGCGCTGCAAGCCGTCATCGACGGTAAGGCTGACGCGATCGTTGTGCTGGAAAACGATCTATACACCCGCACTGCCAAAGAAAAAGTCGATGCTGCACTGAACGCTGCGCAAGTGGTGATCGTTGCTGACCATCAGAAAACGGCTACCAGCGACCGCGCGCACCTGGTTCTGCCAGCCGCAAGCTTCGCTGAAGGCGACGGTACTTTGGTCAGCCAGGAAGGTCGCGCCCAGCGCTTCTTCCAGGTTTTCGACCCGCAATACATGGACGCGAGCATCCTGGTTCACGAAGGCTGGCGCTGGCTGCACGCCCTGCGCGCGACCCTGCTGAACCAGCCGATCGACTGGACGCAACTCGACCACGTCACCGCTGCCGTTGCTTCAAGCACCGAGCAACTGGCGCGTATCGTCGACGCTGCACCGTCCGCCGCGTTCCGCATCAAGGGTCTGAAACTGGCGCGTGAGCCGCTGCGTTACTCCGGTCGCACCGCGATGCGCGCCGACATCAGCGTTCACGAACCGCGCACCCCGCAAGACAAAGACACCGCGTTTGCCTTCTCCATGGAAGGTTACTCGGGCTCTGCCGAACCGCGTCAGCAGGTGCCGTTTGCCTGGTCGCCGGGCTGGAACTCGCCACAAGCGTGGAACAAGTTCCAGGACGAAGTCGGTGGTCATATCCGCGCTGGTGACCCGGGCACTCGCCTGATCGAAAGCACCGGTGATTCGCTGAACTGGTTCGCTGCAGCGCCACGTGCGTTCAACCCGGCTCCGGGCACCTGGCAAGCCGTGCCGTTCTTCCACCTGTTCGGCAGCGAAGAGAACTCTTCGAAAGCCGCCCCGGTGCAAGAGCGCATTCCGGCTCCGTACGTTGCTCTGGCCAAGTCGGAAGCGGATCGTCTGGGCGTCAACGACGGTGCGCTGCTGAGCCTGAACGTGGCCGGCCAGACCCTGCGTCTGCCGCTGCGCATCAATGAAGAACTGGGCGCCGGTCTGGTGGCATTGCCTGCGGGTATCGCCGGCATTCCACCGGCATTCGCCGGCGTATCCGTCGACGGTCTGCAGGAGGCAGCGCAATGACCTGGTTCACCCCTGAAGTGATCGATGTGATCCTCTCGGTCGTCAAAGCCATCGTGATTCTGCTGGCCGTGGTGGTCGCAGGCGCGTTGCTCAGCTTTGTCGAACGTCGCCTGTTGGGCTGGTGGCAGGACCGTTACGGTCCGAACCGCGTTGGCCCCTTCGGTATGTTCCAGATCGCCGCCGACATGCTGAAGATGTTCTTCAAGGAAGACTGGACCCCGCCGTTTGCCGACAAGGTGATTTTCACCCTGGCACCGGTGGTGGCCATGTCGGCCCTGCTGATCGCCTTCGCGATCATCCCGATCACCCCGACCTGGGGCGTCGCGGATCTGAACATCGGCCTGCTGTTCTTCTTCGCCATGGCCGGTCTGTCGGTCTACGCGGTGTTGTTCGCCGGCTGGTCGAGTAACAACAAGTTCGCCCTGCTCGGCAGCTTGCGTGCATCGGCGCAGACCGTGTCCTACGAAGTGTTCATGGGCCTGGCCCTGATGGGCATCGTGGTCCAGGTCGGCTCGTTCAACATGCGCGACATCGTCGAGTACCAGGCGCAGAACCTGTGGTTCATCATTCCGCAGTTCTTCGGCTTCTGTACCTTCTTCATCGCTGGCGTCGCCGTGACTCACCGTCACCCGTTCGACCAGCCGGAAGCGGAACAGGAACTGGCCGACGGTTACCACATTGAATACGCCGGTATGAAATGGGGCATGTTCTTCGTCGGTGAATACATCGGCATCATCCTGATCTCGGCGCTGCTGGTCACCCTGTTCTTCGGTGGCTGGCACGGTCCGTTCGGCATCTTGCCGCAACTGGCGTTCGTCTGGTTCGCACTGAAGACCGCGTTCTTCATCATGCTGTTCATCCTGCTGCGCGCTTCCATTCCGCGTCCGCGTTATGACCAGGTGATGGATTTCAGCTGGAAATTCTGCCTGCCACTGACCCTGATCAATTTGCTGGTGACCGCTGCGGTCGTGTTGTGGAACACGCCTGCAGTCGCGGTTCAGTGAGGATTTGACCCATGTTCAAATATATTGGCGACATCGTTAAGGGTACTGGTACCCAGTTGCGCAGCCTGGTCATGGTCTTCGGCCATGGCTTTCGCAAACGCGACACCCTGCAATACCCGGAAGAAGCGGTCTACCTGCCACCACGCTACCGTGGTCGCATCGTCCTGACCCGCGACCCCGATGGCGAAGAGCGTTGCGTTGCCTGCAACCTCTGCGCTGTGGCTTGCCCGGTGGGTTGCATCTCGCTGCAGAAAGCGGAAACCGAAGACGGTCGCTGGTACCCGGACTTCTTCCGTATCAACTTCTCGCGCTGCATTTTCTGCGGTCTCTGCGAGGAAGCCTGTCCGACCACCGCGATCCAGCTGACGCCGGATTTCGAGATGGCCGAGTTCAAACGTCAGGACCTGGTGTACGAGAAAGAAGATCTGTTGATCTCCGGCCCCGGCAAAAACCCTGATTACAACTTCTATCGTGTTGCAGGTATGGCAATCGCTGGCAAGCCGAAAGGCTCCGCGCAGAACGAAGCCGAACCGATCAACGTGAAGAGCTTGCTGCCTTAAGGAAGAACGATGGAATTCGCTTTCTATTTCGCATCGGGTATCGCTGTTGTGTCCACGCTTCGCGTAGTCACCAACACCAACCCTGTGCACGCCCTGCTCTACCTGATCATCTCGTTGATCGCCGTGGCCATGACCTTCTTCGCACTCGGCGCACCGTTCGCCGGCGTGCTGGAAGTGATCGCCTACGCCGGCGCCATCATGGTGCTGTTCGTGTTCGTGGTGATGATGCTGAACCTCGGCCCGGCCTCGGTTCAGCAAGAACGCGTCTGGCTCAAGCCCGGCATCTGGGCCGGTCCGGTGATTCTCGCCGCCTTGCTGCTGGCCGAACTGCTGTATGTGCTGTTCGCTCACCAGAGCGGCCAGGCCATCGGCCACACCACCGTAGACGCGAAAGCCGTGGGCATCAGCCTGTTCGGCCCGTACCTGCTGGTGGTCGAACTCGCCTCGATGCTGCTGCTTGCCGCAGCCGTCACGGCGTTCCATTTGGGCCGTAACGAGGCGAAGGAGTAAGACATGCCTGCTATCCCTCTCGAACATGGTCTGGCAGTTGCCGGCATCCTGTTCTGCCTTGGTCTGGTCGGCCTGATGGTCCGCCGCAACATTTTGTTCGTGTTGATGAGTCTGGAAGTAATGATGAACGCCTCTGCACTGGCGTTCATCGTTGCAGGCGCCCGTTGGGGCCAGCCGGATGGACAGATCATGTTCATCCTGGTGATCAGCCTTGCAGCCGCCGAGGCCAGTATTGGTCTGGCGATCCTGCTGCAACTGTATCGCCGCTTCCACACGCTCGATATCGACGCTGCCAGTGAGATGCGCGGATGAATCTTATCTTTCTGACTTTCGTATTCCCTCTGATCGGTTTCCTGCTGCTGTCGTTCTCCCGTGGACGCTGGTCGGAAAACCTCTCGGCGCTGATCGGCGTGGGTTCCATTGGCTTGTCGGCGATTGTCGCCGCCTACGTCATCTGGCAATTCAACGTCGCACCACCCGAAGGCGGTCACTACACGCTGGTACTGTGGAAGTGGATGGCGGTCGAAGGCTTCAAGCCTGACTTCGCCCTCTACGTCGACGGCCTGTCGATCACCATGCTCGGCGTGGTTGTCGGTGTAGGTTTCCTGATCCACCTGTTCGCATCCTGGTACATGCGCGGTGAAGCGGGTTACTCGCGCTTCTTCTCGTACACCAACCTGTTTATCGCCAGCATGCTGTTCCTGGTACTCGGCGATAACCTGTTGTTCCTGTACTTCGGCTGGGAAGGCGTGGGCCTGTGCTCGTACCTGTTGATCGGTTTCTACTACAGCAACCGCAACAACGGTAACGCCGCACTCAAGGCGTTCATCGTGACCCGGATCGGCGACGTGTTCATGGCCATCGGCCTGTTCATCCTGTTCCAGCAAGTGGGCACGCTGAACATCCAGGAACTGCTGGTGCTGGCACCGCAGAAATTCCAGGTCGGCGACTTCTGGATCACCCTGGCGACCCTGATGCTGCTGGGTGGCGCGGTCGGTAAATCGGCACAACTGCCGTTGCAAACCTGGCTCGCGGACGCAATGGCCGGTCCTACTCCGGTTTCGGCACTGATCCACGCCGCGACCATGGTGACCGCCGGTGTCTACCTGATCGCCCGTACCCACGGTCTGTTCACCCTGGCGCCGGAAATCCTCCACCTGGTCGGCATCGTTGGTGGCGTGACCCTGGTTCTGGCCGGTTTCGCCGCACTGGTACAGACCGACATCAAACGTATCCTCGCCTACTCGACCATGAGCCAGATCGGCTACATGTTCCTGGCGCTGGGCGTTGGTGCATGGGATGGCGCGATTTTCCACCTGATGACCCACGCCTTCTTCAAGGCCCTGCTGTTCCTTGCTTCCGGTGCGGTGATCGTTGCCTGCCACCACGAGCAGAACATCTTCAAAATGGGCGGTCTGTGGAAGAAACTGCCACTGGCCTACGCCAGCTTCATCGTTGGTGGTGCCGCCCTGGCCGCTCTGCCACTGGTTACCGCAGGCTTCTACTCCAAGGACGAAATCCTTTGGGAAGCGTTCGCCAGCGGCAACCACGGTCTGCTTTACGCAGGTCTGGTCGGCGCGTTCATGACGTCGCTGTACACCTTCCGCCTGATCTTCATCACGTTCCACGGTGAAGCCAAGACCGAAGCCCACGCCGGTCACGGCATCTCGCACTGGCTGCCACTGTCGGTGCTGATCGTGCTGTCGACTTTCGTCGGCGCCATGATCGTGCCACCGCTGCACGGCGTACTGCCGGAAAGCGTTGGCCATGCCGGTGGCGAAGCCAAGCACAGTCTGGAAATCGCTTCGGGCGCCATTGCCCTGGCCGGTATCCTGCTGGCAGCGCTGCTGTTCCTCGGCAAGCGTCGCTTCGTCACGGCCATCGCCAATAGCGGCATCGGCCGTTTCCTTTCGGCCTGGTGGTTCGCTGCCTGGGGCTTCGACTGGATCTACGACAAACTGTTCGTCAAGCCTTACCTGGCGATCAGCCACGTACTGCGCAAAGACCCGCTCGACCAGACCATCGGTCTGATCCCGCGTATGGCCAAGGGTGGTCACACTGCCCTGAGCCGCACCGAGACCGGTCAACTGCGTTGGTACGCTGCTTCGATGGCTGCTGGTGCCGTGCTGGTGATTGGCGCCATCGTGCTGGTAGCGGTCTGATATGAACCTTGCGAATTTGCGAAAGGAAACGAGCCCGTCATGATTCTGCCTTGGCTAATCCTGATCCCCTTCATCGGCGGCCTGCTGTGCTGGATGGGTGAGCGCTTCGGCGCTACCCTGCCCCGCTGGATTGCGCTGTTGACCATGACCCTGGAACTCGCCCTCGGCCTCTGGCTGTGGGCCCACGGTGACTATTCATTTGCGCCGGCGCCTGGCGCCGATCCGACCTGGGCGCTTGAGTTCAAGCATGTCTGGATCCAGCGTTTCGGCATCAACGTGCACCTGGCCCTCGACGGCCTGTCGCTGTTGATGATCCTGCTGACCGGTCTGCTGGGTATCCTCTCGGTACTCTGCTCGTGGAAAGAGATTCAACGTCACGTTGGCTTCTTCCACCTGAACCTGATGTGGATCCTGGGCGGCGTTGTCGGCGTGTTCCTCGCCCTCGACCTGTTCATGTTCTTCTTCTTCTGGGAAATGATGCTGGTGCCGATGTACTTCCTCATCGCGCTCTGGGGTCACAGCTCTTCGGACGGCAAGAAAACCCGGATCTACGCAGCGACCAAGTTCTTCATCTTCACTCAGGCGTCCGGCCTGATCATGCTGGTGGCGATCCTCGGTCTGGTGCTGGTCAACTTCAACAACACCGGCGTGATTACTTTCAACTACGCCGACCTGTTGAAAACCAAGATGTCGATGACCACCGAGTACATCCTGATGCTCGGCTTCTTCATCGCCTTCGCGGTCAAGCTGCCGGTCGTACCGTTCCACTCGTGGTTGCCTGATGCCCACGCCCAGGCGCCGACTGCCGGTTCCGTCGACCTCGCCGGTATCTTGCTGAAAACCGCTGCCTACGGTCTGCTGCGTTTCGCCCTGCCGCTGTTCCCGAATGCTTCGGCCGAGTTTGCGCCGATCGCCATGACCCTCGGTCTGATCGGGATCTTCTACGGTGCGTTCCTCGCTTTCGCACAAACCGACATCAAGCGTCTGATTGCCTTCTCGTCCGTTTCCCACATGGGCTTCGTGTTGATCGGCATCTACTCCGGCAGCCAACTGGCCCTGCAAGGTGCAGTGATCCAGATGCTCGCGCACGGTGTGTCGGCGGCGGCACTGTTTATCCTCAGCGGTCAGTTGTACGAGCGTCTGCACACTCGTGACATGCGTGAGATGGGCGGTCTGTGGTCGCGTATCGCTTACCTGCCGGCGATCAGCCTGTTCTTCGCAGCCGCATCCCTGGGCTTGCCGGGTACCGGTAACTTTGTCGGTGAGTTCCTGATCCTGATCGGCTCCTTCGCAAGCTGGCCGTGGATCACTGCAATTGCCACCTCCGGTCTGGTGTTCGGTTCGGTCTACTCGCTGATCATGATCCACCGTGCCTACTTCGGTCCGTCGAAATCGGATTCGATCCTGCACGGTATGGACGCTCGCGAACTGATCATGGTGCTGGGCCTTGCGGTGCTGCTGGTTTACCTCGGCGTCTACCCGCAACCGTTCCTCGACACCTCTGCCGCCACGATGCATGGCGTGCAGCAGTGGCTCGGCACCGCCTTCACTCAACTCGCTTCGG
Source organism: Pseudomonas sp. ok266 (assembly GCF_900110195.1). NCBI lineage: Bacteria > Pseudomonadati > Pseudomonadota > Gammaproteobacteria > Pseudomonadales > Pseudomonadaceae > Pseudomonas > Pseudomonas sp. ok266. The sequence continues at coordinate 353,196 of NZ_FOCU01000007.1, read as the reverse complement.
CCCGGTAAGAGCGCTATGGAATTCACGATTCAACACTTTATTGCGCTTGCGCCACTGTTGATCACCAGCCTCACCATTATCGTGGTGATGCTGGCAATCGCCTGGCGCCGCAACCACTCGCAGACCTTCCTGATCTCGGTCGCCGGTCTGAACCTGGCCTTGCTGTCGATTCTGCCAGCCCTGAAAGTCGCGCCTCTGGCCGTGACCCCATTGCTGCAAATCGACACCTTCGCTTGCCTGTACATGGCGCTGATCCTGGTCGCCACCCTCGCCTGTGTGACCCTCGCCCACGCCTACTTGGGTGATGGCGGTTCGGGTTACCCGGGCAACCGTGAAGAACTGTACCTGCTGATCCTGATGGCCGCCGCCGGTGGTCTGGTTCTGGTCAGCGCGCAGCACCTGGCCGGTTTGTTCATCGGTCTGGAACTGTTGTCGGTACCGGTTTACGGTCTGGTGGCCTACGCCTTCTTCAACAAGCGTTCGCTGGAAGCCGGCATCAAATACATGGTGCTGTCGGCTGCCGGTTCCGCGTTCCTCTTGTTCGGTATGGCGCTGCTGTACGCAGACTCGGGTTCGCTGAGCTTCGTCGGTATCGGTCAGGCTCTGGCTGCGACTGGCCTGCCTAGCTCGCTGGCACAACTAGGCCTGGGCATGATGCTGATCGGCCTGGCGTTCAAGCTGTCGCTGGTGCCGTTCCACCTGTGGACGCCGGACGTCTACGAAGGTGCTCCGGCACCGGTCGCCGCGTTCCTCGCGACTGCGTCGAAGGTTGCGGTGTTTGCGGTGATGGTGCGTCTATTCCAGATCTCCCCTGCTGCCAGCAGTGGCGTACTGAGCGACGTGCTGACCGTCATCGCGATCGCCTCGATCCTGTTCGGTAACCTGCTGGCCCTGACCCAGAGCAACCTCAAGCGTCTGCTCGGTTACTCGTCCATCGCGCACTTCGGCTACCTGCTGATCGCACTGGTGGCAAGCAAGGGTCTGGCGGTGGAAGCCATCGGCGTGTACCTGGTCACCTACGTGATCACCAGCCTCGGCGCGTTCGGCGTAATCACCCTGATGTCCTCGCCGTACAACGGCCGTGACGCGGATGCCCTGTACGAGTATCGCGGCCTGTTCTGGCGCCGTCCGTACCTGACTGCTGTTCTGACCGTGATGATGCTGTCGCTGGCAGGCATCCCGCTGACTGCTGGCTTCATCGGCAAGTTCTACATCATCGCTACCGGTGTCGAGTCGCACCAATGGTGGCTGGTCGGTTCGCTGGTGCTGGGCAGCGCCATCGGCGTCTTCTACTACCTGCGCGTGATGGTCACCCTGTACCTGATCGAGCCAAACCTGCGTCGCCACGACGCCCAGCTGCACTGGGAACAGAAGGCAGGCGGCGTGATGCTGCTGGCCATCGCCCTGGTCGCGTTCTTCCTGGGTGTGTACCCGCAGCCATTGCTGACTCTGGTTCAGCAGGCGGGTCTGGCGGGCTGATAGTTCGGCTGGCTAGAAATGAAAACGGCACCTTCGGGTGCCGTTTTTGTTTTTGTGGGATTTAACATCTCGAGCGCTTGCGCTGGCCTCATCGCGGGCAAGCCCGGCTCCCACAGGTTTCGATGGTGTTCACAAAGTCTGTAACCACCCTGGATCACTTTGGGAGCGAGCCTGCTCGCGAAGGCGTCGGCACATTCAACCTCTTCTTCGCCCGACACCCCACCGCTATCACCATTCGGCGTTGGGCACTGCTTGCGGGACTGTTCCGACACAGCAACTGCGAAGCGTCTTCATAGATCAATCGAACGTTCTCACCAAACGCGGCGATTCGTCCTACAGGTGTTTTTACGAGCGGCGTCTACCGTTGAAAAAGGGACGAAAAGCAAGGCCAGGAGGCCTTGACCGATTCGATTATCGAGACAACACTATACGTAGGTAGCGTACAGAACATGGATGCTCTATTTATCGAATTGCCTGTATTTCAGAAGCACCGAGACGACTATCTGGATGACGATCTGTTTCGCAGCTTTCAACTGGAGTTGCTGAAAAATCCGGAAGCGGGCGATCTCATCGAGGACACAGGCGGGCTTCGTAAAATTCGCTTTGGCGACCAACGAAGAGGGAAAGGTAAGCGCAGCGGATTACGAGTGATTTATTACTGGTGGTCAGGCTTCGATCAGTTCTGGCTCTTTACCGTCTACAACAAAAACGAGCAGGACGATTTGACGCCTGCCCAGAAAAAACTTTTCAGAAAAACGCTGGATAGAGAACTCAACGCGAGAACCCACTATGAAACGTGACATTTTTTCCGAACTGATGGATGGACTGGAAGCACTGGCCGATGAACGCCAAGGCAAAATCACCTTGCGTACCCACAAAGTTCAACTGCCAAAACTGATGCCGATCACTGCTGAAGAAGTGATAGCCATCCGTCAGCAACTTAATCTTTCCCGGTCAGTATTCGCGATGTATCTACGCACCAACACGCGAACGCTCGAAAACTGGGAGCAAGGACGAGCAACGCCCAATGCTCAGGCCACAACCCTGATCCGTCTGGTCGAGCGTTTTCCACAGACAATCGAACAACTCGCAGCCCTGACCTGACACAAGGTTTTAATTCCAGCCACATGACCAAATTGTAATTCCCTCATCACCTTGGTGTTATCCGCAGCTTGCAACGATGTGACCCGGCGACCAATGCCGGCGGGCCCTGCCCCGTCGAACAATAAAACCCACGCCGAAGCACGTTCCCGTTCTGCCAAACCCAAGGAGTGTTTGATGGTTAACCCTACAAAAATATCGATGGCCGCTTTAGCGGTGGTGGTCGGCGCCGGGCCGTCCATGGTGTTTGCAGAAGACAAGCCTGAAGGTTTTGTCGAAGGCAGCAGCCTGACGGTGCTCAACCGCAACTTCTACTTCAATCGTGATCATCGCAACGGCCAGTCCAGCCCCACCGGCAACGGTTATTCCGAGGCCTGGTCGCATGCGGTGATCAGCAAGTTCGAGTCCGGTTTCACCCAAGGCACCGTCGGGGTCGGTGTCGATGCATTTGCGATGATTGATCTGAAACTCGATACCGGTGACGGACGCAACGGTGGGCGCAGTTCGTTTGATGTGTTGCCGGTCAACAGCGACGGCGAGGCGCGGGACGAATACACCAAGGTCGGCGGCGCCGCGAAAATCCGGGCGTTCGATACGGTGGTCAGGGTGGGGGATGTGTTCCCGGCCAACCCGATGGTCGCGGCCGGTGACTCGCGCTTGCTGCCGGAGAGCTTTCGCGGGGTGACGGCGACCAACACCAGCATTGAAGGTCTGTCGGTGCAGGGTGGCCGGTTGCATGCGATGAGCCAGCCGGCGTCCAGCGACATGCGTGAGAACTTCGCGACCTTCTATGCAGGTCCGGTCAATTCGCCGTGGATCGCTTATGGTGGCGGCGATTATGCGCTGAACAAAAATCTCAGTTTCAGTCTGTATTCCAGCCGTCTCAAGGATGCGTGGAATCAGTACTACGCCGGCACCGCCTGGACCTATCCGCTCTCGGATGACCTATCGCTGTTCGGTGGCCTGAACTATTACAAGGCCGTCGACGAGGGCAAACAACTGCTCGGCGAGTTCGACAACAACATCTGGAGCGGCCGCGTTGGCGTCAAGCTTGGTGCCCACTCTGTCGCCCTCTCCCACCAGCGCAACAACGGTAATGACGACTTCGACTACCTGCGCCAGTCCGATTCGATCTTCCTCGACAACTCGATCCAGTACAGCGACTTCAACTCGCCGAAAGAGCGTTCGTGGATGGTGCGCTATGACCTCGACATGAGCACCTATGGCGTACCCGGTCTGTCGTTCATGACCCGTTACGCGCGCGGCACCAACGCTGATTATTCAAACGCTAACGCCGTGTATATGCGCCGCGATGCCGAGGGCAATCCGCTGACCGATCAGAAACGTTGGGAGCGTGATATCGAAGTCAAATACGTGGTGCAAAGCGGTTCGATGAAAGATCTGTCACTGCGCTTGCGCCAAGCCACAACCCGCGCCACGGCGTTCGAGTCGGATCTGGATGAAGTGCGGGTGATTGTCGAGTATCCGCTGGCGATTCTTTGATTGCGCGGCTGATGCAAATTCACCTTTAGAAGCTCCTTGCTCCTTTGGTAAGAGGTGAATCTTTTGGCGTCCTTCGGGGCGCCTTTTTTTGCTTTGCGGTCGCGACATAATCAACCCGCTATCAAGACAACCTAGCGGGTAGCTGATTAAGCCGAGCTTTAGCGTAAAGGCAGCATCAGGGTAATGGGGGAAATGCCGGGGCACGGAATGAAACCTGCGTACTTGATATAAAAGCTCGACAGCCGATCATTCAAGGGATGAACAATTATCGCGCTGGATCCGATCGACTGAGACGCGTTGAGGGCTCTTTCAATCGCATCTTGCAGTAAATCGACAGCGAAACCTTGGCCCTGAGCTTCGCGCGTTACCCCCATACGCCCCAATAGAGTGACCGGATGGACACTGGGCGAATTGCGTTGACGGCTTTTCGGCATGACGCTGGCACGGGCGACTGATCCGCTGGAGAGCGTGTAGTAGGCCATCACATTCGACGTGCCTTTGAGGCAACTGACGTACACAACAGCCTGCTTGGTGGATTGGGCTTTTCGCGCCTTCCTCTGCAGGTAATGGTCAATGGTCACCTCACCAGAATCGAAAGCATCGAGTTCGTGTAGGTCGTTGAGCTTCTCGGGGGCGGTCAACTCCAACGTTTTGGACGTGCGAGCAGTTGGTGCAGGCATTCGTTACCTCGAGCCGGATTGGCTTCAATAGCTTGTTCGAATGCGTCAAATGCGCTGTCGTCGAGAAGGAACAGTCGTTTATCCAGAATCACCTCTTCAGCTTTTTGGCAGGCAGCTTCCAGGATAAAACTTGTGCGATCACGACCAGACATGGCGGCTGCCAAATCGATCAGATTACGTTTCTTTTCGTCCGCTCTCATGTTGATTGGAACGGGTTTGGATTTTTCAACGCTTTCAGTTGTGGACATTTGTTCTGTTTCCCATCTGGGTAGGTGATGTTGGAACTGGAGCCTCCTTATGGCGTTAGCACATCAGCTTTTGCTTACTTTTCATTTTCTGACTCCTTGAGTGGCCCGGAGAGGTTTAGGCCATGCTCTTAACGTGAGATCTAACGTTTGAGGTACGAAGCCATGAGAGCGGCTTCGGAGTCGATTCTATACCGACCGTGTAGCTAATGCATATACGCGTATAGCTTTCAGATACACGGTCATTTATTTAGGCCTGGCGAGAAAAAGATCCTCGCCAAAGGACCTTCGCCTACGTCGTGACCTCCACGTTATCCAGAGCTTTGTTCACCGCTAATTCACCAAGCATGACGACCTGCGCGATGCCGAGCAGAGTCTTGCGATGGGTGCCGTTCAGCAGCGCAGCGAAGTCACCGAGCATCACCGTGGCCGAGGCCAGGGATTCGCTGGCGTTGGCCAGTAATGATTCGGTGTCGGCTTTGGGATTGGCCAGGAACATCTGGTTGGGGATGTACGGCGCGGACATGATGGCGGCTGAGGGTTTGAGGTAGAAATCGAGGGCGCGGTCGGCGGCTTCGTGGAGTTTTCGGGTGTCGACGGAGGCGTAAGGCGATGTTGAGTTGGCGTCGGGGATGGCGTCTGTTTCGGGGGGATTCGGGGTTGGCTTTTTCATAATGTTTTACTCAGCTTGAAGGTGGAGCTGGCCCTTTCGGTTCCACGCGAAAGGGTGGCAGCTGTACGCAGGTTGGAACCCGGGCAACTGAGCAAACCCGACAGACTCGAAGTCTCCCGCGCACAGCCGCCATAACGGAGTGCACACATGAAAGTGCGCAAGCATACGTCATGAACAGTGCGTCTTGCTTCAGTTGATCCGCGGGGTTCCAATCCCGATCGCTGAATTGGCAGCGACCCCCACAGGCTAGAGAGCTGACGTCCGACGGACAACCTGAAAACATTGTGGGAAGGTTCTGCACTTCACACACAACCTTTAAACATCACGAATTGAAATACGCAGCGTGATATTGCAATTCGGCCCCTGTAGGAGCTGCCGAAGGCTCGGGCCGCGTTTCGCCGTAAAGGATTCAGCTCCCGCCGTTGCGACACACGCCCATCACGTTGTACTTGATGGTATTGATCTGACCTTTGGAGTCCTCGTAGGTCATCGCGGTGGGCACCACTTTGCACGCAGGCTGTGGCTTGACCACGCTCACCACTTTGACCACGTCCAGCTTCATCCCATATTCGTAATCCTTCACCACCGGCGGCGCTTTGCCCTGGTTGGCGGCGTACTGTTCCATGGCTTTGCTGTTGGCGCTGAGCGCGCGTTCGAAAGTGCGGTCACCGCCACCTTCAGCCAGCACATTCACCGACATCGCCATGACAGCCGCGAATGCGATCAACTTGAGTACTTTCATACCATTTCCTTCCCGTCCGGGCGTAAAAAAAGCCCGGCATCGATGCGCGATAACGGGCTTGTTCAGGTGCAGCAGGCTTACAGATCGCGGGTTTTGTCGTCTTTCTTGTCAGTGACGACCACCGGGTTGCCGGCGGCTTGTTCCTTGGCGACGAACAGTTCCATGGAGCGGTCGTTGCTGGTCATCATCCGCTCGAATGTGCGGTCGCCGCCGCCTTCGGCCAGAGCCACGGAAGAGATCGCCAACGCCACAACAAGAGCACCCATCTGTACGATTTTCATCTTTGATTCCTCGTTTAAGTAACTGACGGGATCAAGGTAACAATCCGAACCTATCGTGACGGTGGCGGGGACATTACATATCCGTTATCTGCCGGATCAGTGCACGTAACCCCTGTGGGAGCGAGCTTGCTCGCGAAGAGGCCGGATCAGTCGACTGATTTGTTGAATGACACACCGCCTTCGCGAGCAAGCTCGCTCCCACAAGGGGATTACCTATTTAGATGGAACAGTGTCCTCATCCCGGCGATGGGCGAGTTGATAAAGCGCCGGCAAGATCAGCAGTGTGAGGATCGTGGAGGACAGTATTCCGCCGATCACCACGGTCGCCAGTGGTCGCTGCACCTCCGCACCGGTGCCGGTTGCAAGCGCCATCGGAATAAACCCCAGCGACGCCACCAACGCCGTCATCAACACCGGCCGCAAACGCGTCAACGCACCTTCGTTAATGGCATCGGACAGCGACCGTCCCTCCTCACGCAAATTACGAATAAACGCAATCATCACCAACCCGTTCAACACCGCAACCCCGGACAACGCGATAAACCCGACACCCGCCGAAATCGACAACGGAATATCGCGCAACCACAGCGCCATGACCCCACCGGTCAGCGCAAACGGAATCCCGGTAAACACCAGCAAGCCGTCCTTGATATTGTTGAACATCATGAACAACAACCCGAACACCAACAGCAACGCCACCGGCACCACAATCTGCAAGCGCTTGGCCGCCGATTGCAGTTGCTCGAACTGCCCGCCCCAACTGGTCCAGTAACCGGCCGGCACTTGCACGTCACGTTCGATCACCTCGCCGGCCTCGCTGACAAATGAGCCGATATCACGCCCACGCACGTTGGCGCTGACGATCACCAGTCGCTTGCCGTTCTCGCGGCTGACCTGATTCGGCCCGAGCACCAGGTCGAGGCTGGCGACGTCTTGCAGCGCGATGAAGCCGATCTGATTCGCAGCGCCGCTCAGCGCGGGCACCGGAATCAGCAGCGCCGACAGTCCGTCGATGTCCTTGCGCATGGCGTCGGACAAACGCACAACCATGTCGAAACGCCGATCACCCTCATACAACGTCCCGGCCTGACGCCCGCCCACCGCGACGGCGATGGTGTCCTGCACATCACCCACGTTGAGTCCGTAGCGCGCGGCTTTATCGCGATCAATGTTGATGGTCAGCACCGGCAACCCGGTAGTCTGCTCAACCTTGACCTCGGATGCGCCGTTGACCTTCTGCATCGCCGCAGCAATCTTCGCCGCCGTGGCATTGAGCACGTCCATGTCATCGCCAAACACCTTCACCGCGACATCGCTACGCACGCCGGAAATCAGTTCGTTGAAGCGCAATTGAATCGGCTGCGACAGTTCATAGTTGCTACCCGGCAACGTCGCGGCGGCAGCCTGCAACTCGGCCATCAGGGATTCGCGGGACTTGTCCGGATCCGGCCATTGCTCTTTCGGTTTGAGCATCACATAGCTGTCCGAGATATTCGGCGGCATCGGATCCGAGGCGATTTCGGCGGTGCCTGTGCGGGCAAACACGCGCTCGACTTCCGGCACCTTCGCCAGAATCAACGTCTCCAACCGCTGCTGCATATCCACCGATTGCGTCAGGCTGGTGCCCGGCACGCGCAGCGCTTGCAGGGCAAAATCCCCTTCGCTCAGGCTCGGAACAAACTCGCTGCCCATGCGACTGGTGAGCACACCGCTGAGCACGATCACGCCCAACGCCGCGCCCACTGCGATTGCGCGATGGGACATGACCCAGGCCAGCGCCGGCGCGTAAACGCGACGTGCGCCGCGCATCACCGCGCCCTCTTCTTCCTTGACCTTGCCGGTTACGAACAACGCGATCGCCGCCGGCACAAAGGTCACCGACAACAGCATCGCGCCAAGCAAAGCGATGACCACGGTGAACGCCATCGGGTGAAACATTTTCCCTTCGACGCCGCTCAACGCGAAGATCGGCAGGTACACGACCATGATGATCAACTGGCCGAAAATCAGCGGTCGCCGCGCCTCTTTCGCTGCGGCAAAGACTTCCTTGAAACGCTCGGCACGGGTCAGCAAACGTCCGTGATGCTGCTGCGCATGGGCCAACCGACGCAGGGTGTTTTCGACAATCACCACCGCGCCGTCGACGATAATGCCGAAGTCCAGCGCGCCGAGGCTCATCAGGTTGGCGCTGACCTTGTTGCTGAACATGCCGGTGAAGGTGAACAGCATCGACAGCGGAATCACCATCGCGGTAATCAGTGCCGCGCGGATGTTGCCGAGGAACAGAAACAGAATCGCGATGACCAGAATCGCGCCTTCGATGAGGTTCTTTTTCACCGTGGCAATGGCTTTGTCGACCAGGTGCGTGCGGTCGTACACCGGCACCGCGATCACGCCTTGCGGTAGAGATTTGTTGATCTGTTCGAGCTTGCTGGCGACCGCTTGCGAGACCGTGCGGCTGTTCTCGCCGATCAGCATGAACACCGTGCCGAGCACCACTTCACGCCCGTTTTCGGTGGCCGCGCCGCTGCGCAATTCGCGGCCGATTTCCACTGTCGCGACGTTCTTCACCCGGATCGGCGTGCCGTCGACATTGGCCATGACGATGTTGGCGATGTCCTCGGTGCTCGCCACTTGCCCCGGCGCGCGGATCAGCAATTGCTCGCCGCTGCGCTCGATGTAACCGGCGCCGACGTTGGCGTTGTTGCGCTCAAGCGCAGTGACCAGATCGGTGAGCGTCAGTTTGTACGCGGCCAGGCGTTTCGGGTCCGGCGCGATCTGATATTCCTTGGCGAAACCGCCGATGGTGTTGATCTCGGCGACGCCCGGCACGTTGCGCAATTGCGGCTTGATGATCCAGTCCTGAATCACCCGCAGGTCGGTCGGCGTGTAGGCTGTGCCGTCGTCCTTGAGTGCGTCCTCCTTGGCTTCCACTGTCCATAAAAAGATCTCGCCGAGGCCGGTGGAAATCGGCCCCATTACCGCTTCGGCGCCTTCGGGCAATTGCTCCTTGGCAATCTGCAAACGCTCGTTGACCAATTGCCGGGCGAAGAACAGGTCAGTGCCGTCCTTGAAGATCACCGTGACTTGCGACAGGCCCGAGCGCGACAGCGAACGGGTCTGTTCGAGTGCCGGTAGACCGGCCATCGCGGTTTCAATCGGGAAGGTGATGCGCTGCTCGGTCTCCAGCGGCGAGAATCCGGCGGCGCCAGTGTTGATCTGCACCTGGACGTTGGTGATGTCGGGCACGGCGTCGATCGGCAGTTTTTGATAACTGGCGATGCCGAGGCCGGCCATAAGCAGAACGGCGAGCAGGACGATGATGCGCTGCTCGATGGCAAACTGGATCAGGCGTTCGAACATGAGGACCTTCCGGGATCAGTGGGAATGCTCGGCCGAGGCTTTGCCCAGTTCCGATTTGAGGACGAAGCTGCCGGCGCTGGCGACTTGCACGCCCGGTTCCAGGCCTTGAGTGATTTCCACATGACCGCCTGCGCGGCTGCCCAGCTCTACTGCGCGCGCTTCAAAGCCGTCGTCGGTACGCACAAACACCGTGGGTTTGTCCTCGACGGTCTGGATCGCGGTTTCCGGCACGGCGACTTTCGCTTCGCGGCTGTCGGTCGCGACCAGCGCAGTGACGAACAGACCGGGGCGCCATGAGCCTTGCGGGTTTTCCAGGGTGACGCGAACGGTCGCAGTGCGGGTTTGTTCGCCGAGCAAACTGCCGACGTAAGCCACGCTGCCAACCACTTCAGCGTTCAGTTCGGGTGCACTGACGGTGACCGTTTTGCCTACTTGGACCTTGTTCAGATCCTTCGGTGAAACGCCGAACGTGACCCACACTCGCGACAAGTCCGAGAGGGTGAACGCCGCTGTGCTTTCATCGACCACCTCGCCCGGCGTCAGGTGTTTTTCCACCACCACGCCATCGAACGGCGCGCGCAGTTCGTAGCGATTGCCGCCAGTGGCGACCACGCTGCCGCTGAGTACGCTGATCTTCTGCTGCGCATTGCTCAGGGCAATTTCAGCTTCCTGCAACGCCTGGCGCGCCTGGAGGAAATCCTGCTCGGCAGAGATCTTGTCCTGCCAGAGTTTTTTCTCCCGTTCATAAGTGGTGCGCGCCAAGGCCAGACGACGCTGCGCGGCGGCTTGCTCGCTGCGTTGATCGGAGATCTGCTGACTGGCGATCACCGCCAGCAACTGGCCCCTCTTCACGGTTTGCCCGAGGTTGACCGCCACCGCCTCGACCACACCCGGCACACGCGGCACGACGTGGGCAGTGCGGTCTTCGTCGAAGCGCACTTCGCCGGGAAACGGCAGGCCGCGGCTGATGGTTTGCGGTTTTGCCTCGGCCAGTTGAATGCCGGCAGCGCTGATCTGCTCCGCGCTCAATTCGATGTGCCCTTCTTCGGCATGTTCAGCCGCTGCATCTTCTTGCGCATGATCGGCGTGTTCAGCGGCCTCATCGGCATGCGCGTCGATACTTGCGTGACCTGACCACTGCGAGCCGATGCCAATGCCCAGCGCCAACGTCGCCACCGCGACCACCATCAATCTTTTATCCATGGAAACTCCTCTGCGCCGAGCCATCGCGCAGTTGTCTGAAAAGTGAAATTCAACGGCTGACGCTGAGGTCGCCGAAGATCCGTTCGATGCGTACGCGGGCGTCGGTGGCTTCGCTGACGGCCTGGATGTATTGGCTACGCGCGGCGATCAGCGTGCGTTGCGCGTCGAGCACATCGAGAAAGCCGAACTTGCCCATTTCGAAACCGCGCGTGGCGCTGTCGACCGCACTTTGCGCGGCGGGCAGGATGGTCTGGTTGAACGCGATGACTTCGCCGTTGGCGGTCTGCCATTGCTCAAGGCTGGTCTGGATTTCCGTGCGCAAACGCAGCTCGGTGGCGTTGCGCAGATCCCGCGCCTGATCGGTGCGGCGCGCGGCCGCGAGCACGTTACCCTGATTGCGATTGAACAGCGGAATCGGCATCGACAGCCCGACCACATTGACCCGCTCGCGCTCGGTTTCGCTGTATTGGCTGCCGATACTGACGGTGAGATCGGGGATGCGCTGGGACTTTTCCAGGCCCAACGACGCTTCGCGCTGATCGATCTGCAACTTGGCCAGACGCAGTTCGGCAGTCTCGTTCAAACGCTCGAGCAATCTTGTCGGTGGTGGTACGGCCGGCATGCTTTGCGTGAGCGCCTGCACCTTGGTCGACGTCGGCAATGCCGCGCCCGTGACTTGCGCCAATTGTTGGTACGCGGTGGCCTGATCGCGTTCGGCGCGGCTCAATTCAAGGCGCACTTCCGAGAGTTGCACTTGCGCCCGCGTGCCTTCGACTGGCGAAGATTTACCCGCCTCGATCCGCCCTTGCGCCACGCGCAAACCGTGCTCGGCCAATTGCAGCGATTGACGCGACAGCTGCAAGCGTTGCTGCGCGGTTTGCGCGCTGTTGAATGCCTGAATCACATCGGCACGCAAGGCATTGCGCTTGCGCTCCAGTTCGATGCTGGCAGCGTCTTGCGCACGGCTGGCGACATCGATGCGTGCACCGCGTTTGCCGCCAAGTTCAATCGGTTGACTGAGCATCACCGTGGTTGTGCGCGAATTGCGCCGAGTGTCTTCGGCTTCCCACGACATTTCGGGGTTGGGGATCAGGCCGGCCTGTTGGCGGTCACCTTCGGCGATACCGATTTCCCATTGCGCGGCGGCTAAATCCGGGTTGCTGGCGAAGGCGCTTTGCAGGGCTTGATCCAGCGTCAGGGTCGCTGCGTTTGCAAGGCTGGTACAGGCCAGCAACAAGATGACGCTGGCGGTTTTTTTCAGGCGTGATTGCGCCGTCAGTTTAATTAAACCGGGCAATGGAGGACTTCCTTTATTCAAGAATCTCGGATGCCGCCACGGTAGGGTTTTGAACTTATCGACAAGGTGACTGGAACATTACAAATCCGTTATCCACGGTTTGGGGAAGTTGTTTTGTTCTAGGATGCGAAGTGCTAGCAGCGTTATCGAAATACATCGAAACAAAAACACGGTAGTTATCTGCTGAACAGCACTTGCCGTAAGTAAACTCAAGAGAATTTGGTGGTTAGCACTGCGACCTACTGTCGCAGAACACTGATCTAAAGCACTTGGGCGTTGACCCTGTAGCCGCTACAACCTTTATTGTCCGCACTCCCCTCACCCCAGCCCTCTCCCGGGGGGAGAGGGAGCCGACCGAAGTGTCTGGCGTTTTTTATCGACCTGTTACATCAAGTTGATTATGGATTCAGTAACGTTCTTTCACGTCGGCGTAGTTCTGAAATATCCCACGCTCAGTCCCCTCTCCCTCTGGGAGAGGGTTAGGGTGAGGGGCTTTTAAATTAAATACCCATTAAATAAAAGTGGTGAAAGATCATGCGAATCCTTGTCGTCGAGGACGAGCTTAAAGCTGCCGAATACTTGCATCAGGGTTTGACCGAAAGTGGTTATGTCGTTGACCACGCCGCCACCGGTGCCGATGGCCTGCATCTGGCGCAACAACAAGCGTATGACCTGATTATTCTCGACGTAAACCTGCCGGAGCTCGACGGCTGGAACGTGCTGGAACAACTGCGTCGCACCCATTCGACGCGGGTGATGATGCTGACGGCGCGCGGGCGTCTGGCCGACAAGATTCGCGGCCTCGATCTGGGCGCCGACGATTATCTGGTCAAGCCGTTCGAGTTTCCCGAACTGCTGGCGCGGGTGCGCACCTTGATGCGTCGTAGCGAAAATATCCCGGTGCCGCAGGTGCTGAAAGTCGCTGATCTGGAGCTCGATCCGGGCCGCCATCGCGCGTTTCGTGGCGCGCAGCGGATCGACCTGACCACCAAGGAATTCGCCCTGCTGCATCTGCTGATGCGCCAGTCCGGCGAAGTGCTGACGCGCACGCAGATCATCTCGCTGGTGTGGGACATGAATTTCGACTGCGACACCAATGTGGTCGAGGTGTCGATCCGTCGCTTGCGGGCGAAGATCGACGACCCGTTCGACAGCAAACTGATCCACACCCTGCGCGGTGTCGGCTATGTGCTGGAGGCACGGGAATGAAGCCCTCCAGCCTGTCGATGCGCCTCGGTTTGACGGTGAGTATTCTCGGTGCGCTGCTGGTGGTGTTTCTGGCGATCCTCGCCTATTTCGCCCTGACCCATGAGCTGAATTCGCTTGCCAGAGACAGCCTGGAAAAGAAGATGGCGCAGGTCGAACACAGCCTGTCGTTGTACGTCGATGCCAATGAAATCACCGGCAAGCCGCATATTCTGCTCGATCAGGTGATGGGGCACGACAACCTCACGCTGACCATTTACGACCGCCTCAATCAGCGCTCGCCGCTGCTCAAGTCCGGCTCGGGATTGAGCGATCCGCGCGTCGAATTGAAAGCGGTGCGCGCCACCACCGATCAACTGACTTACAGCGACAGCACCGACGCGCAAGGCAAGAAATTCCTCACCGCCTCGAAACTGATTCGCCTCAAGGACAGCAGCAGCGTGCCGGTGCTGCTGTCAGTGGATAACGCCCACGATGAGGCCCTCCTCAGCGCCTATCTACGCTCGACGCTGATTGCCTTGCCGTTGTTGCTGGTGTTTATCGGCCTGACCGCGTGGGGCGCGGTGCAACGCGGGTTGGCGCCGCTGCGCGAGTTTCGCAAAGTCGCAGCGATGGTCTCGACCCAGGATCTGGAACACCGGCTGTCCGTGGTGAACATGCCGCAGGAGCTGAGTGAACTGGCACAAGGCATCAATTTCATGCTGCATCGGCTCGATGCCGGGGTGCAGCAGTTGTCGCAATTCTCCGATGATCTGGCGCATGAGTTGCGCACCCCGATCAATAACCTGATGGGCAAGGCGCAGGTGACCTTGTCCCGCGAGCGCACGACCGAGGAATACAAGGACGTGCTGGTGTCGTGCACCGAGGAACTGGAGCGTGTGGCGCGGATTGTCTCGGACATGTTGTTTCTCGCGCAGGTCAGTCATCCGTCCGCGCTGGCGCCGTTTGAAGCGGTGGCGCTGGAGGTTGAGGCGGCGAAGGTCGCGGAGATGTTTTCGTTGTCGGCGCAGGATAAGAACATTCATTTGAATGTCGTTGGCAGTGCGACGGTGATGGGCGATCGGCTGATGATTCAGCGGGCGATTTCCAATCTGCTGTCCAACGCGCTGCGTCATTGCCCGAACGGGAAAACCGTGACGCTGCTGATCGAACAGAGTGCGACTCAGGCCTCCCTGCTGGTCAGCAACCCCGGCGCCGGGATTGAGGCGCAACACCTGCCACATCTGTTCGACCGCTTCTACCGCGTCGACAGCAGTCGCTCGCGTTCGCAGGGCAGTACCGGGTTGGGGCTCGCAATCGTGCGCTCGATCATGAGCCTGCATCAGGGTGTGGCGGAGGTTAAGAGTTTGCCGGGGGCGATGACGGTGTTCAGGCTTGGATTTCCGGCGGTGCCGCCAATGGCCCCTTCGCTTGCAGGCAAGCTCCCACAGTGATTTGCGGGGTACTCAGGTTTTGTGAACACCGCTAAAACCTGTAGGCCTTCGCCTGTTCGCGATGGCGGTGGGTCCTGCAAAATCTGCACTGCCTGATACTCAGCCTTCGCGAGCAAGCTCGCTCCCACAGAGACAGTAGTCATTCACAAAATAAGTGGACGCCGCCGAAACCTGTGGGAGCGAGCTTGCTCGCGAAAGCGTCGGATCAGGCGATATCCATGTTGAATGTCAGAATGGGAATCGCGAGTTTTGTACGATTTCTTACCGATACGCTCTCGTCTCTGCACAAACTCCGAAAGCTCCCGCCCTAACATCCGCTTCGTCCTACAGCCAGCCTTGAGTGGGTAGTTCTATGGTGAAGGTCTTTGCAGGTAGAAGAACGATGGGGGGCACTATGAGCAGAGACATGTTTTGTGAGTTGGTTGCAGAAATCGAGACTCTGGCAGTCCAAGGTCGGGCGCAGCGCCTTCTCGCTCACACAGGAAAAACCGGCACACCACGAATTGGCGCTATGAAAGGCAAGTTGGTGCTGCCTGATGATTTCGATTCGTCATTGCCTGATGCCATGCTTGATACCTTTGAAGAAACTCAAGCATGAAGCTGGCACTGACCGATGCCCTTTAGTAGATGCTGCAGTGGGCAGGGTTTTTTTGAGTTTTGTGAACACCACTGCATTCTGTAGGAGCTTGCCTGCAAGCGATGGCGGCGGGTCAGTCGATATCTTTGTTATCTGACACACCGCTATCGCGAGCAGGCTCACTCCTACAGGTTTTTGTGTCGTTCACAGATGATGCGTACGCCTCAATCCCCTGTAGGAGTGAGCCTGCTCGCGATTGCGGTAGATCAGGCGCAAAAAAAAACGGCACCTTGCAGTGCCGTTCGCCTTTCACATTTCAGCTGTTACTTCCGCGCATCCGCCCACGATTTCAGCAGTTCGTTGTAGCTCACGGTCTCGCCCTTCGGCTTCTCGTTCGCCAGTTTCGGTTTCGGTGCGCCCGGCTGATCAAACCAGTACTGAGCATCGCGCTCCGGATTCATCTTCGGTGCACAAACGGCCTGAGCCTTTGAGCGTTCGAGGCGCGTCATGATTGCGTCCTGATCCTTGGCCAAACCATCCAGCGCCTGTTGCGGGGTCTTCTCGCCGCTGGCCGCTTCGGCGATGTGGCTCCACCACAATTGCGCCAGACGCGGGTAGTCCGGCACGTTGGTGCCGGTCGGGGTCCATTGCACGCGGGCCGGGCTGCGATAGAACTCGACCAGACCACCGAGTTTCGGCGCCAGATCGGTCATCGCTTGCGAGTTGATGTCCGACTCGCGAATCGGCGTCAGGCCAACGATGGTTTTCTTCAGCGACACGGTTTTCGAGGTCACGAACTGCGCGTACAACCACGCCGCGAGCTTCTGTTTCTCAGGTGTGGACTTCATGAACGTCCACGAGCCCACGTCCTGATAACCGAGCTTCATGCCCTCTTCCCAATACGGCCCGCGCGGCGATGGCGCCATGCGCCATTTCGGCGTGCCGTCGGCGTTGACCACCGGCAGGCCCGGCTTGGTCATGTCGGCGGTGAACGCGGTGTACCAGAAGATCTGCTGCGCAATGTTGCCCTGCGACGGCACCGGACCGGATTCGGAGAAGGTCATGCCCGCCGCTTCCGGTGGCGCGTACTTCTTCAGCCAGTCGACATACTTGGTGGTGGCGAACACCGCCGCCGGGCCGTTGGTGTCGCCGCCGCGAGTCACGCTGGAGCCGACCGGGTGGCAGTCCTCGACGCGAATCCCCCACTCGTCCACCGGCAAACCGTTGGGCAACCCTTTGTCGCCGCCACCGGCCATGGAGAACCAGGCATCGGTGAAGCGCCAGCCCAGCGACGGGTCTTTCTTGCCGTAGTCCATGTGCCCGTAAACGCGTTTGCCGTCGATTTCCTTGACGTCTTCGCTGAAGAATTTGGCGATG
Organism: Pseudomonas sp. ok266; assembly: GCF_900110195.1. Lineage (NCBI taxonomy): Bacteria > Pseudomonadati > Pseudomonadota > Gammaproteobacteria > Pseudomonadales > Pseudomonadaceae > Pseudomonas > Pseudomonas sp. ok266. The sequence goes on along the minus strand of NZ_FOCU01000007.1, from coordinate 336,036 downwards.
TCTTCATAGGCCGACCAGTTCACCGGCACGCCCAATTCGTAGCCGTACTTTTCCTTGAACTTGGCTTTCAGATCCGCACGTTCAAACCAGTCGGCACGGAACCAGTACAGGTTGGCGAATTGCTGGTCGGGCAGTTGATAGATCTTGCCGTCCGGCGCGGTGGTGAACGAGATGCCAATAAAATCCTTGATATCGAGGGTCGGCGAGGTGAAGTTCTTGCCTTCGTTGGCCATCAGGTCAGTGATCGATTCGGTCTTGCCGTAGCGAAAGTGCGTACCGATCAGGTCCGAGTCGTTGACCCAGCCGTCATAAATATTCTTGTCCGACTGCATCACCGTCTGCATTTTCTCGACCACGTCGCCTTCTTGCAGCAGGTCGTGGGTGAGTTTGATTCCGGTGATTTCGCTGAACGCCTTGGCGAGCACTTTCGACTCGTACTCGTGGGTGGTCAGGGTCTCGGAAACGACCTTGATGTCCATGCCGCGAAACGGCTCGGCGGCTTTGATGAACCACTTCAGTTCTTCAAGTTGCTGCTCGGCCGTCAGGGTCGACGGTTTGAATTCACTGCCGATCCATTTTTTCGCCGCGTCTTCGTAGGCATCCGCCCACGCGGCGGCGCTCAAACCGCTGAGTGCCAGCATGGCTGCCAATGAAATGCTATGTCGCAGCTTATTGTTTTTGTCGAACATAGAGACCTCCTGTTTAAGTTGTGGAGCCGCGTTGCCGAACGACTCGACTAGCCCCAACGCATCACAGCCAACAGCCACACCAGGGACAACGCGGACGCTACCCAGATGCTCCAGTCGGTGGCGCCGATCACCAGCAAATGCAGGTAGGCGCTGCCGAGAAGACCGATAAACAAACGATCGCCACGGGTGGTGGCAATCGGCAGAAAACCTCGCCGCAGGATGCTCGGCGAGCGCAATTCCCAAGTGGTCATGCCGACCAGAATCAGGCCGATGACAATGAAGAATGCTGCGGTAGGCGTGGTCCAGCTCATCCATTCCATCATCAGCTCCTCAGACCCGACCGAGGGCAAAGCCCTTGGCCACGTGGTTGCGAACAAACCAGATCACCAGCATGCCCGGCAGAATGGTCAACACCCCCGCCGCTGCCAGCACGCCCCAATCGATACCCGAAGCGGAAACCGTGCGCGTCATCACCGCCGCAATCGGCTTGGCGTTTACCGAGGTCAATGTGCGCGCGAGCAGCAGTTCGACCCAGGAAAACATGAAGCAGAAAAACGCCGTAACGCCGATGCCGGAGCCGATCAGCGGGATGAAAATCTTCACGAAGAACTTGGGGAAACTGTAGCCGTCGATGTAGGCGGTTTCGTCGATTTCCTTGGGCACGCCAGACATGAAGCCTTCGAGAATCCACACCGCCAATGGCACGTTAAACAGGCAGTGCGCCAAGGCCACGGCGATATGTGTGTCGAACAGGCCAATCGACGAATACAACTGAAAGAACGGCAGCAAGAACACTGCCGGTGGCGCCATGCGGTTGGTCAGCAGCCAGAAGAACAGGTGCTTGTCGCCGAGAAAACGGTAGCGCGAAAACGCATACGCCGCCGGCAACGCCACGCTCAGCGAGATCACCGTGTTCAAACTCACGTAATACAGCGAGTTGAGATAACCGGTGTACCAGCTCGGGTCGGTGAAGATCACCTTGTAGTTCGCCAGCGTAAAGGCCTGTGGGAAAAGCGTCAGGCCGCCGAGGATTTCGGTGTTGCTCTTGAACGACATGTTCAACAGCCAGTAGATCGGCACCAGCAGGAACAGGATGTACACCAGCAACGGAATAATCTTTCTCTTGCTCATGGCCGGGCCTCAGCGGTTGGCGTCGGAGTGCGTCATGGCGGTGTAGAACAGCCAGGACACCAACAGGATGATCAGGAAGTACACCAGCGAAAACGCCGCTGCCGGACCGAGGTCGAATTGCCCTACGGCCATCTGGGTCAGCGTCTGACTCAAGAAAGTCGTGGCGTTGCCCGGCCCGCCGCCGGTGAGCACGAACGGCTCGGTGTAGATCATGAAACTGTCCATGAAGCGCAGCATCACTGCGATCAGCAGCACGCTCTTCAGCTTGGGCAACTGAATATGCCGGAACACCGCCCAGGCCGAGGCGCGGTCGATGCGCGCGGCCTGGTAATACACGTCGGGAATCGCGCGCAATCCGGAGAAACACAGCAGCGCCACCAATGAAGTCCAGTGCCAGACGTCCATCACCAGCACCGTCACCCAGGCGTCCATGGTGTTGGCGGCGTAGTTGTAGCTGATGCCCATGGCATTGAGGCTCGAACCGAGCAGGCCGATATCCGCGCGGCCAAAGATCTGCCAAATGGTGCCAACCACGTTCCATGGGATCAGCAACGGAATCGCCAGAATGATCAGCACCACCGACGACCAGCGGCCCTTGGTTGGCATCGTCAGCGCAACGGCAATACCCAGCGGAATTTCAATCAGCAACACGCACGCCGAATAGATGAACTGGCGCAGCAATGAGTCGTGCAAACGCGGGTCGAGCAGCACTTGCTTGTACCAGTCGGCGCCGACGAAATAGCGGCTGGACTGATCGAAAATGTCCTGCACCGAATAGTTGACCACGGTCATCATCGGGATCACCGCACTGAACGCCACCAGCAGGAACACCGGCAATACCAGCCACCAGGCCTTGTTGTTCTGCACCTTGTTCATGGCTGCACCTCATCGTCGGCTTCGAGCAGAAACTCATCGGCATAGACCATCAGCCACTGCGCCGGAAAACTGATGTACGCCGTGCCCTGCGGCACCGGTTTGTCTTCGGCCAGACGCACTTTCAACGGCGCGCCGTCGAGGTCGAGGGTCATGATTTTGTAGGTGCCGAGGTCTTCGACGTGTACGACCTTTGCCTGCATCGCGTCATCAAACGGCTCGTCCCACACGTGAATAAACTCGGGACGGATGCCGACCTTCAGATTTTTCCACTGGCCGTGTTGGATATGTCGCTGCATCGCGTCAGACAGCGGCAGATGCGTCGAGGCGAAACCGACGCCGCCGGGTTGCGGCTGCACGTCGATCAGGTTCATGCCGGGGCTGCCGATGAAATAGCCGACAAAGGTATGGCTCGGCCGCTCAAACAGTTCCCGAGGCGTGCCGAACTGGACGATCTGGCCGCCGTACATCACCGCAATCTTATCGGCGAAGGTCGATGCTTCCAGTTGATCGTGGGTGACGTAGACCATGGTGATGTTGAACTGCTCGTGGATCTGCTTGAGCTTGCGCCGCAGTTTCCACTTCAGGTGCGGGTCGATCACCGTCAGCGGTTCGTCGAAGAGGATCGCCGAAACGTCGTCGCGGACCAGACCACGGCCCATCGAGACTTTCTGTTTTTCGTCGGCGGTGAGGTTGCGCGCCTTTTTGCTCAGCAGGTTTTGCAGGTCGAGGACTTCGGCGATTTCCTGCACCTTGCTGTGCACTTTCGCCTCGGCCATGCCCTGATTGCGCAGGGGGAAGGCGAGGTTATCGAACACGGTCATGGTGTCGTAGACCACCGGAAACTGGAAAACCTGGGCGATGTTGCGCTTCTCCGGCGTCAGGTCGTTGACCGCTTTGCCGTCGAACAAGACGTGCCCCTGCGAGGGGCTGAGCAGGCCGGAAATGATGTTGAGCAAGGTTGATTTGCCGCAACCCGACGGCCCGAGCAATGCATAGGCGCCGCCCTGCTCCCAGACGTGATCCATCTCGCGGATTGCATAATCCTCCGCGCCGCTCGGGGTTTTACTGTAGCTGTGGGCGAGGTGTTGCAAACGGATTTCGGCCATCAGGCAACCCTCGCGACACGCCGGCCCGGTGCTTGCACCAGACGGCCCTGCGCATCGAAAACGAACAGTTTATGGGTCGGGATGTAGATGCGGATCGGCGCATCGACGTCGTATTCGTGAACGCCGGGCAGGTGCAGCACCAGCAGGAAATGCTCGTTGCGCACGTGCAGGAAGGTTTCCGAACCGCTGATCTCGGCGACTTCGACGGTGACCGCCAGTTCGAGATCGTCATCGTTGCTCGGCACCAGCGAGATGTGGCTGGGACGCACGCCGAAACGGAACTCGCCCTCGCCCACCGGGCGCAGATCGACGTTCAACGGGAAGTGTACGAAGTTGGCAAAACTCACTTCGTTGCCGGCGATGCGCCCGGGCATCAGGTTGATCGGCGGCTCGGAGAACAATTCGGCAGCCAGCACGGTTTGCGGCTGGTGGTACACCGAGGTCGACGGGCCGCTCTGAATCACCCGGCCTTCGTGAAGAATCGTCGTGGTGCCGCCGAGGGCCAGCGCTTCATTGGGCTCGGTGGTGGCGTAAATGGCGATGGTGTGGCGCGCCTTGAACAGCTCGCGCATTTCCTGACGCAGCTCTTCGCGGAGTTTGTAGTCGAGGTTGACCAGCGGCTCATCAAAGAGGATCAGCTCGGCGTCCTTGACCAGCGCACGGGCCATGGCGGTGCGTTGTTGTTGGCCGCCAGAGAGTTCCAGCGGGTAGCGCTGCAGAAACTTCTCGATGCGCAGCATCTTCGCGGTTTCCTGCACTTTGCTATGGATGATCTCTTTCGAAACACCGGCCTGACGCAACGGCGAGGCGATGTTTTCGAACACGGTCATGGTCGGGTAGTTGATGAACTGCTGATAGACCATCGACACGTTGCGCAGGCGCACCGGACGTTGGGTGACGTCGACGCCGTTCATCAGGATGCGGCCGCTGTCGGGTTTGTCCAGACCGGCCATTAAACGCATGAGGCTGGTTTTGCCGGACAGCGTGCGGCCGAGCAAAACGTTGAAAGAACCAGGTTCGAATTTCAGGCACGCATCGTCGATCCAGATCTGGCCCTCGACGGTACGGCTGACGTGCTCCAGGGTGAGTGACATGGCTCGGCCTTTTTATTATTGGAGTCAAGCGACCTGTGCACGGGAGCGAGTTTCGTGCCAGAAATGGCAAGTGGTTGATTTGGCGTGAAAATCGTTGAAAGCGCGGGGAATGAGCGTTCATTGCTGAACACATTTGAACAAGTGGGCGATTGACAATGAACAATAGTGAACAACACTCTATGAACTCATTTCGGTGAGCTCCGGAGATCCTGTGGGAGCGAGCTTGCTCGCGAATGCGGTGTGTCATTCAACCGATTCGGTGACTGATACGACGCTTTCGCGAGCAAGCTCGCTCCCACAGTTGATCTGTGTTGTTCTCAGGATTTGGGTTCATAACAACAATAAAAATCGCTGCATCAGAGGCTGACTGCCATGGCCGCACCTGCCCCGCCGCTGTCCCACGACGCGATCGTCCAGACTTCCTGGCAACGTTGCCGCGCGTTCGGTCTCGACCACCAAAGCACGCCGGCCTTCGATCAGTTGCCTGCCGCCGGCATCGCGCAGTTGCTCGACAGCCATCACTCACTGGTGCAGACCACACACCAGGAAGTCCTGCCCTATTACGAAAACATCCTCAGCAACTCCAACTGCCTGATCATGCTCGCCGACAATCAAGGTCAGGTGCTGACCTCGTGGGGCACGCAGCGGTTTATCGAACCGAATCTGGCGCGGGGCTTTCAGGCCGGTGCAAGTTGGGTCGAGCGCACCAGCGGTACCAATGCGATCGGCACGGCGCTGGCGTGTGAGCAGGCCGTGCATATCGAACACGATGAACACTTTCTCAAGGCCAATCGCTTCATGACCGGTTCCGCTGCGCCGATTTTCGACGCCGAGCGCAAGGTCATAGCGGTGCTCGATGTGTCCAGCGACAGCTACCTGCCGCCCTCGCACACTTTGGGTATGGTCAAGATGATGAGCCAGACCGTGGAAAACCGGCTGATCCTCAACCTGTTCCATGGTCAGCATTTTCAACTGACCTTCAACACCGGGTTGAACAACCTCGACAGTCAGTGGGCCGGGTTGTTGATCTTCGATGAGAGCGGTCAAGTGCTGTCGGCCAATCGTCGCGCCGACAATCTGCTCGGTGTGCGCTTGTCGCGGGTGAGCGTTGAAAGTCTGTTCAAGGTGTCACTGCTGGAGTTGATCAATCAGCCCGACGGGTTGCCGTTTGCCTTGCAGACGTCCGGGCGTAACCGTTTTCAATGTTTGTTGAAGCGGCCGAAACAGGCGCCAATTCAGCCTCGGGTGTTTGCCGAACCGAAAAGCGTTGAAGTGCCATTAAAACCACCCGCGGGCGCTATCAGCCTCAGCACCCTGCACTTCGGCGACAGTCGCGTGGAGAAAGCTGTGCGCCAGGCTGAGCGTTTGCTGGAGAAAGACATTCCGCTGCTGATCCATGGCGAAACCGGTGTCGGCAAAGAGGTCTTCGTCAAAGCTCTGCACCAGGCCAGCTCGCGCAGCAAACAGGCGTTTATCGCCGTCAACTGCGCGGCGATCCCCGCCGAACTGGTGGAATCCGAATTGTTCGGTTACGAGAAAGGCGCGTTCACCGGCGCGAATCAGAAAGGCAGCATCGGCCTGATTCGCAAGGCTGACAGAGGCACGTTATTCCTCGATGAAATCGGCGATATGCCATTGCCGACTCAGGCGCGGTTGTTGCGGGTTTTGCAGGAGCGCTGTGTGCAGCCGGTAGGCAGCAGCGAGCTGTTCCCGGTGGATTTGCGGATTATTTCGGCGACTAACCGATCCTTACGCGAACAAGTGCAGTTGGGGCGGTTTCGGGAGGATTTGTATTACCGAATCGGCGGGCTGACGCTGGAGCTGCCGCCATTGCGGGAGCGCAGTGATAAAGAGGCGTTGTTTAAACGGTTGTGGGAGCAGCATCGTGAGCCAACGCAGTGGGCGGGGTTGAGCCAAGAGGTGCTGGAACTGTTCAGCCGTCATCCGTGGCCGGGGAATTTGCGTCAGGTCAGTAGCGTGATGCAGGTGGCGCTGGCGATGGCTGAGGAACAGCCGGTGAGGCTGGAGCATTTGCCGGATGATTTTTTTGTTGATCTGGAGATGGAGCCGGTGGAGAGCGCGGCGCCGTTGGGGGTTGATCTGAATGATGTAGAGGCGTTGAACCGGGAGTTGAAAGCGGCAGGGGGGAATATTTCGCATTTGGCGCGACGGTTGGGGGTGAGTCGGAATACGCTTTACAAGCGGTTGCGGCAGATTGAAGGTTGAGTGAACCGCCCTTTCCCTCACCCCAGCCCTCTCCCAAAGGAGAGGGAGCTGACCGCGGTGTCTGGCGGGATGCATCGAACTGAAATATCCGGTTGATTATGGATTCGGCACACATCGTTCACGTCGGTGTATCTCGTGAACATCCCCCAATCAGTCCCCTCTCCTGGGGGAGAGGGCTAGGGTGAGGGCGAAAATTCCGGCTCAACATGCGCAACCGAAGCCGCCGCCAATGTGCGCAACCCGACCAACACAACAACCACCATCATGATCCCAGCGCCAATGGCCACGCCAAACCCCGCCCGTGCACCCCAGCCATCAATGACCAGCCCCGCCAGCATGCCGCCCAGCGCAACGCCAATGCTGATACCGGTGGTCATCCACGTCAGCCCCTCAGTAATCCTCGATGGCGGGATGATGATCGTTCCCAGCTTCATGACCACGACCATCGTCGGCGCAAACGAGATGCCGGCAATAAACAGCGTCGCTGACAGGACATAAACGTCCGTGGCAAAAATGGGCAGCACGCCAGTGAACGCCGTGACCAATATCCCGATCAGGAACTGTTTTTCGATCGCCAGCGAAACCCTCATCGCACCAAACGTCAGGCCCGCCACCAGTGAGCCGAACGCATAGGCAGCGAGGATGAAGGTCGCGGCCCCCGGCCAGCCTTGCGCATTGGCGAAGGCGACGACGGCAACATCGATTGCTCCACCAATGACCCCCATCGCCAACAGTGCCAGAACAATGGTGCGCACCCCGGGAATCAGCAAGGTTGAGCCGCTATGGCTGGCGTGACCGACGACAACCTTCGGCTCAGTCTGGCGTTGCAGCAGAAACGCCGTGACCCCGACGGCCAACAGCCCGACCGCAACCAGTGGCCCGGCTTCGGCGAAAAAGCTCACGCTCAGACCGATCGCCAGTGGCGGGCCGATGATGTACGCGAGTTCGGTCAGGACCGTGTCCAGCGAGAACGCCGTGTGCAACTGCGGCTTGCCCCGGAACAACTGCGACCATCGCGCGCGGATCATCGATGGCATGCTCGGCATCGTCCCCGCCAAGGCTGACAGTACAAAGAACACCGCGGCGGGCGCTCTCAGGTAAACGGCGGTGATCAGCGCCAGCAGCATGACAATGCTGAACGCGGTGACGATGGGCAGTACGCGACTCTGGCCATGTTGATCGACCAGTCTGGAGATGTGCGGGCCGAGCAGTGCATTGGCCAGGGTGAACGTCCCGGCGACTGCGCCGGCCAGCCAGTACACCCCGGTTTGCTGCACCAGCATGGTGATGATGCCGATGCCGATCATTGCCTGCGGCAAGCGCGCGATAGAGCTCGCGAGCACTAGCCCGGTGGCGCCGGGGGTCGTTAGCAGCTCGCGGTAGTGATTGGCCATGGTGTTTTCCTTACATGATCGTCACCGCTCAGCATCCGGCTGAACGCGTTGCCGATATCAAGACCTACGCGAACGTCAAAAGCAACCCTCACCCCAGCCCTCTCCCAGAGGGAGAGGGGGCTGACCGAGGTATCTCGAGTCATCCATCGACCTGAAAAAAGGAGTCGAATATGGATTCAGAGCAGGCCGGCCAGGTCCGAGTACATCGACCTGAAAGAACCAGTCGATTATGGATTCGGTGCAGCACGTTCAGGTCGGCGTATTTCTTGAGCATCCCCCATTCGGTCCCCTCTCCCTCTGGGAGAGGGTTAGGGTGAGGGGCTTTCTCGCCGCCAAACAAAAACCCGCACTAGGCGGGTTTTGTTTTGAAGCCAAACACAGCAATCAGTCAGCCAAACGCCAGGTAGTCCCACCCTTGCCGTCTTCCAGCACAACACCCATCGCCGTCAGGTGATCACGAATCCGATCCGACTCAGCCCAATCCTTCCCGGCCCGTGCCGCCAGACGCGCCGCAATCAGTGCATCAACCTCAGCTGCATCAACACGCCCTTCAGCGCCCGCCTGCAGGAAGTCATCCGCCTCCAACTGCAACACACCCAACACGCTCGCCAGCTCTTTCAGACGCGCCGCCAGACCTGCCGCCGCATCGAGATCGCTCTCACGCAGACGGTTGATCTCACGCACCATCTCAAACAGCACCGCGCAGGCTTCCGGCGTACCGAAGTCGTCGTTCATCACCGTGGTGAAACGCTCGACAAACGCTTCGCCGCCGGCCGGCGCCACAGTCGGCAAACCTTTCAACGCGTGGTAGAAACGCTCGAGGGCGCCTTTGGCGTCCTTGAGGTTGTCTTCCGAGTAGTTGATCGCGCTGCGGTAGTGGCTCGACACCAGCAGGTAACGCACGACTTCCGGGTGATACTTTTCCAGCACGTCGCGAATGGTGAAGAAGTTGTTCAAGGACTTGGACATCTTCTCGCCATTGATGCGAATCATGCCGCAATGCATCCACGCGTTGGCGTAGGTCTTGCCGGTGGCTGCTTCGCTCTGGGCGATTTCGTTTTCATGGTGCGGGAACTCGAGGTCGCTGCCGCCGCCATGAATGTCGAAGGTCTCGCCGAGGCAGCAGGTGGACATCACCGAGCACTCGATGTGCCAGCCCGGACGCCCGGCGCCCCATGGCGATTCCCAGCTTGGCTCGCCCGGTTTGGCGGCTTTCCACAGCACGAAATCCAGCGGGTCCTGTTTCGACTCGTCGACTTCGATGCGGGCGCCGATGCGCAGGTCTTCGATCTTCTTGCGCGACAGTTTGCCGTAGCCCATGAACTTAGCAACGCGGTAGTACACGTCGCCATTGCCCGGCGCGTAGGCGTAACCCTTGTCGATCAAGGTCTGGATCATCGCGTGCATGCCCGGAATGTGATCCGTGGCGCGCGGTTCCATGTCCGGCTTCTTGATGTTCAGGCGCGCTTCGTCTTCGTGCATCGCGGCGATCATGCGCTTGGTCAACGCTTCGAACGATTCACCGTTCTCGTTGGCGCGGTTGATGATCTTGTCGTCGATGTCGGTGATGTTGCGCACGTAGGTCAGGTCGTAACCGCTGAACCGCAACCAGCGGGTCACCAGGTCGAACGCGACCATGCTGCGGCCGTGGCCAAGGTGGCAGTAGTCGTACACGGTCATCCCGCAGACGTACATGCGCACCTTGTTGCCATCCAGCGGTTTGAAGACTTCTTTGCTCTTGATGAGCGTGTTGTAGATCGTTAGCACGTTATTTCCCTTGACGCTGAATCACTGGCCCCACGAATCACGCAGGGTCACGGTACGGTTGAATACCGGCTGACCTGGTTTCGAGTCCTTCATATCAGCAACGAAGTAGCCTTCGCGCTCGAACTGGAAACGGTCTTCCGGCTGTGCGTTGCCAAGCGATGGCTCCGCACGACAACCGGTGAGTACCTGCAGCGAATCAGGGTTGATGTTGTCGAGGAAACTCGCGCTGTCTTCAGCCTTCTCAGGGTTGGCCGAACGGAACAGGCGATCGTACAGACGCACTTCGCACTCGACGCTGGCGGCAGCCGGCACCCAGTGGATCACGCCTTTGACCTTGCGGCCTTCCGGGTTCTTGCCGAGGGTTTCCGGGTCGTACGAGCAACGCAGTTCGACGATGTTGCCATCGGCGTCCTTGATCGCTTCGTCGGCACGGATCACGTAGCTGCCGCGCAGACGCACTTCACCGGCAGGCTCCAGGCGCTTGTAGCCCTTCGGCGGCTCTTCCATGAAGTCGTCACGGTCGATGTAGATTTCCCGGGCGAATGGCAGTGCGCGCACGCCCATGTCTTCTTTCGGGTGGCGCGGCAGTTCGAGGTTTTCGACCTGGCCTTCCGGGTAGTTGGTGATGACGACTTTCAGCGGACGCAGCACGCACATGGCGCGCGGCGCGGTCTGGTCGAGGTCGTCACGGATGCTGAATTCGAGCATGCCGAAATCAACCACGCCGTCGGAACGGTTGGTGCCAACCATTTCGCAGAAGTTGCGGATCGATTTCGGCGTGTAGCCACGGCGGCGGAAGCCCGACAGCGTGGACATGCGCGGATCGTCCCAGCCGTTGACGTGCTTTTCATCGACCAGTTGCTTGAGCTTGCGCTTGCTGGTGATGGTGTAGTTGAGGTTCAGACGGCTGAACTCGTACTGACGCGGGTGCGCCGGCACTGGCAATGCGTCGAGGAACCACTCGTACAGCGGACGATGGCTTTCGAACTCAAGGGTGCAGATCGAGTGGGTGATGCCTTCGATGGCGTCCGACTGACCGTGGGTGAAGTCGTAGTTCGGGTAGATGCACCACTTGTCGCCGGTCTGGTGGTGATGGGCGTGGCGGATGCGATACATGATCGGATCGCGCAGGTTCATGTTCGGCGAGGCCATGTCGATCTTCGCGCGCAGCACGCGGGCGCCGTCCGGGAACTCACCGGCACGCATGCGCGCGAACCAGTCGAGGTTCTCTTCCACCGAACGGTCGCGGAACGGGCTGTTCTTGCCCGGCTCGGTCAGGCTGCCACGGTATTCCTTGGCCTGCTCCGGGGTCAGGTCGTCGACGTAGGCCTTGCCAGCCTTGATCAGCTCCACCGCCCAGTCGTGCAACTGGTCGAAATACTGCGAGGCGTAGCGCACTTCACCGGACCACTCGAAGCCCAGCCATTTGACGTCGGCTTCGATCGCGTCGATGTATTCCTGGTCTTCCTTGGCCGGGTTGGTGTCGTCGAAACGCAGGTGCGTGACGCCGCCGAACTCCTGGGCCAGGCCGAAGTTCACGCAGATCGACTTGGCGTGGCCGATGTGCAGGTAGCCGTTGGGCTCAGGCGGGAAACGGGTGACGATCTGGGTGTGCTTGCCCGAGTCCAGGTCTGCCTGGATGATCGGCCGCAGGAAATTGACCGGCACGGCAGGGCCGGACTTGGCATTCGAGGTAGGGTCGACAGTGGGCTTGCTCATAGGATCCTTGACTTACATGTGCGCGGCCGCAGAGGGGGCCAGACAAAACAAAGCCGCTATCATAGCCGATGCTGTCAAGGGGCTGACAGAGCACGGTCTATAAAGGAGCGCATTTAATCGCCGGGAATTGAAAAACAGCCTCGAAATTCGCGCCTGTCACGCTAAACTGCGCACCTTGGCCCACGCTGGCTGAACCGGTTTTGGGGTTCGATGTCCCAAAACCACGAATTCCTCTAAAGAGTAGCGATCATGACTCAAGTTAAATTGACCACCAATCATGGCGACATCGTCATCGAACTGAACGCTGAAAAGGCGCCGATCACCGTCGCCAACTTCATCGAATACGTTAACGCCGGTCACTACGAAAACACTGTTTTCCACCGCGTAATCGGTAACTTCATGATCCAGGGCGGCGGCTTCGAACCAGGCATGAAAGAAAAGAAAGACAAGCGTCCAAGCATCCAGAACGAAGCTGACAACGGTCTTTCCAACGACAAATACACCGTTGCCATGGCCCGTACCATGGAGCCGCATTCGGCTTCCGCGCAGTTCTTCATCAACGTTGCCGACAACACTTTCCTCAACCACAGCGGCAAGAACGTGCAGGGCTGGGGCTACGCGGTATTCGGTAAAGTGACCGCCGGCACCGACGTTGTCGACAAGATCAAAGGTGTTTCGACCACTTCCAAGGCCGGCCACCAGGACGTACCAGCAGACGACGTGATCATCGAGAAAGCCGAGATCATCGAAGCGTGATATTGCTGATTTCAGACTTGCATCTGGAAGAGGAGCGCCCGGACATTACCCGGGCGTTTCTGGATTTGCTCGCCGGACGCGCCCGCTCGGCGAGTGCGTTGTACATTCTTGGCGACTTCTTCGAAGCGTGGATTGGCGACGACGCCATGACGCCCTTCCAGCGTTCCATCTGCCAGGCCCTGCGCGAATTGAGCGACAGCGGCACGGCGATTTTTCTGATGCACGGCAATCGCGACTTCATGCTCGGCAAGGCCTTTTGCAAGCAGGCCGGCTGTACGTTGTTGAAGGACCCGAGTGTCGTGCAGTTTTACTGCGAGCCGGTGCTGTTGATGCACGGCGACAGCCTCTGCACCCGCGACGTCGGCTACATGAAGCTGCGGCGTTATCTGCGTAATCCGATCACGCTGTTTATCCTGCGCAATCTGCCGCTGAGCAGCCGTCATAAGCTGGCGCGCAAACTGCGCAGCGAAAGCAAGGCACAGACGCGGATGAAGGCCAATGACATTGTCGATGTCACGCCTGAAGAGATTCCGCGGATCATGCAGGCGTTTGGCGTGAAAACCTTGATTCATGGCCACACCCACCGCCCGGCGATTCACAAGTTGCAGCTTGGTGAACAAGCGGCGAAGCGGATTGTGTTGGGGGATTGGGATCGTCAGGGGTGGGCGTTGCAGGTGGATGAGAGCGGGTACGCCTTGGCGCCGTTCGACTTCGCCCCGCCGCTGGCTTTGCCGCACGGCTGAAGATCGCTACCCCCTCACCCCAGCCCTCTCCCCCAGGGGGGCGAGGGGGAAAGGGAGCCGACCGCATGCAGTTCAAAACCTGAGTTCGACTGAAGTCTGTCAGGTCGATGTATCCCGAACATCCACCACGGTCAGTCCCCTCTCCCTCCGGGAGAGGGTTAGGGTGAGGGGCTCTTGACCTTAGTGCCCGGAAGCCGCTGGCCCTGCCTTGGCAGCAAACGGCGGCTTCGCCAGCCACACAATCAGAATCAACCCCATAAACCCCCAGCCCAACAACGTGAAGTAATCCACGGTGGAGAGCATGTACGCCTGACTGGTGAGGATCTGATCCATCTGCGCATAAGCCGACTGACTCGCCCCGCCCAAATGATTCAAGGTCTCGCGAGTCGCCGGCTCGAAGGTGCTGATGCTCTCACTCATATACGCATGATGCTGATCCGCCCGACGAATCCAGATCCACGTGGTCAGCGACGCCGCAAAGCTACCGCCCAACGTCCGCAGGAAAGTCGCAAGACCAGCACCATCGGCAATCTGGCTCGGCGGCAAATCCGACATGAGGATGCTCAACGTCGGCATGAAGAACAGCGCCACGCCAATACCCATGAACAACTGCACCAAAGCAATGTGCTGGAAGTCCACCTCATTGGTGAAACCCGCCCGCATGAAGCAGCTCAAGCCAATCGCCAGAAACGCCAGCCCGGCCAGTAAACGCAGGTCGAACTTGTTCGCGTACTTGCCGACAAACGGCGACAGCAGCACCGGCAGAATGCCGATCGGCGCCACGGCCAGACCGGCCCAGGTCGCGGTGTAGCCCATTTGCGTCTGCAACCACTGCGGCAGGATCAGGTTGATGCCGAAGAACCCGGCGTAACCGAGCACCAACACTAGCGTGCCGATGCGGAAGTTGCGGTAGGCGAACAGCCGCAGGTTGACCACCGGATGCTGGTCGGTCATTTCCCAGATAACGAACACCGCCAGCGCGATCACCGAAATCGCCGCGCCGATGATGATGAAGTTCGACTCGAACCAATCCAGGTCATTGCCCTTATCGAGGATCACCTGCAACGCGCCGACACCAATGATCAGCGTGATCAGTCCGACGTAATCCATCGGCTGACGGCTGGTTTCCACCGGACGTTTGGCCAGTTGCGAACGCACCACCATCACCGCAAAGATGCCGATCGGTACGTTGATAAAGAAGATCCACGGCCAGCTATAGCTGTCAGTAATCCAGCCGCCGAGAATCGGCCCGGCAATTGGCGCAACCACCGTGACCATCGCCAGTAACGCCAGGGCCATGCCTCGCCTCGCGGGCGGATAGACCGCGATCAACAGGGTTTGCGTCATCGGATACAGCGGCCCGGCGACCAGACCTTGCAGCACACGGAAGCCGATCAGTTCCGGCATCGACGTCGAGATACCGCAGAGAAACGAGGCCAGCACGAACAGAATCGTGGCCCAGAGAAACAGCTTCACCTCACCGAAGCGGCGGCTGAGCCAACCGGTCAGCGGCAGCGCAATCGCGTTACTCACGGCGAACGAGGTGATCACCCAGGTGCCCTGCTCCGAACTCACCCCGAGGTTGCCGGAAATCGTCGGCAGCGCCACGTTGGCAATGGTGGTGTCGAGCACTTGCATGAACGTCGCCAGCGACAGGCCGATAGTGCTGAGCAACAGGCTGGGCGGCGTGAAAGAGGCGTTATTGCTCATTGTGAATCCTATGAAACCAGGTTGACGCCGCCCTCTTGTGGGAGCGAGCTTGCTCGCGAAGGCGGCCTGTCAGACAAAACAATGCTGAATGACACACCGCTTTCGCGAGCAAGCTCGCTCCCACAGGGTCAGGTGTGATCTCAGCGTTGCGCGGTTTTGCTCACCGCGGCGCTGTTGTCGTGGATCAGCTGCGCAATCATCGCGTCGGCTTCGGCCAGTTGGCGGTCGTAAACATTGGTGCTGAACGAGGCCTTCTGCGGCGGCTGCTGGGCCAATACCGGACCGCTCTGGTCATGCAGATTCACTTCAACGTTGGTCGACAGACCGACGCGCAGCGGGTGCTTGGCCAGTTCTTCGGCGTTGATGTGAATGCGCACCGGCACACGCTGAACAATCTTGATCCAGTTACCGGTGGCGTTCTGCGCTGGCAGCAGAGCAAACGCGCTACCGGTGCCGGCGCCGAGGCTGTCGACGGTGCCGCTGTATTTCACGTCGCTGCCGTAGATGTCGGATTCGATATCGACCGGCTGACCGATGCGCATGTCACGCAGTTGGGTTTCCTTGAAGTTGGCGTCGATCCACAGCTGATCCAGCGGAATCACCGCCATCAACGCCGTGCCCGGTTGCACACGCTGACCGAGTTGCACGGTGCGCTTGGCGACATAACCGGTGACCGGCGCGATCAAAGTGCTGCGGGCATTGGTCAGGTAAGCCTGACGCAGATCGGCAGCGGCCGACATCACGTCCGGATGCGACGACACCACGGTGTCATCGACCAGCGCGCTGGTGGTTTTCAGTTGCTGCTTGGCGTTGGCCAGGGCGTTTTGCGCCGAGGTCAGGTCGTCGCGAGCGTGGGACAGTTCTTCCTGGGAAATCGCCCCGCCCTGTGCCAGGTTCTTCCGGCGGTTGTAGTTGTCCTGGGCTTTCTGCACTTCGGCCTGCTGCGCGTTGACCTGGGCTTTCATGCCATCAACGTTGCTGTACAAGCCGCGCACCTGACGCACGGTGCGCGCCAGTTTCGCCTGGGCACTTTGCAGACCGACTTCAGCGTCGTTCGGGTCGAAGTTGATCAGCACCTGACCTTCGTGAACCAGATCACCATCGTCAGCACCAATGCTGACCACGGTGCCAGTCACCAGCGGGGTGATTTCGACGACGTTGCCGTTGACGTAGGCGTCGTCAGTGCTTTCGTTAAAGCGCCCGATGAATTCGTGATACGCCCAGACGCCGGCGCAGGCGAGTGCAACGACAACGGCGAGTACCAGCAGCATGACTTTGCGCTTACGCGGGTTGCCGGTGTCCGGGGTGTTGCCTTGAGCTTGGGTATTTTCGGCAGTGGCCATGACAAGTACCTTGAATTAGTTGTGCGGCGTGGCTGGGCTGGCGTTGGCTGCGGTCAGGGTCTGCCCCTGGAAGCCGCCGCCCAGCGCTTGCATCAGTTGAATCGACAGGTCGATCTGCTCGGCATTGAGGTTGGCCAGTTGACGCTGGGCCTGCAGCAGTTGCTGCTCGATGCTGAGCACGTCCAGGTAGTTGCCGATGCCGGAACCGTAACGCTGGACGACGGTGTTGTAAGAATCCTGGGCAATGTCGGTGGCGTGTTGCTGCGCACCGATCTGCCGGCCGATGTCACGCAACTGGTTGATCGTGTCGCTGACATCGCCCAGTGCTTTCACCAGACTTTTGTTGTACTGCGCCACCGCCAGGTCGTAGTCGGCGTCGCGCGCATCGAGGTTGGCGCGCAGGCGTCCGCCGTCGAAGATCGGCACCGAAATGGTCGGGGCAATGTTGAAGAAGCGACTGGCCGAACCGAACATCGCGTCACCCAACAAAGATTCGGCACCGGCCGAGGCCGACAGGTTCAAGTTGGGATAGAAGCGGGTTTTCGCCGAGTCAATGTCTTTGCTTGCCGCTTCGACGCGCCAGCGCGCAGCTACCAGATCCGGGCGCCGACCGAGCAGTTCCGCCGGCAGCACCGACGGCACGGCGACAGCGCTGGCTTGCAAGACTTTCGGGCGGGCGATTTCGTTGCCGCGATCCGGGCCTTTGCCGAGCAGCACGGCCAAGGCGATCTTGGCGCTGTTCAGGCGTTTTTCCGCATCGATCAGGCTGGCTTCGGAACTGGCTTCCAGACTTTGTGTTTGCTGGAACTGGTACTGGCTGTCGATCCCGGAACTCAGGCGACGCTGGCTCAGGTCGAGCATCTGCTTGGTGCGCTTGAGGTCTTCGTTCGCCAGGTCATAAACGATGTGCGCCTGACCGAGATCGCTGTAGGCACGGGCGACATCGGCAGCAAGCGTCAACTGCGCAGCCTGACGATCAACTTCAGCCGCGCGGGCCTGACCGAGTGCAGCTTCCCAGGCATCACGCTGGCCGCCCCAGAGGTCGAAGTTGTAATTGAACCCGGCGCTGACGTTACGCACGGTGGCGTAGGCATCGCCCTGCCCTCGCGGGTCCTGATCCTTGGCCAGACGCGAACGGCTGATGCCGGCGCTGGCGTCGAGGGTCGGATAACGTTCGGCATCGGCGGCATACGCGGCGGCGCTGGCCTGATGCGCACGGGCTTCGGCGATCTGCATGTCCGGGCTGTCGTGCAGGGCTTCGCGAATCAAGCCGTCGAGTTGCGGATCGCCGAGGCTGGTCCACCAGTCGCTCTTCGGCCACGCGGCCGGCGACAGGGTCACGCCGTTGAGGGATTGGCCGACCTTCAGGTTTTTCGCATCGAGGCTCGCGCCCGACGTGTCGAGGCCGCTGTAGTTGGCGCAGCCGGCGAGGATCATCGCCGACAGCACCAGCGTCAGGCTGCTGCGCAAGGTTTTACCGCTCATTGTGTTCACCTAACCGCTGGATAGTGATCGGGTCACCGGCTGCCAGCAGAATTTTCTTGAGGATGTATTCCAGGGTCTTCAACTCGTCCGGAGTGACGGCGCCGGCCAGTTCATTCATTGCGTCGGCGCCGATGTGCGGCAGGCGATCGGCAAGTTGCTGGCCTTGCTCGGTCAGTTTCAATTGCACCTGACGGCGATCGCCTTCGCTGCGCTGGCGAGCAAGGAAGTCTTTCTGCTCCAGACGATCGAGCATGCGCGTCATCGAACCGCTGTCGAGCGACAGATGCCGGCAAAGCTCGGCCGGGGTATCGACGCCGAACTGGGCCATGATGATCAACACCTTGAACTGCGCGGCGGTAATGCCGTGGGGTTCCATGTGGGTGTCGATGATCCGGTCCTTGAGCAGCGCGGCACGGCCAAGCAACAGGCCGAGATGGCAGTGTTTGAATTCGTCCGGGGTGAAATGCTTCATTTGCTCACCTAATAACTGCCTAGGCAGTGAATGTATGTCGAGATGTTACTGCCTAGGCAGCGAATGTCAACGGAATAGTTAGGAGGCTTGGTAATTAGTTGACCAATGGAGTTGGTTTTGTGTCGCCCGCGCTGACGCTTTCGCGAGCAGGCTCACTCCTACAAGGGAACGCATTTCAAATGTAGGAGTGAGCCTGCTCGCGATTGGAGCGACTCGGTGTGAAGCCAGTCAGGATTCGTCGGAAGGATGCACAGGTGGCGGCTGCACAGGATGCACCTCACGCCCCCGCAACGCAGTGGCCGCATACCCAAAGGCCCGCTTGCTCACCGCATAAATGCTGTGCCAGCCCGGCGGTGCCGGCTCGATGGCAGCATGCAACGCTCGCGCATAGTCGAGCACCAGTCCGGGCGTCCACGCCATCGCCTCTGCCCGTTTGCGCACTTGCGCGGCAACCCAGAACTCGGGGCTGAAAATGATCCGGGCGAAATCCAGCATGCTCGAATGCCCCCGGTTCATCGCCCCTTCCAAGGCCGCTTCGAGGCTATGGGCGACGGCGCTGGAACAGTTGCGGCTGGTCAGGTTGTATGTGCTGTTCTGCCGATACTCCGTCCAGAACGCATGCAGGCGCCGGGCGTCGTAATGAGCAAAACTGACCTGCACTGAGGATGGACACCAGTCCGCCACCTCGCCGGCATAGTCCGGCAAAAACCTGCCGGCAACATCGTTGTTCGGCGTCGCCCGCAGCAAGCGCACAAAATCCCCCGCCGAACGATCGATGTCGTCCTGCGGGTAATGGCTGATGTAAATGTCCGGGCCACATTCCAGTGCCGCATGGCCGGCGGAGATCACGCCGTTGATGTCGACCGCCGCGATGTAGCGGTTGAGCAGGCGATTGCGCACCAGGGTGTCGTCGACGGTGCCGCTGGGGGTCCAGACGTGAATCACCAACGCGTCGCTGCTGGCCGGCGTACTCACTGCAGCAGGATTCGTCAGCGGCAACTGATTTTTGAAGCGCACGGCTTGCCGCAACAAGGCGCAACCGGTCAGGAACAGGCTCATGCCAATGCAGAACGGCACCGTGCCCTTGTACAGCGTCGGATACGGTTCGAGGATAAACACGCCAAAGCCGATTTCGAACAGCCCCGCCAGCAGCGACACTCGCCAACCGACAAAGCGCACCACCAGCGCCGCCGCCAACCGAAAACCGCCATCGAGCAAAAAAGCCCCGCCAAACAGCACCGCCAGAATCAGCCCGGCAGCGTGTTGCCGGTCGACGATCAGCAGCCCCAGCAAGAGAAAAGCCAGTCCGCGCGCTCTGCGCAGGGCCGCAGCGGTCCCGGCTTGCGGTGCCGGCACCAGCAGCAGAATCAGGGCTTCGAGCAACAACAGGTAACCGAAGAGATGCAGCGGGAAATACAGAACGCCGTCCAGCGCATCAATGAAGATGCCCACACCGGCCGCGCCCCAGACAATGCCCGTCAACGCCAGCGCGGACCAACGCTTGCGCACAAAGTCGTGACCGAGCAAGACCATACTCAAGCGGACCATATGACCTCTCTGGTGAACCGGGGGCCGCACAATCTGCACGGTTTTCAGGCTTCGGTGAGTCTAATACATCGCCGCGTTTGCGCAGGCGCGGGAGCGTGTTCTAAGAATCGCCTGATGTCCATCGGCAAACGGCGTGTTTAACGTACGCCGCTCTTTGGCCAATTACGTAAACCCCTTCATGAAGCGTTTCAAGCTCCAGCACCCGCTCCTGTTTTGTATCGCAGCCAGTTTGCTTGTCTGCGCCTCGAACGTGATGGCCGGCAGCTGTGTTGCAGTCAACTCAAAGACTGAAACCCTCAATTTTGGCGCCAGTCTCGCCAGTTCGACTCTGACCATTGCTGACGACACACCCAATGGCACCGTGGTCTATCAGGATACAGTGCATTCAAATGGCCATGTCTGGAGCTGCTCGAGGATTTCCCTGTATGGCATTCAGATGAATCCGGAACTGGGCACTGCCACCAGTAAGGACAGTATTTTTCCGCTGGGCAAGAGCGGACTGTCCTACCGCGTCTGGTTCCAAGCCCTGAGCCGTTACGAAACAGCTTTGCAAGCCATCGCCGCCAACTCCGCCTATGGCTTCGGCGCGAACTCCGTGCGTCTGGAAATCATCAAAACCGGCGAGTTGACGTCGAAAGTCAACATCGACGCGGGGTATCTGGGCAGCCTGCAGAGCGATGATCTGATCCTGACGAAACTTAACCTGATGAACCCCATCGTGCTGAACGCCGCCTCCTGCCAGACCCCTTCCGTCCCGGTCGCGATGGGCGATGACTATCAACTCCAGGACTTTAGCGACGCGGGCGCCAAACCCCGCACCGTGCGCTTCGACATCGCCTTGAATCAGTGCCAGACCGGCATCAAGAAAGTCACCTATTCGCTCAAGGCCACGACACCCGTCATCGACGCGACCAAGGGCATCGTCGCCCTCAACAGCACCTCCACCGCCAGCGGCATCGGCCTGCAATTGATGAACGATGTCGGGCAGCCGATTTCCTTCGATACCACCTACCCGTTCAACGCCTTCACCACCACCGGCACCGATTTCAAGATCCCGTTAACCGCCGCGTACTACCGTCTGCCCACGGGCGAACTCAAGGCCGGCAGCGCCAACACCGAAGTCACCTTCATCGTCAACTACCTATAGCATTCTAAGGATCGTCTGATTTTCCCCGCTCCCGGCCCTGCCTAGAGTGCCGGGATGAGATTGAAGAACTACCTCCATCAGATCAGCCCGCTCCTGTCCTCGCCCGATGCGGCGCGGCGTCTGCTGCGCATTTTTGCCCTGGTCCTGCTGGTGGGCATTCTCGGCGGCGTCTACAGCTTCCTGCTGTTTACCTTCAACAATGAGATTTCTCAGCGGCGCAGCTACATGAGCAGCGCCATCGCTGAGGCGCATACGTTTTTCACCACCCGCGAAGCGCTGCTGGAAAGCCTGAGCCTGTCGGCCACACGCAAGGCGAAAATAAACGTGCCGGTGTCCGAGGAAGAAATCCGTTTGCTGCTGGGGCAAACGCCGGGCAAGCAATGGAGCATCTGGCTGACCCAGCGCATGCGCGATTACCTGAAAGCCAAGCAGCTCAATCTGCTGTATGTCAGCAACGGCGGTCATGTATTGCGGCTATACAACGCGACGCCGCTGGTCGTCGGATTGCCACAGGCCACGCTGGATCAACTGGAGTCGCTCAAGCTCACGGCGACATTATCGGAACTGTGGCTGACCCATGCCGCAGACGGCCACTCGCAGCTGTACATCTTCATTCGCCTGGATGAACGCGACGTCCACTCCGGCTGGCTCGGCCTGGAAATGGACGACCGTGAAGTCTCCAGCGCCTTGAACGACCACAGCGCCGGCGAGTTCACCATGTTCAACTCACAAGGCAAACCGCTGTTCAGCAACAGCCACAAACCACCGCCCGAACAGAACCTGCCATTGCTGCGACAACAGGATTTCTTCGGCTTCGTCGGCGATGGCTGGCTGCCCGAGCAATTGGTGTTGCGCAAGCAGCTGAAATCCTCGGACTGGCAGCTGACTTACTCCATCGACTTGCTGGCGGTACTGCGCGCCCTGTGGCCGCAAATGCTCGGCGCGCTGCTGTTCTGCGTGTTGAGTATCAGCCTGGTGTGCCTGTTGGTCCGTCGTCTGGAGCATCGTTTCATCACCCCGGCGATCCAGCGCATTCAGGCGCTGGTGGAAAGCGAACTGTTCAGCCGCGACGTGATTCAGACCGCGCCGGTGGCGTTGTGCGTACTGCGCCGCAGTGACGGCCAAGTGGTGCTGGACAACACCCTCGCGCGGCAATGGCTGGGCCAGTGCAGCGAGCAACTGGGCGCGGGCTGGATCCGTGATGCATTTGACGAAACCACGCCATGCCTGACCGATTACTTCGAGACCGCCGACGGTCGTCACCTATACCTGAGCTGTGCGCCGACCCGCTACAAGGGTGAAGACGTGTTGCTCTGTGCATTTAGCGATATCAGCGCACGGCGACAGATCGAAGCAGCGCTGGAACAGGCACGCCAATCGGCCGATGCTGCCAACGAAGCCAAGACCTTGTTTCTGGCGACCATGAGCCACGAAATCCGCACCCCGCTCTACGGTGTGCTGGGCACCCTGGAATTGCTCGCACGAACACAGTTGGACACTCAGCAGAAAAGTTACCTGCGGGCGATCGAGGGATCATCGGCGACGTTGCTGCAGTTGATTTGCGACGTGCTCGATGTGTCGAAGATCGAGGCCGGGCAACTGGCGCTGGAGCTGAGCGAGTTTTCCGTCCCGGAACTGGTGCACGAAGTGGTGCAAGGCTATGCCGCCGCCGCGCAAAGCAAAGGCCTGCAACTCTATGCCTGCCTGGACCCGCAACTGCCTGAGCGCTTGATCGGCGATGTCAGCCGGGTGCGACAGATCCTCAACAATCTGCTCAGCAACGCGGTCAAGTTCACCGATTCCGGGCGCGTGGTGTTGCGGGTCAGACTGATCGCTCGCGAAGGCGAACGCGTGTGCCTGCAATGGCAGGTTTCGGACACCGGCAAAGGCATCGCCCATGACGATCAGGCGTTCATTTTCGAGCCGTTCTACCAGACCGCCGGCAACACCAATGTGGTCGCCGGCACGGGCCTCGGTCTGCCCATTTGCCAACGTCTGACGCATTTGATGAACGGCACTCTGCGCATGGTCAGCGAGCCGGGCCTGGGCAGCAGTTTTTCCCTGAGCGTGCCGCTGGAGCAACGTTCCTGCGAGGCGCCATCCGCTGCTGTGCCGCCCTTGGCAGCGGACCTCATTTATGTCGTTTCGCCCGTACGCGAACTGGCCGACAGCATCAGTGGCTGGTTGCGCCGCTGGGGCGCCCGCGCGCATATCGGCGCACCGGATAGCATCGAGCCGGATTCGACGGCGCTGCTGCTGGAGCTGTATCCCGCAGCCTTCGGACAGCGCCCGAACCTGGCATGGCGTGGCCCGCGCGTACTCGCCAGCGGTGACGGCGCCCATGAGCCGCAATTTAGCGGCGACGGCTGGCAGGTCAATCTGAATGATCTGCTGGCGATCCAACGCGCCGTTCGCCAGGCCCAGAGCGGCCAGATCGTTCACCGCCCGCAAGACAGTGAACCCCACGCGATGCGTCCGTTGCGCCTGCACATTCTGGTGGCCGAAGACAACGTCATCAATCAGTTGATCCTGCGCGATCAGCTCGAAGAACTGGGCTGCACGGTGGCGCTGGCCAGCGATGGCGAAGAGGCCTTGGCGCTCTGGCCCGACGCTGCGTTCGACATCGTCCTGACTGACGTCAACATGCCCCGCCTCAACGGCTACGAACTGGCCAAAGCCCTGCGGCGCCTCGGTTGCAGCATTCCGATCATCGGCGCGACCGCCAACGCCCTGCGTGGTGAGGATGCGCTGTGTCTGGCTGCGGGCATGAATCACTGCCTGGTCAAACCTTTTACGCTACGAGCCTTGTTCGCTGTCCTGGCTCCCTACGAACGAGTCGCCCATGAAGCCCTGTAGCATTCTGATTGTCGAAGACCACCCCTTCCAGCACCTGTACTTGCAGAACCTGTTCAGCGAGTTGGGCGACTTCGATCTGGCGTGCGCCAAGGACGGCGAAGAAGCACTGGACTGCCTGAAACAACGCGACTTCGATCTGGTGCTCACCGACCTGCTGATGCCGGGCATGGACGGTGTGCAATTTATTCAGGGACTTGCCGCGCAACGTTCGCGCCCGGCACTGGCGATCATGAGCGCCGCCTCACGACGGATGCTGATGGGCGCGAGCCTGGTGGCGAGCAACCTGCAAGTGAAAGTCATCGGGCTGATTTCGAAACCGGTGAATGCCGCCGCCCTGCGCTGCCTGATCGATCAATTGCAGGCGCTGCGCCAAAACGTCCCGGCGGCGACCCATCCCGGCATCGATCGCCAGAGTATCTGCAATGCCCTCGACAACGGTGAACTGCAAGCCTGGTTTCAACCGAAGAAGGCTTTGAACAATGGCCGGATCGTAGCCGCCGAAGCGCTGGTACGCTGGAATCACCCCGAACATGGCACGCTGCTGCCCGGTGTGTTTTTGCCAGCGTTGATTGCGTTCTGTCTCGAAGAGCCGTTGCTCTGGTGCGTGCTGAAACAAGCGATTGCCGCCCAAGCCATCTGGCGCGAACAAGGCTATGACATTCCGGTGTCAGTCAATCTGCCCACGCACTTACTCAACAGCCACGACTTGCCCGACCGCATTCTCGCCTTCGTTCTCGCCCATCAAGGCCTGCCCGCGCGGATCTGTTTCGAGTTGATGGAGTGCTCGGTGCCCGATGACATCAGCAATTTCTACGCCGGCGCGTGCCGCTTGCGGATCAAGGGTTTTGGTCTGTCGCAGGACGATTTCGGCAAGGGCTACAGCTCATACATGAACCTGGTATCGGCGCCGTTCACCGAACTGAAAATCGACCGTGCTCTGGTACAAGGCTGCAATGCCAACGCCGAACTCGCGCAAGCACTGACCAGCATTGTCAGCCTCGGTCGCCAGTTAGGTCTGACGGTGGTGGCCGAAGGCGTAGAAACCGCACAAGAACTTGCTCTGCTGCGTAAAATCGACTGCACTCAGGTTCAGGGTTTCCTGATCTCCCACGCCGTTTCAGCCGATCAGTTCCAGCACTTGCTGACCCACGACGGGCCGGCGACTGCCTATTGAGCGGCACGTGGCTGTTATTGAACGTCGCTCGCTACCGAGGTCACTGTGTCCCAAGGCTGCCCCATCACCGCTGGTCAGGCGCTGTAATGCCGCATACCAATGCATTTCTGGACAAACTGGCCAGCAGTTCGCTGCGCTTGAACAAAAGTCTGCTGCTACTCGGCGCACTGGTGTTGCTGCTGCTGGGCATCAGCTATCTGGGCGTGCAGCGCATGCTCGAAGAGCAGCGCGATACCCTGCAGTTTCACTTCGCCCGGTTGATGGAAAATATCCATGAGCAGGAAGTGTTCCTGCGCGATATCTCCCAGGCCAGTGCCAAGGGTCAATATTTCCCTTTGGTGGTGTTGCCCACCTATTCGCAAAAGCTGCTGCCCGATGAAGGCCCGAATATCTATGAAGGTCGCGGCTTGCCGTTTTCACTGCCGTTCAGTGTAAAGATCGATCCGAACAGAATCGCCGCCGACCAATACCCCAAGGTTTTCGCACTGGGCAGTTATCTGGCCGCCTACTACAGCGCGTTCTGGGCGGCATCGCACTATCAGTCGCCGCAAGTGATCCTGCTCAATGGCCCCGACAACTTCGACGTGGCCGTGCCCTCCGCCGGGCGCTTGCGCGGTGCCGGCCCGATGCAGATCGGCGCGTTTGCTCAAGTGATGAGCCAGGTGAACCAGCATGCACGCGAGCAGCCGTTATCAGTCGCTGATCATCAAGTGCATTGGGTGCCCTACCCGTCTACTCAGGACAGCGAGGCAACACCGACGCTGCTGGCCTACGTCAGGATCAATCTGCTGCAGCCTACGCTGGCCATTGAGGGCGCCGATTCCTGGGTGGTGCTCGGCACGTTGCTGAAACTGTCTCAGGTGAACAACATCGAGCGCTTGATGGAGTGGTCGATTTACGATGACTTCACCTTGATCACCCCGGCCGGCGTGGTTTTGACCGGCGCACCGAGGTCCACCCAGGTACTGGATGATGGAATAAATGTCGACCGCGACGGCCTGGTGTTCAAACTGAGCAGCCCCGGCGCGCAACACTGGACAGCGATCTACGTCATCAGCCTGCGCAGTTTTCTCAGCTATGCGCTGTGGCCATTGCTGTGCCTCGTGGCGGTGGTGCTGGCGTTGCTTGGTTGCGGTCGGGCCATCAATCGCTGGTACACCGCACGCGTGATCATCCCCGCGCAAAGTGCGCACGCGAGCATCGCCGAAAGCGAGGCCTTCAGCCGTGCGGTGATCGACACCGCACCGACCGGCCTCTGTGTGATTCGCCGCAGCGATCACCACGTGCTCCTGGAAAACCAGCGCGCCCAGCAATGGCACGACAGCAGCCGTTTGATGAGCCTGCTCAAGTCACACAGCGAGTCCGGCCATGCCGATCTGGAGATCGACGGGCGGCATCTGCATCTGGCTTTCGTCTCGACGCGCTATCAAGGCCAGGATGCCTGGTTGTGTGCGTTGCATGACGTGACCCGGCATATCGAAGACGCCGCCGCCCTGGAAGAAGCCCGTCAGGCCGCCGACTCGGCCAACCAGGCCAAGAGCCGCTTCCTGGCCACCATGAGCCATGAAATTCGTACCCCGCTCTACGGCGTGCTGGGCACTCTCGAATTGCTCGGTCTGACACCGCTCGCCCCGCGCCAGCAGGATTATCTGCACACCATCCAGCGTTCCTCCGCCAGCCTGTTCAAGCTGATCAGCGATGTGCTGGATGTGTCGAAGATCGAGGCCGGGCAAATGACCCTTGAGCTTCAGGACTTCTGCGCGCTGGAGCTGACTGAAGAGGTTGTGCGTACTTACAGCGCATTCGCCCGCGCCAAAGGCCTGCAACTGTATGCCTGCATCGATTCGACCTTGCCGGATCGACTGCGCGGTGACCCGTTGCGCATCCGCCAGATCCTCAACAACCTGCTGAGCAACGCGATCAAGTTCACCGACAACGGCCGCGTGGTCCTGCGCGTACGCGTGCTGCAAAACGCCGCCGGCAACGCCCAAGTTCAGTGGCAGGTCAGCGATTCGGGGGTGGGGATTTCCCCCGCGCAGCAACAGCAATTGTTCGACCCCTTCTATCAGGTCAACGATGCCGACAGCCAGGCTGGTGCGGGTCTGGGCCTGGCCATTTGCAAATGGCTGTGCGAGTTGATGCACGGCCAGTTGAGCGTGGTCAGCGAACCGGGGCTGGGCAGCAGTTTTACCCTGCAACTCGCGCTGGAGAACGTGCCGGGCGCATTGGCCGACTGCCCCGCGTTCGAGGCCGGCAGCCCCGCCGTTTATGTTCGTGCACCCGTTAACGAACTGGCGCTGCACCTCATCGCCTGGCTCAATCGTTTTGGCCTGGATTGCCGCTCGGTGACAACCGAGATGCCGCCATCGGCGGCGCTGCTGGTGGACCTCTTGCCCCTCGACAATGCCCCGCGCTGGAACGGGCCACGGATCGTCGCCGTAGCGGGCGGGCCAAACCCGTCGCAACTGAATGGCGCCGACTGGGCGGTCGACGCCGACGATGTGCGCGCAATTGCCTGGGCGATTTATCTGGCACAACACGGCACCAATGCGCAGCGCCCCGCCTCGTTGCAGGCAAAGACCCGCCCGTTGAATCTGCAAGTGCTGGTGGCCGAAGACAACGGGATCAACGCGGCAATCATCAAGGAACAACTGGAAGCACTGGGCTGCGCGGTGGTCGTCGCCGCGAATGGCGAACAGGCCTTGGCACAGTGGGCGCCCGGTCGTTTCGATCTGCTGCTGACCGACGTCAATATGCCCGTCATGAATGGCTACCGGCTGGCCGAGGCCGTACGCCAACAGGATGCGACGCTGCCGATCATCGGCGTCACCGCCAACGCCCTGCGCGAAGAAGGCGAACGTTGCGCCGCCGTCGGCATGAACGCATGGATGGTCAAGCCGCTGAACCTCGCGACGTTGCGCGCGCAACTGGAACAGCATTGCAAAATCGCCCTGGCGCCGGCTATCGGTGCCCCACCGGCGCTTTCAGCGAAAATGCGCGAGTTGTTTGTCACCACCCTGCGCCAGGATATTCAGACCACCTTGGCAGCACTGGATGCGGCCGACGCTAACAGCGTGGCGCAGCAACTGCACAGCATGGCGGGAGCGCTGGGTGCGGTGCAGATCAATGCCTTGGCCAGCGCGTTTGTCGAGCTGGAATGTCGCTTGACCGGCATGGCCGTGACGCCCGCTCTGGCCGTGGCGGTGCGACAAAATCTGACGCGGCTGCAAGATCTGCTCGACTCCCTCGAATAACTTCACTCTGGATAAATCACTCATGGAAACCTTCAACGTTGTCATTGCCGATGATCATCCCATCGTGCTGCTGGGGGTGCGGGAACTGGTCGAGCGTGACCAACGCTTTCGCGTGGTGGGCGAAGCCGTTGGCTCCGATGAGCTGATCAAGCTGCTGGAGACCAAGCCTGTAGATCTGTTGATCACCGACTTCAACATGCCTGCCGATTCGACCTATGGTGACGGCCTGAAACTGGTGGAGTACCTGATAAGGCACTTTCCCAAGGTTCGGGTGCTGGTACTGACGATGATTTCCAATCCATTGATCCTGACGCGCCTGCAGGAACTGGGTGTGCTGGCAGTCATTCAGAAAAACCAGTTGCACGACGAAATCGAGACCGCACTCAAAGCCATCGCCAAAGGCAACCCGGTGCGCTGGCAGGCACACGCGCCGACATCCGTAGTGAACGACGGCGCTGATCTGGATGAACGGTTTTCCCGGTTGTCGCCCAAGGAACATGAAATCCTGCGTTTGTTCGTTCAGGGCCAAGGCGTCAACGACATTGCCCGTCACTTGAACAGAAGTGCTAAAACCATCAGTACGCAAAAAATATCGGCAATGCGCAAACTTGAAGTCAGCAGTGATCAGGAACTATTGACTTATTGCATAGAACGCAACTTGTTCAGCTGATAAAACCGGACACTTTGCGGCAACTTCCGCACATCTAGGAATCGTCTGATGTTCCATCGGTAAAACGAGTTTTATTGTGTTGCTTTAACCCCACCAATGGAAAAAGCAACATGAAAAAGTTGTCCCAAACACTTCTCGCCCTTTCGATCTTCGCTGCGGCCGGCAATGTCCTGGCAGCCGACCCACCGGTTACACCAACCAAGGCGGGCAGCGGCACCATCAACTTCACCGGCACCATCAACAACGACGCCTGTTCGGTTGAAAGCGCCGGCAAGGACAAGACCATTTCGGTCGCCATGGGTGAAGTGTCGATCAAGGACATGGGCACCGCCACCGCACCTAAAGGCAACGGCACCTTGAGCGTCGAAAACTTCGACATGAAGATCAACTGCAACGCTGGCACCAAGGTTGCGATGCTCTTCGAACCGACCAAGGGCGCAGGCTCGGGCATCGTTGCCGGGACCAAAGTGCTGAAGCTGATCGACGGCCTGGGCGCTGCGAAGAACATCGGTATCGCCTTGCTCGACTCCAATGGCGCGTTGATCGACCTGAGCTCGCCATCCACCGCGAAGATCGAAAACACCCTGCAAGACAGCAACACCACGCTGAAATTCTCGGCCGCCTACGTCACCACTGCTGACGTCGCAACTGTCGTTGCCGGTCGCGGCGACGCCACCCTGCCGTTCACCCTGCAATACGAATAACCCGCGCGAATACTCGAGCCCAGTGCGGGGCCGCCCGGCCCCGCGCTTTCAATCACTTGCGCGGTAACCATCATGTTTTATCGTCACTCACTGTCCTTTTGTGCAGGCCTGCTGGGCCTGTTCGTGGCCACTCAGGCCACGGCCGGCATTTCCCTGAGCAGCACCCGCCTGGTCTTCGACGGCCAGCACAAGGAAGCCGGCATCACCGTGCGTAACAGCGGTGCAGATGTCCTGGTCCAGTCGTGGATCGACACCGACGCCAGCGAATCCGCTTCCGTGCCATTTGCGGTCACACCGCCGTTAGTGCGCGTCAGCGGCGACGAACAGCAAATACTGCGGGTCATCTACGAAGGCACCGGCATGCCGACCGACCGCGAATCGGTGGTCTGGTTGAACGTGCAGGAAATCCCCCAGACCGCGAAGACCCAGAACACCTTGCAGCTCGCCGTACGTCAGCGCATCAAGGTGTTCTTCCGCCCCGCGGGCCTGAAAAACAACGCCTACCTTGCACCCGGTGAGTTGACCTGGCGCCTGGCCGAGCGCGCCGGCAAAAGCGTGCTGGTGGTGAACAACCCCGGCCTGTATCACGTGTCGATTGCCGATATCACCCTGCAATCCGGTGCACTGAGCGAGCATCCGTTTGATTCGCTGATGATCGCGCCTGGCGAACACAAAGAGTTCGCGCTTAAACAACTTCACTCGACTAATGCAACAAGTTTGTTGTTCAGCAGCATTAATGACTACGGCGCACAAGATCGTTTTACAGCGCAACTTTCCAACAGCGCCGAAACCCGCGCTCGCCCAAAGAACGAATATCCATAACTCGCGAATCGCTCTGATCGCACACTTTCACTGTATTTCTCTTCGCTCCGTTAGTTCGTATCGGAGGTGATATAGGGTTCCTGCATGTTTTTACTCAAACGCGACGGCCTGGCATCGTTGATGATCGCCTCGGCGATCAGCTCCGCGTGCCAGGCTGACGGCGATGAACAGTTCAATACGTCGTTTCTGCAAGGTGCCGCGTCGACTGTCGATGTGCAATCGCTGCTCGCCAGCAACAGCGTGCTGCCCGGCAACTACCGGGTTGACCTCTACAGCAACGACACGCTGGTCGGTCGTCGCGACATCGACTTCCGCCGTCACCCCGGCAACGGCAAGATCCAGGCCTGCCTGACCCTGGAGATGGTCCAGCAATTGGGCGTCGATATCGCCAAACTGCAAGCGAGCGGCAAGCTCGACGCCAACGATCCGAACGCCTGCCTTGACCTGCCGGCATTGATCGAGCATGCCAGCGTGCGTTACGACGTGCCGCGCCTGCGCCTGTTGGTGAGCGTACCGCAAAGCGCCATGGAACGCGGTCGACGGGGTTATGTCGACCCGGCGCTGTGGGACGAAGGCGTGCCTGCGGCGTTTATCAACTATCAGCTGAGCAGCAGCCGTAACAGCACGCAGACCGCCGACACGCTTTCCAATAACGTCGGCTTGCGCAACGGCATCAACCTGGGTGGCTGGCGCTTGCGCAACGAGTCCAACTTCAACAGCAGCACGGGCCAGCCGAGCACCTTCAAAAGCAACCGCAGCTATCTGCAACATGACCTGACCGCGTTGAAAGGCCAGTTCAGTGCCGGGGATATTTTCTCCGACGCCGACCTGTTCGACAGCGTGCGCTATCGCGGCTTGAAACTGGCCTCCGATGACGGCATGCGCGCCGACAGCGAGCGCGGCTATGCGCCAGTGATTCGCGGGATTGCCCAGTCCAGCGCCACGGTGGAAATTCGTCAGAACAACTACATGCTCTACAGCGCCAACGTGCCACCGGGCCCGTTCGAGATCAGCGATATTTATCCGAGCGGTTCCAACGGCGATTTGGAGGTGACGATTATCGAAGCCGACGGTCAGCGTCGGGTGACGGTGCAGGCGTTTTCCAGCCTGCCGATCATGGTGCGCCAGGGGCAGTTGAAGTACAGCGTCTCGGCCGGCCGCTACAACAGCAACAGCGATGATCAGCAATCGCCGCAGTTCGTCAGCAGCACACTGGCCTATGGCATCAGCAGCAACTTGTCCGGCATCGTCGGCGTGCAAGCGACCGAGGATTTCCAGGCGTTGTCCGTGGGCGCGGGGCGTAATACGCCGATTGGTGCCGTATCGCTCGACGTGACGCATTCCGCCAGCCGCACCTTTGGCCAAATGGTCAAAGGCAACAGTTTGCGCGCGCTGTACGCCAAGACATTTACCGGCACCGACACCAGCTTCACCCTCGCCGCCTATCGCTATTCGACCGAGGGTTATCGCACCCTCACCGACCACGTCGAGGAACTGAGCCACGAGGGCGAAAAACGCACGGGTAACTCGAAAACCCGCACCGACCTGACCATCAACCAGAGCCTGGGGACTAACCAGCAATATGGCAGCGTTTACCTCAACGCCAGTGACCAGCGTTATTGGGGACGCGGCGGATCGCAAAGCCTGTCGGCGGGTTACAGCAATTACTGGGGCGATGTCAGCTACAACCTCGGCGCGACCTACACCAAGGACGTCGGCAACTATGGGCCGGCGAACAACGACACCCTGGTCAATCTGTCATTGTCGTTCCCGCTGGGCTCGAAACCCCGTGCGCCGCGAGCGTTTGTTTCCGCGAGCACCCAGAAAGCCACCGATAGTGCTCAGGTCGGAATCAACGGTTACCTGACGGAAGATAGCGACACTTATTACTCGGTGCAAGGCGGTAACAGCAGCACCGGTGGCAGCAGCGGTTCGGCCAATATCAGCACGCGAACATCGGTGATGGACATCAGCGCCGGTTACAGTCAGGGCCGTGGATACAATTCGCAGAATCTCAATCTGGCCGGCTCGATCGTCGGCCACGGCGGCGGGATCAACCTCGGGCAAACCGTGGGTGAGACATTTGCGCTGGCGCAGGTCGAAGGCGTTTCCGGGGTGAAAATCGGCAGTTTTTCCGGAGCGAAAACCGGGCGTAATGGCTATGCCGTGGTGCCCAATGCGCAGCCCTATCGGGTCAACTGGATCAACCTCGACACCCGCGATCTGGGCGCCGATATCGAGATCGACAATGCGACCCGGCAAGTGGTGCCGCGCCGTGGTGCGGTGGTGCTGGCGCGCTATGCGAGCAAGACTGGGCGGCGGGTGCAATTCGCCTTGTTCGATGCGCAGCACAAGCCGATTCCCTTCGGTGCTTCGCTCGAAGATGGCGCGGGCAAGCAACTGGCAATCTCCGACCCGAGCGGCAAGGCGCTGGCGCTGGTCGAGGACGACGCCGGCACGCTGACCATCAACTGGCAGGGCCAGCGCTGTGAGGCACCGTATGCGTTACCTGAACGTGACAAGGCGTTGAACTATGAACGGGCCTCGCTGGTGTGCCGCCCGTCCCCAGTTAATTTGCCGTAAGAAAAAATCCTTGCCCACCACAGATCAGTGTAGGAGTGAGCCTGCTCGCGATAAGGCCATCAGCCGCACCATTGATATCGACTGAAAAAACGCCATCGCGAGCAGGCTCACTCCTACAGGGGAACGCATTCCAAATGTAGGGGTGAGCCTGCTCGCGATTGAAGCGGCTCGGTTCAGGAGAAAGCGCGATCTAGAAATCGCGCTTGTAGAAAATATCCAGCGAACTCGCCACGCCACTGGCCGCCTCGACATACACCTTCTTGCTCAGCTTGTAGCGCAGCGCAATGGTGTTGGCCGGTTCAAACACGCCCACGCCATAACGCAAACTGAGCTTCTCGGTAATATTGCCGCTGGCCACCACACTGGTGGCATCGCCGCTGCCCGCCGTGTCGAGCTGAAAGTCCTGAATGCCCAGATCCTTGGCCAGGCTGCTGGTGACCCCCGAGCTGCCCATCAAGCCCAGACCCAACGCCGCTTGCGCGAGCATGTTGTTGTCTTCGCCGTTGGTGCTCAGCGGGCGACCCAAGACCAGATAGGACAACGCCTGCTCCTGGCTCATCGCCGGCTCGGAGAAGATCTGCGTAGTCGGCTGCTCGGCACTGCCGCTCAGGCGAATACCGGCGATCACGTCGTCGGTCTGGCGGATCGCTTCGATGTCCAGATACGGTTGATCGAGGGGGCCGGCGAACAACAGACGCGCCCGCCGCACTTGCAGGCGCTGGCCGTAGGCACTGTAGCGGCCGTCGTTGAGCCACAGTTCGCCACGGGTGTCCATGTTGTCGCCGATGTGCACATGGCCTTTCACGTTGGCGGTCAGGCCGAAACCGGCGAAGGCCAGTTTGTCTTCGCCGACCACCACGTCAATGTCCATTTTCATCGCCATCGGCGGTTTGCCCTCTTCGGTCTGCGCGCCGACGATGATCGTGTCATCGGAGACTTTCACCGTGGATGGCGGCAATTCGCGCACGGTGATTTCGCCTCGCGGAACCTGCACCTTACCGGCAATCGCCAACTCATCGCCGGCCATGGAAATCTTCAGATCCGGCGCGACTTCCAGCTTGGCGTACGGCTCGACCGTAACCGGCAATTGCGTGCCTTTGAGCGCCAGATCGACCACCAACGCCTGACCCCAGGCGACGTTACCGTTCAGACTGCCCTGCCCGCTCTTGCCGCTTTTCCAGCCGCCGTCGAGGCGTACCGATTCGCCGGCAATCACAGCGGTGAGTTGCAGGTTCTGCAGTTCCATCGGCAACTCGGCGCCGGACACTTCACCATCGCTCAGTTGTACTGTGCCGTTGACCAGCGGCGCGAGCAATCCACCGGAAATCGTGCCGCTGCCATTCAGGCGGCCGGTGAGTTTTTCAACCATCGGCACAAACGGCCGCGCCACCGAAAGATCCAGCCCGGAGAGGCGGAACGAGCCGCTCAACGGTTTGTTTTTCGGCAACGGGTTGAGCTGCGCCTGCACCAGCAACTCGCCGAGTTTACCGCCGACGAAGTTGAGTTCGGTATCGACGCGCTTGGGCGTGAGTTTGCTGGTGAGCTTCAGGGTCTGGTACGGGAAGTCCAGCCACTGATCCTTTTCCTTCATGCGCAAGGTGCCGCCGCTGGCGTCAATGCTGACCACACCGTTCGGGCCGCTGGCTGGCAGATCCAATTGCAGATCGGCGTTGAGCTTACCCTTCCAGGCGAAATCTTTTGGCAGCCATTGCGCGAGGCTTTCGATCGGGAATTGCTTGAGGTGGTAGCGCAGTTTCGGCTCCGGCATCAGCCGTTGATCTTCACCGCACAGGCTGGCATCGCCGGACATCCAGCAATGCGCGCCAAAGTTGATTTTGCCGTCTGCCAGACGTTCGAGCTTGGCCGGGCTTTGCAGTTTCCAGTCCTGGCTACCGGCCTGAATATCGCCACTGGCCAGACGACCACGCCAGTTGCCCTTGTCCAGATTGCCATCCAGACCAAGGGCCAGTTTCAGCTTCGGCCCGATCAGATCGAGGTCGAGTTTCTGCTTTTTGATATCGCCTTGAGCGCTGGCGGTCAAAACGCCCAAGTTAGTGTCGCCGGCCTGAATGCCGCTGCCTTTCAGATCGATCTTTGCCCGCTGCGCACTGTCGAGGGTGGCGTCGAGGTTGAGGCTTTGCAGGCGATTGTCCTGGAAGGCCAATTGCGAACCTTGCAGATCGAGTTTGCCCTGCGGCGCTTGCAGCGTGCCGGCGACATTGACCTGACCGTTGACCTGACCGCGCAGTTGCGGCCAAAGCTGAGCCAGACGCGACAGCTTGATGTCGATCTGCCCGGTGAGTTTCTGTTGCAGACTGCCCTTGCCGCTGATGCTGTTGTCGCCGAGGCGAATTTGCAGGGCATTGAGGTTCCACTGTTCGCCAGCGCCATCAGCCTTGGCCTGGAGGATCGCCGGTTGCCCGCGCAGTTTGCCTTTCAAGTCGAGGTCGGCGGTGAGGCTCAGGCGCTCGTTCTTCATTTCGCCTTGGCTTTTCAGCGGCCCGGCCAAGGTGCCCGGCAACTCGGCGACCCAGTACGCCGGATTCAGCGCCGACAGCTCCAGCGCGGTGTCCCAGGCGATGCCATCGGCGAACTGCACATTGACGTGCCCTTCAGCCTTGCCCTGTCCGGCTTGCATTTTCAATTGCGGCAAAGCGATCTGTTTAAGGCTGCCGCTGAACGGACTGCTCAGGGTAAACGCGCCCGCCGGGCCATCCAGTGCGGCGGCGAAGTTGCCGAGGTACTGACCATCGGTGTAGGAGACTTCGCCCGTGAAGGTGCGCAAAGCGACCTCAGGTTCGTCGATTTCGTTGTAGAGCCGATGCCACGGAAAGTCCTGCCAGTTGATGTTGGCTTGGGCGCTGAGGCCTTTGCTCCAGTCAACACTGCCGGTGAGTTTCAGGCTTTGCTTGTCGTTGGCCGTCAGGTCGAGGCCGGCAATCTGCGCGCCACTGGCGTCGACTTTGCCTTGAAGCAGCAGCGCCACCGGGCCTTTATCGGCGGGCAGCGTCGCGTTGCCGTTGAGCTGGTAACCGTTTTTCAGGTCACCTTCACCAGTCAGCAGCAGTTGATTGAGTTGCAGCGTGTCGGGCAGATCGGCGCTTGGCTTAAACGCCTCGGCGGTGATGCGCACTTTGGCCGGCAGGTTCTCCGCCAGCGGTTGCAATTCACCACTCAACTGGCCGTCGAGGTAACCCCGGCTGTCGGCATGCAGGTTGAGGGTTTTCAACAGGTCACCGTCGATCTTCAACGCCAGCGTCCACGGCCCCGTGCCCGGCGACGGCAATGTCAGGTCACCGCTGATGTTCAACGGCCAGTTGCCGGTCGGCGTGAGTGTGCCGGCCAGGTTCAGGCTGAGGTCGTCGCGCTGCAATTTCACGCTTTCAATCTGCATGCCCTGGGCAGTCCAGTGCGCTGCCAGTTGCAAACCCTTGAGCTGTTCGCTGCCGTTGAACAACAGGCTGCCGACCTGCACGTCGCCCAGCTCGATGGCCACCGGCAATTGCAGATCCGGCAGTTTGATCGGGCCGCTTTCGGTGGTTTCTTCGCTCGGTGGAAATTGCAGGATGACCTGATCAGCCTTGAGCTGTTCGATGCACAGGGTCATGCGCGTCAGGCACAGCGGCGACCAGGCGAAGATTGCCTTGTTCAGCTCGACGCGGCTGCTGTCCTGCTGCCACAGCAGATGATCGGCACTCCATTGCCAGCCGAGGCGACCCTGGAAATTCTCCACCTTCAGCCCCGGCACGAGCCCCAGCACCCAGCGGCTGCCGGCCGCCGTGCCGAGTACGGCGGTGACACTCAATACAATCAACAACACCAGCGCCAACAACGCCAGCGCCGTAATTTTCAAACCACGCTTCACAGCTCAGGCCCCATGGAAAAGTGCAGCCGGATGCCGCCATCGTCGTCGAGTGCGTGGGCCAGGTCGAGGCGGATCGGCCCCACCGGCGAGACCCAGCGCACACCAATGCCGACCCCGGTCTTGAGGTTCGGCAGTTCGAGTTTATTGAAGGAGTTGCCTTGGTCGACGAAGGTCGCCACACGCCATTTTTCGGCGATCGAGTATTGATACTCGACGCTGCCGGCGACCATGTAGCGGCCACCGATGCGATCACCCTTGGAGTTTTCCGGGGACAGGCTCTGATAGTCATAGCCGCGCACACTCTGATCGCCGCCGGCAAAGAAGCGCAGCGACGGCGGCACCGAGTTGTAGCCGTTGGTGGCGCTGCCACCGACCTGCACGCGACCAAGGAAGCGATGTTTGTCGAACACCGTGGTCAGGCCTTTGACCAGCGCGGTGCCATATAAAAGGTTGTTGTCCGAACCGAGGCCTTCCTTCGCCACTTTGCTTTCGAAGCTCAGGCGATAGCCGTTGTGCGGGTCGATGCGGTTGTCGCTTTTCAGGTACGAGTAACTGATGCCGGGCATCAGCAAGGTACTCAGGCCGGAGTCATCGCCGAGTTCATATTCTTCACGCTGCCATTTCAGCGAGATCACCCGCTGCCAGCCGCTCGGTAATTTGCTGTGCCATTCCGGGCCGAAGGTCAGCAGTTTGCTCAGGGTGTCGGAGCCGTCGATGTCTTCGAATTGATAGCCGCCGGCCCAACGCAGTTTGTCGGTCAGTGGCGGGTCGAGCGGGATGTCGTAGAACAGCCCGACGTTTTGCCGAGGTGCCGAGAGTTCGGCTTCCCAGCCGTAGCTGTCGCCCTGCGGGTTGACCCAATGGCGCGTCCAGTTGGCTTTGATGCGCGGGCCGACGTCGGTCGAATAACCAAGGCCCAGGCCCATGGTCCGTGGCTTGCGCGTGTCGAGTTTGACGTCGACCGGGATCACATCGTTCTTCGCGGCGGTCGGTGCGGCATCGACGCGTATGCCTTCGAAATAACCGCTCGATTGCAAATCACGGTTCAGCTCTGCGATCAGCTCGGAATCGTAAGGCTCGCCTTCCTTGAACGGCACCATGCGTTGCAGCAGGTCTTCGTCGAACGGCGTGTCACCTTCGAATTTGACTTTGCCCAGCGCATAACGCGGGCCGCTGTCGTAGATCAGTTCGATGTCAGCCACCCCGGCACGCGGGTCGACCATGAGTTTTTGACGGGTGAAATGGCCACTGAAAAAACCGAAGCGCGAGGCCTGATTCTGAATAAGTCTTTTGGCGTCTTCATAACGCCCATGGTTGAGCACCGCGCCGGACTTGAGCGCGTCGCTTTTCGGTACACGAAAGGATTTGAGGGAGGCAGCCGGGCCGTCGACACGAATGGTGACGTTGCGCAGATGAATCGGCTCGCCGGGATCGATGTTCAACACCAGGCGCGGTTTTTCGCCGCCCTTGACGTCACTTTCGATCTGCGGCTGGTAGTAGCCCAACGCCTGAGCCGCTTTGCGCGCCTGCTCTTCGGCACCGCGACTGAAGCGCTGCAGGGCTTCTTCGTCACGGTCGCCGAGACTGCCGATATAGCCTTCTATATTGGCCTTGAGTTCATCGTTGGACGGTTTGATCCGCACATCCAATTCACTTTGCGCCAGTGCCGCACAGCTGGATAACAGCAAGAGCACGCCACTGGTAAATCTTCCTGGAAACTTCATAGGCGCTGATGCTATCACGGGCTTGGGAGCGTGATAGAACAGGAAATTTCCCAAGAAGTTCGATTGTCATGCTGTTGCAGTTTGTAACACCTGCGGATTGGCGTGGAAAAATACGTGTTCGCGCACCGGGCCGACGGCAACTTCGCCGATCTCTTCGTAACCCTGTCTTTTATAGAATTCCAGGTAACGCGGGTTGCCGGTGTCGAGCACCACGCCTTGCGAGGTTTCGTCAACGGCGCACCAGTTGTGTACGGCGGTCAGCAATTGTTCACCG
The DNA here is from genome assembly GCF_900110195.1 of Pseudomonas sp. ok266. Lineage (NCBI taxonomy): Bacteria > Pseudomonadati > Pseudomonadota > Gammaproteobacteria > Pseudomonadales > Pseudomonadaceae > Pseudomonas > Pseudomonas sp. ok266. The sequence goes on along the minus strand of NZ_FOCU01000007.1, from coordinate 296,904 downwards.
AAGTGTTTGCCCTGGAACTGCGGATGAATTCCCAGCAATGGCAGCATGTGCACCGAATCGCTGGGTACACAGGCAGCAACGGCATCGTGGTACTCCAGATAGCGCCGAGTGCAGCGGAAACCGGTGCTGAGCACCATGCGCAGGCGCCACGCCCAGCTTTCGGTGATGCCCAAACGGCGTTGCGGTGGCGCGATCAGGGCGATGCCGATCAGGCGGTCGTTGACCAGCAGGCCAATGGCCGGCAGATCCTGCAGAAAGTGTTGCTTGACCAGTTCCCGCACCGTCGCCCGCACCCGTTGCTCATAGCCGGGACGCTCGGCTTCGAACAGGTAGCCGAAGGTCGGCTCGTGGCGATAAGCCTGATAGAGCAGCGAGCGGGCTTCGCGGGAATAGCCGCGGTCGAGCATATGAATGTCGGCGATGGCGGTCTGGGTTTCAGGCATGACAGTGACTCTCCCCGGGGCGCGTTCAAATGGCGGCGCTCTTGTTGGTACGAACCCTGTAGTGGTGGCGTGGTTCCCCACAGGTATAGACCAACCTTGGATCTTCAGCGATTTTGCCGACCCCTTCGCGAGCAGGCTCGCTCCCACAGGGGAACGCGATCAAAATGTGGGAGCGAGCTTGCTCGCGAAGAGGCACTTACAAGCGACACAAATCCCACAGACCAAAATGATTTCTCCCACACTGGCCCATCTCCCCCATGTCAGCTAGCATCGCCCTTTTGCCAGGACTGCCGACCATGAAGATCGTTTCCTTCAACATCAACGGACTGCGCGCCCGTCCGCATCAGCTGGCAGCGCTGATCGAAAAACACCAGCCGGACGTGATCGGTCTGCAGGAAACCAAGGTCCACGACGACCAGTTCCCGCTCGAAGAAGTCCGCGCCCTCGGCTACCACGTGTATTTCCATGGCCAGAAAGGCCATTACGGCGTGGCGATGCTCTCGCGCAAGGAGCCGATCGCCATCCATAAAGGTTTCGCCACCGACGAAGAAGACGCTCAGCGTCGCTTTATCTGGGGCACGTTCGCCGACGCCAATGGCGTACCGGTGACCATCATGAACGGCTATTTCCCTCAGGGTGAAAGCCGCGACCACCCGACCAAATTCCCCGCCAAGCAGCGTTTCTACAGCGATCTGCAAGCGCTGCTGGAAAGCCAGTTCCACAACGAACAGCCGCTGGTGGTGATGGGCGATGTGAACATTTCCCCGGAAGACTGCGACATCGGCATCGGCCCGGACAACATGAAGCGCTGGCTGAAAACCGGCAAATGCAGCTTCCTGCCGGAAGAGCGCGAGTGGATGGCGCGCCTGAAAAACTGGGGTTTGACCGACAGCTATCGCCACTTGAACCCGGATGTGACCGACATGTTCAGCTGGTTCGATTACCGCAGCCGTGGTTTCGAGGATGAACCGAAGCGCGGGCTGCGCATCGATGTGATTCTGGCGTCGCATGGTTTGTTGCCGCGGGTGAAGGCAGCGGGTGTCGACTATGAATTGCGCGGGATGGAAAAACCGTCCGATCATGCGCCGATCTGGTTGGAACTCAGCTGATCCCTAGCCTTACGCAATACCTGTAGGAGTGAGCCTGCTCGCGATAGCGGTGAATCAGACGACATAAATGTTGACCGGTACACCGCTATCGCGAGCAGGCTCACTCCTACATTGAATCGGTGTCATCTTTCGGTCATGCGCCTGACTTAATCTCCCCGGCAATCCCCTTGGCTTGATTCGGTGCCGGCATGACCCTGCGTGTTCTGTGCGTGTTTCTCTTGAGTGCGTGGCTGACGGTTTCTGCCGCCACCCTGCCCCTCCCTGAAAACGGCCCGGCGCTGCGCATCCAGGGTTCCAACACCATCGGCGCCGAACTCGGCCCAGCACTCGTTGAGGGCCTGCTGCAAGAGCAAGGCCTGCTGAAAATCCACCGCGAAACCCCGGACGCCGCCAACGAACTGCGCATCGTCGGCCAGACCAGCGAAGGTAAACGCGTGGTCGTTGAAGTCGCCGCCCACGGTTCCAGCACCGGTTTCACCGCGTTGAAAAATGCCAGCGCCGACCTCGCCGCGTCTTCCCGCGAGATCAAGGACAGTGAGTTACAGACCCTGCAATCACTGGGCGATCTGAAAAGTCCCGCCGCCGAACAAGTCATCGCCATTGATGGCCTGGCGATCATCCTTCATCCCGACAATCCGCTGCAGCAACTGGACACCGAGCAACTGGCGCGGATCTTCGCTGGCGATGTGAAAACCTGGGAAGACCTCGGCGGGCGTGGCGGTGCGATTCATTTATATGCGCGCGATGATCAGTCCGGCACTTACGACACGTTTAAGGAACTCGTCTTGAGCCGGCGTGGGAAAAGTCTGAACAGCGCCGCGAAACGTTTTGAATCCAGCGAGCAATTATCCGACGCCGTGAGTTCGGATCCGCAAGGCATCGGTTTCATCGGTTTGCCCTACGTGCGTCAGGCCAAAGCCGTGGCCATTGCTGATGGCGCATCGCAGTCGATGCTGCCGCTCAACAGCCTGATCGCTACCGAAGACTATCCACTGTCGCGGCGGTTGTTCTTCTATCTACCGCCCGACAGCAACAATCCTTGGGCGAAAGCTTTGGTGACGTTTGCGCAAAGCCGTCAGGGCCAGGCGATTGTCGCGGCAAACGGTTTTATCAGCCAGACCGTGCATGCGATGAGCGTCGCGCCGAATGCACTGATGCCCGAGGGCTATCAATCCCTCAGCCGTCACGCCCAGCGTCTGACGGTGAATTTCCGCTTTGAAGAAGGCAGTGCGAAGCTGGATAACAAGGCGCGTCAGGATCTGGCGCGAGTGTTCGACTATATAAAGCGTCATGACAAGACTGAACGCGCGGTGACCTTGGTCGGGTTTGGTGATGCCAAGGACGACCCGGCACGCGCGGATCTGCTGTCAAAGCTGCGGGCGATGGCGGTACGACGGGAGTTGGTGAAGAACGGCGTGGTGTTGCGCGAGGTTCGCGGGTTTGGCGCGTTGATGCCGGTGGCGGCGAACAATGTCGATGAGGGGCGGATCAAGAATCGGCGGGTTGAGGTTTGGGTATATTGAGCCTGATGGTTATGTACTGAATGTTCAGGCCCCTTCGCGAGCAAGCTCGCTCCCACAGGGATCGCATTCTTCCATTTGGAATGCGGTTTAATGTGGGAGCGAGCTTGCTCGCGAAGCAGGCGACGCGGTCTTAATGACCGCTACGCAACATTTCCTTCGGCACATATTTGCCGATCTCGAATTTGCCGATCGCCGCGCGGTGCACTTCGTCCGGGCCGTCGGCCAGGCGTAATGTGCGTTGCATGGCGTACATGTAGGCCAGCGGGAAATCGTTCGACACCCCGGCCCCACCATGCATCTGAATCGCTCGGTCGATCACCCGCAGTGCGACGTTCGGCGCAACGACTTTGATCTGCGCGATCTCGCTTTTCGCCACTTTGTTACCGACGGTGTCCATCATGTACGCCGCTTTCAGCGTCAGCAGACGTGCCATGTCGATTTCCATCCGTGAGTCGGCGATCTTGTCGACGTTACCGCCCAGACGCGCCAGCGGTTTGCCGAATGCAGTGCGGCTTACCGCACGTTTGCACATCAATTCCAGGGCCCGTTCAGCCATGCCGATCGAGCGCATGCAGTGGTGAATCCGGCCTGGGCCAAGGCGACCTTGAGCGATCTCGAAGCCACGACCTTCACCGAGCAGGACATTTTCGTACGGCACACGCACGTTGTCGAACAGCACTTCGGCGTGGCCGTGCGGAGCGTCGTCGTAGCCAAACACCGGTAGCGGACGGACGATTTTCACCCCGGGGGTGTCGACCGGCACGAGGATCATCGAGTGCTGCGCATGGCGCGGCGCATCAGGATTGCTCAGGCCCATGAAGATGAGGATTTTGCAGCGCGGATCGCAGGCGCCGGAGGTCCACCATTTTTTACCGTTGATCACCCACTCGTCACCATCACGCACGGCGCGGGCGGCCATGTTGGTCGCGTCCGAAGAGGCAACGTCCGGTTCGGTCATGGCGAATGCCGAGCGGATTTCACCGCGCAACAGCGGTTCGAGCCAGCGCTGTTTCTGTTCTTCGTTAGCGTAGCGCACCAGCACTTCCATGTTGCCGGTGTCCGGCGCCGAGCAATTGAACGGTTCCGGCCCGAGCAGCGAGCGGCCCATGATTTCCGCCAATGGCGCGTATTCGAGGTTGGTCAGACCGGCACCGAGTTCCGACTCAGGCAGAAACAAATTCCACAGACCTTCGGCCTTGGCCTTGGCTTTGAGCTCCTCCATGATCGCCGTCGGCTGCCAGCGATCGCCTTCGGCAACCTGGCGTTCGAACACCGCCTCGGCCGGGTAAACGTAAGTGTCCATGAACGCGGTCACGCGCTCACGCAGTTCTTGCACCTTGGGCGAATAAGCGAAATCCATGATCAATTACCTTCTTGGGCAGAGGTTGTTTAAGTCATGCAATCGATGCTAGAACAGCGTTGATAATTTACCTAGCCTATTCTCGGCGTGTATAAACATTCATCACCGATATATGATCGGCTGATTGCCAGCCCTTAAAACACTGCCCTAAATAACAAGAGAAGCCGCGTTATGAATCTGAGTAAGGTCGACCTCAACCTTTTCATCGTCTTCGACGCGATCTACACCGAAGCCAACCTGACCCGCGCCGGGCAGATTGTCGGTATCACCCAGCCGGCGGTGTCCAACGCCTTGGCGCGGTTGCGCGAAACCTTCAACGATCCGCTGTTCGTGCGCACGGCTCAGGGCATGGTGCCGACGCCGATGGCGCAGAACATCATCGGCCCGGTGCGCAACGCTTTGTCGCTGCTGCGTGTGTCGGTTCAGGAAAGTCGCATCTTCAATCCGGCGCAAGCGGTCAAGACCTACCGCATCAGCATGACCGACCTCACCGAAGCGGTGATTCTGCCGCCGCTGTTCCAGCGCCTGCGCCGTCTGGCGCCGACCGTGATTATCGAAAGCTTTCTGTCCAAGCGCCGCGAGACCACCAAAGAGCTGGCCGCCGGACGTCTGGATTTCGCCGTGGATGCGCCACTCAACACCGACCCGCAGGTGCGCCACGTCAAGCTGATGGAAGACCGTTACGTCTGCGCGATGCGCAAGGGCCATCCGATGGCAGGCAAGGAAAAACTCTCGCTGGATGATTACTTGTCGCTGACCCATATCCATATTTCCAGCCGTCGCAGTGGTCTGGGTTATGTCGATCTGGCGCTGGGCAAAATGGGCATTCAGCGCAAGATTGCCCTGCGCTCGCAGCATTATCTGATGGCGTCGCAAGTGATGCAGCAAACCGACATGGTCATGACGGTGCCGGAGCGCTTCGCCCGTCGGCATGAGCTGCAGGCGTTTAACCTGCCGGTGAATGATGTGCCGCCGGTGGAGACGCACTTGTACTGGCATGAAAGCACGGACCAGGATCCGGCGAATCGCTGGATGCGCGAGCAGATGATCGAGTTGTGCCAGCAGGTGACGGCGCAGGAGAAGAAGCTGGATAAGGTGTAAGAAATTACACCGCATTATCGTTCTTCGTCGGAACGCCGCCCGGAGACAGGCTCGCTCCCACAGGTTCTGTGGTGTTCACAAATCCACTGTGGGAGCGAGCCTGCTCGCGAAGAGGCAATCAAATGCAACACAAAATCATCCTGCTTGACGTAAACGTCAACCTGCCATTAGCTTAGCGCCAAGACCTTTTTTCGAGCGCTTCCATGAGCAGCCAGACTTACAGCATCTCCGACCTCGCCCGCGAGCTGGACATCACCACCCGGGCGATCCGCTTTTATGAAGAGCAAGGCCTGCTCAGCCCTGAGCGCCGTGGCCAGGAACGTATCTATTCGCCACGCGACAAGGTCAGTCTGAAGCTGATCCTGCGCGGCAAGCGCATCGGTTTCTCGCTGGCCGAATGCCGTGAACTGATCGAGCTTTACGACCCTTCCAGCGGTAACACCAAACAGCTCAACAGCATGCTGGCGAAAATCACCGAGCGCCGCGAGCAGTTGGAACAGCAGTTGCTGGATATCGAACAGATGAAACTGGAACTCGATACCGCCGAAGAGCGTTGCGTGCAGGCACTGGAGCAGACGCTCAAGAGCCAGCAGGCCATTCAGTAATAACCCCATTCCCTGTGGGAGCGAGCTTGCTCGCGAATACGGTCTGACATTCAAATGTTTGTCGACTGATGCGCCGCTTTCGCGAGCAAGCTCGCTCCCACAGGGTTCTCCACGAATTCAAAAGAGCAGGTCAACCGCCATGTCCCTCCCCTCCCAAGTACGCCTGATCGAAGTCGGCCCGCGCGATGGCCTGCAGAATGAAGCCCAACCGATCAGCGTCGCCGACAAGGTGCAACTGGTCGATGCACTCAGCGCTGCCGGTCTTGGCTATATAGAAGTCGGCAGTTTCGTTTCACCGAAATGGGTCCCGCAGATGGCGGGTTCGGCCGAAGTGTTTGCACAGATCCAGCGCAAACCCGGCGTGACCTACGGCGCACTGGCGCCGAACCTGCGTGGCTTCGAAGATGCCATCGCCGCTGGGGTCAAGGAAGTCGCCGTGTTCGCTGCCGCCTCCGAAGCCTTCTCGCAGCGCAACATCAACTGCTCGATCAGCGAAAGCCTGGCGCGCTTCGCACCGATCATGGAGGCGGCGCAACAGCACGGCGTTACCGTGCGCGGTTACGTGTCCTGCGTGCTCGGTTGCCCATATGAAGGCACGGTCGCGCCGGAACAAGTGGCGATGGTCGCCCGCGAGTTGTATGCGATGGGCTGCTACGAGGTTTCGCTGGGCGACACCATTGGCACTGGCACTGCGGGCGCGACTCGCCGCTTGTTCGAAGTGGTGTCGGCGCAGGTACCACGGGACAAACTGGCCGGGCACTTCCACGACACCTATGGGCAGGCCATGGCCAATATCTACGCCAGCCTGCTCGAGGGCATCTCGGTGTTCGACAGCTCTATCGCGGGCCTCGGCGGCTGCCCGTACGCCAAAGGCGCGAGCGGTAACGTTGCTACTGAAGATGTGGTGTACCTGCTCAACGGCCTGGGTATCGAGACCGGTATCAACCTGGACGCCTTGATTGCTGCGGGTCAGCAGATCAGTGCGGTGCTCGGTCGCCCGAGCGGTTCGCGCGTGGCCAAGGCTCGTAGCGCACAGTGAGGGGGGAAGGTGTTACCGCTGTGTCCGGAATGTGGGTTCAAGCGAGTAACACGGAAACAAATTGTCTGGTTTCGCTAGAGTGAAAATTTGCTGAAATTCTCAAGACATTGATTTATAAGGCTTTTTAAAAGTTGGCACGGCTTCTGCTATCTCTATGGCATAACAAGAATAAAAAGCAGCAAACCAATAAAAATAAGACGTACCGACTCTGACATAACAAAAACAACACGGCAGAGACGCAGCTAACAGATTTTTTTGGAGAAGGTGTGCTTTTCAGGGTGCTCTCAGGAGTGACCCGCAACCGGGCAGAGAACAATAAAACTACCTTCAGGTAGCTCCAGAATCGGTTGGATCGCTTAGCGAGAAAGTAGATCAGCGCTCAAAAAAATACGTTTGCTCTTGACCCCGGATGGGGGTCGCCAAAAACAGCGGTAAAGGGCCACGGTTGCCAAAAACAACAACAGACCGACCCTCAATAATAAAAAAGAGCACGCGACGACAAAATTAAAGGGGAGCTTCGGCTCCCCTTTGTGCTTTCTGTGATTCCTCTTTTCCTCAACACCTATCCCCTGTGGGAGCGAGCTTGCTCGCGAATGTGGTGTGTCATCAACAAAGATATTGGCTGACCTGACGCCTTCGCGAGCAAGCTCGCTCCCACAGAGGTTGCGGTTACCGCTCGATAGTTTTCAGTTCTTCAATGCTTATTTCACGCATCCTGAATTTCTGGATCTTGCCCGTCACCGTCATCGGAAACTCTTCAACGAACTTGAAATGCCGTGGCGTCTTGAAGTGCGCGATACGTTCCTTGCACCAGGTTTGCAGCTCCAGCTCCGAGGCGCTGTGGCCGGGGTGGAACTTGATCCAGGCAACAATCTCCTCACCGTAACGCGAGCACGGAATGCCGATCACCTGCACGTCCGCCACGGCCGGATGGGTGAAGAAAAACTCCTCCAGCTCACGCGGGTAAATATTCTCGCCGCCACGAATGATCATGTCCTTGTTGCGCCCGGCAATGTTGACGTAGCCCTCCTCGTTCATGCTCGCCAGGTCGCCGGTGTGCATCCAGCCCGCGTCATCGATGGCTTCGGCGGTGGCCTGCGGGTTGTTCCAGTAACCGAGCATCACGCTGTAGCCACGGGTGCACAGTTCGCCGATGGTGCCGCGCGTCACGAGGTTGCCGGCTTCGTCGATGATCTTGCTTTCCAGCTGTGGCTGGGTGCGGCCGACGGTGGTCACGCGCAATTCCAGCTCATCGGTCGGCCCGGTCTGCAGTGACACCGGGCTGGTTTCGGTCATGCCGTAAGCGATCTGCACTTCGCTCATGTGCATTTCGCTGATGACCCGGCGCATCACTTCGATCGGGCACGTCGCACCGGCCATGATCCCGGTACGCAGGCTCGACAGGTCGAACTCTGCGCGTTGTGGCTGATCGAGCATGGCAATGAACATGGTCGGTACGCCGTACAGGCCGGTAGCCTTTTCTTCGGCGACGGTTTGCAGGGTCAGCAATGGATCGAAGGCATCGCTGGGGTAAATCATCGTACTGCCGTGGGTGATGCAGCCGAGGTTGCCCATGACCATGCCGAAGCAGTGGTAGAGCGGCACCGGGATCACCAGACGATCGCGCGGGGTCAGGCCGATGCTTTCACCGACCATGTAGCCGTTATTGAGGATGTTGTAGTGGCTGAGGGTCGCACCCTTGGGGAAACCGGTGGTGCCGGAGGTGTACTGGATGTTCACCGGTTGATCGAAGTGCAGGCTGTCGCTGCGTTCGCGCAGTTGATCGGGAGAGATGCTGGTGGCCAGATCGGCCAGTTGCGACCACGGCAGAAAACCTGACGGTGGTTGCGCGTCAAGGCTGATTACCCCGCGCAGTTCGGGGAGGCTTTCGCTGCGCAGTTGGCCGATGGATTGCTCGGCCAGTTCCGGCACCAACCCTTGCAACATGGCGTGGTAGTTGGAGGACTTGAACGCCCCTGCGCAGACAAGCCATTGGCAGCCGGATTGCTTGAGCACGTATTCGAGTTCGGAGCTGCGATAGGCCGGGTTGATGTTGACCAGGATCACGCCGATTTTTGCCGTTGCAACTTGGGTGATGCACCACTGCGCGCAATTCGGCGCCCAGATACCGAGGCGATCGCCGGCCTGCAAACCCAGGGCGAGCAGCGCTCTGGCGTGCAGGTCCACCGCATCGGCCAGTTGTCGCCAGGAGTAACGCAGTTGCTGATGGCGCACGACGAGCGCTTCACCGTCAGGGTATTGCGCGGCGGTGTGATCGAACTTCTGCCCGATGGTCAGTGCCAGCAAGGCTTTGTCCTGTGAGCCACGGGTGTAGCTGCGCTGCGGGTTTGCACTGGGTTGATCCATGACGACCCCTATTGTCTTTATTAGTGGGTTTTGCCGGATTTAACCCCTGTGGGAGCGAGCTTGCTCGCGAAGAGGCCAGCAGATTCAACATCCGTGTTGACTGATCTGACGCTTTCGCGAGCAAGCTCGCTCCCACAAGGTCCGCTCCGTTTCAATCTTGAACTGCCCCTACTCTCGCCTAAGTTGACGTTAACGTAAAGGGTGATTGACAGCCATCCATCGCAGGCTTACGTTAACGTAAAGGTGAGAGCTGAGTAACCGCCCTCCCCACCCTACAAAAAAGCCAAAAGGTGACCCATGAGCTATCCCTCCCTGAACTTCGCCCTCGGTGAAACCATCGACATGTTGCGCGATCAGGTTCAGTCCTTTGTCGCCAAGGAGATCGCTCCGCGCGCCGCGCAGATCGACAGCGACAACCTGTTCCCCGCCGACATGTGGCGCAAATTCGGTGACATGGGCCTGCTCGGCATCACTGTGCCGGAAGAGTACGGCGGCGCTGGCCTGGGTTACCTGGCGCATGTGGTGGCGATGGAAGAAATCAGCCGTGGTTCGGCTTCGGTCGCCCTGTCCTACGGCGCGCACTCCAACCTTTGCGTCAACCAGATCAACCGTAACGGCAACCACGAACAAAAAACCCAATACCTGCCGAAGCTGATCAGCGGCGAACACGTCGGCGCCCTCGCCATGAGCGAGCCGAACGCCGGTTCCGACGTGGTCTCGATGAAACTGCGCGCCGACAAACGCGGTGACCATTTCGTCCTCAACGGCAGCAAAACCTGGATCACCAACGGCCCTGACGCCAACACCTACGTGATCTACGCCAAGACCGATCTGGAAAAAGGCCCGCACGGCATCACCGCGTTCATCGTCGAACGCGACTGGAAAGGCTTCAGCCGCAGCAACAAATTCGACAAGCTCGGCATGCGCGGCTCCAACACCTGCGAGCTGTTTTTCGATGACGTCGAGGTGCCGGAAGAAAACATCCTCGGCGTGCTCAACGGCGGCGTCAAAGTGTTGATGAGCGGTCTCGATTACGAACGCGTCGTGCTCTCCGGCGGCCCGACCGGGATCATGCAGTCGTGCATGGACCTGATCGTTCCATACATCCACGACCGCAAACAGTTCGGCCAGAGCATCGGCGAGTTCCAGCTGATCCAGGGCAAAGTGGCCGACATGTACACCCAGCTCAACGCCAGTCGCGCCTACCTCTACGCCGTGGCCCAGGCCTGCGAGCGCGGCGAAACCACCCGCAAGGATGCCGCCGGGGTAATCCTCTACACCGCCGAGCGCGCGACGCAAATGGCCCTCGACGCGATCCAGATTCTCGGTGGTAACGGTTACATCAACGAATTCCCGGCGGGCCGCTTGCTGCGTGACGCCAAGCTGTACGAAATCGGCGCCGGTACGAGTGAGATCCGTCGCATGCTGATCGGTCGCGAACTGTTCAACGAAACCCGCTAAACGGAGCTGGCCATGGCTACCCTGCACACTCAGCTCAACCCTCGTTCAGCGGAGTTCGCCGCCAACAGCGCGGCGATGCTCAAACAGGTCGACGCCCTGCACACCCTGCTCGCCCAAGTGGCGCAGGGCGGCGGCGCGAAAGCCCAGGAACGCCACACCTCACGCGGCAAACTGTTGCCTCGTGAACGCATCAACCGCTTGCTTGATCCAGGTTCGCCATTTCTGGAAATCAGCCAACTGGCCGCCCACGCCGTGTATGGCGAAGACGTTCCGGCCGCTGGTGTGATTGCCGGGATCGGCCGGGTTGAAGGCGTCGAATGCATGATCGTCGCCAACGACGCGACGGTTAAGGGCGGTTCGTACTACCCGCTGACCGTGAAAAAACATCTACGTGCACAAACCATCGCGCAACAGAATCGTCTGCCGTGTATCTATCTGGTCGATTCGGGCGGCGCCAACCTGCCGCGTCAGGACGAAGTGTTTCCGGATCGTGAGCACTTCGGGCGGATCTTCTTCAACCAGGCCAACATGAGCGCGATGGGCATTCCGCAGATCGCCGTGGTCATGGGCTCGTGCACTGCCGGCGGCGCGTATGTACCGGCAATGGCGGACGAAGCGATCATGGTGCGCAATCAGGCGACGATTTTCCTCGCCGGCCCGCCGTTGGTGAAAGCCGCGACCGGTGAAGTGGTCAGCGCTGAAGACCTGGGCGGTGCCGATGTGCACTGCAAGATTTCCGGGGTCGCCGACCATTACGCCGAGAGCGACGAACACGCCCTCGCCCTCGCCCGCCGCAGCGTTGCCAACCTCAACTGGCGCAAGCTCGGTGACGTGCAGCAACGCGCGCCGATTGCGCCGCTGTACGCCAGCGACGAGTTGTACGGCGTAGTTTCGGCCGACGCCAAGCAGCCGTTCGACGTGCGCGAAGTGATTGCGCGACTGGTCGACGGTTCGGTGTTCGATGAATTCAAGGCTTTGTTCGGCACCACGCTGGTGTGTGGCTTTGCGCATCTGCACGGCTACCCGATCGCGATTCTGGCGAACAACGGCATCCTCTTCGCCGAAGCCGCGCAGAAAGGTGCGCACTTTATCGAACTGGCCTGCCAGCGCGGTATTCCGCTGCTTTTTTTGCAGAACATCACCGGCTTCATGGTCGGTCAGAAATACGAGGCCGGCGGCATCGCCAAACACGGCGCGAAACTGGTAACAGCGGTGGCTTGCGCCAAGGTGCCGAAATTCACCGTGATCATCGGCGGTAGCTTCGGCGCCGGTAACTACGGCATGTGCGGCCGCGCTTATGACCCGCGTTTCCTGTGGATGTGGCCGAACGCGCGGATCGGCGTGATGGGCGCCGAGCAGGCGGCGGGCGTGTTGGTGCAGGTCAAACGCGAACAGGCTGAACGCAGTGGCCAGGCCTTCAGTGCCGAGCAGGAAGCCGAGATCAAGCAACCGATCCTCGACCAGTATGAAGAGCAAGGTCACCCCTACTATTCCAGCGCACGGCTATGGGACGACGGCGTCATCGACCCGGCGCAGACCCGCGATGTGCTGGCCCTGGCCTTGTCCGCGTCGCTGAACGCGCCAATCGAACCGAGCCGCTTCGGCGTGTTCCGGATGTGATTTTTTGTGGGAGCGAGCCTGCTCGCGAATACGGTTTGTCAGCTAGCGGATAGGTCGACTGATACAACGCTTTCGCGAGCAGGCTCGCTCCCACAAGAACCGTGGAGACGGATGAATATGAGCGATTTCAACACCCTCGAACTGCACAGCGACCCACGCGGTTTTGCAACGCTGTGGCTCAACCGCGCAGAAAAGAACAACGCCTTCAACGCCGAGATGATCCGCGAACTGATCCTCGCGCTGGACAAAGTCGCCAGCGACGCCAGCCTGCGTTTCCTGCTGGTGCGTGGTCGTGGCAAGCACTTCAGTGCCGGCGCTGATCTGGCGTGGATGCAGCAATCGGCCGAACTCGATTACCACACCAACCTCGACGACGCACGTGAACTGGCAGAGCTGATGTACAACCTCGCCAAGCTGAAGATCCCCACAGTGGCCGTGGTGCAAGGCGCGGCGTTCGGTGGCGCGCTGGGGCTGATCAGTTGCTGTGACATGGCGATTGGCGCCGATGACGCGCAGTTCTGCTTGTCGGAAGTGCGCATCGGTCTGGCGCCGGCGGTGATCAGTCCGTTCGTGGTGCAAGCCATCGGCGAACGCGCTGCGCGTCGATATGCGCTGACCGCCGAGCGTTTCGGCGGACAACGTGCGCGCGAAATCGGTTTGTTGTCCGAGAGCTATCCGGCGGCAGAACTTGATCAGCAAGTCGAACAGTGGATCAACAATTTACTGCTCAACAGCCCCGCCGCCATGCGCGCCAGCAAGGATTTGCTGCGTGAAGTCGGTAACGGCGCGCTGACCCCGGCGCTGCGCCGCTACACCGAAAATGCCATCGCCCGCATCCGCGTCAGCCCTGAAGGTCAGGAAGGCCTGCGCGCCTTTCTGCAAAAACGTCCGCCGAGCTGGCAAGCCGCAACCACCACCAAGGAGCCGCGTTGATGAGCGCACCTGTTCTCACCACCCTGCTGGTGGCCAACCGTGGCGAAATCGCCTGCCGCGTGATGCGCACCGCCAAAGCCTTGGGCCTGACCACGGTTGCCGTGCACAGTGCCACCGACCGTGAGGCGCGACATAGCCGGGAAGCGGACATCCGCGTCGATCTCGGTGGCAGCAAAGCGACCGACAGTTACCTGCAGATCGACAAGCTGATCGCAGCGGCCAAGGCCAGTGGCGCGCAGGCGATTCATCCGGGTTACGGGTTTCTCTCGGAAAACGCCGGGTTCGCTCGTGCCATCGAAGCGGCCGGGCTGATTTTCCTCGGCCCGCCCGCCTCGGCCATCGATGCCATGGGCAGCAAGTCCGCCGCCAAAGCGCTGATGGAAACCGCCGGTGTGCCACTGGTGCCGGGTTATCACGGCGAAGCGCAGGACCTCGACACCTTCCGCGATGCCTGCGAACGCATCGGTTATCCAGTGCTGCTCAAAGCCACGGCCGGCGGTGGTGGCAAAGGCATGAAAGTGGTCGAGGACGTCAGCCAGTTGGCCGAAGCCCTCGCTTCGGCTCAGCGTGAAGCGCAGTCGTCGTTCGGCGATTCGCGCATGCTGGTGGAGAAATACCTGCTCAAGCCACGTCACGTGGAAATCCAGGTGTTCGCCGATCAGCATGGCAATTGCCTGTACCTCAATGAACGGGATTGCTCGATTCAACGGCGCCATCAGAAAGTCGTCGAAGAAGCGCCGGCACCCGGCCTGTCCACGCAACTGCGGCGGGCGATGGGTGAAGCAGCGGTGCGTTCGGCACAGGCGATCGGTTACGTCGGCGCCGGTACGGTGGAGTTCCTGCTGGATGCGCGCGGTGAATTCTTCTTTATGGAGATGAACACGCGGTTGCAGGTCGAGCACCCGGTGACTGAAGCGATTACCGGTCTTGATCTGGTCGCCTGGCAGATCCGCGTTGCTCGTGGTGAAGCACTGCCGATCACCCAGGAACAAGTGCCGTTGAACGGCCATGCGATTGAAGTGCGCTTGTACGCCGAGGATCCTGCGAATGACTTCCTGCCGGCGACCGGACGTCTGGCGTTGTATCGCGAATCGGCCGAAGGGCCAGGGCGCCGGGTGGATAGCGGGGTTGAAGAAGGCGATGAAATCTCGCCGTTCTACGACCCGATGCTCGGCAAGCTGATTGCCTGGGGCGAGGATCGCGAACAGGCTCGATTGCGCTTGTTGAGCATGCTCGACGAGTTTGCGATTGGCGGTTTGAAAACCAACATCAACTTCTTGCGGCGGATCATTGCGCACCCGGCGTTCGCGGCGGCGGAACTGGATACCGGGTTTATTCCGCGTTACCAGGAGCAATTGCTGCCTGCACCGGGCACGCTGAGCGACGCGTTCTGGGCGGCGGCGGCTCAAGCGGTGGCGCAGAGCCTGCCACAACTCGCACGCCAGGATGACCCTGCTTCGCCTTGGTCGCTCAATAGCGGTTTGCGTGCGGGGCTGCCGCCGGAAATCACCCTGCATTTGAGTTGCGAGGGGCAGGATCGCGCCTTGACGCTGAATGCTGCCGACCACGCCAGACTGTCCGGCGAAGCACTTATCGTCGAGCACGAAGGCGTTCGTCGTACGTTGCGTGCGATTCGCCAGGGCGATGCGCTGTACCTGCAATGGGAAGGTGAGTTGCGCCGTATCGAAACATACGATCCGATCAGCGCCATCGAAGCCAGCCACAGTCATCAGGGCGGCCTGACCGCGCCGATGAACGGCAGCATTGTCCGCGTGTTGGTGGAGGCCGGGCAATCGGTTGAGGCCGGTGCGCAACTGGTGGTGCTGGAAGCGATGAAGATGGAACACAGCATCCGCGCGCCGCATGCCGGGGTGATCAAAGCGCTGTATTGCCAGGAAGGTGAAATGGTTGGCGAAGGCAGCGCTTTGGTTGAGCTGGAAGAAGTATGAACGGGAGGATCGATCCTGCGCCTGGCGAGGATCGATCTGACTAGTAACGCGCCGTTGCCTGCACCACAACACCGATGATTCGACACTCATCGGTCAGCAGGGCTTTCGGCCATGTCGGATTGAGCGGCACCAGGTAACGCTGGCCGCCCTCTTCGTCGAGTTTGCGAAAAATCGCCTCCGTACTGTCGGGCCACTGGGCGATCACCAGTTTACCGGGCAGCGCTTCGGCGGCCGGGTCGACCAGAATCAGCATGCCTTCGGCAATGCTCTGGCCACTGGGTGCGGTCATTGAATCTCCCGTCACCGTCAACCAGAACGCCGGGCCTCGCGCGTGGTAATCCGTCAACTCGAAGCGCTGCTTGCCTGCTGCCTTGTCGTAGGACGCCGGATCGCTTTCACGCACTTCGCACGTCGTCTGCCAATCGCTGACCGGGTAACGGAAGTACGGGTTGTACTTCTGCGCCAGCGGCATCTCGTCCTCGGACGTGGGTTGCGGTTCACGGATCACCAGCACCACTTCGAGGAAATCCATGCCCAGCGCTTGCAGCACCCGGTTCATTTCAGTGATACCGGGTTCGCGACGCTTGTTCAGCCAATGGCCGATCCCGCCCTGGGACATGCCGACGCGCTCTCCGAGCTCTGTTTGAGTGATTTTGAGTTCACTCATCTTGGCCTTGACCAACTCAATCCATTTATCCATGTGCAGCACCTTACGTGGACGCCTTCGGCCAGCAAAACACATATTGTAGTATTTAAATTCTCGTCACAACTACACAGAGTACTATTCTGAAGGCACGGATTTTCAATCGACCAAGGAGTGCCCCCTCATCATGAATATCAGCAGCAAAGACTTGCCCGATCTGCAAATGGACACCACCTTCACCTCGCCCCAAGGCAATGCGGCGGCGCAACGAGCGCTGGACTACTACTTGAAACCAGCTGTGTCAGAACCTGAGGTCGACGAGCGTTTTTTCGATGTCAGGCGCCATCTCAGTGGCGAGGAAGCCCTGGTGCACGCCTCGGACCTGTTGCGCTGCGCAGCAGCAACGGCGTTCAAGGCAGCCGAAAATCTGCAAGGCGCGAGTCGCGATCTGGCATTTTCAGTGGTGCATATGGTGGATATGGCGCGGGCGATGGTCGACCATTCACTCGATGGCGATGAAGCCTGAGAAACGGAAGTGCGGGCGGACGGGAAAGAATTTTCCAATCGAGCAGGTAAAAACATTTGACTTGCAAATGATAATGATTATTATTGCAAGCAACTGGTCGCGAGATCAGTCGATGGACCAGAGACCTTAGGTCGGTCTTCTGGACTATCTCCTCATCAGGCTAATCACGGTTTTTGACCCGGCTTTTTGCCGGGTCTTTTTTTTGCCCGTTTTTCAGGCTTATGGCTTCAGGCTAATGAAGTCTTTAGGTGCTGCAAATTCGATGGCGCGGATAATATCAAAAGAATATTGGTTGGCAAGCGAAGCCCGGCCGCATTGGGGCAAACTAATGCCAATTAGCACTTGAGAATCAATCGCACAGTCTCTAAGCTGCTTGCGCGTCATGGAGGACGCCCCCCGCCACACACCGCAATTCCCCTCGGTTTCAGCCCTGCCTGCGTGTACAGTAACGGCCATAAAAATCATATTCAGGAATCGATTATGACCGTGGCCAAATCTTCGTTCGACATCAGCGCCAACTTCGACAGCGGCAACATCCAAGTCATCGACATCAGCAATCCACTCAATCCGGTTCTGGCCATTCGTCCAGATACTCGCAGCGCGCATTTCCAGTGGTTTCACTTCAAGGCCAGCGGCCTGCATGTCGGCCAGGAACACTGGTTCCGCCTGAACAATGCCAGCCAATCCACGTACAGCAAGGGCTGGCCCGGTTATCAGGCCGTAGCGTCCTACGATCACGTCAACTGGTTCCGCGTGCCGACTATTTACGAGGGCGACTGCCTGCGCTTTTGCCTCGAGGCCACGCAGACCCATGCCTGGTTCGCCTACTTCGAACCCTATAGCCGTGGCCGTCACGACTGGCTGATCGAGCAGGCGCTGAGCAAGGCCGGCACCGAATTACTGGCGACCGGTAAAAGTGTCGAAGGTCGCGACATTCAATTGCTGCGCAAAGGCACTGGCGCTGAAGGCCAGCGCAAAATCTGGATCATCGCTCAGCAACATCCCGGCGAGCACATGGCCGAATGGTTCATGGAAGGCGTGATCGAGCGCCTGGAAAGGCACGATGATCCGGTGCTGAACAAGCTGCTCGCCAGTGCCGATCTGTACCTGGTGCCGAATATGAATCCGGACGGCGCGTTCCATGGCCATCTGCGCACCAACGCCATGGGCCAGGATTTGAACCGGGCCTGGCAGAACGCCAACCAGGAGATCAGTCCCGAGGTGCTCTTCGTCCAGCAGCAAATGGAAAAGTACGGCGTCGATCTGTTCCTGGACGCCCATGGCGATGAAACCATTCCTCACGTATTCACCGCCGGCTGCGAAGGCAATCCGGGCTACACGCCGCGTATCGAGAAGCTCGAAGAGCATTTCCGCAATCACCTGAAACACACCACCAAAGATTTCCAGACCAAGTACGGCTACACCCGCGACGAACCGGGTCAGGCCAACATGACCCTGGCGTGCAACAGCGTCGGCCAGAAATACGACTGCCTGTCGCTGACCCTGGAAATGCCGTTCAAGGATCACGACGACCATCCCGACAACGTCACCGGCTGGTCGGGCAAACGCTCTAAACAGCTGGGCAAAGACGTGCTGACCACCATCGCTGACATGGTTGATACCCTGCGCTGATCCCCTCCTCCGTTCTGTAAAAGATCGCAGCTTGTCTGCGATCTTTTGCTTTCCGCCATTCGCCATCTCGCGCAAACAGGTTGCAAAATAAAACCCGAATCAATACCGTACTCAAGGTTTTATTTTGAAACCTAAAAGGATGCGGGAAATGAAACCTCTAAAGAGCAGTGCCGTTTTGCTTTTCTCCGTAGCCTGCGGTCTGGCCGTGGGCAATGTGTATTACGCCCAGCCATTGCTGGACGCGATGGCCGAGGCGTTCGCGATGTCGCCGGCGACCATCGGCATTGTCATCACCCTGACGCAAATCGGCTACGGCATCGGACTGGTGCTATTGGTCCCTCTCGGTGATCTGCTCAATCGGCGCCGATTAATCGTTACTCAAACCCTGCTGTCGGCAGCGGCGCTGTTGATGATCGCGCTGGCACCCGACAGTACGTGGCTGCTGCTTGGCATGACCTTGACAGGGCTGCTCGCGGTAGTGACGCAGGTCTTGGTAGCTTATGCCGCGACGCTGGCAATCCCGGCCCAACGCGGGCGCGTGGTCGGGGTGGTCACCAGCGGCATCGTCGTCGGCATCTTGCTGGCACGCACGGTTGCCGGCGGTATGGCCGATTTGGCTGGGTGGCGAGCGATTTACTTGCTGTCAGCCGGGCTGACACTGTTGATGGCGTTGCTGCTGTTGCGTGTTCTGCCGAAGGATGAGGTCCCGCAACCGATTACGACTTACGCCGCCCTGATCGCCTCAGTATTCAGCCTGTTCAAAGAAGAACCGGTACTGCGCCAACGCGCGATCCTCGCATTGCTGACTTTTGCCAGTGCGATGGTGCTGTGGACGCCGATGGTGCTGCCGCTGGCCGCGCCACCGTTGTCGTTGTCGCACAGTGAAATCGGTCTGTTCGGACTCGCAGGTGCTGCGGGTGCACTGGCAGCCGCACGGGCCGGTCATCTGGCTGATCGTGGTCTGGGGCAATGGGTCAGCGGTCTGTCGCTGTTACTGATGCTCGCCTCATGGTTGCCGATCGCCCTGACTCAATCCTCGCTGTGGGCATTGCTGCTCGGCGTAATCACCTTGGATCTGGGTCTGCAAGCCGTGCACGTCACCAGCCAGAGCATGATCTACAGCGTGCGCCCCGAAGCGCAAAGCCGTCTCACCGCCGGTTACATGCTGTTCTATTCGATCGGCAGTGCGCTCGGTTCCATCGGCTCGACCGCGATGTACGCGTGGGCCGGCTGGATCGGCGTGTGCCTGCTCGGCGCCAGCATCAACGCCGTGGCGCTGGCGTACTGGTGGCTGACCCTGAAACGCGGCGCATCGCTACGATGCGCCACGCAAACGGGTTAGCTGCGATCGCGACCACGCAACATGCTGTCGAGCACCTCGTCGCGGCGGACCCAGCCATGAAACAACGCCGCCGCCAGGTGCAGCAGCACCGTCAGGAACAGCAGATAGGCCAGATACCCGTGAGCCTTGCGCAGAAACGCGAACAACTGCGCATCGGCCGGAACGATCGCTGGCAACTGCAACGTTGTGCTGAGCATCACCGGTTCACCAGAAGCGCTGATCATCGCCCAACCGAGCAACGGCAACACCAGCATCAACGCGTAAAGCAGCAGATGGGACGCCTTGGCCGCCAGTACTTGCCAGCCCGGCAGATCGGCGGGCAACGGTGGCTGGCGCGTGGTGAGCCGCACCAGCAAACGCACGATCACCAGCGCCAGAATCGCAATGCCCAGCGGTTTGTGCAGATGGATCAGCCATTCATGCCGCTCGGACACCGAGGTGACCATGCCGGCGCCGATAAACAGCATGGCGATGATCATCAGCGCCATCAGCCAGTGCAGCAGCCGCGCCAACAGGGCGAAATGCGTCGGTTGAGTGCTCATGGACGAGCCTCCTGTTTGGCGGCGGGCAACTGACTGACTTCGCTGGTGCGACGCAAGTAGGAATTGGCGTAACCGGCGGAACGCGCCGCGAGCAACGGGTCGTCGGAACCTTGAATCCCGGCCGGCAGCACCAGCGGGTCATAGTTGATGTCCCGGCATTCGCCGCTCAATTGCGGCTGGGTCTTTTCCAGCACCAGCGTACCGGCGTTCAACACTTTGCGCCCCTCGGGCCAGGTCTTGCTGGCGTCGTTCACCGGATCCTCGGGATTGGCCAGAGTGATATTCAACTGAAAACGCAGCGGTGCAGACGACAACCGCTGCACCAGATCTTTCTCGAGAAAATCACCGCCCTCAGGTGCACTGGCGCCCGCAGCATCGCGCGCCAACGGTGTCATGCTCCAGCGCACGGCCTGTTTTTTACCGCTGGCGTCGACCAGATAAAACGCGTTGACGCTGTTATAGGTTTCGGTGGCATAACTGGCCGACGGTTTGGCTGTCTTCACCCACGTCAAAAACGGCACGGTTTCCGGGTGCGCGGCAAAGAACGCCGGAACCTTCGCCGGATCAGGTTTACCGGTGGCCGGATCTGGCGATTGCGCCTGCTGCAATTGATAAAACGCCTCAGGCGTACCGACCGGGAACACCGGCATGCTGTTCATCCCGGTGCGCCATTGCTGCCCGTTAGCCTGGGTGAACCGCAACGCCAGACTGCGAATCGGCACGCTGCTGTCCGGTGCATAGGGATTGCCCGCCGGCAGCGCAAAGCGCCCGACGACTGGAGTCTGCGGCTCGTTGAACACCTGCGCAGTGGAGAATGCCCGTGCCTCACCACTGCTTTCGAAATGCCCGATCACGCACACGCCTTTGGCGTGATTACGACGAAACCCGGGATGCACGCCATTGTTCTTCTCCAGCACATCGACCAGCGCCTTTGGCGTCAGGCGTTGTGGGTCGAAGTTACCGTGAACGTAGGCAAACGCCCCGGCCACCGCAGCGACTACCACGGCAATGCCGCCCAGACGCAATATCAGGCTCGCGACACTCAGTGGCGGGCGCTGCGGCCCGCCAGGCGGTGAAGCGTTGGGTGAGGTGCGATCAACCATGAAGGACTCCAGGGCCAATGGCCACAAGTAGGAAGAATCAGCAAGACGCGCCTCATCCGGGTTTATTCCACACAACGGTATTTATTTTTCCGAACGTGGAATAACCTCCAACGGCGGGCGTCTCCCTAGTCCACAGCGTAGTGACTAGCAGAATTTCATGAGCGAATTCGACGAACAGTTGAGAGAAATCATTCCCAGATTGCGCCGCTTTGCCGTGTCGTTGACGCGCAACAGCAGCAGTGCTGACGATCTGGTGCAGGCCTGTCTGGAGCGTGCCCTGTCGAGTTGGGGCGACAAACGCGCCGACGGCGACTTGCGTGCCTGGCTGTTCGCGATCCTCTATCGGCAGTTTCTCGACGCCCACCGGCGCTCGCGGCGTTATGCGCGAATGCTCGAATTCTTCACCGGTCGCGACGATGCCGAACCCTCGGTGGAGCGCACCGTTATCGCTCAGTCAACCCTGCAAGCCTTCGACCGACTGCCCAGCGAACAGCGCGCGCTGCTGCTCATGGTTTCAGTGGAAGGCCTTTCCTATAAAGAGGTCGCCGAGATTCTCGGCGCCCCGATCGGCACCGTGATGTCGCGCCTGTCCCGCGCCCGCCAGGCCCTGCGCCAACTCAGCGACGGCGAAATCAGCAGCCCTTCTTTGCGGATACTCAAATGATCAGCCTGCCTCCCACCGAGCGTGATCTGCACGCCTATGTCGACCACCAGCTCAGCGACGCCGACCGGCGTGTGCTGGACACCTGGCTGGCCAGTCACCCGGACGAAGCGGCGCAGGTTCGCGCCTGGCAACAGGATGCCCAGCAATTGCGCGCGGCACTCAGCGGCGCGTTGCAGCAACCGGCCAACCCAGCGCTTGACCCAGCGATGATTCGCCAGCGCCGTCAGCGCCAGTCGCGTCGTCATCTGGCCAGTGCTGCGGTGTTGCTGATCGCGGTCAGCCTCGGCGGTTTCAGTGGCTGGCAGGCCCGGGACATGACCCTTGTGCGCCCGGCCATGTTGCCAATGACCGACGCCCTGCAAGCCTATCGCCTGATTGCCCAGCAAGGCATGTTGCCAGCCGATTACAAGGTCGACAGTGATGGCGACATGCAGCGCTGGCTCGATCGTTATTTCACTCGGGCCAGTCGTTTACCAGATCTGAAGGCGGCCGGGTTTGAACCGGTCAGTGGACGCCTGCTCAGCACCGACGAAGGCCCGGCAGCGATGGTGATGTATGAGGATGGCAGTGGCCACAAGGTGAGTTTCTACGTGCGCCCGCCGGGGCCGAAGAACACCTTTTTGCCGCGTGGCACGCGCAGTGACGGAGATTTGCAGGCCCAGTACTGGTCAGGTGGTGGCTATAACTACGCGATGGTCAGCCCGGTCGATACACCGGCGGCGCAACAGCTCAAGCAATCACTGCCATTCTGAGAACACCACCTTTCCCCTGTGGGAGCGAGCTTGCTCCCACGAGGGATCAGCGTCAGGCTCAGAAACCTACGTCGAGCACCACATTGTCCAGATAAGTACCTGCAGGCGGCGTGCTCTGGTCGGTGTAGATTTTCGCGTTGTAGTTGAAGATCTGGCTGCCCGTGCCCAAGCCGTTACCCGGATTGACCTCGGCATCGCTACTCGCCCGCCGCGCCGCGCCGACACTGCCCCAGCGCGTGGTGCCGGCACTTTTGAAAATGTCGTAGGCCAGATAATTGCTCCCGGAAATCATCCGTCGCCGGCCGCCGACACTCACTGCGTTCTGCCCGTCGCTCAGCCCCACGGTATAGGCACTGCCCTTGGTGCAGGCCAGATTGATGGTTTGCCCGGTCACCGGGGTGAACGCGCTGATCACCGGAGCGCTGCCGAACGCAATGTTCGGCGCAGTAATCGTGCAGTCGTTGGACACCGTCATGTTCACCGTCAACGAGGTCGTGCCACTGGCGATGTCGCGCCCAAGACAGACAGAACCGATACCAATCCCCGAGCAGTAATTCCAGTTCCAGAAAATGCTCAGGGTCTCGGTGTACACCCCGGCGGCGACGTTGCTGCCAATGGTTGTGCCGAGATACAACGGCACGGTTTTCGGCGTTGTACCGTTGAGCAGGCCCAAGGCATCGATGATGCCGTTGCGCGCAAAGTCGTAGGCCGTGCCACGCGTCAGCGGGTAGCTGGTGCTGTTGTTGGCGTAGACCGTGTAGTTGATGACATCGCCGGTCGGCCCGACCAGACCACTTTGAGTCGAAGAAACGGTGCCCCAGAAGTGGTCGTTGCTGGTCAGCAGGGACAGCAGCGAACCGGTACAGCTCAAACCTGCATTCAGCGTGGAGCTGGGCTGCGACGTCGTGCGCACGGCGATCGAACTGAGCGTACCGAATGCTGCCGGCGTGGTGCTGACCACCGAGCACGCAGCCTGCGCCGCCCCCGGCAGCATCAGCGCCAGCAACAGAAGCAAGCGTGCGCCGATCATTGACACACCAACGGGCCAATCAGCGGCACCTGGTCCTGATTCATATCGACGCTGAACTGCGCCTGACAGGTCTTGCCGTCGGCCAGCGTGACCTGCAGCGAGTTCTGCGCCTGCAGGTTTTCCAGATACACCAGCCCATCCCAACCGACCACCGTCCGCGTACCGCTCTGCTCATGCAACACACCCGCGCCCAGCGGCAGTTCGCGCTGTTGCGCGTCGACCAGCACGATGCTCGCGGCAATCACCCGGGCCAGCGGAAACTCCAGCAGATATCCGCTACCGCGCCTTACCGCGATGCGTTGTTCGACATTGGGACTGCGCACATTTGCCGGCAGATTCAGTGGGTCGATTTCATACTTGCCCCGGTAATAGGCGCTGCTCCACGGCACCAGTAGATGACCGTTCTTGTCGGTCTGACCGACCTGCTGGTTTTCGTAGCGCACCGGAATGTCGGCGAAACCATCGGTGCTGACCACTACAAAAGCGTCGTCGATGCGGTTGGCGGCGAACACCTGACGATCCATCCACACCAGCGAACCACTGGCGTCGGCCCAACGGGTTTCAGCCTCTGAAGTGCCGTAGACACCGGCCTGCAACTGCACCGATTGCAGCCGCCAGGTGACGTCGGCCTGGCGATAATCGGCGCCATCACCCTTGGCGTAGCCGAGGTTGAAACCCACGCCGCCCTCAGTCGGCACCGCACGACTGTAGTTGACCCGTTGCTGGCTCTGCCCGGTTTTACTGCGATCGCTGCTGATCGCCAGGCTGCCACGCAGATCGAACGGAATCACCAGTTGCGCCTGCACCGCCCAGTTGCTGTCGCCGATTTCGCGGTTGGCCGACAGGTAAAAACTGCTGTTGCGCCACAGCGGTTTGCTCCAGCTGAGGTTGAGCAGCCGCGTGCGCGAGTCGTCCGCCGCACGAACATCGAAATAACCGGCGCCGAGGCTGCCCCAACGCTCAAGGTTAAGGCTTAAGGTCGCCTGTTCGCTGCGTCGACTCAGGCTGATGTAGGGGCTGTCGACCACGGTCAGGTCGGCATATTGATCGTGACGTTGCAGGCGTTGGTAGGAAAAGCTGAAGCGCTGATTGCTGTACTGGTAGCCCAGGCTCAATTGCTGACCGCCCTCGCCGTCGAAGCGGCTTTGACTCAGGGCACTATTGAGTACACCGAAATTACCCAGCCGCAGGTTGCCGCCGAGGCCGCCCAGTGTCAGCGAATCGGCCGCTTCGGCGTGGCTCTCCAGAGTAAAACTGTCGCTGACGCCGTAACGCAGACTGCCGGAGGTGACACCCGGGCCGTAACTGAAGTCCTTCAAGCCGTAGTCGCGGCGCAACGTACCGGCCGCCACGGAAAAATCGCTCAAGCCTTTTTGCAACAACGTGCTGGTGACATAGAACGGCACCGTGGTCGACACCTGCCGACCCAGTGCATCGGTGGTCACCACCACCGCTTCGCCAGCGCCGTTGATGAATGGAATATTGGTCAGCGTATAAGGCCCAGGTTGCAAATCTGCGCTGCTCGACTTGTAGCCATTGATGAACAGGTCCACCGAGGACGGCACTGCTGCTTCACCGGCAAATTGCGGCAACGGATAAGTCACCAGATCCGGGCGTACGGCAAAGTCCCGCGAGAACTGCACGCCGCCCAGACGCACCGAACTGCTCCACGGCAACGCACCGCTGATCACGTCACCGGCCTCGTAGGTGAGCATTCGCTCGTCGTCGGAGTAACGCCAGGTGGTGTCGTAACGCAGGTAGCCATTGTCCAGCGTGTTGAGCGAATCACCGGACAACGTACGCCGGTATTGCCCGGTGCTGGACAATGTGCCCCAGCTGTCGAACAGCCGCACTTCGTTCCACGCCGCCAGGTAAGTGCCGGCATCGTCGGTATCGTTGAGGTACAGATCGTAGTTGAACAGTGCGCCGAAACTGCTCAGCGCCGGGGTGCGCGGGTAAGCCTGGCGATTGCCGATAAACTGTTCCGGCAACCAGTCCGGCGGCACGTCCAGCAGCAGGCGCTGACCGACACTGTCGTAATCACTGTGCAGCCCCGCCAGACTGTCGAGATCGACCTCGGCACCGAGGCTGTCGGGCAGTTTCATGCCGGTCTCGCGCAACGCGGTCACTGGCACGAACAAGCGCCCGTCGCGCTGCTGCACCGCCACCACGCGTCCGGTATTCATCTGGTTGACCACCAGTTCCAGAAACAACTGTGCATCACTCACGGCCTCCATGCCGCTCGGTGGCGGCGGCAGATCGCCGGCCCCGGATGGTTGAACGAACATCAGGCAACACGCGCCGGTGATGAGCCACAACGGACGCTGAATACGACGAACCCGTCCTGGGCTCATACCCGTTTTACGTCCGTCAATGGACTGAATCCTCCCTGATACCGCTTTAGCCGACGTCAGATAACTGCGCTACGACTCACTCACTTGGCAGGTGTAATGCTCTGCACCTGCGGCGCGCCGTTCACCCGCACCTGCAACGCCGAATCACCGGCCAACGGCCCCGGTGCCGGCCAGCGCATTACCGCGCCCGGCAGGACGTAACCCAAGAGTCCTTCGGCCAGCGGTCTGCTCTGCCCTGCCTGTTTGATTGCCACGTCAGTCAGTCGCGCATGCACCGCGCCCTGATTACGCACTTCGACATAGGGCTTGCCGTCCACGGCCACCGTGCGCCAGCTCAATTGCGGCAGGCCGACACCCTTGGGATCACGCGCGCGGCTGCTATCTTCCTTGCTCCACAGCCCGGCGCCATAGGCAAACAGCGGCACCGAATAACGCATCTGGAAGCGGATCGCTGCGGCGGTTTTGCCTCCGTCAGCGGTCGCGGGTTGTGCGGAAGGAATTTCGTCAATGATGATCCGATAGGCCAGTTCCTGCCCCGGTGGCACTTCCTTGGTTCGGGTCAGACGCACCAATTGTTTCTGTCCCGGCTCGATTTTCGCCACCGGCGGGCTGCCGATCACGTCGCGCTGGTTCTGGTATTGCTCGGCGAAACCACTCTGGCTCCAGCCGAACACGCGGATCTGCAGATTGGCGGTTTCACTGCCGCGATTCTCCAGCCACAGCGCACTGGCCTGCTGATCAGCCTCCAGCACCGGATCGATCGGCCAGATCAGCACCGAACTCGCCGCGTGTGCCTGACTTGCCCCAAGCATGACCAGCGTCCACATCGCACAGCGCACGAACGAATGCAGTGACGTAACTGACCCCATAAACCTGCTCCTTGTCGGCCATTCAACTTCGCCTTACCACGACAGTTGCACCTGCAACACGTCGCTGTACGTCCCCCCAGGCTGATTGCCCGGCAATTGCACCTGACCGTAAATCGGCAGGCTGATGTTGTTCGCATCGCTGTAGGCCACCGCCACACTCTGGCCGATGCCCAGGCTCTGGCTGTATGCCGCATCACTAAACAGCGCATACGCCACCCGCGCATTACCGCTGTTGACCTGCATGTGCCGGCCACTGTTGTTGTACTGGCCGCCATCAACGCTCATGTTCAGCGTCACGCCCGGCGTGCATTGCAATTGCACCCCACCCGTCAGCGCGACCTGCACGGTGCCGGTGGCCAGTGCCGAACGCGAACCGAAATTCAGCCCGCCATAGTTCGACACCCCGCCCACCACCAGACACCCGGCAGTGACCGTCGCACTGACCTGAAAGCTCTGGCTCGTCGCCGCTGTCAGCGGCAGCGGCGCACTGCCTGCGCAGAGCAGGAGCAGCACGGCACAGCCATGGCGGCGCATGGCATCAGAACGTCAGTTCGACGGCGACAGTGTCGGTGTATGTCCCCGCCGGCAAACCGGCCTTGCCGACCGCTTGACCGTAGATGTTCACTGTCTGCGCGACACCGGTACTGGCGGCGAGGTTGATCGTCCCGTCAATCGCCAGCAGTTGCGAGTGCCCGGCATCGGTGTACAAGTCGTACGGCACGTAATTGGCAACGCCGTCGTACAGCGCCCGCGTGCCACCCGGTGACATTCCGTCGTGGGAGCCCGCGCGTACCTTGACCGTCGGCGTGGTGCCGCTGGAGCAGAGAATCGACAACGCCCCGCCGCCGCCGCCCAACACCTGCCCGGTGGCGGTGGTGAACAGGCTGTTGGCAGTGCCGAAGTTCAACGCACCGAAGTTCAGCCCGGTGGAACCGCCAGCACCGTTGACCTGACAGCTGCTGATCAGAATCAGGCTGGAGGTGATCTGGCCGGTGACCGTGGTGGCGGCGTTGGCACTGGAAACCAGCGCCAGGCCAAGCAACGACAAACCTATCCTTGATGCAAACATACGCATGGTGTCCGTCCTCTACGGGGTTACCAGTCGAGCGTCACCGTCAGGGTGTCGGTATAGACCCCTGCCGGTACCGCACGGGTATTCGCCACCACCGTGCCAAATACCGGAATGGGTATCTGCGCACCGCTGGTGACAGCGAAATTGTGTTGCTGGCCGATGCTGTAACTCCGGACGCCGGAGGGATCGACAAACAGCTGATAAGGGAGGGTCTGGCGACCGTTGCTCAGGCGCCGGGTATTGCCGTCACCGTGGGTGCCGCCGTCGATGGTGACGGTGAAACCGGTGACCGAGGGATTGCAGGCGACGTTGAGTTTGCCGCTGCTGTCGCCGTCCAGACTGGCCTTGATCGGCGCGTTCCAGGTGGGCCCCTGAAGGCCGAAGTCGAGGGTGCCGAGGGCGCTGAGCGGACTGTCGGGTGTGCTGGTATTGGTGACTTCGCAGCCGGCAATCAGGATCAGCCGCGCATTGATCTGCCCGCTGACCGCCGCTTGCGCCTCGTCTGCGAGCAATGCCAGCGTCCCCGCTGCCACCACCATCCAGTGTTTACCTGTCATTGCGCCCGTCCCTGCTCCTTTACGCTGATTCGATCACCGCGCTCATCATCGAACGCCTTCCTTGCGCACCCGCGTCCAGCGGCTGCCTTGAAACCACACTCACCAGGTGACCGTCACCTTGACCAGATCCGAATAACGGCTGACCTGCGGCACCTCAGCCAGGCGCTCGATCCGCGCGTAAAGTGGCAACTCCACCGTGCCGCTGTCCGGCACCCGCCCACTGACCGGAACATCCACCACCAGCGGCACCCGGCGCGCCGCGTCCTGATACAAGCGGTACGGAATCGGTTTACTGCCTGTTGAACCGACCATATAGCGAACTTCCCCGACACCACCATGCAAGCCGCCGTCGACACGCATCTGGTACGGCGTGTCCGGATTGCACTCCAGCCGTGGCAGGCGTTGATTGGTCAGCGCCGCTGCCAAAGGCCCGGCCGGGTCATCGAGACGTGCAGTGCTGCCGAAATCAAGCACGCCCAGTTGCTCAATGCCAGCGTTGCGCTGCTGGCCGATCAACTGGCAGCCGCGTTGCACATCGACGCGCACTTCAACCTGAAGATCCGCCGAATAGACAGGTGCAGCGAGCACACCCAACAGCCCCATAACCCCATGTACATTCACTGCGCCATTCCTTGTCAGTGATCGCTTGCGACGTCGTTTCTGTGATTGAGGTTAGCAACGGTCGACGATTCCGCCAGTCGATTGGATCCATGGATCGGCCGGGATATGTTTCGAAAGATTGGCAACGGGGCGAGCCATGTCGCTAAAAAAGGCTGTACGTGCCGCACAAATTTGTTCAACAACCGCCCACTGTCGACACGTCGCGGTGGCTGGTCATCTCGGCGTCTGGTTACACTACATCGCCGCGCTCCCGGGAGCCGGTTTTGACGAACACGGAGACGCCGACAGTGCCTGCCCACCCGCCGAAACGATCGCGACTGATCCAGCGCTGGCCGGCGTTGCGCCGCTGGTTCGGCAAGGGTTTGCCGGCCGGCGCCGGGCATGACGCCAGCGCCCAGTCGATCCGCGATTACTTCCGACACAAGGCCAGCGGTCAGGGCTACACCCTCAGCCACAGCCAGCAGCGCGTCATTGAGTGCATGGCGCAGCAGGCCAGTCTGCTGTTGGCCGCCAACAGCCGAACCACGCCAAGCCTGTATCTGTTCGGCGCCGTCGGGCGTGGCAAGAGTTGGCTGCTCGACGGCTTCTTTCAGGCGCTGCCGATCACTCAGAAACGACGCTTGCATTTCCATCAGTTTTTCGCGCAATTGCATCAGGGCATGTTCAGCCATCGCCTGCAGGACGATGCCCTCGAAGTGACCCTCGACGAACTGCTGCAAGATTGTCGGGTGCTGTGTTTCGACGAGTTTCATGTGCATGACATCGGCGATGCCATGCTGATCACCCGGCTGTTCAAGGCGTTGTTCAAACGACGGATTCTGCTGCTGGTGACCTCCAACTATGCGCCTGAGGGTTTGCTGCCCAATCCGCTTTATCACGCCCGCTTCAAACCGGTGATCGAACTGATCAATACGCACATGCAGGTGATGGAAGTCGGCGGCCCGCATGATTACCGCAGCCAGACGCGTCACTCTGCACACCAGATATTCACCCAGGGACATTACGTGTGGCCGGCGACGCCAGCACAACGCACGGCCCTGGATCTGCCACCTGCAGAGGCACCGGCCGTTGCGCTAACGGTCGGCACCCGGCAGTTTCAGGCGCGTTTTTTTGAGAAGCGGCGGGTCGGTTTTACCTTCAACGATCTGTGCGAACAGCCAACGGCGGTGATGGATTACCTGGAACTGTGTCGCCGTTTCGACCGCTGGATCATCGATGATCTGCCGGAACTGGCGGAGTGCTCGATCGCCGCGCAACAACGCTTCATCAACCTGATCGACGTGCTGTACGACCAGGACAAGCACCTGACGCTACTCGGTCGTTTTCCCTTGCGTGAAAGCCTGGATGGCCAGGCCATTGACCTGGCGCGCACGCGCAGTCGGTTGGGGCAGTTGCAAGAAGTGCACGGGACGATCTGAGCACGCCATTCCCCTGTGGGAGCGAGCCCGCTCGCGAAAGCGCCCTATCAGTCAAAACATCAGCTTCTGACACTCCGCCTTCGCGAGCAGGCTCGTTCCCACCAAGGGCAACTGAAGTTTCGCCGCCTATCCAATTCAAACCCGGGCTTTGCCGTTATCATGTCGCCCATTCCCAGCGCCCCAGCGGCGCGCACCTGATCAATAGCGAACCCCAACATGCACACCCTTGCTCAATTGCGTGCCGGCGAGTTGTCGGGCATCACTCGGCTGGATCTGTCTTGTGGCCTGACCGAATTCCCGCGCGAGATTTTCGATCTGGCCGACACCCTGGAAATCCTCAATCTCAGCGGCAACGCCCTGAGCCGCCTGCCGGATGACTTGCACCGTCTGAGGCGCCTGCGGGTGCTGTTCTGCTCCGACAACCCGTTTACCGAACTGCCGGCCTGCCTCGGCCAGTGCGCGGCGCTGACGATGATCGGCTTCAGGGCCAATCGCATCGTCAACGTACCCGCTGCAGCCCTGCCACCACAGCTGCGCTGGCTGATCCTGACCGACAACTGCCTTGAAAGCCTGCCGAGCGAACTCGGTGAGCGCCCTGCCCTGCAAAAGCTCATGCTGTCCGGCAACCGTCTGCAAGCGCTGCCACCCTCGCTGAGCAACTGCCATCGTCTGGAGCTGTTACGCATCTCCGCCAACCGCCTGACCGAGCTGCCGCAGTGGCTGCTCGCGCTGCCCAGCCTGACCTGGCTGGCCTACGCCGGTAACCCGCTGGAAAACGAGGCGGACGCTGCCGCGCTCGATGCGACGGCACAGATCCCCTGGTCTGCGCTAAGTCTGGAGCAACGCTTGGGTGAAGGCGCCTCGGGGGTGATTTCCCGGGCGAACTGGCAACGCGACGATGGTTCGGTGATACCGGTTGCGGTGAAGTTGTACAAAGGTGAAATGACCAGCGACGGCTCGCCGCTGCACGAAATGAATGCGTGTATCACCGCCGGCCTGCATCCCAATCTGATCCGCGTCGAGGGACGCATCAGTGGCCATCCCGACGGCCAGCAAGGATTGGTGATGCAATTGATCGATCCGTCGTTCCGCAACCTCGCCGACCTGCCCAGCCTGGCGTCCTGCTCGCGGGATGTGTACGCCGATGATTGCCGGTTCAGTGCCGAGGTCGCGCTGAACATTGCCAAAGGCATCGCTTCGGCAGCCGAACACTTGCATCAGCAAGGCATCACCCACGGCGATCTCTACGGGCACAACATTCTGTTGAACGAGCGCGGCGATTGCCTGCTCGGGGATTTTGGCGGGGCGTCGTTCCATGCTGTCGATGACACGCTGGAAACGCGCGCGTTGCAACGCATCGAAGTGCGTGCGTTCGGGGTTTTGCTGGGGGAATTGCTGGCGCGCGTCGACTCGGGGTTGGGTGATGAACTGCGTGCGGTGCTTGAAGAGCTGGAGCGGCGTTGCTGTCAGGCGGATGTGCTGGCGCGGCCGGGGTTTGCTGAGGTCATGCGGCAGCTTGAGAATCTGTGACCGCTGCGCGGTCAATCGCGAGCAGGCTCACTCCTACAGTGGACGGTGGTGATCACAAATGATGTGTTCACCTCTGGCCTGTAGGCCTGCGCCTGGTCGCGATGTGGCCATCACTGACGCAGCCGATCAGCCCGCCAGGCCAACAAACATGTCCTGCACGTCATCATGGTTGTCGAGGCCTTCGAGGAACGCTTCAACTTCAGCCATCTGCTCGTCACTCAAGCCGCTGACCGGGTTCTTCGGCTGGTAGCCGAGCTTGGCCGACAGCACGGTGAACCCCTGCTCTGGCAGCGCTTTCTGCACCGAATCCAGGTCGGTAGGGTCGGTCAGGAACAGCGTTGCGCCGTCTTCGCCCGGCTCGAAATCCTGAGCACCGGCTTCGATCGCGGCCATTTCCGCATCGGCGTCCGGGGTGTCCGGCGAGGCTTCGATCATGCCGACGTGGTTGAAGTCCCAGGCCACGGAGCCGGAAGCCCCCAGTTGGCCTTTACGGAACGCCACGCGGATTTCGGCGACGGTACGGTTGATATTGTCGGTCACGCACTCGACGATCAGCGGCACCTGGTGCGGGGCGAACCCTTCGTAGGTCACGCGATGGTATTGCACGGTTTCACCGAGCAAACCGGCGCCTTTCTTGATCGCGCGATCGAGGGTTTCTTTTGGCATCGAGGCTTTCTTGGCCTGTTCGACCACCAGACGCAGGTGTGCGTTGGTGGCGGTATCGGCACCGTTGCGGGCAGCAATGGTGATTTCCTTCACCAATTTGCCGAAGATCTTGCCTTTGGCGTTGGCTGCCGCTTCTTTGTGTTTAACCTTCCACTGTGCGCCCATTACTCACTCTCTTGATCTGTGGCGCCGAGACATCTATTGGCCGACGCGTGGCGCCAAGTTTATACGGCCTAAAGTCGGCAATCGACCAAAAAAACGCAATGTGGAATCGACATCTTCACCAGAGCTTGTAGGGGAATTCTGAAAAACGCCTTTGACATGACCATTCAACGCTGCGGTTTCGTACCCTCTCAGGCCCGTATTGCCTGACAGAGCCTGTTCGAATGCTCAATGACAAGGAAAGTCCTTTTACCCTGACCCTGACCGACAGCGGTCTGTGCCTGCCGGTGGTGCGTTTTCACGGCGAGGAAGCGCTCAACCAGCCCTACCGTTTCGATATCGAACTGATCGGTTTGGCCCCCGCCGTGGCGCCGGGCACATTCCTGCACCAACGGGCCTTTCTGCGTCTGGACGACCATCATGGAATCCACGGCGTGATCGACAGTGCCAGTTGCGAACATCGCGGTACGCACCGGATCGGCTATCGCGTGACGGTCGTGCCGCGCTTGCACAGGCTGGCTCAGCCGAGCAAACGGCGAGTGTTCGTGCAACAGAGTGTGCCGCAGATTCTCCAGCAGTTGCTCACGGAAAACGCCCTGCCCGCCGACGGCTACCGGATTGAAATGACCGTCGGCCGCTACCCGATCCGGCCTTTTTGCATCCAGTACGAAGAAAGTGATCTGGCGCTGCTGCACAGACTTTGCGAAGAGGAAGGCATTCACTATCACTTTGAACACCGGATGGACGGACACGTGGTCGTGTTTGCCGATGACAGCCTCAGTCTGCCGCAAACGCCGGTACTGGTTCCGTTCAAGGCCTGTGAGCAAACGCCTTCTCCCTGCATCACTTCGCTGTACCAGCATCATCACGCCGCGCCCGTCGCCACGCTGCATGCCGTGCGTAACCGAGGGCAGCGGGCGATCAGCGACGAGGCCGCCAACCACATCACGGCAAATCCCTTGCCGCAGGCATCTTCCCTCGAACAACGACACCACGAACAACGCAGCCGTCGACATCTGGAACGGCAACGCTGCCAGCATCGCACGATCAACGGCCGCAGCGACCGGATCGGCTTGCTCAGTGGACAACTGCTGCAAGTGTCGGCGCATCCGGTCAGCCACTTCAACGAACAATGGCGGCTCACCTCGATACGTCATCACGGGCAACATCCGTCGATTCTTGACCCGACCCCACCCTTGCACCGCTACGAAAACGATTTTACCGCCCAGCCCTGGTCAAGCGATTTTCGCCCGGCGCTCAACCAACCGCGTCCAGGCATTGCCGGTTATCACCTGGCGCTGGTGCTGGGACCTGCCGGGCAACCGGCGCAGCTCGATGAACAGGGTCGGGTCGCCGTCAGGCTGTGGCCCTCGGAACATCTGCAAACCCTTGATGACGAGGCGATCTGGCTGCCCATCGCGATGACTCGCGCCAATGGCCGAGTGGCACGGGAGGAACTGCCCTGCGCCGGCAGCGAAGTGTGGGTGAGTTTCCTTGACAGCGACCCCGACCGGCCGATTCTGTGTCTGGGCAACTCACGCAAGCCCACACCTCGCGAACCACCCGCACGTGACAGCCTATTACTCGACTGGCTACTCGACAGCGGCGCACGCTGATCCCTTCGTAAGAGTTGCCGCAGGCTGCGATCTTTTGATTTTGATCTTAAAAACAAGATCGAAAGATCGCAGCCTGCGGCAGCCCCTAGATCAACACGCCGTGCTTCAGGCTTTGTCAGCCTTGCCCGCCGCCGCAGCGAATTTCGCCAGACGCACATCCAGATGCCGAGGACGCCGCCCGTGATCTTCGGCGCGCTCCTTGCGGCGGATGGCGTTGCGCACCATCAACGAACCGAGGTAGCGGATTGGCTCCGGCGGGAAATAACCCAGCGGCCCGTTGACCAGCGGCGAACGGGTCCACGGGTTGTCCAGGCCCTGCACCAACGAAGCAAGAATCTGTCCGCCCATGTGGCACGGGCCGACGCCGCTGCCAGAATAGCCGAAGCCGTAAAACACATTGCCGGCGCTGCTCATCTGGCCGAAGAACGGCAAACCGGTGACCGAGCGATCCGACGGGCCGTTCCAGGTGGCATCGACTTTGACATCGGCAAACGCCGGGAAGAAGTCGGCGAGGCTGTTTTTCAGCAGGCCGGCATAAGGCGATGGCTGATCGAACACCGGTAGCATGCGCCCGCCAAACGCGAAGGTGTTGCCACCCTTGCCGAGCATGATCCGGCCGTCCGGGGTGTTGTGGTAGTAGTGCACGAAAATCCGCGAATCGAGCACAGTGACCCCGCTGGTCAGGCCGATCTCCTGCAACAGATCCGGGCGCGGCTCGGTGATCAGCATGTCGCTGGAAACAATCGCCACGCTGCGTTCGAACTGTGGAAAGGCACGGGCCATCCACGCATTCATCGCCAGCACCACGCGATCGGCAACAATGCTGCCGTTCGGTGTTTGCAGGCGTGCCGGGCGCCCTTCTTCCAGCCCGGTCATTGCCGTGTTTTCGTGAATTTTCACACCCAACTGCAACGCCACGCGACGCAAGCCACGCACCAGTTTGCCCGGTTGCACACTGGCCGCCGCCGGCGAGAACCAGCCTTCCAGATGCTTGCTCGAACCGGCCATGCGCTGCACATCAGCTACTGGACGCTGGGTGAATGAGTTGATGCCATTGCGCTCGAGTGCAGCGATTACCGCATCGGTCGAGCCGACTTGCGCGCGGTTGGTCGCGGTGTACAGCGTGCCGTCGAGCCGATAATCGGCATCGACGCCGTACTGCTCACAGAACTCGCCAATCGCGTGGATACTGCGCTCGGATTCCTTGACCAGGCGCACCGCTTCCTCGACGCCAAACAAGCGTTCAAGGGTGAAATACTTCGCCGACCACGACAGCGCACAACCACCGTTGCGCCCGCTGGCGCCGGCGCCGCAGATGTCCGCTTCGATCAGCAAGACATCGAGTTCGGGGTTTTGTTGCTTGAGCATGATCGCTGTCCACAACCCGGTGTACCCGCCGCCGACGATGCACACATCGGCGCGGACTTCGCCTTGCAACGGCGGGCAGGTTTGCGAGGTGTCGGCCTGCAAGGCCTGCTCCAGCCAAAACGGTCTCATGGGGTTTCTCCAAGTCAGATGGCCACGACCCAGCCTGCCGCGAGCGTCGCAGCAGGCCGCGAGGCAAGAGTTTCAGGAACGCAGGGGTTTGATCGTCAGCGGGCAATTGGGGATAGAGGCGCGCGGTTCCATCACGCCAACCGGGCGGCTGTTCCAGTGCGGAATCAGCACCAGCGCCGAGAACAGCGCGCAACCGGCGAAGACGATGAACACCGTCACCGAGTCGAAGTAACCCGGCAGCAAACCGCCAAGTACCGCACCAACCGAGCCGCAGCCGTTGACGAAACCGGCCGCCGTGGCGCCGGCCTTGGCTTTGCCGAAGTCGATCGCGGCGGCACCGCTGATCATCGAGTCCGGGCCATACAAAGTCAGGCCCATGACGAACAGCAGCGCGACCACCAGCAACACACTGCCGGTATGCAACGCGGCCATAAACAGCGCCAGCGTCACGGTCAGCGCCAGCAGGCTCAACACGCAGGCCGGCATGCGCCGGGCACCGAACAGTTTGTCCGAGGCCAGGCCAATCAGGATCGGCCCGAGCAACCCGGCCAGTTCAAACGAAGTGGGAATGATCGCCGCGCCGACCTTGCCGACACTGGGCATCTGTTCAAAGACAATCACCGGGCCCCACAACAGAATCGCGTAACGCGCCGGTTTCAACATGAAATACGCCAGGCCCAACACCAGCACCGTGCGGTTACGCAGGATTTCCTTCAAGGGCTCCCAGACGCTGAGCTTGCTGTTGGCTTCGGTTTCTTCCGCCGTCAATTCAGGTTCCGGCTCGACCGCCGGCAAGCCGACGTCTTCCGGCTTGTTGCGCTGGAAGATAAAGAACAACACCGCCACCACGGCGACCACCACCGCACTGGAAATGAACGCCGCGTGCCAGGTGCCCACCAACGTATACGCCCACCAGCCGGCGAACGGCGACGCTACCAGACCACCAAACGCGTAACAGGAACTCCATAACCCGAGCACTCGCCCGCGTTGTTGGGAGGGGAAAAAACTGCCGAGGTTTTTGCACAATCCCGACCATCCAGTGGACTGCGCCAAGCCCTGAATCAACATGCAGGTGGCGAAGATTGGCAACGTCGCGTAACTGCCCATCACCAGCGCCGCTGCGGCGGAAATCAGCAAACCGCCGAGCACCACGACCCGGGGGCCAAAGCGGTCAGCGAGCATGCCCCAAGTGAACTGGCCGAGGGCATAAGCCGCCAGATAGATCGCATCGAGGTTGGCCATGGCCATCTTGTCGAGCATGAAGGTCGGGTCTTCGGCGATGCCGAGTTTGGCCACCGAAAACGCTTTGCGGGTGAAATAGAAAGCGGCGTACGCAAGCCAGGTAATCGCGAAAATCTGCACGCGCCAACGCGCAATGGTGCCGATGTGCTTGTTCATGGTGGTTCTGACCTCAGGGTGTGAGTGTGCCGGCAGAATCGTTAAAAACGCCTGTGTTTTTATTGTTGAGCACTGCGATATCACCTCGTCCCTGTGGCGATATCGGTCAGATGAGTCCTGTTGTTGCACGCACAGGCTCATCGCTACCGTGCGGCCCGAGCGGGTCGTCAACGATGGCGTGAGCCGATCAAAGCAATTACTGTTTAATAAATAAAATCGATTTATCGTATTTCACACATAAGCTCAGCTTGTTACTGACTAAACGATCAGGTGACTGCATGTCGGTGTCCCACGCCCAACTCAAAGCCTTCCACGCCGTGGCTGTGCATGGAAGCTTCACCAAAGCCGCCGAGCGCCTTTTTCTCACGCAACCGGCGATATCCGACCAAGTGCGCAAACTCGAAGAGCGTTTTGGCGTTTTGCTGTTTCACCGCAATAAACGTTCCGTACGCCTGACTGACCTGGGCGAACGCTTGCTGGCGATCACCCAGCGCCTGTTTGTGATTGAAGCCGAAGCACAGGAACTGTTGCAGGAATCCCAGGCCTTGCAGACCGGCAGCCTGATTCTGGCAGTGGATGCGCCGGTCCACGTGCTGCCGCAGATCGCGCGCTTCTGCGAGCGCTATCCGGGAATCAGCGTGAAGATCGAGACCGGCAACACCGATGAATCGTTATTTCGCCTGTTCAACTATCAGGCCGATCTGGCGTTGCTTGGCCGCGATGTCAGTGATGAACGCTTGCTGTGCGTGCCGCTGCGCAATGATCCGATGGTCGCGTTCGTGTCGCGCCATCATCCGTGGGCCGAGCGGGAATCGATCTGCCTGGCAGACCTGGATGACACGCCGCTGGTGTTGCGTGAGCACGGTTCGGTAACCCGGCAGACGCTGGAAGAGGAAATGGCCCGCGCGGGGTTTCGCATTCGTCCGGCGATTCAGGTTGAGGGCCGGGAAGCAGCGCGTGAGGCGGTGGTGGTCGGGATTGGCGTTGGCGTGGTGTCGGCGGCGGAATTTGGTGCGGACTCGCGGGTGTGCGCGTTGCCGATTGTCGACTGCACCCGACGGTTGACGGAGACGCTGGTGTGCTTGCGCGAGCAAAGCAATCGACGGGTGGTGGCGACCTTTCTCGATATGGTGCGCCAGAGTCTTGTG
Source organism: Pseudomonas sp. ok266 (assembly GCF_900110195.1). Taxonomy (NCBI): domain Bacteria; kingdom Pseudomonadati; phylum Pseudomonadota; class Gammaproteobacteria; order Pseudomonadales; family Pseudomonadaceae; genus Pseudomonas; species Pseudomonas sp. ok266. The sequence continues at coordinate 258,252 of NZ_FOCU01000007.1, read as the reverse complement.
TGAACCGTGATGGCCCCTTCGCGAGCAAGCTCGCTCCCACAGGGGTTACGCATTCCAAATGTGGGAGCGAGCTTGCTCGCGAAGGGAGCTTGCTCGCGAAGGGAGCGACTCGGTGTATCAGGCCGGCGCCAGACCAAAGAACGCCTGTATCAAGCGCAACTCCCGCCGCCGCTCCATGCAGCCGATCATGTGCCGATTGACCAGCCCTGCCCCGGCAATCGGAATCGCCATCACCCGCGGGTCATGGCTGACCTCCACCGATGACACCACGCCAACGCCCAACTCGGCCGCCACCGCTTCGGTCACCGCCTCACGGCTGTCCAGTTCCAGCAACACGCGCGGATGGATCGACGCCTGCGCACAGGCCTCATCAAACGTACGACGGGTGATCGAACTCGGCTCACGGAGCACCATGATCACCTGATCCAGTTCCTTGAGTTTCACTTCTCCGGCGCGCATCGCCCACGGGTGCCCTGCCGGCACCAACGCGCAAATCCGTGATTCGCTCAATGCCTGCAGGTGCAGGCCTTTGCGCGGCTCCACTTCGGTCAACACCGCCACATCGGCGTGTTCCGACAACAATGCAGCGAGGGTTTCCTGGGCATTGCCCAAGCGCAGGTTCACCGTGATTCCCGGATAGCGTGCACGCAGGCTGGCCAACATCGGCATGACCATGTGCGGCCCGTCCGCCGCCACTTCCAGCCGCCCTGTCAGCAACTGTCGATTGGCCTCAAGCATCGTCTGCGCCTCTTCCGCGAGGCCAAACATCGCGCGGGTAATCGCCGCGAGTTTGGTGCCCTCCTCGGTCAGTTCCACCCGTCGCGCGGTGCGCCGCAACAGGGTGATCTGGTAGTGCTCTTCCAGCGCCTTGATGTGCCCGGTAACCGCCGGCTGACTGATGAACAAGCGCGCGGCGGCACGGGTGAAGCTGCCTTCACGGGCCACGGCGTCGAAGGCGCGGAGCTGGAACAGGTTCATGAATAACTCTCACTGATGGCTGGCATAACAACAAACAATTTGATTGATGCAACGGCGAATTGCAACGTATGCCCCGTAGCTTCATCCCACAGCGCTATCCGAGGACACACGAATGAGTATTGCCGAACCCATCCTGCTCACTCCCGGCCCGTTGACCACTTCGGCCCGCACCCGCCAGGCGATGATGGTCGACTGGGGGTCATGGGATGACCGCTTCAATCAACTGACCGCCAGCCTTTGCGAACAACTGCTGGCGATCCTCAACGGCGCCGCGACTCACCACTGCGTACCCTTACAGGGCAGCGGCACCTTCGCTGTTGAAGCGGCCATCGGCACATTGGTGCCGCGTGACGGCAAAGTCCTGGTGCTGATCAACGGCGCCTACGGCAAGCGTCTGGCGAAGATTTGCGAAGTGCTCGGTCGCTCATTCAGCACCTTCGAAACCGCTGAAGATGAACCGACCACCGCCGCCGACGTCGACCGCTTGCTGCGCGCCGACAGCAATATTACCCACGTCGCCCTGATCCACTGCGAAACCAGCACCGGGATTCTCAATCCGCTGCCGGAGATTGCCCAGGTCGTCGCGCAACACGGCAAACGCTTGATCATCGACGCCATGAGTTCCTTTGGCGCACTGCCGGTGGACGCGCAGAAAGTGCCGTTCGACGCACTGATCGCCGCTTCCGGCAAATGCCTGGAAGGCGTACCGGGGATGGGTTTTGTCTTCGCTCGCAAAGAGTCTTTGGCCGCAGCCGCTGGCAATTCGCACTCGCTGGCGATGGACCTGTACGACCAGCACGCTTACATGATGAAAACCGGTCAATGGCGCTTCACCCCGCCGACTCACGTGGTCGCGGCGCTGCACGAAGCGCTGCTGCAATACAACGAAGAAGGTGGCCTGCCGGCACGCCATGCGCGTTATGCCGCCAACTGCCAGGCGCTGATGGACGAGATGGGCAAACTCGGTTTGCGCAGCTTCCTGCCAGCGGCGATTCAAGCGCCGATCATCGCCACGTTCCATGCGCCGCAAGATCCGCGCTACCAGTTCAAGGATTTCTACGAACGCGTGAAGGCCAAGGGTTACATCCTTTATCCGGGCAAATTGACTCAGGTCGAGACCTTCCGCGTCGGCTGCATCGGTCACGTCAACCCGGGCGAAATGCGCCAGGCCGTTGCCGCGATCGGCGAAGTGCTGCGCGAGATGGAAGTCCTCGAAATCTAAGAACACCACCAATCCCCTGTAGGAGTGAGCCTGCTCGCGATGAGGCCGTGTCAGTCGACGAAGATGTTGAATGATCAACCGCTATCGCGAGCAGGCTCACTCCTACATTTGAATTGCATTGCCAACTCAGGAATTTGATCAACATGAACTACGTCAATCCAAACAAACTGCAAGCCGCGATCCTCGACTGGGCCGGCACCGTGGTCGATTTCGGCTCGTTCGCACCCACGCAGATTTTCGTCGAGGCCTTCGCCGAATTCGACGTGCAGGTCTCCATCGAAGAAGCGCGTGGCCCGATGGGCATGGGCAAGTGGGACCACATCCGCACCCTCTGCGATCAGCCGCAAGTGGCCGAGCGTTATCGCAAGGCGTTCGGCCGCACGCCGACCGACGATGACGTCACCGCCATCTACAACCGCTTCATGCCGCTGCAGATCGAGAAGATCGCCGAACACTCGGCGCTGATTCCCGGCGCACTGGAAACCATCGCCAATCTGCGTCAGCAAGGCATCAAGATCGGCTCCTGTTCCGGCTACCCGAAGCAGGTGATGGACAAGGTCGTCGAACTGGCCGCCACCAACGGCTACGTCGCTGATCATGTGGTTGCCACCGACGAAGTGCCAAATGGCCGTCCGTGGCCGGCTCAGGCACTGGCCAACGTGATCGCGCTGGGCATCGACGATGTCGCAGCGTGCGTGAAGATCGATGACACCGTGCCGGGCATTCTCGAAGGCCGCCGCGCCGGGATGTGGACCGTGGCGCTGATCTGCTCAGGCAACGCACTGGGTCTGGATTACGCCGGTTTCCGCGCCTTGGGCAGCGATGAACTGGCCAGCGAGCGCAAACGCATTCACGCGCTGTTCGAAGGCTCGCGCCCGCATTACATGATCGACACCATTACCGATTTGCCGGAAGTCATCGCCGACATCAACAAGCGTCTGGCCAACGGTGAGATGCCGCAATCGAGCTGATTCCTGCCGCTTGCTGCAAAGAAAAACGCCAGTGTCTTGCCGACACTGGCGTTTTTTATTGGCAAAGCCCCGATTCAGAGCGCTGAAAGTCCGATCAGCCTCAGGCAAATCCGCCAAAGCGGATTACAGTTAAAGCATGCCGTCGCCCAAGAACGGCAGGTTTGAACCCTGATCTGTGAGGAAACACCGTATGCCGTGGACAAGTTCCGAATCCCGCTACAGCACCGTCTCGGTCCTGTTGCACTGGCTGATGCTGGTCCTGTTGGTGCTGGTGTACGCCAGCATGGAGTTGCGCGGTCTGTTTCCCAAAGGCAGTGGCGGGCGCACGCTGATCCGCGAAGTGCACTACATGCTCGGCCTGACCGTGTTTGTGCTGGTGTGGTTTCGCCTGCTCGCGCGCAGCATTGGTCCGGCGCCGAAAATCTTCCCCGCCTCACCACAATGGCAAACCGTGCTGGCGCGGCTGATGCACTGGGCTTTGTACCTGTTCATGATCAGCATGCCGATCCTGGGCTGGCTGATCACCAGCGCCGAAGGACATCAAGTGATGTTCTATGGCTTTGACCTACCGCTATTGGTGGCGGAAAACAAAGCCTTCGCCAAGCAGGTCGAACACTGGCATGTGCTGATCGCCACGATCGGCTACTGGTTGATCGGCCTGCATGCACTGGCGGGGATTTATCACCACTATGTGGTGGGCGATAACACGCTGCTGCGGATGATGCCCAAACGCGGTTGAATATCAGCGGCTGGCGCTGAACCCACGCCGGCCCTGCAAGCCTCCGGTATGAATGAAGATCAGCCGCGTGCCGGGCGCGAACCTGCCTGCCTCCACCTGCTGCTTGAGCGCCAGCAACGCCTTACCGGTGTACAGCGGCTCCAGTGGGACGCCGCTGGCCTGCTCGGTCTGCTCAATGAACGCGAGCAGCAGCGGATCAACCTTGGCAAAACCGCCACGGCTGGCATCGATCAACTCATAGTCGGCAGTGGCCAGTCCGGCTGACCGCATAATCGACTCGACCTGCGGCGCCACGCCGTGATCCTCAGGGACTGCCAACGCGCCATAGACCCGGTGCGCACCCGCCTCGGCGAGGACCAGTCCGGCGAGTGTCGTCCCGGTGCCGCAGGCCAGCCACCAACCGTGAAAGTCGCTCCAGCCCAGCGCAGGTAATTGCGCTTGCGCCTGTTCCTTGATGGCTGCACAACCGAGCGCCCCTGCAAGTCCACCTCCCCCCTCAGGAACCGCTTGCAGATTGGGGTATTGCTCGTGCCAGGGTTGCCAGAATCCCGGCTCGTTGCGCGCGCGATAACCGCCATAACCCAACCAATGCAATTGCATGCCAAACGCCTGCAGATCCAGCACCGTGGGAGTTTCCTGCGCATGCCCGCGCAGCAGCCCCACGGTTTGGAAGCCCAGCCGTTTCCCCGTCGCCGCCAACGCGTGCAGATGATTGGAGTGCGCACCGCCGAGACTGATGATGCCCTCGGCACCCATACGGTCGGCGGCTTTGAGGTGTTCGACGAGTTTGAACCATTTGTTGCCGCTGATCAGCGGGTCGATCTGGTCGAGGCGCAGGATGGCCATTTCAATGCCGGCGTTTGCGAGCCAGTCGAGGTGAAGGTGTTCAAGAGGGGCTTGGGGTAGCCAATCGGTGGGAGGCAAAAGCATGAGCGGCGATTCGATCTGGACAGAGCCAGCATTCTAATCGCTCACAAGCAGCCATCGCGAGCAGGCTCACAAGGTTCACGATGTGCACAAATCCTGTGGGAGCGAGCTTGCTCGCGAAAGCGGAGTGTCAGTCAATATATATGTCGACTGACACGATGCCTTCGCGAGCAGGCTAGCTCCCACAGGTTCAGCGGTGGAGCTTAAAGTTCAGCAGCGAGGCGCGAGCCTTGGTTGATCGCGCGTTTGGCATCCAGCTCGGCCGCGACATCGGCACCACCGATCAGGTGCACGTTCTGCCCCGCTTCCACCAGACCGTCATGCAATTCACGCAGCGGATCCTGCCCCGCGCAAATCACGATGTTGTCCACCGCCAGCACTTGCGGCTCGCCGGTTTCGCCGATGCGGATATGCAGGCCTTGGTCATCGATGCTCAGGTATTCAACGCTGTTGAGCATCTGCACCTGTTTGTTCTTCAGACCGGTACGGTGAATCCAGCCAGTGGTTTTACCCAGACCATCGCCGACCTTGGTTTTCTTGCGCTGCAACAGAAACACTTCGCGGGCCGGCGCGTGCGGTGCGGCTTTGATCCCGGCCACACCCCCACGGGCTTCGAGTTGCGTATCGATGCCCCACTCTTTCCAGAACGCGGCGCGATCCTGGCTGGTGGCCACGCCTTGGTGAACGAGGAATTCCGAGACGTCAAAACCGATACCGCCGGCGCCAATCACCGCCACGCGTTTACCCACCGGCTTGCGCTCAAGGATCACGTCCAGGTAGCTCAGCACCTTGGCATTCTCGACACCCGGAATTGCCGGCACGCGCGGTGCAATGCCAGTGGCGAGGATGATCTCGTCGTAACCGCCTTCCACCAGTTTCGCGACATCGACGCGGGTGTTCAGGCACACCTCGACATTCGTGGTCTGCAACTTGCGTTTGAAGTAACGCAGGGTTTCGAAGAACTCTTCCTTGCCCGGCACGCGTTTGGCGATGTTGAACTGGCCGCCGATTTCGCTGGCCGAATCGAACAGAGTCACTTGATGGCCACGCTCGGCAGCCACGGTCGCGGCGGACAAACCGGCAGGGCCGGCGCCAACCACAGCGATTTTCTTGATCTGCTGCACCGGCAGATAATTGAGTTCGGTTTCATGGCAGGCACGCGGATTGACCAGGCAACTGGTCAGCTTGCCGCCGAAGGTGTGATCGAGGCACGCCTGGTTGCAACCGATACAGGTGTTGATTTCGTCAGCGCGGCCTTCAGCGGCCTTGTTGACGAAGTCCGGGTCGGCGAGGAACGGCCGCGCCATCGAGACCATATCGGCATCGCCTTCAGCCAGAATCTGCTCGGCGATTTCCGGGGTGTTGATGCGGTTGGTGGTGATCAGCGGAATCTTCACCGAACCGCGCAGCTTGGCGGTGACCTTGCTGAATGCCGCACGCGGCACTTTGGTGGCGATGGTCGGGATCCGCGCTTCGTGCCAGCCGATGCCGGTGTTGATGATGGTTGCGCCGGCCTGCTCGATGGCTTTGGCCAGGGTAACGATCTCGTCCCAGGTGCTGCCGCCCTCGACCAGGTCGAGCATCGACAGACGGAAAATAATGATGAAGTTCGGCCCTACCGCCTCGCGCACACGACGAACGATTTCCACCGGCAGGCGCATGCGGTTTTCGTAGCTGCCGCCCCAGCGGTCGGTGCGGTGGTTGGTGTGTGCGGCGAGGAACTGGTTAATGAAATAACCTTCCGAGCCCATGATCTCGACACCGTCATACTCGGCGGTTTGCGCCAGTACCGAACAGGTGACGAAATCGCTGATCTGTTTCTCGATGCCTTCCTCGTCCAGTTCTTTGGGCTTGAACGGGTTGATCGGGGCCTGAATCGCGCTCGGCGCGACTTGTTTCGGGCTGTAGGCATAACGCCCGGCGTGGAGGATCTGCATGCAAATCTTGCCGCCCGCGTCGTGCACCGCGCGGGTGACGATGCGGTGCTTGAGCGCTTCTTCCTCGGTGGTCAGCTTGGCCGCCCCGGAGTACACGCCGCCCTCGTCGTTCGGGCCGATACCGCCAGTAACCATCAGGCCAACGCCGCCCCGGGCACGTTCGGCGAAGTACGCCGCCATGCGCTCGAAACCGCCCGGTTTTTCTTCCAAACCGGTGTGCATCGAACCCATCAGGGTGCGGTTGCGCAGCGTGGTGAATCCCAGGTCCAGCGGGGCCAACAGGTGCGGGTAGTGAGCGGCGGTCATCGGTAACTCCACAACGAGCAATCACGGAAAAGTTGCGGGCGCTCTGCGGCTCCCGTCAGTCATGTTCGACAGACTAAGAGTCGCATCGCTGTCACTCAATGACCGTAACTGACAACTTATTGATCCAAATGCGCAGCGCCCCTTGGCAATCAGCTCCATGGGCCCTACCCTAGTCGCCATACCCTGTACCCGGTAGCTGTTGGTTTTCATGCGCAAACTTTTGTACCTGTTTTTCTCCATGGCCCTCATCGCCGCCCTGACCACCTACGCCATGTGGGCGGCGGACCGGCCGGCGGGCCATTACCTGTCGGACTTACGCATTAAAGTGGCGGTCGATCAGGGCATCCCCGCCGATCGTGGCAATCTGCTGGGCATCCAGCCCGAGCTGTTTCCCACCGATTATCAAAACCCCGAGCGCTTGCACCGCAAACTCGCAGCCTATCTGCAGCAAGCCCAGGATCAAGGCCTGCTGAACGATAAAACCGTCGTGGTGCTGCCGGAGAACGTCGGCACCTGGCTGCTGCTCAGCGGCGAGAAAGACGAGCTGTATCAGGCCCCGAGCCTCGCCGAGGCGATGAACTGGCTGGCGGCGAGCAATCCCTTGCTGTTCGCCCGCGCCTGGCTCAGCGCCAACGGCAGCGACCGCCTCAACGACGCGTACCTGCGGATGAAAGCCAAGGCGATGGCCAAGGATTACCAGGCGCTGTTCGGTGGTCTGGCCAAAGAATTTCACGTGACCCTGGTGGCCGGCTCGATCGTGTTACCGGAACCCAGCGTTCGCGATGGCCAGCTCAAACCCGGTAGCGGTGCCCTGTTCAACAGCAGCGTGGTGTTCGGCCGCGATGGCGTGCCGCTGGGCCAGCCGCAACGGCAGATGCACCCGGTATTCGATCAGCGCGAAGTGCTCGAAAGCGCAGACAAACACGCGCTCAACGTGGTCGACACCCCGGCCGGACGCCTTGGCGTATTGATTGGTAGCGACAGTTGGTACCCCGACAATTACCGCAAACTCGACGAGCAAAACGCACAATTGGTCGCGGTACCGGCGCAGGTATTCGGTCAAGGTGCGTGGAATCAGCCATGGCGCGGTTACAAAGGTTCAAGCACACCGGGGTCGGTCAGCCTAAAACCCGGTGAAGTCACCGAAGGACAAGCCTGGCATCGACTGACACTGACCGCGCAACCACCGAGCAGTCGAGCGATTGCCGGCATCAGTGTGTTCCTGCGCGGGCAGTTCTGGGACAAGGCCAGTGCCGGTCAGAGTTTCCTCAGCAGCAACGGTCAGCAGTTCGCCGATGGCGATGCCCGGGGCGCGCGTTTGTTGAACATCTGGTTGTAAGCCATGAAGCCCCTGCCGATGCGCCTCGGGGACCTGTCGGTGGGCTTTGTTCACAGCCTCGCCGACGCCGTGCGCAGTCATGGGGCGGATCCGCAGTCGTTGCTGGAGCAATATGGTCTGGACGCCGCGCGACTGGCCGAGGCCGGGGCGCGTTTGTCGATTCCGCGCTATATGCGCCTGGGCCACGCGGCGATTCAGTTGACCGGCGATTCGGCGCTGGGCCTGCGCATGGGCCAGCTCAGTCGCCTGAGTCAGGCCGGGCTGGCCGGCGTTACCGCCGCACAGGCGCCAACCGTGCGAGAAGCCGCGCGCTGCCTGATCCGTTTCGAGGCGTTGTACGGTTCCAACTATCGCGGTCAGTCCAGTTTCCATGAAGATGCCCATGGCGCGTGGCTGCGTTTCTATTCGATCAGCCCGTACAACGCCTATAACCGTTTTGTCGTGGACTCGATCATTGCCGGATGGCTGCATCAGCTCTCCAGTGTCAGCCGCGAACCGCTGCGCGCCGAACGCATTGAAATCGAATTCGATGAGCCGGATTACCGCGAGGCGTACGACTTGCTGGGGGATTGCCCGATCCAGTTCGGTGCCGAGGGCAATCAACTGCGCCTGAGCCTGAACAGCCTCGCACAGCGCAATCCCGAGCATTGCCCGAGTACCTGGCGGCATCTGCTGCAACTGTGTGAACGCGAGCTGGAGCAATTGACTCGCACCCGCAGCCTGCGTGAACGCATCACTCAACTGTTGGGGCCATTGCTCAATGGTGGCCGGGAACCCGACCTGGAAGAAGTGGCGGCACGCCTGAAGCTGCCGACCTGGACGTTGCGGCGCAAACTGGCCGAGGAAGGCACGCAGTTTCGCGCAATCCTCAATGATACTCGCCGGGACCTGGCGATGACTTACATCCGCGATACCGAACTGGCATTCGGTGAAATCGCCTACCTGCTGGGTTTTGCCTCAGCCGAAGCCTTCCAGCGCGCCTTCAAACGCTGGAGCGGTCAGACGCCAGGAGAATTCCGCCGCAGTCACCGCAAAACGGCCTGAAGGCAGCTGCAAGCTGCAAGTTAAAGCTCGGTGGCGTCTTCGGCTGGCTCGGGTTGGTCCAGTTCAAAGGCCTGGTATTCGAGCAGCTCTTCTTGATATTCATCCATCGTGTAATCCCCCTGCTGCTCTCTTGAATGGGCCTGAGCAAATGCCCAGTGTCTCGAGCTTAACGTGCTCGTATGAAGGAAAAGTGAAACCCGGCCTTCATGAATAAAACGTAGCAGGTGGTCAGGAATTTATCGCAGGACTTTTGTCAGGGGAATGTAACGAGATTTTAAGCCACCCCAAAAACTACTGTGGGAGCGAGCTTGCTCGCGAAGGCGGCCAGTCAGTCACATGCGTGCTGAATGTTCCGACGCTTTCGCGAGCAAGCTCGCTCCCACAGGGGTTGCTGTGAGGCTGGATTATTGGCCGGACGCTGGCATCGCCGGAATCGGCTCGGATGGCGGGGGGATATCCGGGTTGGCCGGTGGCGTGATGGTTTCGGTCGCCGGTGCAGATTCTGCACTCGGCGCCGGAGTGATCGGCGCGGCCTCTGCCGGTGGCGCAACCGGTTCAGACGTCACGGGTGCGGTCTCGGCAGGTGCGGGAGCGGGCTCCGCTGCAGGCGCCGGGGTTGCGGCGGGCGCAGGCGTTGGAGTCGGCGCTGGCACCAGCGCTGCCGGAGCAGGCTTCGCCTCAGGCACGCCGAGGTCAGTCTTCGGTTTCTCTTCAATGTGCGCAGCTTTCTTCGCATCCGTCGGCAGGAACTGCTCGACCAGGGTAAAGAAACGCTCGTAGAACTTCTGTGCCGTCACCGTCTCGCTGGCGACTTTGACCATCGAATCGTCGGACGAGCCGATCGGCATCGACACCGAGCCCAACACACCCACGCCGAGGCTGGCCGAGTTGTTGGTCTTCTTCAGCGCATAACGATCCTGCAAGGCGTTGGCGAACATCGTCGCATGGTGCCCGACACTGCCGTCATCGGCGCAGACCACGTTGAAGCTGATCTCCATGTGGGTGTCGCCGGTTTGCTGGAAGCTCTTGTGGCCACTGACCAGTTTCGGGTCACTGCTGGTGATGATGTAGCCCTGGCTAAGCAATGCACGGCGCGCCGCTTCGCAACTGACCGCGTCGGTCACCGGGTAATTGCGCGAAAACGTACCGGAGTCATCGAAGTTCTCATGCTCATACATCGGCTTGTCTTTCGAACAGCCGGCAACAGCGGTCAACAACAGCGCCAACCCGACAACACGCATGGGAGTGGAAATCAACATTGAACATCCTGAGAGAAAACAGTCCGGGGCGTATTGTGCAACAGATCACGCCCCGGCGGCGCATGGATTAGTGTCTTAAAGCAGTTACAACTCTATCGACCTTCAGTTGCGGGAAAAAGTCGCAATGCCAGATGATCGATGAACACGCGCAACTTTGCCGTGGCGTGGCGACTGGATGGCCATAGGACCCAGAACTGTCCGGTGTGTTCCAGATGCGTATCAAGCACGCGACGCAAACGGCCTTGAGCCTCGTCAACTCTGCACATGGATGCCGGCTCATGAACGACGGAAAATGGGTCGATTGGCAGACCGCTATCGCGAGCAGGCTCGCTCCTACAATTGAAAAATGAGTACATCCGCAAAAAACAGCTCGGCTGTCAGGCCGCCTTCGCGAGCAGGCTCGCACACAGAAGAGCAACAGCAGAACGCATGCGGCTTTTGCTCCTCACCACTCACAGGATGAGCGTTAGCTCGGCTGCAGCTTTTGATCTTGATCTGAAGGCCCGTCGGCAGGCTGAGTGGAGGGCTTGATCCGGGCGTGGGAGCGCAGCGACCGTTTGGCGAAGCCAAACACAGCGGGAGTAGGTGCAGCGAAGCAAACCGGAGACGCTGCGCCCGGATCAATCCCGCAGCGAAGGAACCCCGAGCTTTAGCGAGTGGGCCGAACGTCAGGGCAAAGACCTTTGGTTCCTTTGGGGCGTTTGCCAAAGGGACTCGCCGTAAGGGCGAAACCGCCAGCCGCAACACCCGCAGCAACGGATATTCACCCAAAACCCCAAGAACATGGTCGGCCCAAAGGCCGCCACTACCCAAAGCCCAAAAAAAAGCCCCGACCTATCAGGCCGGGGCTCTCATCACATCTCAGTCAACCATCAAAACCGCTTGATGTCCGCCTGAGCTTCCAACTGCTTGCGATAAGCAGCAAAGTCCTGCTGCCCCTCACGCGAAGCAAGGAAACGACGGTACTGAACCTTCTCTTCATCCGTCGGCGCCGCCGCTTCGTTAACACCATTCAGACGCACGATCATCAGACTGCCATCCGGCAACGTCACGCTGGTGAACGTCGGCTTGTCCTTGGCAGCCGGCTTCGGCATACGGAACAACGCTTGCAGCACCGCCGGATCAACACCTTCCTGACCACGGGTGGCCGCTTCGGTAGCTTTCCAGTTCTGACCATCAACCGCCTTGTCCAACGGCGCCTTGCCATCGCGCAGATCAGCGATCAGCTTCTCGGCCTTGGTCTTGGCAGCCGCGCTGGCGTGCTCTTTGGTCAACTGGGTGCGGATCGCCGCACTCACGTTTTCCAGCGGCAGTTGCGCAGGCTTGAGGTGTTCCTTGGAACGCAGCACGATCACGGTTTCCGGATCCAGCTCGATGGCGGTGCTATTGGCACCTTCGTCGATCACTTCGGTGCTGAACGCAGCAGCAACCACGGCGCGGTTCGCCGCAACACCTTCGCCACCTTCACGGCCGAACGGCTTGGAGGTGTGCACGGTCAGCTTCAGATCCGCCGCTGGCTGAGCCAGGTCAGACGCTTCGAATGCGGAGTCTTCCAGTTGCTTGGTCGCCTCGACAAAACGCTGCTCGACCTGAGCGGCTTTCAGCTCGCGGGTCAGCTTGTCTTTCAGGCTGGCCAGGGTCGGCACTTCAGGCGCTTCCACACCCAACAGCTTGATCAAGTGATAACCGAAGTCGGTACGAATCGGCTCGGACACCTGGTCTTTCGACAAGGAGTACAAGGCTTTTTCGAACGCCGGATCGTAAACGCCAGGGCCTGCATAACCGAGGTCACCGCCGTTATTGGCCGAACCTGGATCCTGCGAGAACTCTTTGGCCAGCGCTTCGAACTTCTCGCCCTTGGCCAGACGCGCCTGAACGTCTTCAATCTTCGCCTTGGCCTGAGCCTCGGTGGTCTTGTCGTTCACTTCGATCAGAATGTGCGCGGCACGACGCTGTTCCGACAGGTTGGCGATCTCTTTCTGATACGCCGCCTGCAGGTCTTCGTCCTTGACGGCAACCTGATCGAAGAACGAAGACTTCTTCAGTTCTACGTAATCGATGATCACTTGATCCGGAGTCATGAACTCCTTGGCGTGCTCGTCGTAGTAAGCCTTGACCTCGTCGTCGGTCAGTTTGACCGCCGCCGGGTCAGCCTTGACGTTCAGGGTCGCGAAATCGCGGGTCTGTTTTTCCAGACGGGCGAATGCCAGCACTTCGGCGTCAGTGACGAAACCGCTGCCTGCCACACCGGCACGCAGTTGGCCGATCAGCATTTCCTGAGCCAGCATCTGACGGAATTGCATACGGCTGTAACCCAGTTGACGGATCACCTGGTCGAAACGGTCGGAGCTGAACTTGCCGTCCACCTGGAATTCAGGTGTCTGCAGGATCACTTGGTCCAGTGCGCCTTCGGAGAAAGCGAATTTCGCTTGTTCTGCACCTTGCAGCAGCAGCTTGCGATCGATCAGACCCTTGAGGGCCGATTCGCGCAGCATTTTCTCGTCGAGCAAGGAAGCATCGAAGTCCTTGCCCAGCTGTTGCATCAGCTGACGGCGTTGCATATCAACGGCCTGGCTCAGCTCGTTCTGGCTGATTTCATCACCGTTGACCTTGGCCGCCTCATTCTTGTGAGTCGTGGCCTGGAAAATGGCGTCGAAACCGGTCAGAGCCATCAGTGCAACGATGACCCCGATAATGGTCTTGGCAATCCAGCCTTGTGAATTGTCCCTGATATTCTGCAGCATGCGTCCCCCAGAAACGGTTGAACTTCAAAATTAGGCAACCGTGGAGCGTGGGTAGAATCCGGATAGAAGAAAGGCGCATCCGAGGATGCGCCTTCTCGTAACTGGCGGAGCGGACAGGGCTCGAACCCTCGATCCCGGCGTTACAGGCCACTGTTTCAGCGACCTGCTCTACCGCCCCGCTGCCAAGTCAGGCATGACCCCGACCCGGATGGGTAAAAACCTGAAAACTTAGTTAACAGCTTCTTTCAGTGCTTTACCGGCTTTGAAACCTGGCTTCTTGGCAGCCGGGATTTCCAGAGTCTTGCCGGTTTGAGGGTTACGACCGGTACGAGCCGGACGGTCCGTCACGGAGAAAGTACCGAAACCAACCAGAACAACGGAGTCGCCAGCCTTCAGAGCGCCAGTGACGGATTCGATTACAGCGTCCAGCGCACGGCCAGCAGCAGCTTTCGGGATATCAGCGGATGCAGCGATAGCATCAATCAGTTCCGACTTGTTCACTCTAAGTCCCCTTATATCTATTTTGAGATGATTCTAAGTTTTTTGGTGAAAGCAAAAACGAGTGCTGAATGGCCTACAGACACTTAAGAGCCGCTTTATAACAAGGGCTCTAAAAAACTGTCAAGGAAGCCCCCCAGGCAAAAGCGTATTAATGCGTGCTAATTCTTTCCTTAGAGTCAGACTCACGTTTTTCGTCCTTGGCAACTATCTCCGGAGCCACATCCGGCAAGGGCTCCGGCGCGTATTGCAGCGCAATTTGCAGGACCTCGTCAATCCATTTAACCGGTTTAATCTGCAGATCCTGCTTGATATTGTCAGGAATCTCCTTCAGATCACGTACGTTCTCTTCAGGAATAATCACGATCTTGATTCCGCCGCGGTGAGCCGCCAGCAGTTTTTCCTTCAGACCGCCAATCGCCAGCACTTGACCACGCAGCGTGATTTCACCGGTCATGGCGACATCGGCGCGCACCGGAATGCCGGTCAAGGCCGACACCAGCGCCGTACACATGCCTACGCCAGCGCTAGGGCCGTCTTTCGGCGTCGCCCCTTCCGGCATGTGGATGTGCGTGTCACGCTTCTCGTGGAAGTCCAGAGGAATGCCCAGACTCTTGGCCCGGCTGCGCACTACAGTGAGCGCGGCAGTGATCGATTCGACCATCACGTCGCCCAGCGAACCGGTCTTGATCAGTTGACCTTTACCCGGCACAACCGCGGCTTCGATGGTCAGCAATTCACCACCCACCTGAGTCCAGGCAAGGCCCGTGACCTGACCGATCTGATCCTGTTGCTCAGCCAGACCGTAGCGGAATTTGCGCACCCCGAGGAAGTGTTCCAGCAGGTCAGCTGTCACTTTCACCGAGAAGCGTTTTTCCATTGCGTGCTCTTTAACGGCCTTGCGGCAGACCTTGGCGATCTGACGTTCGAGGCCACGCACACCGGCTTCACGGGTGTAGTAACGGATGATGTCGCGGATCGCTTCCGCGTCGAATTCCAGCTCGCCCTTTTTCAGACCGTTAGCGGCGATCTGCTTTGGCGAGAGGTATTTGACGGCGATGTTGATCTTCTCGTCTTCGGTGTAGCCAGGCAGACGGATCACTTCCATCCGGTCGAGCAGCGCCGGCGGGATGTTCATCGAGTTCGAGGTGCACAGGAACATCACATCCGAGAGGTCGTAATCGACTTCCAGATAATGGTCGTTGAAGTTGTGGTTCTGCTCCGGATCGAGCACTTCCAGCAACGCCGACGCCGGGTCGCCACGCATGTCGCTGCCCATTTTGTCGATTTCATCGAGCAAGAACAGCGGGTTGCGCACACCCACTTTTGTCATCTTTTGAATCAATCTTCCTGGCATCGAACCGATGTAAGTCCGACGGTGACCGCGAATTTCCGCTTCATCACGCACGCCACCGAGGGCCATGCGCACGAATTTGCGGTTGGTGGCATGGGCAATCGACTCCGCCAGCGAGGTTTTACCCACGCCCGGAGGACCGACCAGGCACAACACCGGGCCACGGATTTTCTTCACGCGTTTTTGCACGGCGAGGTATTCAAGGATACGTTCCTTGACCTCTTCGAGACCGTAGTGATCGGCATCGAGAATGTCTTCTGCGCGCGCCAGGTCCAGACGTACCTTGCTCTGCGCTTTCCACGGCACTTGCACCAGCCAGTCGATGTACGAGCGCACCACGGTGGCCTCAGCGGACATCGGCGACATCTGCTTGAGCTTGTTGAGCTCGGCAGTAGCTTTGGCCAACG
Source organism: Pseudomonas sp. ok266 (assembly GCF_900110195.1). Lineage (NCBI taxonomy): Bacteria > Pseudomonadati > Pseudomonadota > Gammaproteobacteria > Pseudomonadales > Pseudomonadaceae > Pseudomonas > Pseudomonas sp. ok266. Next base: position 242,527 of record NZ_FOCU01000007.1, on the reverse strand, counting down.
CGTCTTTCGGCAGACCGGCAGCGTCGATACGCTTCTTCAGGTCTTCGATTTCGTTGTGGCCTTCGTCGCTGTCACCGAGCTCTTTCTGAATGGCCTTCATCTGCTCATTCAGGTAGTACTCGCGCTGACTGCGCTCCATTTGCTTTTTGACGCGGCCACGAATGCGTTTTTCGACTTGCAGCAGATCGATCTCGGCATCCAGCAACGCCAGAACGTGCTCGACCCGAGCCGACAAATCGATGATTTCGAGGATTTCCTGCTTCTGCTCGATTTTCAGCGCCATATGCGCCGCCATGGTATCGACCAGGCGACCCGGCTCATCGATGCTGTTGAGCGACGACAAGACTTCAGCCGGGACCTTCTTGCCCAACTGTACGTATTGTTCGAACTGCGACAGCAGTGTGCGCACGAACACTTCGGATTCGCGCTCGGCGGCGTCGACTTCTTCGATCAACGAGACTTCGGCACGGCAGTGGCCGTCAACTTCGCTGAAGCGCTCGACGGTGCCACGCTGCTCACCCTCGACCAGAACCTTGACGGTGCCGTCAGGCAGCTTGAGCAGCTGTAGAACAGTGGCGATGGTACCTACGCGATAGAGAGCGTCTTCACCGGGATCATCGTCAGCCGGGTTTCTCTGGGCCAGCAGCAGGATCTGCTTGTCGCCCGTCATCGCGGCCTCGAGGGCTTCGATGGATTTCTCGCGCCCCACGAACAGCGGGATAACCATGTGCGGATAAACCACGACATCACGCAATGGCAGGAGAGGCAATTCGATGGTTGTCTTCATGATTTCGCCTCTACGGCGGCCATATGGCCGTAATCAGATGGAATTGAGCTTGAAACCAAGATGGGGGCTGCCTTGAAAAAAAACAAGCACAAAGCGGATGTAAAAAATGACATAAAAAAAAAGAGGCCCGAAGGCCCCTTCTTTATCCCAGCAGACTGGACGCTTAAGCGTCCGGCGCTGCCTTGGCCGTCGGCTCACTGTTTTCGTAGATATACAGTGGCTTGGACTTGCCTTCGATCACGCTTTCATCGATCACGACTTTGCTCACCTCGGACTGCGAGGGGATTTCATACATCGTGTCGAGCAGTACACCTTCGAGAATCGAGCGCAGACCACGAGCACCGGTTTTACGTTCCAGGGCACGCTTGGCGACCGATTTCAGTGCGTCGGTCCGGAACTCCAGATCCACGCCTTCCATCTCGAACAGCTTGGCATACTGTTTGGTCAGAGCATTTTTCGGCTCGGTGAGGATCTGCATCAGCGCAGCCTCATCCAGCTCGTCCAGCGTCGCGAGGACCGGCAGACGACCGACGAATTCCGGGATCAGACCGAACTTGACCAGATCGTCAGGCTCGACTTCACGCAGGGATTCACCGACTTTCTTGCCTTCTTCCTTGCTGCGCACTTCTGCGTTGAAGCCGATGCCGCCCTTGGTGGAACGGTTTTGAATAACCTTTTCCAGACCGGAGAACGCACCACCGCAGATGAACAGGATGTTACGGGTGTCGACCTGCAGGAATTCCTGCTGCGGGTGCTTGCGACCACCTTGCGGCGGTACGGAAGCGACCGTGCCTTCGATCAACTTCAGCAAGGCCTGTTGCACGCCTTCACCGGAAACGTCCCGGGTGATCGACGGGTTGTCGGACTTGCGGGAAATCTTGTCGATTTCGTCGATGTAGACAATACCCATCTGGGCCTTCTCTACGTCGTAATCGCACTTCTGCAGCAGCTTCTGAATGATGTTCTCGACATCTTCACCCACGTAACCCGCCTCGGTGAGGGTGGTTGCGTCGGCAATGGTGAACGGAACGTTCAGCAAGCGGGCCAGTGTTTCGGCCAGCAGGGTTTTACCGGAGCCTGTCGGGCCGATCAGCAGGATGTTGCTCTTGCCGAGTTCGACGTCGTCAGCCTTTTTGTCACGCTGGTTCAGGCGTTTGTAGTGGTTGTACACCGCTACGGCCAAAACCTTTTTCGCACGCTCCTGACCAATGACGTACTGGTCAAGGATGCCGCTGATTTCTTTAGGCGAAGGCAATTTATGCGCGCTGCTCTCGGCCTGGGCTTCCTGCACCTCCTCGCGGATGATGTCATTGCACAGGTCGACGCACTCGTCGCAGATAAAGACCGAGGGGCCGGCAATCAATTTGCGCACTTCATGCTGGCTTTTGCCACAGAAGGAGCAATAGAGCAGCTTGCCGTTGTCCTCGCCGTTGCGGGTGTCAGTCATTCGTTCGATCCAAATCCGATAGGCTTGCAACACAAGATGAAGGCTATTGCGGGCTTTTTCAAGCCCGCCGCTGATCAGACAAGCCGACCAAGCCTATTTTGAGCTGCTTATTTTAAGCTGGGCGCTGGTTGATCACTTCGTCGATCAGGCCATATTCCTTCGCAGCTTCTGCACTCATGAAGTTGTCGCGATTGGTATCGCGCTCGATTTCTTCCAGAGTACGCCCGCTGTGTTTGGCCATAAGCGTGTTCAGACGCTCGCGAATGAAGAGGATTTCCTTGGCGTGGATTTCGATGTCCGACGCCTGGCCCTGGAAACCGCCCAGTGGCTGGTGAATCATCACGCGCGAGTTCGGCAGGCAGAAACGCTTGCCCGGGGCACCTGCGGTCAGCAGGAATGCGCCCATGCTGCAGGCCTGGCCGATGCAGGTGGTCGACACGTTCGGCTTGATGAACTGCATGGTGTCGTAGATCGACATGCCTGCAGTCACCGAACCGCCCGGGGAGTTGATGTAGAGATGGATGTCCTTGTCCGGGTTTTCCGCTTCAAGGAACAGCAGTTGCGCACAGATCAGGTTGGCCATGTAGTCCTCTACCGGACCAACCAGAAAGATCACTCGCTCCTTGAGCAGGCGCGAATAGATGTCATAGGCGCGTTCGCCACGAGCAGATTGCTCGACAACCATCGGGACCAGGCCGCCGGCGGCCTGGATATCAGAGTTCTGCTGAATATAAGAATTACGGAACATGCTCTGCAGTCGCTCCCAAATAGTTATGTCTTGAATACGCATAAGCCAGCTCGAGAGCTGGCTTATGGTGTGTACTTCTTAACGCGGAATCAATCAGTCGGCTTTTGGAGCTTCTACCGGCTTGACTGCTTCTTCGTAAGAGACCGCTTTGTCGGTCACACTAGCTTTCTGCAGAACAGTATCCACAACTTGCTCTTCCAGCACAACCGAACGCACTTCGTTCAGCTGCTGCTCGTTTTTGTAGTACCACGACACAACCTGCTCAGGCTCCTGGTAAGCGGAAGCCATTTCCTGAATCATTTCGCGAACGCGAGCTTCGTCAGGCTTCAGATCGAATTGCTTGACCACTTCAGCAACGATCAGGCCCAGCACGACGCGGCGCTTGGCTTGCTCTTCGAACAGCTCGGCCGGCAGTTGATCAGGCTTGATGTTGCCACCGAACTGCTGAACAGCCTGCACACGCAGACGGTCAACTTCGTTGGACAGCAGCGCCTTAGGCACTTCGATCGGGTTGGTGGCCAGCAGACCGTCCATTACCTGATTCTTGACCTTGGATTTGATCGCCTGACGCAGTTCACGCTCCATGTTCTTGCGAACTTCGGTGCGGAAACCGTCGATGCCGCTTTCCTTGATGCCGAATTGAGCGAAGAACTCTTCGTTCAGCTCTGGCAGTTTAGGCTCGGAAACAGTGTTGACGGTCACGGTGAACTCGGCGGTTTTGCCAGCCAGGTCCAGGTTCTGATAGTCCTCTGGGAAGGTCAGGTTCAGAACGCGCTCTTCGCCCGCTTTAGCGCCAACCAGGCCTTCTTCGAAGCCCGGGATCATGCGGCCGGAACCCAGTACCAGCTGAGTACCCTTGGCGGAACCGCCAGCGAATACTTCGCCGTCAACCTTGCCAACGAAATCGATGTTCAGTTGGTCTTCGTTCTGGGCAGCGCGATCGGCCACTTCAAAACGAGTGTTCTGCTTGCGCAGGATGTCGAGCATTTTGTCCAGGTCAGCGTCAGCCACGTCAGCGCTCAGGCGCTCAACGGTGATGCCGTCGAAACCGGCAACGGTGAACTCAGGGAACACTTCGAATACAGCAACGTATTCCAGGTCCTTGCCAGCTTCGAGCGACTTAGGCTCGATCGATGGCGAACCTGCCGGGTTCAGCTTCTGCTCAACCACAGCTTCGTAGAAGGAGGACTGGATCACGTCGCCTACAGCTTCCTGACGAGCATCAGCACCGAAACGGCGCTTGATTTCGCTCATTGGCACTTTGCCTGGACGGAAGCCAGCAATCTTGGCCTTTTGGGCAGTCTGCTGCAGACGCTTGTTGACCTGAGTCTCGATGCGCTCAGCCGGCACGGTGACGCTCATGCGGCGCTCGAGAGCAGTAGTATTTTCAACAGAAACTTGCATGGATATTCCTCGTTGCACAGACGTTAGCCGGCCGTTTCCGACCCCAGAATCAAGGGCATGCATTCTAGTGGGTCAAACTCAAGAAGTCACCCTACTGAAAACGGGTAAAAAAACAGCAGGCAATTTATAGGGATCGATGCACGGATGCAGCGCGTCCCACAGGCGAATACAACCAATCACGCCAGGGCTCTGCGCCAACCGCTTCTATATATAGAAGAGGTTGCCAATCAGTCCCTGACGGCCGAACCTGAAAGCAAGCCCGGCGAGCAGCACAGCATCATCGAGCAACATAAATACGACGAAGCGCCCTGCCCCTGCGCCCCGAAACCGGCAATTGCCGCTTTTCAGAACCGCTAAAACAAAAAAGGCGCCAGACTGTTAAATCTGGCGCCTTTCGAAATATGGGGTGGACGATGGGGATCGAACCCACGACAACGGGAGTCACAATCCCGTGCTCTACCAACTGAGCTACGCCCACCATATTGCGTAACAAAAAAGCCAAACAACTTCTTTGTTGGAACCTCACCAGCCCGAAGACATGAATGAAGCTTTAATTGGTGCGGATGAAGAGACTCGAACTCTTACGCCTCGCGGCGCTGGAACCTAAATCCAGTGTGTCTACCAATTCCACCACATCCGCGATGAAGCTTTTAAAGCAAAGGCGCCAGACTGTTACATCTGGCGCCTTTCGAAATATGGGGTGGACGATGGGGATCGAACCCACGACAACGGGAGTCACAATCCCGTGCTCTACCAACTGAGCTACGCCCACCATATCGCGTTACTTGTGCCAAAGCTGCCTAATGGCGCACCCGGCAGGACTCGAACCTGCGACCATCCGCTTAGAAGGCGGATGCTCTATCCAGCTGAGCTACGGGCGCCTTATTAATCTGTACTCTTAAAGGACTACAAACTAAGTGCTTTCCAGTGTCGCAGAACCTTGATTCCGCTTCACCTTCTTAACCAGTGCTAGGCTGTGCCCGACAAGTGCGACGAATAGTATAGAGCGCTCGAAAGGTCGTCAAATCCTTTTTGAAAAAAATTCATTTAATTAAAGGAGTTAGAGGAATTTGCTGACCAAGCGCCTTTGCCCTCAACGCTCGACATGCGAGAATGCGTTCTCATTTTTTCCCCTCTCGATGGTTAATCACGCGCAATGACTGCACAACTAATCGACGGCAAATCGATCGCCGCCAGCCTGCGCCAGCAGATCGCCCAACGAGTTGCCGAGCGTCGCCAGCAAGGCCTGCGCACTCCCGGCCTCGCGGTGATCCTGGTCGGCAGCGATCCTGCCTCTCAGGTTTATGTCTCGCACAAGCGTAAAGACTGTGAAGAGGTTGGCTTCCTCTCTCAAGCCTACGACCTGCCCTCCGACACCACGCAAGACGCGTTGACCGATCTGATCGATCGCCTCAACGACGACCCTGCAATCGACGGCATCCTGCTTCAGCTGCCGCTGCCCGAGCACCTGGATGCCTCCAAATTGCTGGAGCGCATTCGCCCGGACAAAGACGTCGACGGCTTCCATCCTTATAACGTCGGCCGCCTGGCCCAGCGCATTCCGCTGCTGCGTCCCTGCACACCTAAAGGCATCATGACGCTGCTGGAAAGCACTGGCGCCGACCTTTATGGCATGGACGCAGTGGTCGTCGGCGCCTCCAACATCGTCGGTCGCCCGATGGCGATGGAGTTGTTGTTGGCCGGCTGCACCGTGACCGTGACTCACCGTTTCACCAAGGATCTGGCCGGCCACGTTGGTCGTGCTGATCTGGTGGTGGTGGCCGCCGGCAAGCCGGGCCTGGTCAAAGGCGAGTGGATCAAGGAAGGCGCGATCGTGATCGACGTCGGCATCAACCGTCAGGACGACGGCAAACTGGTCGGCGACGTCGTCTACGAAACCGCCCTGCCCCGCGCTGGCTGGATCACTCCAGTGCCGGGTGGCGTAGGTCCGATGACCCGTGCCTGCCTGCTGGAAAACACCCTTTATGCGGCAGAAACCCTGCACGCCTGATCGGTACTTTCAGCAATAAGAAAAACCCGCCTTGTGCGGGTTTTTTCATGCCTGAGAAAAAACTGTAACCGTTCGCCGGAAACCCCTCTTTTTACAGGCCTTTTCACGAGTTTTTCAGGTCATTCAAACAACCATCGACAGATCTTCAGCCATACTCCTAGAATGCGACGCTTTGAAGAAATAACCCGTTACAAACTAACGGAATATCCAACCTTTATGAGTTCGCCCGCGTGAAAATTCGTCTTTCGATTCTGAGCCTGTTTTTTGCTTTTACAGGCACATTCATCACGCCAACGATCAACGCTGCGGAAACCACCGCTGCCCCACGTGACGCTTCGAGCCTGAAGATCGCCTCCGGCAGCGCACTGCTCATGGATATGCAGACCAATAAAGTCATCTACTCCAGCAACCCTGACGTGATCGTGCCGATCGCCTCTGTCAGCAAGCTCATGACTGGATTGGTAGTGGTTGAAGCCCGGCAGAACATGGACGAATGGATCAATGTCGATATCAGCAACACACCGGAAATGAGGGGTGTGTTCTCCCGAGTCAAACTCAAGAGTGAGCTGCCGCGTCGCGAGATGCTGCTGATCGCCTTGATGTCTTCGGAGAACCGCGCGGCCGCCAGCCTCGCTCACCACTATCCGGGAGGTTATGCGGCCTTTATCGCGGCCATGAACGCGAAAGCCAAGGCACTGGGCATGACCAGTACGCACTTTGTCGAACCGACAGGCCTGTCGGAACGTAACGTTTCCACCGCCCGCGACCTGAGCAAGCTGCTGGTGGCCGCGCATAAGTACCCGCTCCTCAGCGAACTCACCACCACCAAGGAAAAGACCGTGTCTTTCCGCAAACCCAACTACACCCTGGGTTTCCGCAATACCGACCACTTGGTGAACAAGGCCGACTGGGACATCAAGATCACCAAAACCGGTTTCACCAATCCTGCCGGTCATTGCCTGGTACTGGTAACGAAAATGGCTAACCGCCCGGTCGCGCTGGTGATTCTCGATGCCTTCGGCAAATACACCCACTTTGCCGATGCCAGCCGTATTCGCAGCTGGGTGGAAACCGGCAAGAGCGCCAACGTTCCTGCGGTGGCGCAACAATACAAGGCCGAGAAAAACCTTAAGTCACGCCAGAGCGGTGTGGTTGAAGCGTCCAAGTAACCCGCGCCCGCAAGAAAAAGCCCCGAATCCTCGGGGCTTTTTTTCGCCTGCATTCCTGCATTTCAGTCATTGGGCAGCGGCATCTTGTCGTCATCAGGAATGCCATCGCCTGCACTTGGATCCCGCGAAGGTTCCGGCGTCATGACATTAGGTCGGGCCATCGGATCGCGCAGCGGGCTGTCCGGATTCAGCACCGGATCAATCTCCGGCTCCGGCGTCGTGGGCACGCTGTCCGGTTTTTGCTCATCGAAGCTTGAGTCAGTACTCATACGCACCTCACATCAAGGTTTCAGATTGGCTAACGGGTCATACGGTTTGGCCGGCGTCTTGTCGTCTTCACCGGGTTTCACGTCTTTCGGCGCCTTGGCCGGGCCAACCGGATCGACTTGCGGATCATCAAGGTCCGGCGAATCGGGGTCGAAACCCAGATCATGACCCGACGAATGCTCGGTCGAATGCGGCCCTTTCGGGGATGGGGAATCTGCCATGTTCGCCTCCTGAGTCACCCGCAGAAAACGGGTTCTATTCGTAGGAGGCTTGCCGGGCGCAGTCGTGCCCGGCAAATGACGAACGGAACTCAGTGGGCTGCCAGCGCCTTGCGCGCCTGCGCCGCTTCGTTTTCCTGACCGGCCTGGGCCAGTTCATCGGCCGCTTTGAGCCAGCGCTGACGGTCAACGGCTGCCGGGATCTGCGACGGTTTCTGGATCAGCACGGCCCAGCCACCGGATTTCTCCAGTGCCGACTCAAAGGAGCTGAAACTCATCAGTTCGCGACGGTTCATGCCGGCACGCAGCAAGACCTTCTGTTTGTTGCGGTCGTAGCCGGACAGGATCGCGTAACGCGGCTCGGCCCAGAATGCCGCCCCCTCGCTGAAGCGCACCATCACCGGATAGCCTGCCGCCACCTGGGTCAACAGTGCGGGCAGGTTGCTGTCCAGCGGGTAAACCACCATGCCGTACTCGCGGGCGAGGTTTTGCAGGTTCTGCTGCAATTTGTCTTCGGCACCCGGCAAGTGCAGAGGTTTCTCGAGCAAGCCCGGGGTTATCACGATGCCCTGCTGCGACAACAGGCTGGCCAACACTTGCGGCCCACTCTGATTGGCTTCGCCGCGATAGAACGTGCCACTGAGTTCGACCCGCTCCGGCAGACGCTTGACCTCAGGCGCCACAGTACCTGCACATCCGGCCAACACGGCCGCACAACCTGCCACCAGTAGCGCCGCACGAATTCGAGAAAATACCTGCACCATCATCACTCTCTGTTCAGACGCCGGTCATCGTGTTCCGGCAACGCCTGCGATCATAGGGCCGCGCCCGGCTGCGGTATAGCCTTAAGCGGCAGACCCATCGATTGCATAGAGCAAAGTGATTGGTCGCAATCGACCTTTGGTCAATAGTCTGAAACAGCCCATTGTCTAGACTGTCACTGAAACAGAGCGAATTGAAAAAGTGTGGGCCCGATGCAGGGCGAAGAGGAGGCACTGATGAGCCTGACCATGACCATTGTGATGTTGATTGCCGGCTGGCTGGCCGTGGCCGCTGCCATGTTGTGGGGGGTGCTGCGGGTTTCGCGGCGCCATCATCACCATCCGGTTCAGCCTGCTGCACTCGGAAAAACGCCGAAACAAAGTCCTCGCCACGCCACTGCGCACTGAGGCTGAACGTCAAAGGCAAAAGCCCCTCATCGGAACGCCGCCCGCCTAGCCCTCTCCCAGAGGGAGAGGGGACTGACCGGGGTGTCTTTCGAGTTACGCCGACCTGAAATATCGAGCCGAACTAAAGACTAAAACACTCCACAAATCGGCTCCCTCTCCCTCGGGAGAGGGCTGGGGTGAGGGGCTGGCTCTATCCCACACTGAAAATCTCGAATCGAAAAAAAGCCGCCTGACCTCAAAGAGTTCAGGCGGCTTTTCACTTTCAGCGGTTACACCTGCTCAGCCAGCTTCTTCTGCTTCGCCCGGCGCGACATCATGTTCAGCACTTCAATCGAAGCCGAGAACGCCATGGCCGCATACACATAACCTTTCGGTACATGGGCGCCGAAGCCTTCGGCGATCAGCGTCATGCCGATCATGATCAGGAAGCCCAGCGCCAGCATCACCACCGTCGGGTTGTCGTTGATGAACTTGGCCAGTGGTTCAGCAGCAAACAGCATCACCAGCACCGACACCACCACCGCGATGATCATGATCGGCAAGTGTTCGGTCATGCCGACCGCAGTAATGATGCTGTCGATCGAGAACACCATGTCGAGCATCAGGATCTGGCCGATAGCCGCGGCGAAACCCAAAGTGACTGTCGAGGTCGCCGACTTCGGATCTTCCGGCGCCGGGTCCATGCTGTGATGGATCTCGGTCGTAGCCTTCCAGACCAGGAACAGACCACCGGCGATCAGGATCATGTCCTTCCAGGAGAAGGCCTGGCCCAGGATTTCGATCACAGGTGCGGTCAGCTGCACGATGAAGGCGATGGTGCTCAACAGTGCCAGACGCAGGATCAACGCCATGCCGATACCGATACGGCGTGCTTTCTGCTGGTACTGCTTGGGCAATTTGTTGGTCAGGATCGAGATAAAGATCAGGTTATCGATGCCGAGCACGATTTCCATCACCACCAGTGTGGCCAAAGCAACCCAAGCGGTGGGGCTGGCGGCGAGCTGTAACAGATATTCCATGGGTCAGTCCTGACTCTGTGTAAGACGAATTAGATGGTCTTGGAGGAAGATTCGGATTTTTCCGCATCTTTTTCCGGAGTTTCTTTCTTCTCGATCAACCCGCCGGTGGCATCACTGAGTGCCTGCTCAGCGGCTTTATGGGTGTCGTCAATCGCTTGCTTGGCGCTTTCGGCCGCTTTGCCCATCAGTTGCTGGGCGCTTTTCTCGGCCTGATCGCAACCGGCCATAAGCAGTAAAGACGTAAACATCAATGCCGGGATTGTGTATTTCATAAGGTTTCCTTCGAATGAACAGACAGGCTCACAGACCGGCCGTCGATGGCTGGGCATTCTAGGGAGACAAACACTTCAGGAAAATTCGTATTTTTATTGGCTATACTTCGGTTTTCACGAACTGTAGAACGTCATGCTCAATTACCGACAACTGCATTACTTCTGGGTCGTAGCCAAGACCGGCAGCATCGTGCGCGCCTGCGAGCAACTGAACCTGACGCCACAGACCATCAGCGGGCAGATATCACTGCTCGAACAGACGTATGGCATCGAGTTATTCAGACGCGTCGGCCGGCAACTCGAATTGACCGAAGCCGGGCGACAAGCCCTGCCCTACGCCGAGCAGATGTTCCAGCTCGGCGGCGAACTGGAACTGATGCTGCGTGCCCAGCCCAACGAGCAGCAGATCCTGTTCCGCGTCGGCGTGGCTGACGTGGTGCCTAAATCCATTGTCTATCGCCTGATCGCGCCAACCATGGAGCTGAACGAGCCTCTGCGCATTACCTGTCGCGAAGACAAACTCGAACGTTTGCTCGCCGATCTGGCGATCCAGCGCCTCGACCTGGTGATTTCCGACAGCCCGATGCCCTCGCACCTCGACATCAAGGGCTACAGTCAGAAGCTCGGTGAGTGCGGAATCAGTTTCTTCGCCACCCCGGAACTGGCAGCCAGATACGGTCAGGATTTCCCGCGTAGCCTGCACGGTGCGCCACTGTTGATTCCCGGACCGGAAACCGTGGTGCGCAGCCGCTTGCAGCGCTGGTTTGCCGAGCAGCAGATCCAGCCGCAAATCGTCGGCGAGTTTGATGACAGTGCGTTGATGCAGGCTTTCGGCCAATCCGGCAGCGGGATTTTTATCGGTCCGAGCGTGATTGCCGATGAAGCGAAGCGCCAGTGCGGCGTCGAGCTGATTGGCCAGACCGACGCAGTGACCGAGTCGTTCTATGCCATTTCGGTAGAGCGCAAGGTCAAGCACCCCGGCATCGTTGCGATTACCGAAGGTGCCCGACGCGAGCTGTTTACCGCGTTATGAGGGCTCGGCGCACATTTCGCGCGGCTTGAGCGTCATCAGCACCATGGCGAGGAACACCGACAGCAAAATGAACCCGGCGGCGGCAAACCCGAGAAAGCCGAGACCCGCGCTGTCGATCACCCGGCCACCGACGATGGCACCCAGGCCGATCCCCAGATTGGCCCCGGCGATATTCAACGAAGCAGCAAACGCTGGCGCTTCCGGCGCGGCTTTCATCAGGCGCACATGGCTGACCAGGAACAACGCAGCCTGAGTCACGCCCCAGATCCCCATCGCCACCGCGAGCCCCAGCGGCGAATGAATGTTCGGTACCAGCGAGACCATGCCGGCAATCATGAACGCACAGAACAACACCGACGCGCCCAGCGGATGGCGATCCACCGCACGACCGCCCAGGGAGTTGCCGATCAGCCCGACCGCACCGAAAGCCATCAGGCACCAACCGACCACGGTGCCGTTGAACCCGGCGAGGCGCTCAAGAATGTCGGCCAGATACGTGTAAGCGGTAAACATGCCACTGAACACCAGGATCGACAGGACGATGTGGCCGATCATCAACGGACTGCGCAGAATCTTGAACTGCGAGCGGAAGCTGACCTGATGTTGGTGCAGGCTGGTTTTCGGCAGATAAACAAACAGCAACAAGGCTTTGGCAAAAGCGATCACCGCCAGAATGCCAAAGGCACTGCGCCAGCCGAACGCATCGGAAATCAACGTGCCAACCGGGATGCCGAACACCGTGGCGCAGACAATGCCGAAACCGATCTTGGCGATCGCGCGGCCGGCGAAATCCGGGCCGACGATGTCCACTGCGGTCTCACTGGCCAAGGCCCAGAACACCGGCAGCCCGAGCGCCGGGATCAACCGGGCAATCGCCATCACCCAGATGTTCGGCGCCAGCGCCGCCACGGTATTGGCCAGACCAAACATGATCAGGATGCTGATAAATAGCTTGCGCCGCTCAAAGCGGGCGAAATACGCGGTCAGGAAAGGCCCGAACATCGCCACGGTAAAAGCGAATAAAGTCACCAGCAACCCGGCCTGCGGGATGGTGACTTCGAGGTCTCGGGCAATCGCCGGCAACAGGCCGACTATGACGAATTCCGTGGTCAGCACCGTGAACCCGGCGGCGGACAACAGAAGAATGGGCAACAGCATGCGCAACTCCAGCAAAACGACGACACCAGCGTTGACCCGAAGGCCCGCTGGCGAAATTTGAAAATAAGGATGCGCAATCTTAACAGAGTGTGTCCGGGCTGACTTGCACAAACCTGCCGACTTTGTTGCCTGATCCGGTGGCAGATCGTCACATGCCTGAAGGATAAGGCCTACGCTGTGATAAAGTCCGCGCCCTGAAAAACGTACAACCTGCTCAACGACCGGTTTATTGGCGTTGATGTCGCGTCAACACTTTCGGTTCGTGGCGGTGGTCTGCCACTGCTTTGCCATCGCTTTACGCAACCTTGCACCCTATAAAAAATCAGAGATGCCGCTATGACCGCTTCATCCCCTTCTCTACTGCAACGCCTGAAAAACCTCAGCCTGGTCACGCAGATCGTCATCGGCCTGATCGCCGGTATCGCCCTGGCGCTGCTCGCCCCGGAAGCGGCGAAAGGCACGGCGTTCATCGGCAAAGTGTTTGTTTCAGCGTTGAAAGCCGTCGCACCGATTCTGGTGTTCGTGCTGGTGATGGCCTCGATTGCCAACCACAAGCACGGCCAGGAAACTCATATCCGCCCAATTCTGTTCCTCTATCTGCTGGGCACTTTTGCGGCGGCGGTCGTGGCCGTGGTTGCGAGCATGGCGTTCCCATCGCACCTTGTGCTGTCGACCGACAACGTTTCGGTGACGGCGCCGGGCGGTATCGGCGAAGTGCTGCAAAGCCTGCTGTTGAGCGTGGTCGACAACCCGGTCAGCGCACTGATGAACGCCAACTTCATCGGTATCCTGGCGTGGGCGATCGGCATGGGCATCGCAATTCGCCATGCCGGCGACACCACCCGTGAAGTGCTGGGTGATCTGTCCAATGGCGTGACGGTGATCGTGCGCGTGGTGATTCGTTTCGCCCCGCTGGGCATTTTCGGTCTGGTGGCCTCGACGCTGGCCACCTCCGGTTTCGGCGCATTGATCGGTTATGCACACCTGCTGGCCGTGCTGCTCGGCTGCATGCTGTTCGTGGCACTGGTGATGAACCCGCTGATCGTGTTCTGGAAACTGCGTCGCAACCCGTATCCGCTGACTCTCAAATGCCTGCGTGAAAGTGGCATCACCGCATTCTTCACCCGCAGCTCGGCGGCAAACATTCCGGTCAATCTGGAATTGAGCAAGCGTCTGGGTCTGCATGAAGACACCTATTCGGTGTCGATTCCGCTGGGCGCGACCATTAACATGGCCGGTGCAGCGATCACCATTACGGTGCTGAGCCTGGCGGCCGTGCACACATTGGGTATTGCCGTGGATATTCCAACGGCGATTCTGCTCAGCGTTGTCGCCGCCATTTGCGCCTGTGGCGCGTCGGGTGTGGCGGGTGGATCGCTGTTGCTGATTCCGTTGGCGTGCAGCCTGTTCGGGATTCCGAGCGAGATTGCCATGCAGGTGGTGGCGGTCGGTTTCATTATTGGCGTGTTGCAGGATTCGGCAGAGACGGCGCTGAACTCGTCGACTGATGTGCTGTTTACCGCTGCGGCGTGCCTGGGTGAGGAAGCAAAAGCCCAACGTACGGCGTAACAGACGCTGTAATGAAAAGCCCGCCACGGTGTGAACCTTGGCGGGCTTTTTTGTGGCTGAGATCTTTTCCCCCTCACCCCAACCCTCTCCCCCAAGGGGGCGAGGGGGAAGGGAGCCGATCGTTGTTGCCTTCAAGACTTGAGTTCGACTTGATATTTCACGTCGGTGTATTTCGAACAAACAACTCGGTCAGTTCCCTCTCCCTCCGGGAGAGGGCTAGGCGGGCGGCGTTCCGATGAGGGGCTTCTGGCGGTTTAGAACGCGCCCATGTAATCGCGCTTGCCCACTTCAACCCCGTTATGACGCAGCAGCGCATAAGTGGTAGTGACGTGGAAGAAGAACTGCGGCAGACCGTAAGTCAGCAGGTAAGCCTGACCGCTGAAGCGCTTCTCTTTCGGCGTGCCCGGACGAGTAACGATTTCGATGCCTTCCTTGCCATTGATCTGCTCCGGCTTGATCTCGCCGATGTAGGCCAGAACCTTGGCGATCAGGGCTTGCAGCTCGGCGAAGGTGGTTTCGGTATCGTCGTACTTAGGCACTTCGACTTCAGCCAGACGCGAAGAAACGCCTTTGGCGAAGTCGACGGCGATCTGCACCTGGCGGGTCAGCGGGAACATGTCCGGATACAGACGGGCCTGCAGGAAAGCGTTCGGATCGATGTTTTTCTCGGTGGCGTGGGCTTCAGCCTTTTTCAGGACATCGCTCAGTGCGTTGAGCATTTGTTGAAAAACCGGGACGGATGCGGCGTACAGGGAAATGGTCATGGCAGTCTCGTGTGGTGGCTGGGTGGAACAGGAGGCGATTATAGCCATGCTTGATGACCACACGGCTTGCCTTTTGTTTGGCAAGGATTAGGCTAGGCGCCTTCGACTGCAGAGGGAACGCGCGATGACCACAGAGACAGAATCCAGCTTCGACGAACCACGGCTCAATGCCACGGAAATCCGCATCCTTGGTTCGCTGATCGAAAAACAGGCGACCAGCCCGGAAACCTACCCGCTGACCCTTAATGCGCTGGTCACGGCGTGTAATCAGAAAACCAGCCGCGAACCGGTGATGAACCTGACTCAGGGTCAGGTCGGCCAGAGTTTGCGGGCGCTGGAAGGTCGCGGTTTCGCCAAACTGGTGATGGGCAGCCGCGCCGACCGCTGGGAGCACAAAGTCGACAAGGCGCTGGAACTGGTGCCAGCGCAGGTGATTCTTAGCGGACTGATGTTTCTGCGCGGCCCGCAAACCGTCAATGAGCTGCTGACCCGCAGCGGGCGCATGCATGATTTCGAAGACGCCGAACAAGTTGTGCATCAGCTTGAGCGCTTGATTGCGCGGGGGCTGGCGGTGTTGATTCCGCGTCAGGCCGGGCAGCGCGAAGACCGTTATACCCATGCGCTGGGTGATCCGGCGGATAGCGAGGCAATTATGGCAGCGCGGCAGAGTCCGCAGGATCGCGGTGCAAGCAGTGGCGTTTCGGTTGAGCGTATCGAAGAGCTAGAAGCGCGAATCGCCGCGCTGGAAGAACGCCTGGCCCGCCTCGAATAACCACCACCATTTTATTGTGGGAGCGAGCATGCTCGCGAAGAGGTAGTGTCAGCTACATCATTTTTGAATGACACACCGCATTCGCGAGCAAGCTCGCTCCCACAGGGGTTATTCTTCAGGCTTCAGGTCTTGGGGTTATTCACCATCCCAGTAATCAACGCCATCCTTCTGCCGCGCCACGGCGACAAAGCCTGAAGTGTTACCTTCGGCATCAACCTGAAAATTATCCATCACCGCATATTTGTTCGAATCCGGGTATTCGCAAATATCGGGCTGCTGCTGGGTGCTCACCGCCAGATAGCGCAATTCGCCCGAGCTGGTATTGATGATCTGATGCGCCTTCTCCGGCCCACCCGGCGGGCAAGCGATCACGTCGCCTTCGCGGATCGGGAAACGCTCGGCGCCCAGACGCACCTCGCCCTCCCCGGCCACCACGTAAAACATCTCTTCGTTGACCCGATGGCTGTGAAACGGGCTGCCACGCATGCCCGGTGGCAAGGCATACAGGCGATAACCGAGTTTTTGCGACCCCAATTGCTGGCCAATCCGCGCCATGCGCTGTTGATAGCGCCCGGCGGTTTCGCCTTCCGGGGCCAGGGCTTCGGGCAGGGGTTCGAGTTCGACCTGATGCAGGTTGAGGATAGGCGGATGCATGGGAGCCTCGGTCACGGTTTTTATGGTGGGCAAGTCTGGGCTTGCTGAGGAGGCAGTATAGGCATTGATGGCCGGCGTGAAACCGCGTCGCCTCCTTCGCGAGCAAGCTCGCTCCCACAGGGGATCTACAGCGAACACACAACTTGTGTATGACAAAAATTCCACTGTGGGAGCGAACCTGCTCGCGAAGAGGCCCGCCCAGCCACCACAATACTCAATCAGCTCCGGGCAAACGCCACCGCCGCCGCAAACTGCTCTTCAGTCGGCCGCACGCCGGTGTACAGCACAAACTGCTCCAGTGCCTGAATCGCAATCACCTCAAGTCCGGTGATCACCCGCTTGCCCTCTGCTCGACCGCGCACAATCAGCGGCGTCTCCGACGGGATCGCGACCACATCAAACACCGTTTCGGCAGCCTTGATCACCTCCGGTTCAAACGCCAACTGCCCCGCCTCCGGCCCGCCGTCCATGCCCACTGGCGTCACATTGATCAGCATCTGCGGGCGTTCATCGCCCAGTTCAGCCTGCCAGCGATAGCCCAGCGAATCCGCCAATGCACGTCCGGCGCGTTCGTTGCGGGCGACGATCAAGCCGTTTTTGTAACCACCGTCACGCAGGGCGCTGGCCACCGCTTTGGCCATGCCGCCACTGCCTCGCAAGGCAAAGGTCGATTCTTTGGGCACCGCGTGGGTTTCCAGTAACTGCGCCACAGCGATGTAATCAGTGTTGTAAGCCTTGAGATGGCCGTGGGTATTGACGATGGTATTGATCGACTGGATCGCCGCTGCCGACGCATCCAGCTCATCGACCAGCGCAATGCACGCTTCCTTGAACGGCATCGACACGCCGCAACCACGGATACTCAAGGCGCGAATGCCGCCGACTGCGCCGGTCAGGTCCTGGCTGCTGAACGCCTTGTAGTAGAAGTTCAGGCCCAACTGCTCATACAAATGGTTATGAAAACGCAGACCGAAGTTCCCCGGGCGCCCGGACAGGGACATGCACAGTTGGGTGTCTTTGTTCGGGTTCATCTGCATGAAACTTCTCCTTCAAACGCACTTTCGGATAAACGGGATTAGCCAGCCCATCGGCTTCTGAACGATCATAGAGGCCTGTTTTAAACGTCTTCCGCGGCCATCACACAGCCCGGTAAATAAACCGGTACAGACCTTACACAAAATTTACCCAGTGGCTGTGCTGATTTTCCAAAATTCGCTGTCTTAGAAGTATCCCCGCGACAACTGTGGGCCTGGTGCAGGCCCCGATGCCGGGTCGAAGAACCGAGGAATTATCATGATTCGTAAACTCCCTATCGTCGCCCTGCTGATCGGTGCTTTTGCTGTCACAGGGCAAGCAGAAGCCCACGGCGGTGGCTGGCAGGGTCCGGCGGTGTTTGGCGCAATCGTCGGCTCGGCCATCATCGGTTCGGCGCTTATCAACCAGGATCGTCCGGTTTATGTGCAACAGGCGCCGGTGTACGCCCCGCCACCGGTCTATGTGCAGCAGCCACCGCCACCGGTCTACTACCAGCCCGCGCCGGTGTATGTTCAACAACCGGTCTACGTGCAACCGGCCCCGGTGTATTACGGCCCGCCGCGCGGCTACTACGGTCGTCCGCACTACTACGGCGGCCCACGCTGGTAACCGAAACACAAAGCCCTGCTTTTATAGCGGGGCTTTTTTATGACCGTTGGTCGGCCAGCGTCTGAAAAAATCTCGCCAAGGTCGCTGTGAGGACAGTTTCACCGGCTAAAGTCGGCATGATTGATTGACCGTTATGTACTTTTCCATAAAACGGTCATTTATTTGTCATGACGGAGCCGCAATCTGAATCCGTCCGTAAACAACAGGTTGATAACAACAAGGACGACTGTATGCCAACACAAAACCCGCACCGCATCGTCGGCCTGTGCACCTCCAGCAAGGTGTACAGCGCGCTGACCGAGCTCAAGCACCTGGAAGGCCATCGTTGCGCCAAGTTCCTTTCGCTGCTGGCGGAAAACCTCGTGCACAAAGGTTTGCTCAACGAGCGTGAAGTCATGCACATGCTTGATCAAGTGGTCGACTGAAGCCTCAACGGCGTCAATGACCACTATCGAAAGCGTTGATTGTCCGTAGAACCGGCGAATCTTTAAGGTAGCTCCATTGATAGATGGAGGTACTCGTCATGGCTCAGGTTCAAATCATGTCCGTTATCGGCAGCGCCGTCCCCGCTTCGCTCAGGGCCACGGGCCTGCTTGCCTGCTGGTATCTGATGCGCGACGGCGAAGCGATCAGTGGCCCGCTGACTTCCTTGCCCGCTGCGCAGGCACTGTCGCAGAAGCTTGTCAGCGAGCCGTTTCACGCTTAAGGCAGTTGCACTTTGGGCTTGGTCTCGGCGAACAGCGCCCAGCTCGACATGAACAATGCCGCGATCAGCGGCCCGATCACAAAGCCGTTGAGACCGAAGACTGCCAGGCCGCCAAGGGTCGAGATCAGAATCATGTAATCGGGCATTTTGGTGTCCTTGCCCACCAGAATCGGCCGCAGCACGTTGTCCACCAAACCGATCACGAATACCCCGAACAAGCCCAGCACCACGCCTTGCCAGATCATCCCGCTGAGCAGGAAATACACCGCCACCGGCGCCCAGACAATCCCCGCACCGACCGCTGGCAGCAACGACAAAAACCCCATCAACACCGCCCACAGCAGCGCGCTGGGGATGTCGAGAAACCAGAAAATCGCCCCGCCCAATGCGCCCTGCGTCACCGCGACCACCAGATTGCCCTTCACCGTCGCCCGTACCACACGGTTGAACTTCAACTGCAAGCGCCGCTTGTGGCCTTCCTCCAGTGGCACAGCGGTGCGCACCTTGCGCGCCAGCTCGGCGCCGTCACGCAGAAAGAAAAACAGCAGATACAACATGATGAAAAAACTCACCACGAATTCGAATGTGCCCTGGCCAAAACTGAACGCCTGACTGGCCAGCACCTGGCTGCCCTGCATCGCCGATTTGACGATTTTCTCGCGCAAGCCGTTTAGCTCGCCCATGCCAAACCGGTCGAGCAAGTGCTGAAAGTACGGCGGCAGGCTGTGCTTGAATTGCGCCAGATACGCAGCGATGTCCAGCTCGCCGCTTTCGATGTTCTTGTAGACCGCTGCGCCTTCCTGCACCAACAGCACACTGAGGATGATCACCGGCAGAATCGCGATCACCAGGCAGACCGACAAGGTACACAGGGACGTCAGGTTGCGCTGCCAGCCGAATTTCGCCTGCAGCCGGCGTTGCATCGGCGCAAACACAATGCCGAGAATTACCGCCCAGAACACCGCACCGTAGAACGGCAAGAGGATCCAGATAAACGCCACCGTGACCAGCAACAGCAGCACGGTGAGGGATTTGAATTGAAGGCTTTTTTCGTTCATGTCCGATCCATGTCAGTCAGGCGTCATGCACGCCCCGATGCTTAGTCAACCGCGACCTGCACGAGTGCCATCTTTATTCATGGAGCATAGATCCAGATCAACAAACACTCGCCGCATCTGACTTACCCTGCCGCGCTTTTGCGACCGACACCGCCATGACCCCTACCCTCGCCGCCCCCGAACTGCTCGCCCCCGCTGGCACCCTGAAAAACATGCGTTACGCCTTCGCTTACGGCGCCGATGCGGTCTACGCCGGCCAGCCGCGTTACAGCCTGCGGGTGCGCAACAACGAGTTCGATCACGCCAATCTGGCACTGGGTATTCGTGAAGCGCAGGCGCAAGGCAAACGCTTTTACGTGGTGGTCAACATCGCGCCGCACAACGCCAAGTTGAAGACCTTCCTCAAGGATCTGGCACCAGTCATCGACATGGCCCCCGACGCGCTGATCATGTCCGACCCGGGACTGATCATGCTCGTGCGGCGACATTTCCCGCAGATGCCGATTCACCTGTCGGTGCAGGCCAACACGGTGAACTGGGCGAGCGTCGAGTTCTGGCAGCAGATGGGTTTGAGCCGGATCATCCTGTCGCGAGAATTGTCGCTAGAGGAAATCGGCGAAATCCGTGAGCAGGTGCCGGGCATGGAACTGGAAGTGTTCGTCCACGGCGCGCTGTGCATGGCCTATTCCGGGCGCTGTCTGTTGTCGGGTTACATGAATAAGCGCGATGCCAATCAGGGCACCTGCACCAATGCTTGTCGCTGGAAATACTCAGCGCAAGAAGCCACCGAAAACCAGCTCGGCGAGATCGTCCAGACCTTCCAGCCAGAGCCAACGCTGGGGCTGGGCACGCCCACCGATCAGGTGTTCCTGCTGCAGGAAGCCAATCGCCCCGATGAATTGATGCCAGCATTCGAGGACGAACACGGCACCTACATCATGAACGCCAAGGACCTGCGCGCGGTGCAGCATGTCGAGCGCCTGACGCGCATGGGCGTGCATTCCCTGAAAATCGAAGGCCGGACCAAATCGCACTTCTATTGCGCGCGCACCACCCAGGTGTATCGCCGCGCGATTGATGATGCGGTGGCCGGGCGTGAATTTGACCGTAGCCTGATGACCGATCTGGAATCACTCGCACAGCGTGGCTACACCGAAGGATTTCTGCGTCGGCATGTACATGACGAGTACCAGAATTATCAGCACGGCAGCTCGGTGTCGGAGCGTCAGCAGTTCGTTGGCGAGTTGACCGGCGAACGGCGTGGGCGGTTGGCAGAGGTCAAGGTGAAGAACCGCTTTGCCTTGGGTGATCATCTGGAGTTGATGACGCCGAAGGGCAATTTCCATTTTGATCTGCATGAGTTGCAGAACGCTAAAGAAGAAGCGATCGAGGTGGCACCGGGGGATGGGCACACGGTGTATCTGCCGATTCCGGATGCGGTGGATTTGCGGTTTGGGTTGTTGATGCGGGATCTGCGTGATGCCTGAGAAGGCCCTCACCCTAGCCCTCTCCCAGAGGGAGAGGGGACCGATTGGGGGAAATTGGAGAAATCCGCCGACCTGAAATTACGCCGGTGAATCCACAATCGACTCTTCTGATCAAGAAAACTGGACTTGGCCGAGTCCATAATCGACTCGGTTGTTCAGGTCGATACATAACGCAAGACATCTCGGTCGGCCCCCTCTCCCTCCTGGAGAGGGCTGGGGTGAGGGAAGCTTACGAAAACAGACTCTTCCCGCAACATCGCCAGGCTCGCTCCCACATTGGGACGCGCTTCCCTGCTCGCGAAGGGGGCGGTAAATCCAGCACAACAACCAGGATTCAGCGCCGATCATCGGAAAGAGGCGTCGGCTCATCCGCCGGCGGCACATCCTCATCTTCCGCCGCCGGGTCCTTCCAGTCTTCGGGCCGATCGGCATCGCTCAGCGGGTCGCGCCCCGGTGGCATCCCCATTGGAGAATCATGATCAGCCAGTGTCGGTTCATCGGTACCGGGCAGCGGCCGGGTCGAATCGGTGGGTAGCACGCCACCCTGAAACAGCAAATCGTTAGCCATGACGCACCTCACTCAGGAGGTCCGGAATACCCGGGCCGTACAACTTGGAATCAGCCCTGTGCACGGCGTGCTACCGAACAGACCAACGGCCATCAACCCCGCGCGGAAAACCGGTCGCGGCTGTTGGTCAGATGCAGCCACATGGCCGCGCGCGCGGCGTCCGCATCCTGACGCTTGATCGCATTCAGAATCGCCTCATGTTCCAGATGGGCCAGTTGCCCGAGCTTGCTCAGATCCGCCGCGCCACGTTCAGCAGCATTGAGGCGATGACGCGGAATCATCGCGCTGCCCAGATGCTGCATGATCTCGCTGAAGCAAACATTGCCGGTGGCCTCGGCGATCAGCAGATGAAAACGCCGATCCGCTTCGACGCAACTGTCGTTGTTGTCGAGCAGCCGCTGATAGTCATCCAGCGCCTGACGCATCTGCAGCACTTGCGCCTCCGTGCGCCGCTGCGCCGCCAGCGCCGCCGCTTGGGTTTCCAGGCCCAGACGCAGTTCGAGAATGCTGCGCACACCGAGCGCCGTGTCGACATTCAGGCGTAAGCCCTGCTCCGCAACACGCTCGATGACAAAGGTGCCGATGCCGTGGCGCGTCTCCACCAGCCCGGAAGCCTGCAACTTGGAAATCGCCTCGCGCACCACCGTGCGGCTGACCCCGTGTTCCTGAACGATGGAATTCTCTGACGGCAGCTTGTCGCCGGGCGATAGCTGACCGAGCAGGATGCTTTGCGTGAGCTTCTCCACCAGGTCATGGGCGAGGTTGTGCGCACGTTTACGGGCGGGAGCGTCGAGGTCTTCTTGCATGATCGGTTCCGGTGATCGGGGGCTTGTGGATCGTAGCATCCTGCGGGGATGACGAAATTGAGTCTAGCGGCTCAACTTGTATGACAACACTCAAATAAACGGAAATACCTTCAAACACTCCTGACAAACAGAAGCGTGTCCCCCTGGGGGTGACGCGATGCTCTACGCCTTAAAAAACCCAGCAAACATTGATCATTAACGCAAAAAAGCATAAAAAACCGGCATCCCAGAGAAAAATAATCGGCCAACCCTACTTGTCGGACAAAATTTCTCAGTTGTATGATGTCTAGCAACAATGCAGCACCTGCCCTACCCCGCATAAAAATAATCAGTGGGAGAAAACCAAGTGAAAACCTCCGTCTCCGGGATGAACGAGGGCGTCGATTCGACACTCGCGTCGGCCATCTCGAAAGTGAAACGCCACGTCCTACCGCTCTTCGTGATCATGTTCATCGTCAATTACATTGACCGGGTGAACATCGGTTTCGTCCGCACTCACATGGAACATGACCTCGGTATTGGTGCCGCCGCTTATGGCTTCGGCGCCGGCCTGTTCTTCATCGGTTACGCGCTGTTCGAAGTTCCCTCCAACATGTTGCTGCAGAAAGTCGGCGCACGCATCTGGCTGACCCGCATCATGTTCACCTGGGGCCTGGTCGCCGCCGGCATGGCCTTCATCCAGAACGAAACCCACTTCTATGTGTTGCGCTTTTTGCTCGGCGTGGCCGAGGCCGGGTTCTTTCCCGGGGTGATCTACTACTTCACCCGCTGGTTACCCGGCGCCGAACGCGGCAAGGCGATTGCGATCTTCCTCAGCGGCTCCGCCGTGGCCTCGTTGATCTCCGGCCCGTTGTCCGGTCTGCTCCTGCAAATCAACGGGCTGGGCATGCACGGCTGGCAATGGATGTACTTCATTGAAGGGATGTTCTCGGTGGGCCTATGCGTGTTCGTCTGGTTCTGGCTCGACGCCAAACCCCACGACGCGAAATGGCTGACCCGCGCCGAACAGGATGCATTGGTCAACGCCATCGATGCTGAACAGAAGGCCCGCGAAGCCGCGACGCCGATCCGGCCATCGATGGGCAAACTGCTCAAGGACCGCCAGATCATCCTGTTCTGCCTGATCTACTTCTTCATTCAGTTGACCATTTACGCGGCAACCTTCTGGCTGCCGAGCATCATCAAGAAAATGGGCGAGATGAGCGACTTCCAGGTCGGCCTGTTCAACTCGATTCCATGGTTGCTGTCGATCATCGGCATGTACGCCTTCGCCTCGTTCTCGGCCAAGTGGAAACACCAACAGGCGTGGGTCGCCACCGCACTGTTGATCGCCGCTGCGGGGATGTTCATGTCCACTACCGGCGGGCCGATCTTCGCTTTCGTTGCGATCTGCTTTGCTGCGCTGGGGTTCAAATCCGCTTCGTCGCTGTTCTGGCCGATCCCACAGGCCTATCTGGATGCCCGCATCGCTGCGGCGGTGATCGCACTGATCAACTCGGTGGGCAACCTAGGCGGCTTCGTCGCGCCAACCACGTTCGGCCTGCTCGAAGAACACACCGGCTCGATTCAGGGCGGCCTCTATGGGCTGGCCGCGACCTCGATCATCGCCGCGATCATCGTCTTCTTCGCGCGCACCACACCGAAACCTGCTGCCGACATCGCCGTGGTCGAGACCGCGCCGAAACACGCCTGACGTCGATTGTTAAAGATTGCGTATTAAAAGGATAAGAACATGACCGCACACGACACCGCCAAAGCCCCGATCATCACCGACATGCAAGTCATCCCGGTGGCCGGCCACGACGGCATGCTGCTCAATCTGAGCGGCGCCCACGGGCCGTTTTTCACCCGCAATATCGTCATCCTCAAGGACAACGCCGGCCACACCGGCGTCGGTGAAGTACCCGGTGGCGAGCGTATTCGCCAGACCCTGGAAGACGCGCGCAGCCTGGTGGTCGGCAGCCCGATCGGCACGTATCAGAAGATCCTAAATCAAGTGCGCCAGACCTTCGCCGACCGCGATGCTGGCGGTCGTGGTCTGCAGACGTTTGACCTGCGCATCACCATCCACGCGGTGACGGGCCTCGAAGCCGCACTGCTCGATCTGCTCGGTCAGCATCTCGATGTACCGGTGGCAGCACTGCTTGGCGAAGGTCAGCAACGTGATGAAGTGAAGATGCTCGGTTATCTGTTTTACGTCGGTGATCAGCGCGAAACCGACCTCGCCTATCGCAGCGAACCGGACGCCGACAATGACTGGTTCCGCGTGCGTCACGAGAAGGCCATGACTGCCGAAGCCGTGGTGCGCCTCGCCGAAGCGGCCCATGCGAAATACGGCTTCAAGGACTTCAAACTCAAGGGCGGCGTGCTCAGTGGCGATGCCGAAATCGAAGCGGTGACGGCGCTGGCTGAACGCTTCCCCGACGCGCGCATCACCCTCGATCCGAACGGCGCGTGGTCACTGAAAGATGCCATCCGCCTGTGCCGCGATCAGCATCAGGTGCTCGCCTATGCCGAAGACCCGTGCGGTGCGGAAAACGGTTATTCGGGCCGCGAAGTCATGGCCGAGTTCCGCCGTGCCACCGGGCTGAAAACCGCCACCAACATGATCGCCACTGACTGGCGTGAGATGGGTCATGCGATCCAGTTGCAATCAGTGGACATCCCGCTGGCCGACCCGCATTTCTGGACCATGCAAGGTTCGGTGCGCGTGGCGCAGATGTGCCATGAATGGGGTCTGACCTGGGGTTCGCATTCCAACAACCACTTCGATATCTCGCTGGCGATGTTTACCCATGTCGCCGCTGCCGCGCCGGGCGAGATCACCGCGATCGACACCCACTGGATCTGGCAGGACGGCCAGCGGCTGACCAAGGCGCCGCTGCAAATTGTCGATGGTCTGGTGCAAGTGCCGAAAAAACCGGGGCTGGGTGTCGAGCTGGACATGGACCAGGTGGCCAAGGCTCATGAGCTATATAAAGGCATGGGCCTCGGCGCGCGGGATGACAGCGTGGCGATGCAGTTTCTGATTCCGGGGTGGAAGTTCGATAACAAGCGGCCGTGTCTGGTGCGCTAACCTGATCTCCAATCCACCACTGCCCCTGTGGGAGCGAGCTTGCTCGCGAATGCGGTGTGTCATAAACAGTAATGTTGACTGACCTGCCCCTTTCGCGAGCAAGCTCGCTCCCACAGGGTTTACGCTAGACGGAAGCCTGTAACAGCCACTCCTTGAACGCTGTCATCGCCGCTGTTTCAGGGCGCGACTGCAACCGCGTCAACCAGTAACTCCCCGTCGTAATCTCAATCGCAAACGGCTGACAAATCGCCTCCGCCGCCAGTTGCCGGGCGAACATCATTGGTGGCGCCAACGCCACACCACTGCCCTGCAACGCCGCTTCCATCATCGCCAGCGACGAATCGAACACGATGCTCTGCGGCGGAGCAGCCTGGGTCGCCAAACCGGCCGCCTGAAACCATTCCGGCCATTCATCGGTGCGATAGGAACGCAGCAGCGTCTGTTGCAGCAAATCCCCCGGCGATTGCAATTGCCGAGCGATCTCCGGCACGCACAACACCGACAGCGGCGCATCGAGCAAACGCGTCGCCTCGATGCCATGCCACGCCCCGGCACCGAAGCGAATGGCGTAATCCAAACCTTCAGCGGCGACATCCACGCGATTGTTGTTGGTCGACAGCCGCAAATCTATGAGCGGATGTTTCGTCCGGAAGTCCGCCAGCCTCGGCAACAACCAACCCACGGCGAACGTACCCACCGCGCCAACGGTCAACATTTCGCGGTACTGTCCGCCAGCGAGGCGTTCCAGAATCTGCGCGATGTGATCGAAGGAGGTGCTCAGCACCGGCAGCAAGGTTTCACCCTCACTGGTCAGCATCAGCCCACGGGGCAGGCGTTTGAACAGGGTGACGTTGAGTTGCGCCTCGAGGCTTTTCACCTGATGGCTGACCGCAGCCTGAGTGACACACAGCTCCACGGCGGCGCGGGTGAAGCTCAAATGCCGCGCCGATGCTTCAAAGGCACGCAGTGCGTTGAGCGGCAATTGCGGTCGAATCATGCCCAGTCCCAAATTTTTCTAATGGCTCGTGCGAGTTTTCGTCGTTTGTCGATTGGCGTCGCGCTGACTAGATTGGCGGCGCTGTTCAGTTGCCCAACGAAGAAATCGCCCGCAGTGTAGCGGGATAACATCATCAGCACTCATGGAGAGTGGTTCATTCATGTCATCCATTCAATCGAGCAAAGTCATTTCCTGCGCCGCTTTCGGTCTGCTCTTCGGCACCAGTGCCTGCTTCGCCGCCGTACCCGACGATGCGCAACTGTCAGCGCTGGTCAACGCAGCGGTGACGCCGGTGATGCAGCAACAGAACGTTCCCGGCCTCACCGTAGCGCTGACCATCAACGGCAAGGCGCATTACTTTAACTACGGCGTCGCCAGCAAAGACACCGGACAAAAAGTCAGCGAAAACACCTTGTTCGAAATCGGCTCGGTGAGCAAAACCTTCACCGCCACCCTCGCCGGTTACGCCCTGGCGACGGGCAAACTCGATCTGTCGACCAAGGCCAGTCAGCTCTGGCCTGAGCTGAAAGGCAGCGCCTTCGACAACATCAGCGTGCTGCAATTGGGCACCTACAGTGCCGGCGGTTTGCCGCTGCAATTCCCGGACAGTGCGGATTCGTCTGACAAGATGCTCGGCTATTTCCAACAGTGGAAACCGGTTTATCCGGCAGGCAGTCATCGCCAGTATTCAAATCCAAGCCTTGGATTGTTCGGTTATCTGGCGGCGAAGAGCCTCGGCCAGCCGTTTGATCAGGCGATGACCCAAACCCTGCTGCCTAAACTCGGTTTGCAGCACACTTACCTCAGCGTGCCTGCCGCGCAAATGGACCTGTATGCGCAGGGCTACGACAAGAACGGCAAACCGGTGCGCGTCACGCCCGGTGCGCTTGACTCGCAGGCCTATGGCGTGAAAACCAGCGCGGTGGACATGCTGCGTTACGTTCAGACCAACCTGAAGCCTGAAACGCTTGAAGCGTCCCTGCAAAAAACCATCGCCAACACCCACACCGGTTACTACACCGTCGGCGACATGACCCAAGGCCTCGGTTGGGAAATGTACCGCTACCCGATCAGCCTCGACCGTTTACTGGCGGGCAACTCGACGGAAATGGCCATGGAGGCGCACAAGGTGCAGTGGCTGAACCCGCCGCAACCGCAGCCGCATGACGTGCTGATCAACAAGACCGGCTCTACCGGTGGTTTCGGGACTTACGTGGCGTTTGTGCCGAGCAAGGATGTTGGCATCGTGATCATGGCCAACAAGAACTTCCCGATTCCTGAGCGGGTGAAGATCGCCCATAAGATTCTCAGTGCTGTCGCCGATTAAAAGTTTCGCGTCAGACAATAAAAATGGGCGACCTTTCGAGGTCGCCCTTTTTCGTTTCAGCCTTTAAAGCTGCGCCTGCAACTTCCAGCCGATGACATCCATCAAGTCGCAACTGTCCCGCAACGGGATCGCCATCACCCGGGCGAAATCCTGTAGCAGTAATGCGTCGTGGCCCTTGCCGTCACCGAGCGCCAGTGTCTCCATCAATTGCGTCACACAGCGCAAACGGTAAGCCGCCGTGCCATGCAGCACATCCACCGGCGCCTCGCGGTCGATCAGCAGAGCAGGAATCTTGCAGTCGATCCCGGTAATTGGAATGTATCGCGCCATGTTTGAACCTCCCTGTTCAATGTTGCGTCGCCGCCGGTGGATCGAGATTGTCCAGCGCTCGGTTGACCAGCAACTCGCCGAGTACGGCCAACTGCTGAATCGACAAGGCAAGGCTACGCGGCGAACCTTGCAGTTCAGCGGCCAGGTCGGTGGTCAGGACGTTCAATGAAGCGAGGGTTTCGCAAGCGTGGCAGAGCAGCGTGGGCGTATCGATATCGGGGAGGATGGTGAAGAGGTGGCTGATGGGATCGGGGTGACGGGGGTTGCGTAAGCGGGGGTTGTTGGCGTCGAAGGACCCTGAATCCATGGGGGATTCGGGGGGACTTGGAGTGTGTTTTTTCATTAGTAAATCCTCGGGACATTCAAAGAAAAAACTGCCGAACTCACTTCCACGAGAGGGTGGCAGCTTTGCGCAGGGGTGGAAGTCCGGGGAAACCCGAGGAACCCGGTGCACTCGAGAGTGCTCCTGCGCATCGCTGCCATAAGCAAACAATGTTGGCATAAAAACCACCAACATGTGTTTACAGGCGCAACGCGCTCTCGGGAATCACCGGACTTCCACATCCGACCACTGTGTTTTGCAGCGGCCAAAGAAGACTATCCCTCCTCTCCCAACCCCACCAGTTCACCACCGCCGCCGCGACTTGCAGGAAAAATCCGCGAGACCCGAAGGAGCTTTGTGTAAGACATTTCGGCCGGCACATGCTGCAACGACTTTGTATTAGCGAATGAATTTGTTGTATCTACACTGCATCGAGTCAATCTTTGGACGAGGATGGCGTCGGGCAAAAAACAGTCATTCGAAGGGCGCAGTGATGGAAATCAAAAGTTTGAAACTTGCGGATGTCGGACACTTTGGCGACATGGATATTCAGTTTGCCCCTACCCCAACACACCGTTCGAACATCACGGTGCTGGTGGGAAACAACGGCAGCGGAAAAACCACCATTCTCAAATCCCTGAATATTTGTCTGAGCTGGCTGATCGCAAAAATTCGCTCCAATAAAGGCAATGGCAAATACCTTGTCGATGAAGATATTCGCAACGGCGCCTCAGGAGCTGTCCTCTCGATTGGCATCACCGACGTTTCACATCCGCGCGCAGCTGAGAGTGGTGCGGGTTCCGAAAACGAATTGTTCGTATGGGGCGCTGCCCGAAGTCGCCAAGAAGGTGCAATTTCGGGCCGTGGATATTTGAACGAAGTCAAACTGCTTGCAAACCACTACCGCACTCAACTCACCGCCGACGATAGCGCCTCACTCCCACTGATCGCTTATTACCCAGCCGAACGTTGCGTTCTCGACATCCCGCTTAAAATCAGCAGCAAACAAGCCTTCGATCAACTCGACGGCTACGACACCAATTTTCATGGGGGTGCCGATTTTGGCAGTTTTTTCGAATGGTTTCGTGAACGCGAGGACAGCGAAAACGAAGACGGGATTTCCGATACCGCACTGGCCGAAATCGCGGAAAAATTCGGTACTGACAGCGACGCCTGGAAAACGCTGGCCAATGTGAAAACCTCCACTCGCGATCGCCAATTGACTGCCGTTCGTTCGGCCCTGACTGCATTCATGCCGGACTTCACTAACCTGCGCGTGCAACGCAAACCGCATTTGCATATGGCTATCGACAAGCATGGCGCGACATTCAATGTTACTCAGCTCTCGCTTGGCGAAAAGTCGATGATTGCGTTGGTGGGTGACATGGCCAGGCGTCTGGCGATGATGAATCCATCGATGGACAACCCGCTGCACGGTGGCGGCATTGTTCTGATCCACGATGTGGAATTGCGCATGGATCCGCAATGGCAGCTCGGTCTGATTGCACAGTTAAGTACGACCTTTCCCAATTGCCAGTTCGTGTTGACCACGCATTCTCCACTGGTCGTAGGTGATACCAAAGGTGTGCTGGTTTACCTGCTTGATGAGGGCGATAGCCGTGGGTAGACAGGTTGCAGTGAGGCTTCGGTGTCCGCAAATATGTAGGAGTGAGCCTGCTCGCGATAGCGGTGTATCAGTCAACGCTGATGGTGACTGATACACCGCTATCGCGAGCAGGCTCACTCCTACAGGGGACGCGTTTTATTCAGTGACTGTGCGATCAATCATCCGGCATTTCCGGCGGCTTGCTCGGTTTCGCAGGCTTGGTCGGCTTCGCGTTCTTCGCGCCTTTGGCAGGTTCCGGCGTAGCAGCGACCGGCACCTGAGCCGCAGCGGCTGCTTCCTTCTCGGCCATCGGCATGGCATCGATGGTGTCGAAGATTTTCTTCAAATCCACTGCCTTCGCTTCATCCCCCGAAGCCGAGAGTTTGGTCTCGCCGTCCTTGCCCACCAGGAACACTTTCGGATACGCCCCGGCGCCCAGTTTCAGCGAGCGCAGCAGCGCCATGGTGTCTTGCTGGCCCATGTCCTTGCCGTCGAGCTGGCCGGACATGTTGAGGATGGTGTAGACCTTGATGTTGCGGTCGGCTACGCCTTTTTTGTTCGCGGGGTCTTCCAGCGACTTTTTCAGGCTTACCCACACGGGGTCGACCGTGCTTTGTGCGATCACGATCAGCGGTCGGGCGCGGCCCATGTCCCCGGCGATGGGCGAATCGTTGTCAGCGGCGAACAAGGGGCCGGCAATCGCCAGCAAGAGTGTCAGGGTCAATGACCTGATGAGCATGCGCATCTCCTTTTGATATCCACGCTCTAATGATTGCGCATCGTGGCGATTGTTCCGGGACAACCCGGCAAATATCTTCCGCCTAGTCAGAAGCTTAGGACAGGCGCGACATTGCGCAACATATCCGAGGTGATCGCAACGCGGATTTGATTACCTTTTATGACCACATTAGGGTGGTGGTTCTGCCAATGGAATGGAGTTCAGCCACATGCACATCGATTACCTGTGCGATCACCGCGAATTGATCGAAGAACTGGCCACGCTCAACTTCAAGGAGTGGGGCGAGTTTCGTCCCGGGCAAACCGTCGAGGACCGTATCGAACACATGCGCGAATCCTGCGGCAAAGGCGCAGTGCCCAGCGTGGTGGTAGCGCTTGAGGGTTCACGTTTGCTGGGCGGCGCGCTGCTGATCGAAAGCGATCTGAAGCTGCGACCGAACCTGACGCCATGGCTGGCCGGGGTTTACGTGAAGGCTGAGGAACGCGGTCGCGGGATTGCTTCGCAACTGGTCAATCGAGTGGTTGCAGAAGCGGCGGCGCTGGGTGTGCCTGAGTTGTATCTGTACACCGACACGTCGCAGTCGCTATATGCGCGGCTGGGTTGGGAAGTGGTTGAAGAACTGGTGTACGACGATTTGCCGGTGACGGTGATGAAATACGCCATCCGCCGGTAAGAACCCCCGTAGGAGCTGCCGCAGGCTGCGATCTTTTGATCTTTAAAAACAACATCAAGAGATCGCAGCCTGCGGCAACTCCTACATGAGACCGTATTTGGCGGGGCCAGATCAGAACGCCAGTTTGTAGCCGATCAGCACCAGCATCGTCGCCAGGCACGGGCGCAGCACTTCATCGGAGATGCGTCCGGTCAGGTGACTGCCGAGCCAGATGCCCGGCAACGAGCCGACCAACAAGAAGCCCAGCACCCCCCAATCCATATTGCCCATGCTGGCGTGGCCGAGGCCTGCAACCAGGGTCAGCGGCACGGCGTGGGCGATTTCGGTGCCGACCAGACGGCGGGTCGGCAGTAGCGGATAGAGGATGAACAGCGCAACGGTGCCCAGGGCGCCCGCGCCGATCGAGGTCAGGGCGACCATGGTGCCGAGAATCAGACCGGTGATCACAGTCATCACGTTCAACCGCGAACCGCTCGGGTTGTAGTTGCCGCCGGCGCGTTTGTGGGCGAAGTCGAGCAAGCGTTTCTTGAAGAAGATCGCCAGCGCCGTGGCGAACAGGACGAAGCCCAGCGCCTGCTTGATGATGGCGTTCATCGCGTCCGGCGCGGTGTGCAGGGTGCTGAGGAACCACAAGGTCATGGCCACCGCCGGCACACTGCCGAGGGTCAGCCAACCGGTGATGGCCCAGTCGATGTTCTTGTTTTTGCGATGGACGAGGACGCCACTGGATTTGGTAATGGCGGCGTACAGCAGGTCAGTGCCCACCGCCGTTGCCGGGTTGATGCCGAACCACAGCAGGATCGGCGTCATCAACGAACCACCGCCGACACCAGTCATGCCGACAATAAAACCCACCACCAGCCCGGCAATCACCAGGCCGAAATTTGCCAATTCCATTAAACCGTCCAGAAAAACGACAGGAAAATCTGGCCCGCAGCATAGCGATTTTTCTTATAACCACATATATCGATGCGGTCTATCGTTATGCCATATCGAGCTCACCATCGCTTTACTGTAGGAGTGAGCCTGCTCGCGATAGCGGTTTATCTGTAACGAGTCCAGTGACTGAAACACCGCTATCGCGAGCAGGCTCACTCCTACAAGGGGATCTCGGTGTGCCGCAGATCAGTGCACCCGCCGTCCCGGTTTGAAGCTGTGGTGTTTGTTGACCCACACCGTGGCCAGCGCGATCAGCGACAAAATCAGCAACGCCCACGGAAACGACATCGCCCCGGCCCGATCGAGCAACAAGCCACCAAACAACCCGCCACCGGCGATCGCCACGTTCCAAGAGGTTGTGAGCATCGCCTGCACCACGTCGACGTGATCACCGGCCGAGTCCGCCGCCGAGGTCAGCAGCAACGTGGCCGAGCCACCAAACGACAGGCCCCACACTGCCATGCAGGCATAAATGATCAGCGGTGACGGCGCTGCCACTGCCAACACCAGTGCGGTCAGCGCAAACACCGCGAGGCTGATCAACGTCAGCCAGCGCAACCAGCGATCCACCAGCAGACCAATGATCCAGATCCCGCCCAGCGAACACAGGCCAAACACCAACAGCACCAGATCAACGCGATCGGCGAGACCGGCCTGCATCAGAAACGGCGCGATGTAGGTGTAGAGAATGTTGTGTCCGAGCATCCACGTCAGCACCACGAACAACACCGGTCGCACACCCGGCAGGCGCAGCGATTCGAGCAGCGGCAGACGCTCGTCACTGGCCTGCCCCGGACGATCCGGCACCGCGATCATGATCCACGCGGCCAGCACCAGAGCCAGCGCCGACATGATCCCGAACGACGCACGCCAGCCGATCAGATTGCCCAGCCACGTCCCCGCCGGCGTGCCCAGTGAAAGCGCCACCGGGGTGCCAAGCATGGCAATCGCCAGTGCTCGACCCTGTTGATGCACTGGCACAATGCCGCGCGCATACCCGGCCATGATCCCCCACGACAGCCCCGCCGCCATCCCGGCGAGAAACCGCGAAGCCAAGGTCAGACCGTAATGGCTGGAAAACGTGGTGACGGTGTTGAATATCAGAAACCCGCCGACCGTCATCAATAAAACCCGGCGCCGAGGCCAGCCGCGTGTGGCGACGGTCAGCGGAATCGCCGCGACAATCGAACCCAGTGCATACAGCGTCACCAGTTGCCCGGCGAAGACTTCGCTGACGTTGAGCCCGGCACCGATTTGCGGCAGCAGTCCGGCAGGCAGGGTCTCGGTGAGAATGGCGATGAACCCGGTCATGGCGAACGCCAGCAACGCGGAATAGGGCAGTTTGTCCGCACGGGCGGTGCGGTCGACGCGGCTGAAATCGGCGCTTGCAGGGTCGGTCATGACGGGTGCGGCTCCATTTTGATCAATAGCGGTGACGGATTGTATACAAAAATCACCTGCACTATTGATTCAATGTGGGAGCGAGCCTGCTCGCGAATGCGGTCTTTCAGGCACTGAAGTGTTGATTGATCCACCGCTTTCGCGAGCAGGCTCGCTCCCACATTGGATCTCTGCACTCACTGCACCGGCAGGAAATTCAAAAACAACAAACTCTGCGCGTAGTTAAGGCCGATCCGCCGGTAACGCTCATCAAGCATCTGCGTGATCAGATCCAGTCGCGCAACGATTTTGCCGAACTCGGTGGCGAAGCTCAGGTTGCTGCCCTCCTCCGAGATCTCATTGGAAAACAGTAGCGGCTGGCCTTCTTTGTTTTGTCGCTGGGACAAAATCCACGTGGCTTTTTCGATATTGCGTGCAGCGTTGTGAACGAACGTCGGGTTGATCGCGTCCGTCATATAGAACTCGGTGCGATTGCCATGGGCGGTGACCAGCATGCTGCCGATCGCATAGATGAATGCGCCGACGCGGTCACCAAGAAACTCCGGGCTCATCGCATAGCTCAGCGCCGCCAGATCCTTGCGACCACCCAGCACCGGCAGCGGCTGTTGCTGCTCGACGGCCATCCGCACCTGTTTCACCGCAGCATGGATGTTGAGAAACCCTGACTTGCGCAGCTCGTCCGGGTTGCGCAGGTACAGCTTGGCTTGCAAGCGGTAAAGACTGCTGAGGTTGTCGCGCATCGCCAGCGTGGCCATGCGGTCGACGCTGGTCTGCAGGAATTCCTGCGGCTTCCCTTCACGCATCTGGTTGAAGAAGCCGTTGCCGTCCTGGTGACTGCAACCGCTGAACAGCAGCGACGACAAACACGCCAGCAACAGGCACGGGCGGCGGAAAAAAGCAGCGATCAGGGCAAAAACTCTCGGCATGAAATCTCGAACAGGCACATTCCTGTGCGGCGGGAGTCACCGCATCCTGGCCATGGATAGAGCCGCCGATTGCGAAAAAGTGCAGTGCGCCGAATGCCCGGTCGTCCTTCCACCTACTACGACCTGCAATTTAGTCTGTCTTTATTATTGAAATAAACGATTAATCAGCTATAAATTTTCACCTGATGAGTATTTAGTATGACTACTTTGTTTTTTCGGTGATTAACATACCGATAGAACGCCGCTTTCAAAAACAACAACAAAAAGGAAGGTCTACCATGCTTCAATCCCGTCACCTGCTCTCCGGCCTCGGACTGTCCCTGATGATCGCCACTCTCTCCGCCAACGCGGCCGGCCTCAGCGCCGAACACAAAGCTTTCGGCAAAACCAATGACGGCACGCCCGTCGAGCAATACATCCTGCGCAACAGCCACGGCATGCAAGCCACCGTCATCACCTACGGCGCGACCCTGCAATCGCTGAAAGTCGCCGACAAGCACGGCAAGTTCGACGACGTCGTGCTCGGCTTCGATGATGTACAGGGTTACCAGAAAGGCACCGCCTACTTCGGCGCAACCATCGGTCGCTTCGGCAATCGCCTCGCCGAAGGTGCCTTCGAACTCGACGGCAAGCGCTATCAAGTGCCGCAGAACGACAAGACCAACGCGCTGCACGGCGGCCCGCTGGGCTTCGACAAGAAAGTCTGGAAGGCACAGGAAACCAAGGACAAGGATTCGGTCGGCGTGACCCTGACCTATCTGTCGGCGGACGGAGAAATGGGTTTCCCCGGCAACCTCACCACTGAGGTGACCTATCGCCTCACCGACAACAACGAACTGCGCATCGACTACAAGGCCAGCACCGACAAACCGACCGTGCTCAACCTGACCAACCACAGCTACTTCAACCTCGCCGGCGCCGGCAATGGCGACATCCTCAAACAGGTCGCCACCCTGCACGCCAGCCATTACACCCCGGTCACCGCCAAACTGATCCCGACCGGCGAACTGGCACCCGTCGCGGGCACACCGATGGACTTCAGCAAACCCACTGCGATTGGCACGCACATCAAGGCTGATCATCCGCAGCTAAAATTTGCCGAGCCGAAACAGGGTGGGTTTGATTTCAACTGGGCGCTGGATACCAAGGGCGATATCGGCAAAGTTGCGACTGAGGTGAGTGATCCGCAGTCCGGTCGTGTGCTGCAGCTGTTCACCACGGAACCGGGCGTGCAGTTCTATACCAGCAACTTCCTCGACGGCACCGTCAAGGGCAAGGGTGGCAAGGTGTATCCGCACTGGGGCGCGTTTACCCTGGAGACTCAGCACTATCCGGATTCGCCGAATCAGCCGGACTTCCCGAGTACTCGGCTTGATCCGGGGCAGACTTACAGCCACAGCGTGGTGTTGAAGTTCTCCGCAAAATAACCTGCCCGTGCACCTGATCGTTCCCACGCGCAGCAAAGGCACGCAGCCCGGGACGCTCTGCGTCCCTTGAGGCATTCCTTTGCTGCGCGTAGGAACGATCAACCATCAAGGGATTAAAGACCCACCCGCTCCAATCCCTGGCGCATGCCTTGATCCGCCTGCTCACACCACTGCTTCAGCGTCAGACTCGGCGGCAGATTGGCCTCCAGGGTTTTGTATTGACCATCGTCCAATACCTCACCCTTGCGACCATGGGCCTCGTTCTTATCGCCGTCGCTCTTGTCCATCTGCCCTGGAATACCGGCAACAAACGCCACCATTTTATTGGCGTTCACCGCGCTTTCAGCTTTCAGGAAACCTTTGTCGACGCAATGGTTAATCAGCCCGGACATGTTGCGCCCAGTGTCGTACATCCCTTTCAACGTAGCGGCGTCCAGCTCTTCTGCGTGAGCGACATTGACAGTGCCGATAGCGGCGGTCAGTGCGAGGATCAATGCGGTGTTCTTCATGTTTATTCCTTTAATGGATGAAGCCAGGTTGTTTACTTGCAGTATTCCTGAGGGCGAACAAAGAGCTCACCCTCGCGGATTCAACTGACCACCGCTCCTTTCGGGCCACTGGCAATCAGCGCGGCCCCGCAAGCGGTCTTCATGCCGTCCAGCGCGATGGGCGTTCCATCGACGGTGTAAGTGCTGCTGCCTTCGGCAATTGGAAAAATGCCTTTGCACAGAGGACAGCTGACTTTGTGGCCAACCCCGGCGATGGGCTTGCCGTTGAGGTCAGTCTGGGAGAAAGCTTCGAGGACTTTGCCACCGTGAGTGGTGGAGTCGCCCAGACGAATGGCGTCTTTCATGTTGTCATTCCTTCGACTATAGGGTTGGTTGCAATCTCACACCGTTCGCTTCGTTGAGCCATTCATAGGAGAGATATTAAGGGTATGCTACGTTTTATCAATCTTCAAAAACGTGGTCTCGCCCTGCGAGCTTCGTAACTTTTCAGAACTAAAAACAGATTATTCCGTTGCACTTTGACCGAGATAAAACCTACACACGGAAGGCCTCATTTAAACCAACCTCATTATCCTCGTCTCCATACTCTAGGCACCTGAAATTTCTTCCATTGAGTGCTGTAGTAAGTAGGGCGTGAAGTTCTGCTGATTGGAAATTCACTTGGAGCCACAAGGATCCATCATCCCCATAGATCAGACGAGCATCGTAAGTTTCACTGTTACTTAACGGGTGACCCTTCAAATAAAGATCACCGTTTCCGCCCGAACACAAGCGCTACTAGCTTTGACAACGTCGATGACATGCTGAGCTATAAAGCTGTCGCCAAATAACAATTTGCATTCATAACTCATGATCCGTGTGGTCTCCACCGTTTAGGCGTAGGCAGCTTTGATGACATATGAATATGAAGTGCTTAACCAAGACTTTTTACTGGGACAGACTACGTTTAATTAATTATAAAAACGCAGCCCACCTGCGAAAACGCTCTTTATCCCGACCTGTCTCCATGACCCACTTCAGGGGTTACTCAATCAATGAGCTAGTAGTGGTAAAGAAGCCAATGACAGGCACTCCCCTAGACGAAATGACTCGATATCTGAGTGCTGCAGACAAGCATCCTCATATGCAATATTTTCCCCACCAGCAATATCAGACAAATATCTGTCGATTGCGACAAAATCACAATCTGAGGGAATATCCACTGTAAACAGCGACATTTCCTGACTAACTGAGCACGAGGCACCTAACTGATGAAGATGAGCGATTATTTTACTTTTCTCTTCAGTATCACTGGCAAAAACTCTGACAGTCGAATGGCCGCCCTGTTTTGCGACACGCACAGCTATCATCTCATCGCCACTGG
Source organism: Pseudomonas sp. ok266 (assembly GCF_900110195.1). Taxonomy (NCBI): domain Bacteria; kingdom Pseudomonadati; phylum Pseudomonadota; class Gammaproteobacteria; order Pseudomonadales; family Pseudomonadaceae; genus Pseudomonas; species Pseudomonas sp. ok266. The sequence goes on along the minus strand of NZ_FOCU01000007.1, from coordinate 204,162 downwards.
ACTTTACCTGCACGGAATCTCCCTTACTCACGCCATAAACGTAATAGGGAGTATTGTCTAAGGTATAGGTGCCATCACCGGCATAGATGCCCCAAATCGACTCAGCGGATACAGGAGGATAATCATCCTCGTCAGGCGTTAACTCAAAGACAATCTTGTGAACAATGTCGTTCATGTCCATACACTCCGGGTGAGGAGCCGCTCGCAGACTGTGCTTGACTAACAGTCAAAAAACTTGACCCGCCCACTAAGCGCTCTGACAAGACCAACCTCTATACCACTCGAACTCCGCCACCAACTTTACTCGCCAAAACTCATCAGGGACAGACTGGATTTAAATAGTATTAAAAACGTGATCCGCCCGTTAAAAACTCTTCATTCGTAAAACTGTTTCATAGTAGGCCTGACCAGTTCCGCGTAACCCTTATCGATTTTTTCCATTTCCAAGAAAGCTTCATCTTCAACGGCCTTAATCAGAGTCATAAAGTGTTTTCTTGACAATCTTTCACTCCAGACATTCAGGTAGCTTAAAGAAAGCGGCGAGTTGTAAAGATCGTTAAATATCGCACAGATCGCGTCAGGAACGTCCTTCATAATATTTTTTATATATTTATCCCACTCGGACGATGAATACTCCCATCGCTCATGAATTTCTTCCCAAGCAAGATCTGTTTCTGTGTCTAAAGGCACTTCCATAAGCTGAGCCTGAATGACTGCCTCGATTAATTCGTCAGAAATTTCAATCTGGAAGTCATCGGTATTCAACCAATATATCCTGGCAGACACACTCTTTATAAGTTGAATCGAATTGGCGCTCTGGCTTAGCGCCCGCTGGTTAGCAATTGAGTCAAGCTCAGCAAATCTTCCAGAAATTGAATCGCTGAGCATTGAGAGCTTTTGGACAAAATCGTTTTTTGTCTTATTTATTCTTTCCTCTCTAAAATCTGCATCGTAGTAATAGTCAGCATCTCCATTCATTAACTCCAGAGTCGCCGCTCTGGCGATATTCTTTATGCCATCAAGATTATCAGCAAACCGCTCCCCTAAGAGCATTGCTGAAAAGCAGTCGGTGCTCGCAATAAAAATAATATGATCAAAATTCATTTATCGGCCCGCTGGAGCTGTAGGGATCTTTGCATGAGCCATCTCACGTATGCGAGTTGGCACTCGATAGTACTTATCGCACCCATCACTGTCGAATTTATTAATATCACCCTGCAGACTCATTTGGAGATCTTTCGCCGCCTGCACATGGCCATCATAGGAACCCTTGCCTCTCAGAGGCCCAACTGCCATTTTATTCTTGGGCGCAAGTCGATAAAGATCGTACTTATCTTCATGTAAGTGATCAACACGCTCTTGTAATCCTCGGGCACCATTTGCCGATTTTGTTCCTTCCGACTTACGATATATCGCACTAAGATGAGCAGCGCATTTTTTCTTTTGGCAAGGTGTCAAGCCAAGAGGATCCATCCATCCAATCGGGTTTGGCGCATAGCTATACAGATTCAATCCACCTGCATAGCTGATCGGATCCTTACTAACAAACCGTCCAACCCCCGGATCGTAATACCGATACCGGTTGTAATGCAGTCCGGTCTCATGATCGTGGTACTGCCCCTGAAACCGTATCGGGTTCATAACGCCGTGCTGCTGCGCCCACTCCGATCGCTGTTCCGTCACCTGTCCCCACGCCTTGTACTGCGCGTTCCACGCCATGTTGCCTTGTGAATCGGTCAGTTCCTGCGGCGTACCCAAGTGATCACACTGGTACCAGCCCAACGCATCAAACGGTAATGCCGTTGACTTGTGATTCCACACTGGATCTTCATCAAGGCTGTATTCACCGCTGTAATCCGGCAGCCCCATCAGATCAATTGGCGCATGCCATACAGCCTGCGCAACAGGGATAAAAGTACCCGGTTCGAAAACGTAGTGCACCGTGCGACCCGGTTCGCCATCGCTTTGTGCAGGGCTGCTTTCAAAGGCGAGGGTGTCGCCGTCCCAGCCGTACAAGGTGAAGCCGCAGCCGAGTTCTCGCTGTTTGCGCGTGTGTTCGTTTCTGTTCCAGAGGGAACCTGCTTCAGGACGTTGTTTGTAGTGCGCGCGGGAGTTTTTACGCAGACGGCGTCCCAGTGCGTCGTAAGCGAATTCGACGGACAGTCGCGGATCTTCGAAATGCACCAGTCGATCAAACAGGTCCCAACGCAGGTCGCTGCGTTGGCCGTTGTGCCAGCGCTGAATCTGGTTGCCGCGTTCGTCGTAGTCGTAGTGGCTGCCGGCGTATTCGCGCAGCAGGTTATCGACCAGTTTGCTGCGCGGTGGGGTCAGGTCCAGTGGTCGACGAATCTCTGTCGCCTTGTCATCCAATAGGTTGCCGGCCGGGTCGAAGGCGAAGGTTTCCACGCCTTGGCGTGTGGTGGCGCTGAGCAGTCGGCCAACGGGATCGTAGCGATAGGCGAGCGGGCCGCGGCGGCTGTCGTTGATGTCGGTCAGTTGGCCGGCGGCGTCGTAGCTGTACTCGCGCTTGAGCAGCGTAGATTTGTCGTCGCTGCGTCCCAGCAGTTGTTCTTGCAAACGGCCGGCCGGGTCCCAGCTTTGGGTTTGCAGCAGGTGGTTGCCTTGATGGCGGGCGACTTCGCGGTGCAGGTCGTCGCGTTCGTAGCCGATCAGTTCGTGTTCATCAAGGCGCAGGCCGAGCAGGTGGCCGCTGCCGTAAGTCAGCCAGCTGACGCGGTGGCCGTCGGGGCGCACGGTGGCGACTCGCTGGTTGAGCACGTCATACTCGTGGTGCCAGATCGCGACGGTGGGTTTTTCCAGTCCGAGGTAATGTTGGTGTTCGCGCAGCAGATTGCCGGCCGGGTCGTGGAACCATTGCAGGCGGCTGTCGGCGTTGTCGGCCAGTACCATGTTGCCGTTGCCGTCATAGGCGAAGCTCTCGCTTTGCGACTGATCGCCTAAGGTCGCTCGGCGTTCGGTCAACCGGCCCATCGGGTCGAAGCTCACCGAGATGACGCGCTCACCGTTGATTGTTTGGGCCAAGCGCCCGGTGAGTGGGTCGTACTGATAACGCGTGCTGCAGCCGTCGAAGCTTCTTTCTTCAAGCAGGCGCCCGACCGGGTCGTAGTGAAAATAGGCGCGTTGTTCATTTTGATTTTCCAATACGAGTAACTGACCAAGGCGGTCCCAACGATAACGCAGGGTTTGCTCGGCGGCGTTAACGCGTTCGGCGACCATGCCGGCTGCGCTGTAACTCCAAGTGGTGCAACGATCGAGAGTGTCGACATGCGCTAACAGCCGACCTTCGGCGTCGCGCTCAAAGCGCTCTTCGGTCTTGTCCGGGTGCTTGATCAGCACCAATTGGCCAGCCTTGTATTCGTATTCGGTGGCGTTCCCGGCGGCGTCGGTGAAGCAGATCATCTGCCCCAGTTCGTTGTATTCCCACGCGCTGGTCTTGCCCGAGCAATCGACGTATTCGACCAGTTGCCCGGCGTCGTTGTAGTCGAGGGTTTTTTCGTTGCCGTTAGCGTCCTTGATCGCGGTGGGCTGGCCGGATTTGTTGTAGGCGTATTCGGTTTTGTTGCCGAGCGGATCGAGCGCTTCGACCAGATTGCCTTGGTCGTCATAGGCGCGTTGCCACTGCCCGCCCTCGGCGTCGCTGATCTTGATCAGCAGGTCCTGATCGTCGTAGGCGTAATGCATCACTGTGTGATCGGCGCGGATGTGCTCGAGCAGGTTGCTGCGTTCATCGTAGCTGTAGCGATCGGTGCTGCCGTCGGCATTGACGCGCCGCACGATATTCTTCGCCTCGTCGCGGAAGAACCATTCCGAACGCTCGTCCGCGTAGCGAATGCGGTAGGTGTAACCAAGGATGTCGTAGTAGTGCCAGGTTTCGTTGCCGAGAGCGTCGGTGACATAGGTCAGACGAATGTTCTCGTCCCACTCCAGACGCGTGTCGAAGCTGCCGTCATCGGCCCATTCGCGCACGGCTTTGGCCTTGGCGCCCGAACCGTCCCACCGCAGGTTCATGCCGCGCCCGGTGCGGTCGGTGTAGCGGGTAATCAGGTGATCCTCGAACTGATACGACCAGACTGTACCGTTCTCGTCCTGCGCCTGAATCAGGTCGCCATAGGCGTCGTACTGGTACGCACACAGCTGGCGCAGCGGTTCGCCGTCGACGATCTGCCAGAGGCCGATAAACCGGCCGTGATCGTCGATCATCGTGCCGAGGTGCAGATGGGCTTTGGTGAAATCGTTTTCCTGATAGGTGATCAGATCCGAGAGCAGTGAGTATTCGCCGTGACGATGTTCGTAATGCAGCATCACTCCGGCGCCGTTGCGCAGCGAAATGTTGCTCAGCACATAGCGCTGGCCATGGCGGACGTAGGTTTCCTTGCGCTCGAAACCACGGCACAGCAACAACTGATCTTCGCTGTTGCGGACCAGGGTGATGTTTTCAATGGCGTCGTAGTGAAACAGGCCGACTTTTGGCAGTGGATAGCTGTGGTCGCGGCCGTCAGTGCCGTAGAACGTCAGTCCATCGTCCACGCAGTCAAAGCGTGTGGTGAATTCGCTGATCCAGCGAGCGCCGAGTTCGCTCTGATCGTAGGCGTCGAGGCGGGAGTTGTAAGTGCGCGTCCATTCGATCGGGAAGGGACCGGGCAGGCTGAAATCCTTATGGCTAAGGCTTTCCGAACCCAAGGCAAAATTGATGCTATGCGTGGTGCTAGTGCAGGTGCCGTTTTTCTTCGGCTCGGGCGCGCCTTTCGCCGGAGCCTGTTGGCCATTGGATCCCAATTCACCATCAGACGCCGTGTGCTTTGCCTGACCGGTTTTGTCTGGATGGACTGCGGTGCTCTGGCCATGAGCATTGCGCTTGCGCCACAGTGTCACGGCACTGGAGAGGATAAACAGCAACCAGCCGATGGAGTTCTGCACCGATTCATCGTCGAGCTTGCTCAACTGAGTGCGCAGCTCCGGGCCCATTGCGCGCAGTTTTTTGGTTTCGTCGGAGACGTTTTTTTTGAAGTCATCGGGCACCAGATTTTGTGCCACGCTGTTGGCCAGGCCCTTGCCAGCCGCTTTATAAGCACTCGCGGCAGCCCCGAACACATTGCTCAATGACCCCAGCGGATCATTCTTGAATTGATCGGCTGCTGCGCTAGCCTGTGCGCCAGCCGCATTCAGATCACCTTTGGCATCCAGATTGCCGAAAGCTACCGCTTCGATGCCCTTCGCTATCTCGTTGATGACCTCTTCACCGAGCTTGCCAGCGTCCGCCAGGATGCCGGGCAACTTGCCTTTGGCCTGTTCGACGAAGTCGTCCAGAGTGCCGACAATCGAAGCATTCAGGTGCCCGATCAGCACCTCGATCACGGAGGTGCTGAGCAACAACTTGCTGCTCGCTTTCATCTCCTGACGTACCAGAAACAGCGTCGGGCGCAAAGTCATACGCGCAGCGGCCATCGACGGCGGCAAAGGCAATACGCCGATCAGGTTGATGCCAAGGCTGGCCCATGCGAGCAAGTCGCGTTGCTTGGCGTTCGACAGCGTGACGATGTCACCCAGCGCATCGACCAGCGCCATGATGTTGCCCACCACCGGCAGGAAGCCGGCGTAGTTCTTGATTCGATCAAGCGTGACCACGCCGTCAGTGGCCGATTGCAGCCACGCATCAAAGGTTGCCGCACTGCTGGCGACGTCCTGAATGTCGATGGCATTGAGTGGAACGATGGCAACTTGAGGTTCACGTTTTACAGCAGCTACTTCATTAGTCATGACAGCATCTCACCCGCCAACAGGCCCGGGGTTTTCAAGGAAGGTTTAGGCAGACTCGGTGCAGGCAGGCTCGGCAATTTTCCCGCCTTGCTCGCCTCCCCCAGAATCCCCGACGCACTCGGCAACGCCGCACTCGCCAACTTCGGCAATCCGGCCACCCCACCCTGCACCACACCTTTCACCTGCTGTGCTGTTTGCATCGCGCCTTGCGCGGTCTGCATTGCGTTCATCCCTGTTTGCGCCATGTCCTTACCCTTCTCCAACATCTCCCAACTCTTGCTCGGCAACACCTGCGCGACCATCGCCTGCACTTGGCTCGGCACGTCTTCAGCCCCCGGCGGATTCAACGGCCACTCCGGTTTTCCGATATAACTGCCATCGCTCCAGGTGTCCGCCGGATCCTTGCCGAACAGCACACGCGCCGGCCCCGGCGCAGCGCCGGCGACGCTGGCGAAACCCTTGCCATCGAGCTTGCCCTTGATGCTTTTGCCCAGCGCATCGATGACTTCGTAATCGCCGTCCTTGATGCCTTGGCGCCCGGCGTACTGGTTGAACAATTCCAGATTGCCCTTGCCCGGTTTCGGCGGTTCCGGGAATACCCCGGCGAGACTTTTCGCGCCGGTGTAGGCGAAGTTCGCCGCGTGCGCGGTGTACGGGCCGCTGGTGGCGTGGGTGATGCCGCCGGCGTTGTAGGTGGTGGCGCTGCCACCGCCCTGAATCACCAGTTCGGTCTTGGCGGTGATGGTGATGCGGTCGGCATTGGCGGTGATGTTGAGTTTGGCCAGCAGGTTGATGCTGTCCTTCAGCGCGCGCACATCGATGTCGCCGGACGCGGCGACCAGCCGCCAGCCCATGCTTTGCACGAACAGGCGCATGCCACGACTCGCACTGGCGAGCAGGCGTTTGCCGATCGACAGACTGGTGTGACCGGTGCTGCTCAGGGCCAGGTGTTCGCCGGTGGCAATGTGGCTGGAGCGTGGCGTGGTCAGGGCGATGCCGGCCGGGCTGGCGAGGACCAGATGCGGCTCGGTGAATTCGGGGAATTCGTTGGCGGTGAGGTTGGCCGGACCGCTGCCGAGTACGCCTTGGTGCTGGGCGTGCAGCGCTTTGGCGACGTCGTCCTGATCGCCGGCTTCCTGGGCCTGAAGCTCTTTGGCTTGCACGGCGAATCCGTCCTGCTGATCGCTGGCCGTCGCGAGGCGTTCAGCGGTTTCCGGCAAGTCTTTGTGGTGCTTGGATTCGTTCGGACGCGGCTCAGTGGTGATCAAAAGACCCGCACCCGCACGCACCGCACCGTGGCGGTCGGTTCTTAATTCGAACCCTTCGCCGCGCGGCTGGCCACCGCTCGGGCGCGGATGGGTCAGATAACCGAGGTTGATCGCACTCGCGCCGTGGTCGCTGCGCAGCGCAATACTGATCTCGCTGGTGGTGTCGTCGATGCGCAGTTCGTTGGCGCGGCTGCCCTTGTATTCCTTGCTCTTGACCGTAGCCAGTGTCTTGAAATCCGGCAGCTTGTACGGCGGTAGATTCGCGCCGTGGTACAGGCAACCGGTGATCAGTGGTTGATCCGGATCGCCCTCAAGGAAGGTGATCAACACCTCCATGCCGACCCGCGGAATGTTGATCGAACCAAAGGTTTCCGCGGCCCAACTCGACGCGACGCGCATCCAGCAACTGGTCATGTCGTCGTACTTGCCTTCGCGGTCCCAGAAGAACTGCACCTTCACCCGGCCGTACTGGTCGCAGTAGATCTCTTCGCCTTCCGGGCCGCAGACCACCGCGCTCTGGGTGCCGAGGACTTTCGGTTTCGGGTGATCGAGCGGCGGACGGTACGGCACATCCCACGGGATGGCGCTGAAGCGGTTGCGGTAGCCCTGGTGGAAATCGTCCTTGAGGTCGGTGGTGTCGCTGGTCACCGACTCTTCCAGTACTTGCGGTTGTTTGCCCTCGTGGAAGATTTCGGTGAGCAGCCACAGGTCGTTCCAGGTCGAGTTGGCGTGGTCGGTCAGGGCAAGGAAATGTCCGCTGACCAGAATCGGCTGATCGCTGTTGCCTTCGGCCAGACGGTAGTCGCTGCGATGGCGTTCCAGTGCGCGATTGGCCAGGTGTTTGCCGCGCTCGCGATCGACGAAACGGCCCGGGTAATCGTAGTCTTCGAGGTCGGGTTGGGCGCTGCTTTTGGCGTCGCTTTCCAGCTCGATCTTCGGTTTGACGAAGTCGTAATCGCGCCGCGTGGTGCGGCTGGTGCGGGTGGCCAAACGCAGGCCGAAGCGCTTGACCACTGGTTTGTCGGCGACCAGTCCGGAGTCCTGCTGATAGGCCACTGGCGCGAGTTTCGGGAACACCGTCTGGTCATCGCCGAAGGTAAGTTTGTGGCCGCTGGCGGTGTGCTGGAAGTGGTAGTGAATGCCCTCTTCTTCACACAGGCGCTGGATGAAATCCAGGTCCGATTCGTCGTACTGCACGCAGTAGATCCGTTCCGGATAAATCGCGCTGAGCTGGAAGTGGTAGTCGCTGGCGAGGATGCCGTGTTCTTCCAGGACCTGGCTGATGATCTGTTGCACGGTCATCTGCTGGAAGATGCGCTGATTGACCCGGTGCGCGAGGTACGCCAGTTGTGGGCGCAGAGAGATTTTGTAGCGGGTCAGGCGCTTGCCCGCCTCGCCTTGGGCAATGCTGTAGACCAGCCCGTGAATGCCAGTGCCGGTTGGCGACAGCTGAAGAAACGCCAGTTTGTGCAGCACGCTTTCGAGGTTGATCGAGGCCTTTTCGCTGACCAGTTCCAGCTCGAATTCGAACGGCGTGTTGAGGGCCTCACGACCGGTGAACGACAGCACTTGGAAATCGCTGTCGATGCCATCGACGGTCAGATTGAAATGAGGCTGGTTGGCCGGTGAGAACATCCCTTGTTCCTCGCGCAGTGCTGCGACGCGCAACAGCCCGTTGCGGGGCTATTGGCAAAAATTCTTTAGAAGTGAGTGCGCCCCGACCAGCGATGCCGGCCGGGGCGGTACAACTGTCAGCCGTGATTAAACGACTGGAGCGCGCCAGTCATCGGAACCCGAAGTACCGGAGACTTCGTGGGTCCAGGTGATTTTGCGGTAGGTGAACTGCACTTCTTCCAGGTGGGTGAAGTGCGCGTTGCCTGGATCCTGGCAGTTGTGCATTTTGTTGTTGATGGCGACGATGATCGCGTCTTCCAGTTTGGTGGTGTAGTAGTGCTCTTGGGTGCCTTGCGCCGAAGTGCGGTACCACTGGATAACGATTTCGCTCATGCGCTCGCCGGAGGTCAGCGCCGCTTGCAGCAGAGGCGAAGCCTTGTCGTAGACCTTGGTGATGACCACTGGCTTGTGAACACGCTGACCGGTTGGCTGACCGGATTGCGGGTCACGCGGGATGATCACGTCGTGGGTGAAAGCCTGCACCATGACCTGGTCTTCGTGGCCTTCCTGGTAAGTATTGCCTACGGAGTCAGCGGTGAAGGCGCCTGCAGTGATCAGGCCTTGTTTTTCGCCGGTAACCGACATGTACGCTGGTGTTGCCATGGGATGCTCTCCTTGCTTGAAAGACATACCTCTCAGGCACCATTGTCTGAAAGGGATGGCTATGCGCCATCAAAGTTCATGCCAGCTTTTATGCAACCCATACAGATCAAGGCCCCGAGCTCATCGATTGATTTTTTCCTGTGACTAAGCCAATGAAAAACAAGGGAAAGTGCGCAACTTCTTGCGCAGTGGTGTGCAAGAAGTTGCGCACTTGGCTGAAGGCCACGAGCTACGCGGCCTGCAGAGACTTACCCGGGTGAAAACTGGTAAGGCACTGCGCAACTTCTTGCGCACTTGTACGGGCAGATGAAGGAACCCCTGAGCTATCCTGCTGCCCACTAAAAGGTATCGACACATTCAGCAAGGAGGTTTGCATGCGTACCCTCGAACTGGCCGGCGTCCAGGTTCCGATCATTGGCCAAGGCACTTGGCGCATGGGCGAAGACCGCTCGGCGCACAAGCGTGAAGTGGCAGCACTGCGCAGCGGTATCGAGCTGGGCATGACCCTGATCGACAGCGCCGAAATGTACGCCGAGGGCGGCGCCGAAAGCGTGGTTGGCGAAGCCATTGCCGGCCTGCGCGATCAGGTGTTTCTGGTGAGCAAGGTCTACCCGCACAACGCCAGCCGCAAAGGCATCCCGCAGGCCTGCGAGCGCAGTCTGCGCCGGCTCGACACTGACTACATCGACCTCTATCTGTTGCATTGGCGCGGTCAGTATCCGCTGGAAGAAACCGTCGAAGCCTTCGAACGCCTGCGCGAGGACGGCAAGATCGGCCGTTGGGGCGTGTCGAATTTCGATGTCGACGACCTCGAAGAACTCTCCAGTTCCGCCTGCGCGACCAATCAGGTGCTGTACAACCTGGAAGAGCGCGGCATCGAGTTCGATCTGTTGCCGTGGTGCCAACACCAGCGCATGCCACTGATGGCCTACTGTCCGATTGGCCAGGGCGGCGAGATGCTGGCTGAACCGCTGCTGAATGAGATTGCCGCTCGTCATGGCGTAACCCCCGCGCAGGTTTCGCTGGCGTGGATTCTGCGTCAGGATGGGGTGATTGCGATTCCCAAGGCTGTACGGCCGGAACACGTGCAACTCAATGCACAAGCCGCGCAACTGCAACTGGAGGCCGGGGATCTGGCGGCGCTGGACCAGGCGTTTCAAGCGCCACAACGCAAGCAGCGGCTGGCCATGGTTTGAGCCAGCGGCTGGCGAGGGCTTCGCGATGAGAAGCACTGATCAGTACGACCCGTTCAACCTGCAACGTTTTGTCCAGGCTCAGGACCCGGTGTTCGAGCGCGTGCAACGCGAGCTCGATGAGGGCCGCAAGCGCAGCCACTGGATGTGGTTTGTCTTCCCGCAGTTCGCCGGCCTGGGCGGCAGTGAAATGTCCCGGCGCTACGCCATCGGTTCAGCCGAGGAAGCCCGGGCCTATCTGTCCCACGAGCTGCTCGGCGCCCGACTACGCACCTGCACGCAGCTTGTACTTAATGTGCCACAGCGCTCGATCGCGGAGATTTTCGGCCATCCCGATGACCTGAAATTTCATTCCTCGATGACGCTGTTCGCTCAATTTGCCGCTGAAGACAGCGTGTTCAATCAGGCGCTGGAACGCTACTTCCACGGCATTCTCGATGAATGGACGCTGCAACTGCTGGACTCAAAACAGGCCCAGTTGCCCCCCGATCAGGGTTGAAAAGTCGTCGTCGACAAACGGCAGAATCGCATCCGCCACCGGTTGCAATTGCCGAGTGATGTAGTGGTCGTAGTCGATGGCGGCGCGGCGCACCTCCAGCGGCTCGGGACCGGCCAGGGTGATGACATAGCTGATCCAGCCACCGTTCTGGTATTGCCGTGGGCGGCCGTGCTGGGCGTTGTAGTCGTCGGCCAGGCGCGCCGCGCGCACGTGCGGCGGCACGTTGCGCTCGTAATCGTCGAGGGTGCGACGCAGGCGCTTGCGGTAGACCAGTCGATCATCGAATTCGCCCGCTAGGGTTTTGCGCACATAGTCGCGCACGTAATCCTGATAGGGCTTGCGCTGGAAAATCCGCTCGTAGAGTTCCTGCTGGAATTGCCGGGCCAGCAGCGACCAATCGGTGCGCACGGTTTCCAGACCTTTGTAGACCATTTCATCGCTGCCGTCGGCACGGGTGACCAGACCGGCATAACGTTTCTTGCTGCCTTCCTCCGCGCCGCGAATGGTCGGCATCAGGAAACGTTTGTAGTGAATTTCGAATTGCAGTTCGAGGGCGCTTTCCAGGCCATATTCATCGCGCACATGCGCGCGCCACCAGTCGTTGACGTGCTTGACCAGCGCATGACCGATGCTCGCCGCTTCTTCCTGCCCGTGCGGACGACGCAGCCAGACAAACGTTGAATCGGTGTCGCCATAGATCACCGCGTGGCCCTGCTCTTCGATCAGCTTGCGCGTGCGCAACATGATCTCGTGACCGCGCAGGGTGATCGATGAAGCCAGCCGCGTATCGAAGAAGCGGCAACCGCTGGAGCCGAGCACGCCGTAAAAGGCGTTCATAATGATTTTCAGCGCTTGCGACAGCGGTGCGTTGTGCTCGCGCTTGGCGGTCTCGCGGCCCTCGGCAACGCGCGAGACAATCGACGGCAAGCAATGCCGGGTACGCGAGAACCGCGCACCTCGGAAGCCCGGCACGGAGTCAGCATCGTCCGGATGCTGCAAACCTTCGATCAGGCCCACCGGATCGATCAAAAAGGTGCGGATGATCGACGGATACAGGCTCTTGTAATCGAGCACCAGCACCGATTCGTACAAGCCCGGTTGCGAGTCCATGACAAACCCGCCGGGGCTGGCCTGCGGCGGATTAGTGCCGAGGTTCGGCGCAACAAAACCCTGGCGGTGCATCAACGGCATGTACAGATGCGTGAATGCTGCCACCGAGCCGCCACTGCGGTCCGCCGGCAATCCGGTGACGCTGGCGCGTTCGAGCAAAAAGGTCAGCAATTCAGTCTTGGCGAAGATCCGCGTGACCAGTTCGCAGTCCTTGAGGTTGTACTTGGCCAGCGCCGGTTTGTCCTCGGCGAACATGCGGTTGATTTCGTCCATTCGTTGGTACGGGTTGTCGATGGACTTGCCTTCGCCGAGCAGGGTCTGGGCGACGTTTTCCAGACTGAACGACGGAAAGCTCCAGGTCGCTGAACGCAGGGACTCGATACCGTCGATGATCAGCCGCCCCGCCGCCGAGGCGAAGTAGTGATTGCGGCTGCCGTGTTCGCGCCATTGCATTTCTTCGCCGCCACGGCCGATCTTCAGCGGCACGCCGAGGCGCCGCGCGTGTTCGTGGAGGATGCGTAGATCGAACTGCACGACGTTCCAGCCAATGATCGCGTCGGGGTCGTGGCGCGCGAACCAGTCATTGAGCTTCTTCAGAATGATGGTGCGCGAGTCGCAGTATTCGAGGTCGAAATCGACGATGCTGTAATCGCCGTTCGGCGCGCCGAGCATGTATACCTGACGTTCGCCGCAGCCTTCGAGGGCAATCGAATACAACTCACCGGTTTCGGTGGTTTCGATGTCGAGCGAGACCAGGCGCAGCTTCGGTCGATAATCGGGGTCAGGTTTGAGCTGGGCGTTGAGCAATACGCCGTCGGCATCGGGCGTGCCGCTGAACTGCACCGGTGCGGTGATAAAGCGCTCCATCAGATAGCGCTCCGGCGGGCGCACGTCGGCTTCGTAGACGTCGACCCCGTTGCGGTTGAGCGCGGTTTCCAGGCGCATCAATTGGCCGTGTTGCTGGCAATACAGACCGAGCACCGGGCGATGTTCGAAATCCTGCAAGGCCAGAGGGCGCAGTTCGACATTCTTCTCGTCGTGCAGCAGACGTTCGGCCGCTGCGCGCTGCTCGGCGGGTATGAACGCCACTGACGGCTGATGCGGCAAGCGCACACGGCGCGGCCCGGCGTCGGTCGCCAGCCAGAACTCGACTTCGGTGCCGGCCGGGGTGTCGCGCCAATGCCGGGTCAGGACGAAGCCCTGCGGTAAATCCACCACTGCAACCTCGGAAATTGAAACAGAGGGGCATTCTACGCGGCATTGCGTGGCATGACTCTGGCGATAAATCGGCGCCAAACCCGGAAAAACCCGGCAAATGACGTTTTTTGCGTGTTATCTGCCGCTTTGCCACCTTGCCCTGCGCGCTTGCGTCTACGATGCTTGGATAACAACGACAACACCTGAGTAACCACCATGAAGACCGTCGCCCAACTGCTCAAGCTCAAAGATCAGAAAAATCAGGAAGTGCACCAGATCAAACCTGATCACATGGTGCTCGAAGCGCTGATGAAGATGGCCGAGAAAAACGTCGGTGCCTTGCTGGTGGTCGAAGACGATAAGGTGGTCGGCATCATCAGCGAGCGGGACTACGCGCGCAAACTGGTGCTGCATGGCCGCTCATCCGTGGGCACGCCGGTGCGCGACATCATGGTGGCGAACGTGATCACCGTCGACACCCATCAAACCGTCGACACCTGCCTGGGCATCATGTCTGACAAACGCCTGCGCCACTTGCCGGTGGTCGAGAACGGCAAGCTGATCGGCTTGCTGTCGATCGGTGACCTGGTCAAGGAAGCGATTGCCGAACAGGCGGAGCTGATCAAGCAGCTGGAGCAGTACATTCGCGGGGAATAACCCTTCAGGATCATCCCCTACCCCTGTGGGAGCGAGCTTGCTCGCGAAGGCGGAGTATCAGTCGACGCTTGTTTTTCTGACCCACCGCTTTCGCGAGCAAGCTCCCTCCCACAGGGTTCTTTAGCGGTCAGGACGGCCAATGCCGGGCAAACACCGGCGCCAGCACCGGATGCCGGTCAATCCGCTGCAACCACGCATAAAACCCCGGTCGCGTCTGGCGCAAATGCTCGCGACTGCCCGCCCAGCGTGTCACCACCGCCGCCAGCACATCCAGCGCCCCCGGCGTTTCGTCATCGAGATACAGCTCGGCGGAAAACTGATCGGCAAACACCTCCCAACTCCAGTGCAAACGCTCGCGCGCGCCGGCGACCAGATTCTGCCGCGAGGCTTCGTCGGGCATCAGCAGCCAGCGCTCCGGATAATCGATGACGCCGATCGCCGCGTAGCAGTTGCTGACGATGTAGACCAGACCGCGAATCGCCTGATCACGATCATTCGCCTTGGCTGGCAGCAGGCCGGACTTGGGAAATGTCAGGCCCAGATGAATCAGGATCGCCGCGCTCTCGGTGATGGCGCTGCCGTCGGGCAGTTGCAAGGTCGGTATCTGCTTGAGTGGATTGAGCTGCGCCAACGCCTCGGCAGCTTCGGTGCTGGCTTCGACATCAATGAAACGGTAAGCGATCTGGCACAGTTCCAGCGCCGCTTCGATGGCCGCCGCGCCTGAATTTCTGTGCCCATAGAGCTGGTACATATCCAATCCCCCCGAAAAGACCATTGCCACAGGGTAGATGGCTGTAGCGTGGATGGAGAAATAATCTGCCTGTGTATCGGCTTTGGCACGGTTTTCCCATGCACTCGCGACTTGCGAATTCAAACCTCGCAAAACAGCGCTGGCGGTGCCCATCCCGCACCAAGAGCATTCATCGAACGCTATCCGCGTTCTTGTAAGGTGCGATACCGAACCAAAAGTTCGCGTATCCGAGCTGGCAACAAGGAGTTCACCGCGTGAATCTTCAAACGCTCTGCCGCATCACAGCCTATTTGCATTTATCCATTCGCCGCCGAGTTCATCCGAACAGTCCCGGCCGCCTTCACACTTACTTTATTACCTGACACCTCGACAGCGCACTGCGTTCGCCAATGAGTTATTGGCCGACGGCAGCGTGCTATTTATTTTTTAAATAAGACTCGGACAGTTACTACGCAAACGCAGTGCGCATTGAACGACAGCAGGATTGTCGAACAATAACTTCCAGCGCCACTTCAAGTGCACCAAAACTGCTCCACGGGTTTGAACTATTCAATACTTCAAACAGTGATTTCATTTAACCAACAACAAGGAACATGCCCCGTGAGCCGCTAAAACATTGACCCGCACCAATTCGGTCCGCCGCGCACCAGCAAGTGCCTAGGCCGCAAGTCACGACGCCGCTCTATCCCGCCTTTCAGCGGGATTGCGCGTACAGCCTGACTCGCCTGTGAAAAAGCTCCCTCGACCGGAGTAACGGCAATCTGCGCGCCATGGAAAAACCACGACAAGGTTAAAACTTATATAAATGCGACATGGGTAACACTCATGAAATACGCACTCTACATTTCAGCAATATCTGGCACAGCGGTTGCTATGTGTAACAAGCATGAGACACCGACCGTTGTCTTACGCAATAGAAGAACAACCAGGGAATGGCCAATGAACACTCAAAGTCGATGACGCCAAGCCAGTAAGTTTGCACAAGCCTTGTTAACCGGATAGTTAAACTATCGGCTTCTGCTCACCTTGAAGAAAGTTGCACCCACCCACTCGAACATCTCCTGGATGTTCGGACGGCACCTTATTGCCCTTCATCAACCCGAGGGAGCTTTAATGAACGATGCGGTAAAGCACAGAACCCTGCCGGGGTCGTTGCGGGAAGCGCCAATTCCGCCGCCTCCGGGCAGGCCGGCGTTTAAAGCCAACACTTCGCAACCCGGCGGTCTGAATAAACAGCAGATGGTGTTGCTGGTGGCTGTGTCGGCGCTGATACACGGCGGCGCCTGGTGGTTTCTCCAGCAATCCAAAACAGAGCCATTGCCAACGCCACCGCAGATTCCGGAAATGACCGTTGAGCTGACCAGCCCGACGCCACCGGCACCGCCCACACCGGAACCACCACCACCGCCTCCTCCGCCACCACCGCCGGAACCGGAACAACCGGTGGAAGACGAGGACGCGGTCAAGCCACCACCGAAACCGGTGGAGAAACCCAAGCCGATCGAAAAACCGAAACCGGTCGAAAAGCCGAAACCGG
Source organism: Pseudomonas sp. ok266 (assembly GCF_900110195.1). Lineage (NCBI taxonomy): Bacteria > Pseudomonadati > Pseudomonadota > Gammaproteobacteria > Pseudomonadales > Pseudomonadaceae > Pseudomonas > Pseudomonas sp. ok266. The sequence goes on along the minus strand of NZ_FOCU01000007.1, from coordinate 187,895 downwards.
TGAAAAAGGTCGAGCCACCGAAAGCGTCGCCCGCTCCGGCACAACCTGCCGCGCCTGCTGCACCGGCTACCCCGAGCGCGCCACCGGCCCCTGCCGCCGCGCCGGGTCCGGTCAAGGAGTCGGCAGCGATTTCCGGTCTCGCCAGCCTTGGCAATCCGCCGCCGGAATACCCGTCGCTGGCACTGCGGCGCAACTGGGAAGGCAGCGTGGTGCTACGCATTCAGGTACTCGCCAACGGTCGCGCCGGCACGGTGACGGTGACCAAATCCAGCGGCAAGCCGCAACTGGATGAAGCCGCCGTCGCCGCTGTGAAGAACTGGAAGTTTATTCCGGCCAAACGCGGTGACACGCCGATCGACGGCTTCGCCACCCAGACCATCGATTTCAAATTGCCGCAATAACCGAACGCTCAATCAACGCACAACCGAATAACGCAAGCGAGGTGTCACCATGAACGATTTGTCTTCGATGATTGTCCCCGGCGTGCTCTGGGGTCTGGTGCTGTTTTCCGTGGTCAGCTGGGCGATCCTGCTGGTCAAGTCGGCGCAGTACCTGCGGCAGAAAGCGCAGAACAAACAATTCAGCAAAGCCTTCTGGGGCGCGCCGGATCTGCTCACCGCCGCCGAACACGCCAGCCAGTATCCGGGCTCGCTGGCGCGTATCGCCAGCAGCGGTTTCGAAGCGCTGCTGGTGGAAGATTCGCCGCGTACCACCCAGCAATTGGCGCACACCATCAACCGTTCGGATCGCCTGGAACGCAACCTGCGCCAGCAGATCCAGAAGGAACGCCGCTCGCTGGAAAACGGCCAGGCGATCCTCGCCAGTATCGGCAGCACCGCGCCGTTCATTGGTTTGTTCGGCACCGTGTGGGGAATCATGGAAGCGCTGAAAAGCATCGGCGAAACCGGTTCGGCCAGCCTGGAAGCGGTCGCCGGTCCCATCGGTCACGCGTTGATCGCCACCGGCGTCGGTATCGCTGTCGCCGTACCGGCGGTGCTGATTTACAACTTCTTCCTGCGTCGCTTGAAGCTCGCTTCGGCAGACATGGACGACTTCGCCCATGACTTCGACGCCCTCGCCTCGCGCAGTGCGTTTTCCATCAGCCGTCAGGCCATCGCCAGCAAAACCACGGCCGCCGTGCGGGAGGCCAGCTGATGTCCTTTTCCACTCAAGACAGCGATGAAGTGCTCAGCGAAATGAACGTCACGCCACTGGTTGACGTGATGCTCGTGCTGCTGGTGGTGTTCATCGTCACCGCGCCGCTGATGACCAACGCGATCAAGGTCAACCTGCCGAAAACCGACGCTGTCGCCCCCGCTGAGAAGAAGGATCCGGTGGTGGTCAGCGTCGATCAGGACGGCAAGTTCTATCTGGCGAAAACCGAGCTGGCCCCGGAATCGCTGGAAGCCAGCCTCAAAGAGGTCAAGGCCAAGGACAGCGAGGTGCGCGTGCAGTTGCAGGCCGACTCCGCCGTCAATTACGGCCAGGTGGCGAAAGCAATGGCGTCGATCGAACGCTCGGGCATTACCAAGATTTCGGTGATGACCACCCACTGAGTGCGGTGGCGGCCGCGTACTGAAAACACGCGTCTGGCACCGCTGACCGAATCCCGTCGTAAACGGCCGACCGAAAAAACGCCACGCGTCTTCGGAGGGGATCGGCTTGCTTGAAGAAAGTGGTTTTCCGCACGCGGTATCACCGATAGCGGAGCAATGAGGGGCTCACAAGGCCAATTCGATAACGTCTAAAAAGTCGGAAATAACCATGCTGATGAACACTCCACGCTTCACGCTCAAACCATTGGTGGCAACGATTTCTCGTCACCGTTTTGTTCCGTTGTATCTGGTGGCCATGGGGATGGGCGCCGGGACTGTGCAGGCGGCCGAGGACGACAACGCTAACGTCCCGGCGGCTGCGGCGGTGGTTGCGCCGACCACGCAACTGCAACGGGTGGAAGTGACCGGTTCGGCGATTCGCCGGGTCGATGCGGAAACGGCGGTGCCGATCACCATTCTCAAGGCCGATGAGCTGCGCAAACAGGGCGTGACCACCACCGCCGAACTGGTGCAGCGCATCACCGGCAGCCAATCGATCAACAACAGCGCAGGCTCCGTGGGCGCAGCCACTGGCGGCGCCTCATTCGCCGACATGCGCGGCATCGGCGCGAACAAGACGCTGGTGCTGCTCAACGGTCGACGCCTGGCCAACAACGCCTTGTCGGGGACCAACTCGGCCGGCGGCGCGGTGGATCTGAACATGATCCCGTTTGCCGCCATCGAACGTGTAGAAGTGCTGCGCGACGGCGCCTCGGCCCTGTACGGCACCGACGCCATCGGCGGCGTGATCAACTTCATCACCAAGAAATCCCTGACCGACGGCCAATTGACCCTCGGCGGCGAAACCCCGACCCACAGCGGCGGCGGTGCAACCAAAGACATGAGCGCCAGTTGGGGCTACGGCGATCTGGAAGAAGACCGTTTCAACGTCCTCGGCGTGTTCAACTACAACAAGCAGCAGAACCTCGACGCCAACGACCGCTCCTTCGCCACCGACTACTCCCCGGGTCGCGGCCTCGATCAGACCTCCGGCACCGCGTTTCCCGGCAACTACAGCCAGAACGGCAACGCCACCAACCCGCTGGCCAACAGCAATTGCAACGGGCCGAACCTGGTCGCCCGAGACGGCTTGTGCCGCTTCAGCACCCGCGAATACATCGACCTGGTGCCACAGACCGAGAAGACCTCGTTCTTCGGCAAGACCACCGGCAAACTCGGCGACGATCACAACGTCAACCTCGAATACTTCTGGTCGCGCAACAACAACGCCACGGCGATTGGCCCTGCGCCGTTGACCGGCCTGAGCCTCGACGGCTCGTCGCCCTACTACCCTGGCAACGGCATCACCCCGGCGCCAACCGATTTCGCCCTCGACCCGACCCAACCGGTCGACGTCAACTGGCGTGAAACTGCGGCCGGCCCGCGTGAATCGAAAGACCAGAACACCAGCCAGCGCTTCCTGCTCAGTTTCGATGGTCTGGTTGGCGGCTGGGATTACAACGTCGGCGCCTCGTACAACCAGAACAAAATCGTCTCCAGCGTCACCAATGGCTTTGTCAGCGACCAGGCGATGATCAATGGTCTGGCCAGTGGTTTGCTCAACCCGTTCGTCCCGCAGTCCGCCGCCGGTCAGCAGTACATCGACAACGCGGCCTACCACGGCGCCTACTCCACTGCTGTGGGCCGTGTAGCCGGTTTCGATGGTCGTATCAGTCGTGAAATCGGCGACTGGTTCGGCGCAGGTCCGTCCGGTCTGGCCCTGGGTGGCGAGTACCGCAAAGAGAAATTCCATCAGGACTTCGAGTCGTTCGCCGGCGACATCCAGAGCCTCGGCATCGACCCCAACGGCAGTGTCGAGGGCGACCGCAGCGTCAAAGCCGCCTACGCGGAAATCAACGTGCCGGTGCTCGACAGCCTCGAACTGTCCGCCGCCGTGCGTCACGACAAATACAGCGACTTCGGCAGCACCACCAACCCGAAATACTCGTTCCGTTATCAGCCGTTGAAAGAGCTGGTGGTGCGTGGCGCCTACAGTGAAGGCTTCCGGGCGCCGTCGCTGTACGAGCTGTATTCGCCGCGCAGCATCACTTTCACTCAGGGTTACTACAACGACCCGGTGCTGTGTACTGGCGGCGTGGTGCAACCGGGCGGTAACGGCGGCCGTGATTGCGGTCAGCAGTTCCTCAATCAGATTGGCGGCAACGAAGATCTGGCCCCGGAAAAGGCCCGTAACGTGACCCTCGGCTTCGTCTATCAGCCGATCAACAACCTCTCGGTGGGTCTGGATTTCTGGTGGATTCACATCTCCAACCAGATTCAGCCGTTCCCGGAATCCACCGTGTTTGATCAGGCCGGCTCCTACCCGGACCGCTTCGTGCGCAACGCCGACGGCACGCTCAACTACATCGTCACCGGCAACGCCAACCTTGGCATCGTCGAAACCAACGGTGTCGATGTGTCGCTGGATTATCGCTTCCCGAACACGCCGTACGGTCAGTTCGGTCTGGGCCTGCAAGGCACTTACGTTGACGAGTACGACTTCCAGAGCACCATCAAAGGACCGTTCACCGATAAGGTCGGCGACTTCCAGGGTGACGGCGTGATCGCGCGCTGGAAGCACAACCTCACCGGCAGCTGGACCTTCGGCGCGGCGCGGGCGGCACTGACCAACCGCTTCACCACGGGTTACAACGACTACGACCGCGACACCCACGCGCGCGTGGCGTCGTATTCGGTCTGGGACCTGTCGGCCGGCTACACCTTCAACAAGGTGCTGGATGTCGATGCCGGGATGAAGAACGTATTCGACCGCAACCCGCCGTTCTCCAACCAGGCCTACAACTTCCAGAGCGGCTATGACCCGCGCTACACCGACCCGCTGGGCCGCACCTTGTTTGCGCGCATGACTTACCACTTCTAACCAAGAGCACCGCAAACCCAATGTGGGAGCGAGCTTGCTCGCGAATGCGGTGTATCAGTCAACACATCCTTCACTGATACACCGCATTCGCGAGCAAGCTCGCTCCCACAGGGGGGGTCGGGTTCCTTCAGGGATTTTGAGGAGTGATTGCATGAGTTTTTTGCGCAACATGGTGGGCCTGCTTTTGGGCAGTGCGCTGCTGTGCACCGGCACCTCGGCGCTGGCCGGCGGCAGTTATGCGCTGACGGTGTACGGCGAGGCGCCGAAGTATCCGGCGAACTTCCAGCACTTTGATTTCGTCGATCCCAACGCGCCCAAGGGCGGCTCGCTGAGCCGCGCGTCGATGGAAATCGGCCAGTACAACTACATCAGTCCGTATGCCGATCAGGGCATTTCCGTGGTGCAGGTCAACGACTGGGTGTACTCGCCGCTGGCGTTCCGTTCACTCGACGAGCCGTACACCGTTTACGCACTGGTCGCGCAGCAGATCGAGCGCGATCCCGATGGACTCTGGGTACGCTTCACCCTCAATCCAAAAGCACGTTTCGCCGACGGTACGCCGATCACCGCCGAAGACGTGCGCTACACCTTCAACCTGTTGATGACCAAAGGCAGCCTGAGTTATCGCCAGCAATACGCCGATGTGCAGGACGTGCTGATCGAAGGCCCACGGCAGGTGCGCTTCACCTTCAAGAACAACCTCAACCGCACCTTGGCGCTGGATCTGGCGACGATGCGCGTGGTCCCCGAGCACTGGTGGAAAACTCGCGACTTCGCCAATGGCGGCGGTTTCGAGCCACCGCTGGGCAGCGGACCGTACCGGGTCAGCAAGGTCGACGCCGGGCGCAGCATCAGTTTCGAGCGCGATCCGGACTGGTGGGGCAAAGACCTGCCGGTCAGTCGCGGGATGTACAACTTCGACACGCTCACGGTGAATTTCTACGGTGACACCGACGTCGCCCGCCAACTGCTGCAGGCCGGCGCGTTCGACTACAACCGCGAGTTCTCCTCGTCCGGTTATGTGGTCGGCTATGACAGCCCGGCATTGCGCGACGGTCGTTTGCAACAGTCGATCCTCGCCCCGGACAAACCCACCGCCGCTCAGGGCTTCGTGTTCAACCTGCAGAACCCGTTCTTCAAGGATCGCCGCGTGCGTCAGGCGATCAGCCTGCTGTGGGATTTCGAGTGGACCAACAAACAGATGATGCGCGGCTTCTACGTGCGCCAGAACAGCTTCTGGCCGAAGAGCGAAATGGCCGCCACCGCCCTGCCCGACGCCGAAGAATTGAAGATCCTCGAACCGCTGCGTGGGCAGATTCCCGACGAGGTTTTCACCACGGTCTATGAAGCGCCGAAAACCGACGGCAGCGGCTACATTCGCGACAAGCAACTGCAAGCGTTGCAGCTGCTCGCCGAGGCGGGCTGGACACCGCAACACAATCGCTTGGTCAACCTTGCTGGCGAGCCGTTGGAGTTCACCTTTCTCGACGGTCAGGGCGGCTTCGACCGCATGTTGCTGCCGTTCAAGCGCACCCTCGCGCAGATCGGCATCACCCTGAATTTGCGGCGCATCGATTCAGCGCAATACGTCAACCGCCTCAACGCCCGCGACTACGACATGATCGTCACCAGTTTCCCGCGCAGCGGCGATCCGATCGTCTCTCCCGGCCGCGAGTTGTACAGCCTGTACGCCTCGCAAAGCGCCACGCAAGTCGGCAGTTCCAACTCGATGGTGCTGGCCAATCCGGCGGTCGATCAACTGATTGACGGACTGGTCCAGGCCAACACCCGCGAAGCCATGGTGCATTACGCCCGCGCCCTCGACCGGGTGCTGCAATGGGGTTACTACATGATTCCCAACTATTACTCCAAAGGCACGCCGACGGTGTATCAGAACCGCTTCGGCATGCCGCCCGTGCAACCGGCCTACGACGAAGGCCTCAACACCTGGTGGGAAGTATCGGCCAAGGCGCTGACCAAGCAACAAATGCACAGCCAGCTTGCGGGGGGCCAGTGACATGTTGCGTTATCTGAGTCGACGTTTACTGCTGATCATCCCGACGCTGCTGTGCATTCTGGTGGTCAATTTTCTCATCGTGCAGGCCGCGCCGGGTGGCCCGGTGGAGCAAGCCATCGCACGCTTGCAAGGCTTCGGCGGGCACAGCATGGGCGGTGGTGGCGAGGTCGCTGCGGTTGGCGGCGCCGGGCGCAGCAGCCGTGGCCTCGATCCGGCGTTGATCGAGGAGATCAAACACCATTACGGCTTCGACAAGCCGATGCACGAACGCCTGTGGTTGATGCTGAAAAACTATGCGCAGCTGGATCTGGGCAGCAGTTTTTTTCGCGGCGCCAAGGTCACTGATCTGATCGTGCAGAAGTTGCCGGTGTCGCTGTCGCTGGGTTTATGGGCGACGCTGATCACCTACCTGATTTCGATCCCGCTGGGCATTCGCAAAGCGATCAAGAACGGCAGCGCGTTTGATGTCTGGAGCAGCACGGCGATCATCATCGGCTACGCGATGCCCGCGTTCCTCTTCGCGATTCTGTTGATCGTGGTGTTTGCCGGTGGCAGCTACGTCAACTGGTTTCCGGTGCAAGGGCTGGTCTCGGACAACTTCGACAGCCTGAGCACATTGGGCAAGGTCGGCGATTACCTCTGGCACTTGGTGCTGCCAGTGACGGCGCTGGTGATCGGCGGCTTCGCCACGCTGACGATCCTGACCAAGAACAGCTTCCTCAACGAGATCAGCCGTCAGTACGTGATCACCGCGCGGGCCAAGGGTTTGACCGAGAGGCGCGTGCTCTACGGCCATGTGTTTCGCAACGCGATGCTGTTGGTGGTGGCCGGTGTGCCGTCGGCGCTGATCGAGGTGTTTTTCGCCGGATCCTTATTGATCGAAACCATCTTCAACCTCGACGGCCTCGGGCGCATGAGCTACGAGGCGGCAGTGTCGCGCGACTATCCGGTGGTATTCGGCGCGCTATTCCTGTTCACCCTCTTCGGTTTGCTGATCAAGCTGATCGGCGACCTCTGTTACACCCTGCTCGACCCGCGCATCGACTTCTCGGCGAGGACTGCCTGATGTTCACTCTTTCCCCTCTCGGCCAGCGCCGTGTCGCGCAGTTCAAGGCCAATCGGCGTGGACGCTGGTCGCTGTGGCTGTTTATCGGACTGTGCGTGATTTGCCTGGGCGGTGAGCTGATCGCCAATGACAAGCCGCTGGTGATCCGTTATCACGACGCTTTCTACTTCCCGATCCTCAGCGATTACCTGGAAACCGATTTCGGCGGCGAGCTGCCGTTTCAACCGGATTACGCCAGCAGTTACGTACACAAGCTGATTGAGGATCAGGGCGGCTGGATGCTGTTTCCGCCGATCCCGTTCAGTTACGACACGGTCAATTACGACCTCAGCGAACCGGCACCGAGTCCGCCGTCATCGAGCAATTGGCTGGGCACCGATGATCAGGCGCGCGACGTGTTGGCGCGGGTGATTTTCGGCACGCGGATTTCGATTCTGTTTGCGCTGATCCTCACTGGCATCAGTGCGTTGATTGGCATCGTTGCCGGGGCGTTGCAGGGTTATTACGGTGGCTGGGTCGACTTGCTCGGACAACGGCTGCTGGAGATCTGGTCGGGGTTGCCGGTGCTGTACCTGCTGATCATTTTGTCCGGGTTTGTCTCGCCGAGTTTCTGGTGGTTGCTGGGGATCATGGCGCTGTTTTCCTGGCTGGCATTGGTCGATGTGGTACGTGCCGAGTTCTTGCGTGGGCGCAATCTGGAATACGTCAAAGCTGCGCGAGCGCTGGGCCTGAGCGACAACGAACTGATGTGCCGGCACATCCTGCCCAACGCCATGACCTCCACCCTCACCTACCTGCCGTTCATCCTGACCGGCGCCATCGCCACGCTGACCGCGTTGGATTTTCTCGGCTTTGGCATGCCGGCCGGCACTGCGTCGCTGGGCGAATTGATCGGTCAGGCCAAGCGCAATCTGCAAGCGCCGTGGCTGGGGCTGACGGCGTTTTTCGCCTTGGCGCTGATTTTGTCTTTGTTGGTTTTCATCGGTGAGGCTTGCCGTGATGCGTTTGATCCAAGGAGCTGAGATGAACGACAATTTGATCGAGATCCGCGATCTGCGCGTGGCCTTCGCCGGGCAGGAAGTGGTGCACGGTTTGAACCTCGATATTCGCCGCGGCGAGTGTCTGGCACTGGTCGGTGAATCCGGCTCGGGCAAGTCGGTGACGGCGCATTCGATTCTGCGTTTGTTGCCGGGCAAGAACGTCAGCAGCAGCGGCGCGATCCGCTACAACGGCGTGGACTTGTTGCACGCCAGCGAGCAGCAGATGCGCGGCCTGCGCGGCAACCGCATTGCGATGATTTTCCAGGAGCCGATGACCTCGCTGAACCCGCTGCACACCGTGGAAAAGCAAGTCAGCGAAGTACTGGAAATTCACAAAGGCCTCAAGGGCCGCGCTGCCCGCGAACGGACTCTGGAGCTGCTGGAACTGGTCGGCATTCGCCAGCCGTTGCAGCGTTTGAAAGCCTATCCACATCAGCTTTCCGGCGGACAACGGCAACGGGTGATGATCGCCATGGCGCTGGCCAACGAGCCGGAACTGTTGATCGCCGATGAGCCGACCACGGCGCTGGATGTCACGGTGCAGCAGAAGATTCTCGAACTGCTGATCGAGTTGCAGCAACGGTTGGGCATGTCGCTGTTGCTGATCAGCCATGACCTCAATCTGGTCCGGCGTATCGCTCAGCGCGTGTGCGTAATGCGTAAAGGCGAGATCGTTGAGCAGGCCGATTGCGAAGCGCTGTTTCGGGCGCCGCAGCATCCTTACAGTCGCTTGCTGATCGAGGCGGAACCCAGCGGCGCGCCGGTGCCGAGTGAGTACGATCACAACCTGCTCGAAGTCGATGATTTGAAGGTGTGGTTTCCGTTGCCCAAGGCGTTGTTCAGCCGGCAGCAGGATTACATCAAAGCGGTGGACGGGGTCAGTTTCGCTCTGCAACGGGGCAAGACCTTGGGGATTGTCGGCGAGTCGGGTTCGGGTAAATCGACGCTGGGTCAGGCAATCCTGCGGTTAGTCGAGTCCGAGGGCAATATCCGTTTTGGTAACAAACAACTGAGCTTGCTCAATCAACGTTTGATGCGGCCGTTGCGGCGGCAGATTCAAGTGGTGTTCCAGGACCCGTTCGGCAGCCTCAGCCCACGGATGTCAGTGCAGCAGATTATTGCCGAAGGCTTGCTGACTCACGGTATCGGCACTGAGGCTGAGCGGGAAGCGGCGGTGATCCGGGTGCTGGAGGAAGTCGGTCTCGACCCGCAGAGCCGCCATCGTTATCCCCACGAGTTTTCCGGTGGCCAGCGCCAGCGCATTTCCATCGCCCGCGCACTGGTGCTGGAACCGGCGCTGATTCTGCTCGATGAACCGACGTCGGCGCTGGATCGCACGGTGCAGAAACAGGTGGTGGAGTTGTTGCGGCAGTTGCAGATCAGGCATGGGCTGACCTATTTGTTCATCAGCCATGATCTGGCGGTGGTACATGCGCTGGCGCATGACTTGATGGTGATCAAGGATGGCAAGGTGGTTGAGCAGGGTTCTTCACGCGAGATTTTTGCCGCGCCCAAACACCCTTATACCCAGGAACTCCTGAAAGCCTCCGGCCTCAAGCCCGACACAAAACCCTGTGGGAGTGAGCCTGCTCGCGATAGCGGTATTCCAGTGACATGAGTGCTGCCTGACCCACCGCCATCGCGAGCAGGCTCACTCCTACATGGATGGTGGTGAGTCATTGAAATTTATTTTTCAGGCACTGCATCCAAACGCCTCCGTCACGGGTAGTCCCTGTAACAGCCCTCTTCGGCTGTCAGCGGTCTACCCTTTTGGAGATAACACTGATGAACATCACCCAGCTGATTGGCCTCACCGGTTTGCTCGCCCTGTCCTCGACGACCTTCGCCCAAAGCAGTTACCCCGACGCGATCAAAGTGCCGGACGGCCACAAGATCGCGATGGAAACCACCGGCGTCGGCGAGATCACCTACGAGTGCCGCGACAAGCCTAACGCGGCCGGGCAGACCGAGTGGACGTTTGTCGGTCCGAAAGCGGTGCTCAATGATCGCAGCGGCAAGCAGGTCGGCACCTACTTCGGCCCGCCAGCGACCTGGCAGGCCAAGGACGGTTCGAAAGTCACCGGCACACAACTGGCCGTGGCGCCATCGACTCCTGGCAACCTGCCCTATCAACTGGTCAAGGCCAACCCCGCCGAGGGTAAAGGCGCGATGAGCGGCGTGAGTTACATCCAGCGTGTCGCGCTCAAGGGCGGCGTGGCGCCGGGCAGCGAATGCACGACGGCGAACAAGGGCAAGCAGGAAGTGGTGAAGTACCAGGCTGATTACATTTTCTGGGCGGCGAACTGACTTCTGGCACCACTGATAAACCCTGTGGGAGCGAGCTTGCTCGCGAAGGCGGAGTGTCAGTCAACACAGTCTTCTCTGACCGGCCGCCTTCGCGAGCAAGCTCGCTCCCACAGTGGACAATGGGTTCTGGATGTTTACGGAATGTGAGCTAGATTGCACGACATGCCTTTAGCCGAATCCGTTTTCGATTACGAAGCCCGCCTCGCTGCCTGTGCCCGTGGCGAGCGTTCGGCCCTGCGCGATTTGTATGTGCAGGAAGGTCCGCGTCTGCTCGGCGTGGCCAAGCGCCTGGTGCGCGATACGGCGCTGGCGGAGGACATCGTTCATGAGGCCTTCATCAAAATCTGGAACGGCGCGGCGGGGTTTGATCCGGCGCGCGGTTCGGCGCGTGGCTGGATGTTCAGCGTGACCCGGCATCTGGCGCTGAATCTGCTGCGTGATCACGGCCGGGAAACGCCGTTCAGCGAGGCCCACGAAACCGCTGCGGACGATGCCAGCTTCGACGCCCACGCGCACTCGGCGCGCATCCACCATTGCCTTGAACAGCTGGAGCCACAACGGCGCAGTTGCGTCCTGCATGCTTACGTCGACGGCTACAGCCACGCGCAGATTGCCGCGCGCCTCGACACGCCGCTGGGCACCGTCAAAGCGTGGATCAAGCGCAGCCTCAATGCCTTGCGGGAGTGCATGGGATGACCAGCGAATCAGCGCAGGAACGAGATGAACTGGCCGGCGAATATGTGCTCGGCACGCTGTCGTTCGAACAGCGCAGCGAGGTGCAACGGCGCTTGCCGAATGATCCGCAATTGCGCGCAGCGGTAGACGCCTGGGAACGGCGTCTGCTGGAGCTGACGGATCTGGCCGAACCGCAGCAACCCTCGGCGCAGTTGTGGCAACGCATCGAGCGCAGTGTCGGGCGACTGGCGCGGCAAGCACCTTCAACTTCATGGTGGAACCTGCTGCCGCTCTGGCGTGGGTTGAGCGCAGCCGGTTTGGCCGCCACGTTGATTCTGGGTTCGATCCTGCTGACCCAGACCACGCCGAAACCCAGCTATCTGGTAGTGCTGGTTGCGCCGCAGGACAAGGCCCCGGGCTGGGTGATTCAGGCGAGCAATTCGCGGGAAATTCAGTTGATTCCGCTCGGTGTGGTTGAGGTGCCGGCGGACAAGGCGCTGGAATTCTGGACCAAGGCTGACGGCTGGCAGGGGCCGGTTTCGCTAGGGTTGGTCAAGCCTGGACAGGCGTTGTCGGTGCCGTTGGACAAGTTGCCGCCGCTGCAACCCAATCAACTATTCGAGCTGACAATTGAGGGCGCCAATGGCTCGCCGATCGGCAAACCGACCGGGCCGATTCAGGCGATCGGGCGCGCTGTAAAGGTGCTGTGAGGCTCTGCTCTGCGGCTCCTGGCTACCATCATCGGCATCGATGTTCACCATCACGGCAATGAAGTTCTCATAAAAAATCCCGGGCGTAACATCTGCTCCATACCAACCAACAACACCCCGGAGCACACCATCATGAAACGCCAAACTCTTCTCGGAATCGCTTTCTCGGTCTTCGCTATCAACGCTTTCGCCGCTACCCCGGCCCACACCATGATCGCCGAAGGCGGCTCGGACAAACTGATCGAAAGCCGTTTGGCTGAAGGTGGTTCGGATCGTCTGCTTGAACGCCGCGTCGCTGAAGGTGGTTCGGATCGTCTGCTCGAACG
>NZ_FOCU01000007.1:0-175173 GCF_900110195.1 Pseudomonas sp. ok266 | reverse complement strand
CGCGTCGCTGAAGGTGGTTCGGATCGTCTGCTCGAACGCCGCGTTGCTGAAGGTGGCTCGGATCGTCTGATCGAACGTCGCGTTGCCTGATGATTGGCTGTAAGCGCAACAACCCAGAGAAACCCGGCTCCCTTGGCCGGGTTTTTTATGTCTGTCGGATTTATCCGGCCTTGGCCATGCAGCGCTTATAGCGCTCATCAACACGCTTGGCGAACCACGCTGTGGTGAGTTTTCGGGTGATCTTCGGGCTCTGCAGCACGATCCCCGGCAACACCGCGCGCGGCAACTTTTTCCCCTCCGCTTGCTCCGCCAGTTCGAACACTCGCTGATAGAGCTTGGTCTCTTCGAACTCCAGGGTTTTGCCCTTCTCTAGCTGATCGCGAATAGTCGGGTTGCGCATGCCCAGCGACTTGCCGAGGGTGCGCACCGCCAGTTCCGTGCCGCCGGGCATGATCGAGTCGTAGCGGATCAGATCGCCATCCAGCGCCAACGGGATGCCCGAGGCGCGGCTCACCGCGTTTTGAAATGCGGCATTACGACTGGCGTACCAGCCGGCATTGAAATCAGCAAACCGATACAGCGGCTCGCGATAACTCACCGGATAACCGAGCAAATGTGCGATGCCGAAATACATGCCACCACGGCGGCTGAACACCTCGTGGCGGATCGTGCCGTCCACCGGGTACGGATAATCCTTGGCGTGTTGCTCGGCAAATTCGATGCTGACCTGCATCGGCCCGCCGGTGTGCACCGGGTTGAAGCCACCGAACAGCGTGCGACCCATCGGCACCCGGCCGATGAAGTCGTCGAAAATGCCACTGAGTTCTTTTTCACTGCGTGTGGCGTTCAAGCGTTCGCTGTAGGTCTTGCCGTTGGTTGAGCGCACTTGTAACGCGCCGCTGACCAACAAGCTGGGGATGTGCACTTTGGCGGCGCGACGGTCGATTTCGTCGCGGGCGATCTTGCCTAGGCCGGGCACCGTGGGGTCGGCCTGAAAGGTAGATTCCTGTTCGGCAACGGCCAGCACCGAGCAAAGATTCTGCGTGGTCGGGCTGATGTTCTGCGCGGCAAACGCGGCGTAGATATCGGTGGCCCAGCCTTGCCGATCGGCAGTCTTGGCCGGCATCAGCCGCACGATCTCGGCCTTCACTTCAGCAGGCGCACGGGGCGCCGGTTCCTGGCTGCGTTGCCCGGCGCAACCGGCGAGCACCAGCAGTGCGGCGAGGGTGATCGGTAATTGAAAGTTGTGCATGAAGCTTTATCCAGTCCGTTAAGCCCAAACCACCATACACAATCCGTGTAGGAGCTGCCGCAGGCTCCTACACAGGAATGCGGGTATTGAAGGGGTGATGACAAACTGATTGCAAGCCGCTACTGAGAAAACCTATCATTTGCACCTGGAGTCGCATTTGCGCAAGGAGTTCCCGCGCCGCCCTTATTTTTCTCACCGGCCGTGCGCCTCCAGGTCCCTACATGCCCGTTCCAGCTCGACTCGCCGTCCCGTTTCGCCCGACGCTTCTCGCCCTGCTGTGCTCCCTGACTGTCACCGCCCACGCCGCAGACGGCGATAACAAGGCGCTGGTGCTGGACGACGTCAACGTCAACGCCCAAGCCCCGACGCCTAACGCCCTGCCCCCGGTTTACGAGGGTGGCCAGGTCGCCCGTGGCGGCCAGCTCGGCGTGCTGGGCAATCAGGACATGATGGACGTGCCGTTCAGCGCCGCCTCCTACACCGAACAATTGATTCAGGATCAGCAGGCCGAAGACGTCGCCGACGTATTGCTCAACGATTCGTCGGTGCGTCAGGCCTCCGGTTTCTCTAACCAGGCGCAGATTTTCATGATCCGCGGCCTGCCGCTGACCGGCGACGACATTTCCTATAACGGCCTCTACGGTGTTCTGCCACGGCAGATCATTTCCACCGACGCGCTGGAGCGCGTGGAAGTGTTCAAAGGCCCGAACGCCTTTATCAATGGCGTAACGCCGACCGGTTCCGGCATCGGCGGCGGCGTCAACCTGCAACCGAAACGCGCCGGCGATGTGCCGCTGCGTCGTTACACCACCGACATCAACAGCGAAGGCCGTATCGGTCATCACTTCGACATCGGCCAGCGCTTCGGTGAAGACAACCGCTTCGGTGCACGGATTAACCTGTCCCAGCGCGAAGGCGACACCGGCATCGATCACGAAAACCAACGCTCGAAACTGTTCGCCATCGGCCTCGATTATCGCGGTGATGCCCTGCGCATTTCCGGCGATTTCGCGTATCAAAAAGAACGCGTCAACGGTGGCCGCAACTCGGTCAACCTCGGCACTGCCACGCACATTCCGGATGCGCCGTCGGCCGACACCAACTACGCGCCGAAGTGGGGCTATACCGACATCGAAGACACTTTCGGCATGCTTCGCGCCGAGTACGACCTGAACGACAACTGGACCGCCTATGCAGCCGGCGGCGCCAAGCACACCCGCGAAGTCGGGCGCTACAACTCGACCACCCTGGTCGGTAACAACGGCGCGTCGTTCACCACCGGCTCGTTCATTCCGCACGATGAAGACAACACCAGCGTCATGGCCGGCCTCAACGGCAAATTCGATACCGGCGCGGTCAGCCACAAGCTCAACTTCGGCCTGACCGGCATCTGGGCCGAGCAGCGCAGCGCCTATGATTTTGACCTGACCCAATACGCCAACAACATCTACCATCCGGTGCAAACGCCGTCGCCGGTGGGCAATTTTGCCGGCGGCGACTTGAATGATCCCGGCATCGTCGGCAAGACCTTCAACCGCAGCATCGCACTCTCTGACACCCTTGGTTTCTTCGATGATCGCCTGCTGGTCACCGCCGGCCTGCGTCGTCAGCAACTGGTGGTGCAAGGCTACAACTACGCCAGTTGGGGCAGCGGCGGTCGCAAGTCGAGCTACGACGAATCGATCACCACACCCGTCTACGGCGTGGTGTTCAAGCCGTGGGACCATGTGTCGTTCTATGCCAACCACATCGAAGGCCTGGCCCAGGGCCCGACCTCGCCGACCAGTTCCGGTGGTTTCCGTGTGACCAACGGCAACGAAGTCTATGCACCCGCGCGCTCCAAGCAGACCGAAGTCGGGGTGAAAGTCGACATGGGCACTTACGGCGCCAGCCTCGGTGTTTATCGCATCGAACAGCCGAGCGATGGTTACTGCGAAATCGACAGTGCGACTACCTGCACCTACGTACGTGAAGGCGAGCAGATCAACAAAGGCGTGGAAATGAACGTGTTCGGCGAGCCGATCCAGGGCCTGCGCCTGATCAGCGGTCTGACCCTGATGGACACCGAACTGAAGAACACCCTCAATGGCGCCAACGACGGCAACCGTGCGATCGGTGTGCCGTCCTTCCAGTTCAACGCTGGTGCGGATTGGGACGTGCCGGGTCTGCAAGGTGTAGCGCTGAATGCGCGGATGCTGCGCACTGGCGGTCAATACGCGGATGCGGCGAACAATCTGAGCCTGCCGACCTGGAACCGCTTCGATGCGGGGGCGCGTTATGCGTTCAAGATGTCGGAGAAGGACGTGACCGTGCGTCTGGGCGTGGAGAATCTGGCGAACAAGAAGTACTGGGAATCGGCTCAGGGTGGGTATCTGACTCAGGGTGAGCCGCGGGTTGCCAAGTTGTCCGGCACCATTGATTTTTAAAGCTGAAAAGCCCCTCACCCTAGCCCTCTCCCAGAGGGAGAGGGGACTGACCGTGCTGTTCTTTCGAGCTACACCGACCTGAAATATCGAGTCGTACTCAAGTCTTAAAAAACACACAAATCGGCTCCCCTTCCCCTCGCCTTTTAGAGGTAAGGGGACTGACCGTGGTGTTCTTTCGAGTTACGCCGACGTGTGCCACCAAGTCGAACTCAGGTTTTGAAAGGCACCCAAATCGGCTCCCTTCCCCCCTCGCCTTTTAAAGGAGAGGGGACTGACAGGGGTGTTCTTTCGAGCTACACCGACCTGAAATATCGAGTCGAACTCAGGTTTTGAACGGACCCCAAATCGGCTCCCTCTCCCTCGGGAGAGGGCTGGGGTGAGGGGCCCGTATTTATGTCACACAACAGCACCCCAGCCGAACACCATCAAAACCTCCCCGTCTGGCCGATCAACTGGCCAGCCTCTCCTTCTGATCCATACTTGCTGCACAGCAAACGGAGGACAGGCCCATGAACCGCAGCGACGTTCTGATCATCGGCGCCGGCCCGACCGGGCTGGTGCTGGCCCTGTGGCTGAGCAAACTGGGCGTGCGCGTGCGCATCATCGACAAGGCCTCCGCGCCCGGTACCACGTCGCGAGCGCTGGCGGTGCAGGCGCGCACCCTCGAGTTGTACCGGCAACTGGACCTCGCCGACACCGTGGTGCGCAACGGCCATCGAGTGGCGGCGGCGAATTTCTGGGTCAACGGCAAACCGATCGCGCAGTTGCCGCTCAATCGCATCGGCGAAGGCCTGACGCCCTACGCATTCGTCGAAATCTTCCCGCAGGATGAGCACGAACGGCTGCTGATCGAGCGTCTTGAAGACTACGGCGTCACGGTCGAACGCGATACCACCCTGGAAAGCTTCGAGGAAACCGGCGACGGCCTCACCGCGCACTTGCGCCTGCCCGATGGCGAGCAGGAAATCTGCCAGGCCTGTTATCTGGCGGGATGTGATGGCGCCCGCTCAGTGGTGCGCAAAACCCTCGACACCGGTTTTCCCGGCGGCACCTATCAGCAGATTTTCTACGTCGCCGACGTCAAGGCCAGCGGCCCGGCGATGAACGGCGAGTTGCACCTGGATCTGGATGAGGCGGACTTCCTCGCCGTGTTTCCCCTGGCCGGCAAAGGCCGCGCGCGGCTGATCGGCACGGTGCGTGATGAGCGCGCGGATCGCGCCGAAAGCCTGGAATTCTCCGACGTCAGCAGCCGTGCCATCGAACACCTGAAAGTGCATATCGAAGACGTGCACTGGTTCTCGACCTACCGCGTGCATCACCGCGTGGCCGAGCATTTTCGCAGCGGTCGTGCGTTTCTGCTCGGCGATGCCGCGCATGTGCATAGCCCGGCGGGCGGTCAGGGCATGAACACCGGCATTGGCGACGCGATCAATCTGGCGTGGAAACTCGCCGCCGTGCTCAGCGGTGCCGCCGAACCAAACCTGCTCGACAGCTACGAAACCGAACGCATTGCCTTCGCCCGCCGACTGGTGTCGACCACCGACAAAGTCTTCAGTTTTGTCACCGCCGAGGGACGCATGGCCGATCTGCTGCGCATGCGTGTGGCACCGTTTCTGATCCCGAAAATGGCTTCGTTCGAGGCCAGTCGCGAGTTCCTTTTTCGCACCGTGTCACAAGTCACCCTCAACTATCGCGGCATGCCGCTGAGCCAGGGCGCGGCCGGCCATGTGCATGGCGGCGATCGCTTGCCATGGGCGCATGATGGTGAGGGGGATAATTACGAACCGCTAAGGCAACCGTGCTGGCAGGTGCATGTGTACGGCGACACCAGCGACGAAATGATCGCCTGGTGCAATGAACACCATTTACCGCTGCATGTGTTCGACTGGCGCCCGGCGTTTGAAGCGGCAGGATTAGGGCGCAACGGTTTTTATCTGCTGCGCCCGGATACTTATGTGGCGATTGCCGAAAGCAGCGCGGACCCGAAAGTGATTGAACGCTACTTCCGCGATCACGGCATCCGACCCTACTTCAACTGCCCCTGACACACCACAAATCAAATGTGGGAGCGAGCTTGCTCGCGAAGGCGTGGTGTCAGTCAACATGGATATCTGCTGAAAGACCGCTTTCGCGAGCAGGCTCGCTCCCACAGGGGTAACGCGTTGGTCGTCAGATCCCGGCCAATGCCAGATCCATCGCAAAGTAAGTAAAGATCAAATCAGCACCCGCACGCTTGATCGCGCCCAGACTCTCTCGCACCACGCGATCCTCATCAATTGCCCCGGCCTGCGCGCCAAACTTGATCATCGCGTACTCGCCACTGACCTGATACGCCGCCAGCGGCAGGTTCGAGGCCTCACGAATGTCGCGGATGATGTCGAGGTAAGCGCCGGCCGGTTTGACCATCAGCGCATCGGCGCCTTCCTGCTCGTCGAGCAGCGATTCGCGCAGGGCTTCGCGGCGGTTCATCGGGTTCATCTGATAGCTTTTGCGGTCGCCTTTCAGCGCACTGCCACCGGCCTCGCGGAACGGGCCGTAGAGTGCCGAAGCGAACTTGGTCGAGTAAGCCATGATCGGAATCTGGGTGAACCCGGCCGCGTCGAGTGCCTGACGAATCGCCCGCACCTGACCATCCATCGCCGCCGACGGCGCGATCACGTCGGCACCGGCGCGAGCAGCGGCTACAGCTTGTTTGCCGAGGTTGATCAGGGTCTGGTCGTTGTCGACTTCATGGTTGTGCATCACGCCGCAGTGGCCGTGATCGGTGTATTCGCAGAAGCAGGTGTCGGACATCACGATCATCTCCGGCACAGCGTCCTTGGCGATGCGCGACATGCGCGAGACCAGACCGTCTTCGCGCCAGGTGTCGCTGCCGTTGCTGTCCAGATGATGCGACACGCCGAAGGTCATCACCGACTTGACGCCAGCACGGGCATAACGCTCGATTTCGCTGGCCAGTTTGCGCTCGGGAATGCGCATCACCCCGGGCATGCTCTTGATCGGCACGAAGTCATCGATTTCTTCCTCGACAAAAATCGGCAGCACCAGATCATTCAGGCTGAACTCGGTTTCCTGGAACAGGCTGCGCAGGCTCGCATTGCGGCGCAGACGGCGGGGACGTGCTTCGGGGAACTGACTGGACATGAGGGCCTTTCCTGAAAACGGCAGATGAGACGAAAGTCGTAGGGGGCGAAGCTTATGCCTTGCGGGGCGCGCGGTACAAACCTGGATCAATCAAGAGTGCATTACCGGGGGTGTAATAATCCCTGTGGCACAACAAATCCCCTGTGGGAGCGAGCTTGCTCGCGAAGTTGGTGTATCAGCAATAGCAATGCTGGCTGACACGACGCCTTCGCGAGCAAGCTCGCTCCCACAGGGTTATGTGTATAGCCCTGAGATTACGAGGGGATGGTCAGGCCGCGAATGACCGCTGGGCGGGCGAGGAAGCGCTCCAGTACGCGGGTGACATTCGGGAAGTTGCTGATCCCGACCAGATCACCGGCCTCATAAAACCCAATCAGGTTACGCACCCACGGAAACGTAGCGATATCAGCGATGGTATAGCGCTCGCCCATGATCCAGTCACGGCCCTCGAGCCGGCCGTCGAGCACCTTGAGCAGACGTTTGCTTTCATCGACGTAACGATCACGCGGGCGCTTGTCCTCGTAATCCTTGCCAGCGAATTTGTTGAAGAAACCGAGCTGGCCGAACATCGGACCGATGCCGCCCATCTGGAACATCAGCCACTGGATGGTTTCGTAGCGCTGCGCACCTTCCTGCGCGAGCAACTGGCCGCTTTTGTCGGCCAGATAAATCAGGATCGCACCGGATTCGAACAGCGCCAGTGGCTGATCTTCGGGGCCATGCGGATCCAGGATCGCCGGGATCTTGTTGTTCGGGTTCAGCGAGAGGAACTCGGCAGACAATTGATCATTACTGTCGAAAGCGACCTTGTGCGGCTCGTACGGCAGGCCGATCTCTTCGAGCATGATCGAGACTTTGACACCATTGGGCGTCGGCAAGGAATAGAGCTGAATCCAGTCAGGGTACTGCGCCGGCCATTTCTGGGTGATCGGGAACGCGGACAGATCGGTCATGGGAAGCATCCAGTCACAATTTAAAGCCAGATCATAATTCAGAGCCGCCGCAGCCTGTGATCTTTTGGCCAGTGCTCGCCCACATCAATCCTCGATAAGGCTGTCAAGCCACGCATATTCAATTTTGTTGCGCTGCAACGTCTGCAGGCTTTTCGCCGCGTAAACAACGCTGTCAGCATTGTTCGCGGCCATGTGCGCGCGCATTTGCGAATTGGCATTGAACAGGTCAACCGCCGTATGAAGGTCCAGATCGTCGTCGACGCCCAGGTAATCACTGACGCCGAACAAAAAGCTATCGTGATCGTCCCCGAAGGCCTTCAAGTAATCGACCGTCAATCCACCACGCATGATCGCTTCGGAAACACCGCGCTCCGGCACGTCATAAATGCTTGGCAAATCCGGGCTCAACAGACCTTGCAGATGGTTGTTCAGATAGAAGAAATCCGCGGCATTGGGCCCGATGGCCTGGAACCGGTCGACTCTGTTGGTGTGCAACATTTCATGGCCCAGCGACATACTCAAAATTCCACGTCGCATGTACTTCCGGTTGATGAAGAACCGGCCATGAAAATCTCTTTTGTACATCCATGCGGCGGCGTCATTATCGACATCAACGCCGATAAATTTTTCCTCCCCCCACACGCCCTGATACTCCCTGGACAGCGCCAGGCCTCGCGAGACTGACTCAGCGAATTGCCCTGCAACGACTCGATGGTCAGCGCCAAAGAAGCTTGTGTAAACCGCATCGGCTTCGTGCAGATTTTGACTTATGGCGTAATTGGCATCAGAGAAAACCGTTTCGATCGCCCGCAACTCCGAACGAATGAGTGCTGCCTGTTTTGGCTTGAACTGCTTCAACCCACGCGCAACCAGGGTGGCACCGATCAACGTGTCACGCTCGATCATGTCTTCGCTGCCATCATGAATCCGTTTTTTTGCGGTCGATTCATTTCTGATGCCGCGAATCAGCTCATCAATATCGATATCAATCACGTTGGCTAAGTCAGAGGAAGGCTGAGCAGCGGCGAGCTTCCACAGCCTGTTTTGCGGATCAAAGATCAGCGCCGGCCCGGAAGCTGCCAATTCGGATGCCAATGTCGCCCGATACTCGCCGGTTGCTGCTGTTTGCCGAACCTGAACGATCTCGTCGTGAGCAATATCGACGTATTGGCGCCCGTTGAAGATCCTCAAGCCCTGGGCATCGGCCGCAGGCAAGCTGGCCGGTGAATTCAAGCGATAGTGTTCAAGTGATCCGACCACAGGACGAATAGGTAAAACCCCGGCAGACGGCAATGCTGAGACCGTGAAAGGTGTAATCGACATTTCAGGTTGATTGGCAGCCGCCACCTGCGTTTGCGGCTCATCAAGCCGCGAATTCTTCACCGGCCCGTCGTCGGCGAGCACACCGTTGCTTCTTTTACGAGACGGGTTTGCGTCTGCCAGTCCAGGGCTGGACAGCGAGTGGGTGGCGGTTTTGCGAACAATGCCCATAAAAATCCTTTTTTTAAGAGTGCTGCCCAATGAAAAACCAGGCAGACGTCGCGATAGTCGTCTATCACACAGGCGCCATTGCAATCGACTGAGCAGCATCGGGTGCGGTACATGGATATCGCACATAAAAGGGAGTTTTGTGCATTCTCGTGGAGCCGGCGCAAAAAAACGTCTGCTGCGTCGAACCGTAACATCCTGTCGCTAACCTGTGCCCAAGCCGTTGAAGTTTGCCGCTAAAGTGCCGCGCACTCGTACGGATCGAACCAAATCGGCCCCAAGGGACTCTGAGCTATGGCTTTGTTGCAGAGGAAGCCGTTCACGACAGGGAAAACACCCGGCGCTGGGAGCCCGCGGTGTAAAGGTTTGTCAGCCTTAACCGAATTTGCTGAAGAACCTTTTATTTCATGACGATCCTTATGCGATTCGCCAAACGTTTCAAACACCGCGCATATGTGGCCCTGCCTTCCCTGCTGGCCGTCAGTGCGCTGTTCCTGTCGCTGGAGTCCAGCGAAAGCCGCGCGCAACCGGTGGACGGTACCCAGACGCTGGTGTTCCTGCGCCATGCGGAGAAACCCGAAGGTGGCCTCGGCCAGCTCAACTGTCAGGGCCTGAACCGCGCCATCGACCTGTCGACGCTGCTGCCGGAGAAATTCGGCAAGGCCGATTACGTGTTTGCCGCCAACCCGACGCGCAATGTCGAGGAAGGTGAGCTGGATAATTCCTACAGCTACATTCGCCCGCTGATGACCATCAGCCCCGCCGCGATCAAGCTCGGCCTGCCGGTGAATATTGAGTTCTCGGCCAACGACACCAGCGATCTGGCCCGCGAACTGCTGGAAGACAAGTATCACAACTCGACGATCTACACCGCCTGGTCCCACGGCTATCTGCCGGAGCTGATCAACAAGGTGGCGGGCAACGCGGTCGGCGAGAAACAGAACATCACCGATGACTGGGCGGGCAACGATTTTGACTCGCTGTACGTGCTGACGCTGACCTGGCACAACGGCAAGGCCAGTCTGCAGAGCCACAGCTACAAGCAGGGGCTGGATCATGGCAAGGAAACCTGCCCGACCTGAGTGTTGTGTGGCCTGGCACGGCCCTTTCGCGAGCAGGCTCGCTCCCACATTGGATCGGCGTGAAATACAAATCCCCTGTGGGAGCGAGCTTGCTCGCGAAGAGGCCAGCCGCTACAACCTCAAACTTTCTGGCTGGCCCGCTCTCGCAGATACTCAAGCACCGCCCCACGCTCCCCGGCAAACTCGATCCGCCCGCCCTTCTTCTCGCGCTGAAACACATACATCGGGTCGTAATACTCACGCAGCAACCCTTCGATCCAGCCGCGATGCAAGTCCACCGCCCCGCTTCGCCCCTGCTCGATCAACGCCTCTTCCATCAACATCAGCATTCGCCGATGGCGCTCGCCACCCAAGCGCTTCTGCACGTTGTTGAGGCTTTCCAGCAAGCGTTCAGAGAACAACGTGAAGCCCTCTTCACCGTGCACAGCCGTAAATTCCGCTGACAGATCCACCACGTAATCACGCAGAATCCGCTCCACGCGATCGTCAAAACTGTCTTCCAGCCAGACCATCGGGTACTGCTGCATGCCCTGATACAGCGGCAGCGGCAAGGCGCAACTGCCGACCACCCGGCTCTCGTCCTCCAGCACGAACTGCGCAAACCCCGCGTCGCGTTTCTTGAGAATGTCGATGGCCAGGCGGTTTTCAAAATCGATGTTCGACGGCTGTCCGGTGGCGCGTTTGCCGAAGCTTGAGCCACGATGATTGGCGTGCCCTTCCAGGTCCAGGCCATTGCGCAACTGCACCAGCACTTCGGTCTTGCCAGTGCCGGTCATGCCACCGAGCAGGACGAAATCACATTGCGCGATGGCCTGCTCAAGGGTGTCGATGAGGAAGTTGCGCATCGCTTTGTAACCACCGCCGACGCGCGGATAGTCGATGCCCGCCTCGTCACGCAGCCATTGCTGAGTGATCTGCGAGCGCAGGCCGCCACGAAAACAATACAGATAACCGTCAGGATGGGCGCGGGCAAAATCGGCCCAGGCCTGGATGCGTTCGGCCTTCACCGCGCCCGACACCAGTTGATGGCCCAGCTCGATGGCGGCCTGCTGGCCGTGTTGCTTGTAGCAGGTACCGATCTTCTGCCGTTCGACATCATTCATCAGCGGCAGGTTGATCACACCGGGGAACGCGCCCTTGTGAAATTCGACCGGCGCGCGGGCGTCCATCAGCGGCCGGTCGTTGAGGAAAATGTCTCGGTAGTCAGTGCAGTCGCGGAGCATCAAATCACCTCGACTGCGTTCGTCTGTCGCTCAACCAGTTCGCCGATTGGCGCAAGGTTCAGACCCAGTTCGGCGGCAACAGCGAGGAATTCTTCATTGCCTTGCGGCGTCACCGCGATCAGCAGACCGCCACTGGTTTGCGGGTCGCAGAGCACGCGTTTGTGCAGTTCCTGCACGCGGCCCACCTTACTCGCATAGCTGTCGAAGTTGCGCAGCGTACCGCCGGGGACACAACCTTGATCAAGGTAATACTCGACGCTGTCCAGACGCGGCACACGGTCATAGGCGATGCGCGCGGTGAGCTGGCTGCCATCGGCCATTTCAACCAGATGCCCGAGCAGACCGAAACCGGTAACGTCGGTCATCGCTGTAACGCCGGCGAGTTTGCCGAAGCGACTGCCGGGTTTGTTCAGGGTACACATCCAGTCGCGGGCCACGCCGACGTCGGCGGCGCGCAGCTTGCCCTTCTTTTCGGCGGTGGTGAGGATGCCGATGCCCAGCGGTTTGGTCAGGTACAACAGGCAACCGGCGGTGGCGGTGTCGTTGCGCTTCATGTGGCGCTTCTCGACCAGACCGGTGACGGCGAGGCCGAAGATCGGCTCTGGCGCATCGATCGAATGCCCGCCTGCCAGTGGAATGCCCGCCGCGTCGCACACGGCACGGCCGCCGCGAATCACTTCACGCGCCACTTCCGGCGCCAGCACATTGACCGGCCAACCGAGAATCGCGATGGCCATCAGCGGATCACCGCCCATCGCGTAGATGTCGCTGATCGCATTGGTCGCGGCGATGCGGCCGAAGTCGAACGGGTCATCGACGATCGGCATGAAAAAGTCCGTGGTCGAGACCACACCGCGCTCGGCATCGATCTCGTAGACCGCCGCGTCATCGCGCGAGGCGTTGCCGACCCACAGTTTCGGATCAAGGTTCTGCGCACCGCTGCCGGCCAGAATCACTTCCAGCACCTGCGGGGAAATCTTGCAGCCGCAACCGGCGCCGTGGCTGTATTGGGTCAGACGAATCGGCTCGCTCATGGGGGAGTCTCAGGCTGTTGATGGGGGCGATTCTAGCAGAGCACGCCGGGTCTATCCGATCGTTCCCACGCTCCGCGTGGGAATGCAGCCCGGGACGCTCCGCGTCCCTTCCGGAGCCGGAACGCGGAGCGTCCCTAGAGGCATTCCCACGCAGAGCGTGGGAACGAGCAGCTTGAGACAAGGTAAAAAAAACCGCCCTCGCGGGCGGCTAAAAGTGCTTCGACCCTAAATCAGAAGCCCAGGCTGAAGCTGATGGTCATCGCATGGTCGTTGCTGTCGTTCGACAGTTGGCCCGAGTAGCCGACCCCGAGTTTGCCGGTCGGGCTGATCTGGAAGTCGACCCCCGCTTCGACGATGGCGCTGTCCTTGGCGATCGGCACGCCTTGGGTGCTGAACGAGGCGCCGCCGTCGATGAAGGTCAGATCGGCGTCAGGCTTGGTGTCACCAAACGCATGGCGCCAGCCGAGCGCCGCGCGCGGGGTGAATTGCCCGCCGTTGGCCAGGGTGATGACTTTGCCGGCGCGCACGCCGAGGGTCGAGAAAGTGATGTCCTGATCGGCATCGGCCTCCAGACGCCCTACTCCGCCTTTTTCCTTGGCTTTGTCGCTGTCGTAGTTGACGTAGGCCAGCCCGGCGAACGGCTCAAGGGCAATGCCGCCGGCGTCAATCGTGTAACCGACTTCACCGAACACCTGCGCACTGCGCGCGTCGTAGTTGGCTTTCAAGCGGTCGTTGTAGCTGCCGACGCTGACGTTGCGTTTGGTCTCGATGTCGTGCCAGCTGTAAGCCGCGCCGAGGCGCACGGCCAGGGCATCGAACTGCGAGTTGAGGTACGCGGCCAGATGGTAGCTTTCGACGGTGGCGTCCGAGCGACGATCATGGGCATCAAGGTCGCTGCGGGTGTAACCGGCGGCCATGCCCACGCGCCACTGGTCATCGAGTTGCTTGTCGGTGCCGAGCATGAAGCCGCTGAGGTTACGATCGAGTTTCGCCGCATTGCTGTCGCCATCCGACTCACCCCACGCGCCGAGGGCCCGCGCCCAGCCAACCATTTCGCCGTGGCAACCGTTGCTGCTCAGTTGGTTGTCACTTGGCGCCAAGGCACGGCGTGGATCATCCGCCGCGCTGCACGACGGTTGGCGCATGCGATCGTTGACCGCGTCACGCACGTAGCGCGAATCCTCAAGGATGGCACTGGCGGTGCTGGCGTGGATCTCACCGGACAGACTGTCGAAGGCATTGCGCGCACCGGCGACACTGAGGTTGACGATCTCGTTCTGCAACGCCGCGCCCGCCGGACCATTGTTCGACAGCGCAGTAGCAGTCCGGAACTGGTTGCCGGTGGCGGCGACATCGGCGAACGAATTGCCATTGCGGCTGACCACCAGGTTCACTGTGTTGGCGTCATACACCAGTGCGGTATTAAGGAACGCGTATTGCGGCAGGTCCGCTGCGCTGAAGGTGCCGTTCACGCCGCCACCTGCGGTGATCAGCGAATACGTGGTGTTGCCGGTGAACGGTGCAAGCGAGTTCACTTGCAAAGCGCCGCCCAGCGTTGCGGTGCCACCGACGGCCAACGGTGTCGCGGTTGGCGAACTGACGGTCAGCGCCAGCACCCCGTCGCTCGAATTGGTCAGGTTACCGGCCACGCTCAGGGTTCCGGCCTCAGCACCGGAAGCCACCACACCATGGTTGACCACCGAGCCGACGCTGCCATTACCACTCAACCCCGCGCCGTTGGCCACGGTAACTTGCCCACCCAACGACGCCCGCGCCGCACGGCTGCCGACTTGCAGCACGCCCTGATCGACCGCGACCGTGCCGCTGAATGGCTGATCACCGGTCAACAGCAAGGTGCCGGTACCGCGTTTAAGCATCGCGCCCAGTCCGCGCAACGATCCATTGAACTGACCGTTGAAGTTCTGTACGAAGAGCAGCGAAGCATTGTTGAGGATATTGCCCTGCAGGCTGGTGGTGTTACCGACCAGCGTACCGCCGCTGACCGTGGTGCCGCCGCTGTAGGTGTTGGCGCCGCTCAGTACCAGCGTGCCGGAATCAAGTTTCTCGATACCGCCCGTGCCCACCAGCGGCGCGGAGATTTCCGCGCTCCCTCCGGCATTGACCCGCACTGGCGCGAGGCTGCCGTCCGCACCGTTGACCGGGGTCAGTGAGCCACCGGCACCCGGCGTCAGGCTGTAGCCGCCGGCGAGGAATTGCAGGCCGGTGAAGTTCTGATTGCCCTGCACGGTAACCGTACCTGCCTGACCGCCGAACACCGCGAACTGACCATTTGAAGCCAAGGCCTGCGTCCCGCTCGGATCGGTCCAGTTGGTGCCCGGCCCCCACACACCGCTGCCGCCACCGATGCTGCCGTCCGGATTGGTGGTGCCACCGTTCCAGAACTGCACCTCACCCGGGGTGCCTTGCACCAGCAGGTTGATCTGATTGGCAATCGCGGTTTGCAGGGTCAGATTGGCCGCCGACACCGGCAGGCTGCCATACACCAGACCGTTGTCGGTCAGGCTGCCGCCGTAGCTGAACAGTTGATAAACCCCAGTGCCGAAACCGCCGGCGTTGCTGATGTTCAACGTACCGTCGAGGGTCAGATTGCCGGCGACATTGACCACGGTGGTCGAACTGGCCGCCGAGCCGAGACTGAAATCCAGATTGGTCCCCGACGACAGTGCCAGCGAACCGACTGACAATGGCGTTGCCGTACCGCCACCCAGTAGCGTCGCGCCGCTGGCCAGTTGCACGCCCCCCCCAAACTGGCCACCGCCGCCGATGCCCGCACCGCTGGCAACGTTGACATTGGCGCTGTTGAGCACGCCGTTGACGATCAGGTTGCCGGCCTGCACCGAGGTGTTGCCGGTGAAGGTGTTGTTGCCAGTCAGCAGCAACTCTCCAGCCCCGGTTTTGTTCAGCGTACCGGCGCCGGTGAGATTGCCGGTGTAGCTGCCATCGGCGTTTTGCTCGAAGGTCAGGGTTGCGTTGTTGACGATCGCACCTTGCAGGCTACTGGTGTCACCGCGCGTCGTGCCGCCGTTCAGCGTGGTGCCACCGCTGTAGGTATTGGCACCACTGAGGACGAGATCGCCGCTACCGTTTTTCAGCAGACTGCCGGTGCCGGTCACCGCACCGATCAATGTGGTGTTCTGATTACCGGCGAGGGTCAGTTGCGCGCCAAGGTTGATGGCATTGGCCAGTTGCAGTGCCGAGGTGCTGTCGAGCGTGCCGTCACCGGTCACGTTAAGCGCAGCGCTGCTGATCGCACTGTTGTTGCCAAGAACCAGCGTGCCGCCGGCGAGTTGAGTGCCGCCACTGAAAGTGTTGCTGCCGTTGAGGGTCAGGCTCGATGCGCCGGCCTTGATCAGGCTGCCGCTGCCGCTGACCACGCCGTCGAGGGTCAAAGCGTTGGAACCTGCGACATTCAAGCCACCGTTGAGCACAACATCGTTGCCCAGGCTGACGGCCGCGTTGCTGTCCAGCGCGGTGCCATCGGCGGCGGTCAATACACCAGTGCCGAGCGCCGCGTTGTTGCCAACGACAATCTTGCCGCCATTGAGCGCCGTGCCGCCGGTGTAGCCGTTGGCCGCGTTGAGCACCAGCGTACCGCTGTCGTATTTGCCCAGCGTGCCGCTGCCATTGAGCGCGACACCGATGGTTGCCGTGGCATTCGGGTCAACCCGCACCGTGGCATTGCCCAGCGAACCGTTGACCAGATTCAGCGAACCCGCCGTGCCGTTCACCAGGCTGTAGCCATCGGTGACGAACTGCAGGCCGGTAACGGTTTGCGCGCCGTTGACTGTCACCGTGCCGGCCGCGCCCTGGAACACCGCGAAGCTGTTGCCCCACGCTTGGTTGGTGGTGCCGTTGACGTCGGTCCAGTTGGTGGTGCCAGTGCCCCAAGTGCCGCTGCCGCCCTCTACCGAACCATTGGCCACAAGCTGATTGCCGTCCCAGAACTGCACGGTGACGCCCGGTGCGGTGACCAGCAGGTTGATCTGATTGGCCAGCGCGGTTTGCAGTTGCAGATCGCCCGGGCTGACGCTACCCGGCAACGTGCCGAAGAGCATGCCGTTGTCAGTCAGGCCGCCGGTGTAGTCGATCAGGCGATACACGCCGCTGCCAAAACCGCCGATGTCGCTGACATTGAGGGTGCCGTCGAGGGTCAGGTTGCCGCCGACATTGACCAGCGCATTGCCGCCACCGGACACCGGTGTGCCAAGTCCGACGTCGAAGTTTGAGTTGCCGTTCAACACCAGCGAACTGACGTTCAGCGTACTGCCAGTGACGCCAGCCAGATGACCGCCATCAGCCACCGTCACGGCACCGGTCAAGGTGCCGCTGCCACCGAGGGTGCCACCGTTGTTGACCAGCACGTTGCCGCTGGCCAGCGAGCCGTTGACCTGCAAGGTGCCGGCGTTGACGCTGGTGTCACCGGTCATGTCGCTGATGCCGCTGAGGGTCAGGGTGCCCGTGCCGAGTTTGCTCAGCCCGCCATCACCGCTGAGTATGCCGGCAAACGTGCTGCTGACGTTGTTGCCACCGAGGCTCAGCGTATTGCCAGTGCCGACCAGCGCAGTGCCGCTGCCGGTGAGGCTCGCGAGGCTGCCCGAAGCACCGAGATTGAGCGCTGCGCCGCTAGCGAGATTGACCGTGGCGTTGTTGCCTAGCGCCCCGCCACTGAGCGTGGTCAGGCTGCCAGCGAGCACATCGAACGTGCCGCTGAAAGTGTTGCTGCCGCTCAATGTCACGTCGGCCAGACCGTTTTTGCTCAGCGTACCGGCGCCGGCAATCACACCGCCAAGGGTCAGGTTGTTGTTACCGGCCAAGGCCAGATTGGCATTGACGTTGAGGTTGTTGGCCAGCACCAGTGGCGCGGAATTGTCGAGGGTCGAAGCACCCGCCACGGTCAGCGCGCCACTGCCCAGCGACGCGCCCGTACCAAGGGTCAACGTGCCGGCATTCAGCGTGGTACCGCCGGTGAAGGTGTTGATGCCGTTGAGTGTCAGATTCGACGCGCCGTCCTTGATCAAGCCACCCGCACCGCTGACCACACCTGCGACGGTCAGGTTGTTGCTGCCGGTGTTGCTCAGATTGGCGTTTAGCACGACGTTGTTGCCCAGGCTCAGCGCACTGTTGCTGTCCAGCGCCGAGGCACCCGCCACGGTCAGGTTGCCCAGACCCAGCGCTGAGTTACTGCCGGCGGTCAAGGTGCCCGCGTTCAAAGTGGTGCCACCGAGGAAGTTGTTGTTGCCGCTGAGAGTCAGGTTGGCGGCGCCGTTTTTGCTCAGGCTGCCGGCGCCGTTGAGCGTACCGGCCAGGGTCAGATCCGCCGTGCCGCCGATGCCGAGATTGCCGGCCAGGTTGACCGCGTTGTTTACCGAAACCGCCGTGCTGGCATCCAGCGTCGTACCGCCCGCCGCGTTCAACGTGCCGGAGCCGAGCGCCGAGTTCGACGCCAGAACCAGCCCGCCGGCATTCAGCGCTACCGGGCCGAGGAAAGCGTTATTGCCGCCGAGGGTCAGATTGGCCGTGCCGGTTTTGATCAGCCCGCCGGTGCCACCAATCACGCCGTTGAGGGTCAGCGCATTGCTGCCGACCACGGTGAGGTTACCGTTGAGCGTCGCCGCGTTAGCCAGTGTCACCGCCGCGTTGCTGTCCAGTTGCGTGCCGGCATTCGCCGTCAACGTACCGGTGCCGAGTGCGGTGTTGCTGCCGACGATGATCTTGCCGCCATCCAGTTGCGTGCCGCCGCTGTAAGTGTTGGCGCCGTTGAGCACCAAGGTGCCGGCGTCGAGTTTGTTGAGAATGCCGCTGCCATCGATATTGACGCCGATAGTGCCGGTGACGCCCGGATCGACCCGCACTGCTGTGGTGCCGCCAGTGCCGTTGATGGCCGTGAGTTGCCCTGCCGAGCCGTTGACCAGGTTGTAGCCGTCAGTGACGAACTGCAGGCCGGTGAACGCTTGCGTGCCGTTCACCGTCACCGTGCCGGCGCTGCCCTGGAACACCGCGAAGTCGCCGGCCCACGGTTGATTGACCAGACCGTTGGCATCGGTCCAGTTGGTGCCGACCGCGTTCCACGTACCGCTACCGCCATCGACGATGCCGTTGGCAATGGTCTGGCTGCCGTCCCAGTAACGGATGTTGCTGTTCGGCGCGGAGACTTGAATGTTGATCTGATTGGCCACCCCGGTTTGCACCAGCAGATCGCCGAGGCCGTAGCCGACCGGCACGCTGGCGACATCCAGACCGAGGTTGGTCAGGGCACTGGTGTAGTTGAACAGGCGATACACACCAACGCCAAAACCGCCGGCATCGGTGACGTTGAGATTGCCGTCGAGGGTGAGGTTGCCACCGACGTTCATCAGTGAAGTGGTCGACGGCGTGCCCAACGCCACATCGACATTGCTGCCGGCAGCGAGGGTCAGCGCACCGGCGGACAGTTGATTGCCCGACGACAACGCCAGATGGCCGCCGCTGTTGACGTTGACGCTACCAAGCGCCGAACCGGTGCCGGTGAGGGTACCGCCAGTGTTGACGTTGACCTGTGCACTGCCCAGCGAACCGCTGAGATCAACGGTGCCGCCATTGATCGCAGTGTTGCCGGTGATGCCGCTGATCCCGGTGAGGTTCAAGGTACCGGTGCCGACTTTGACCAGACCGCCGCTGCCACTGAGGTCACCGTCAAACGTACTGGTGACGTTGCCGCTGCCGACGGTCAGGGTGTTGCTGCCGGTCAGTTGCACACTGCCGCTGCCGGTCAGCGCGCCGAGGCTGGCGTCACTGCCCAGATTCAGCCCGGCACCGGCACTGATGTTGACCCCGGAGGTGTTACCCAACGCGTTGGTATTGAGCGTGGTGACGCTGCCCGAGACGATATTCAGCGCGCCGGTAAAAGTGTTGTTGCCGGCGAGGGTCAGATCCGACAGGCCGTTTTTGGTCAGGCTGCCGGCGCCGTCGATGATGCCGTTCAGGCTCAAATCGTTGTTGCCGGCAACCGTCAGCCCGGCGTTCAAAGTGATCGCGTTGCCAATGCCGAACGAGGCGCTGTTATCCAGCGTCGCCGCGCCGCCGACGACCAATGCACCGCTGCCCAGGCCGTTGGCATTGCCCAATGTCAGCGTACCGGCGTTGAGCGTGGTGCCGCCGCTGAAGGTGTTGTTGCCATTGAGGGTGAGATTGGCCGCGCCGTCCTTGATCAACTGGCCAGTGCCGCTGGTGACGCCGCCGAGGGTGAGGTTCTGCGTACCGCCCACGGTCAGCGCGGCATTCAGGGCGACGGCGTTGTTGAGGCTGACCAGCGGCGAATTGCTGTCCAGCGTTGCGGCGCCAGCGACGGTCAGCGCACCGGACCCCAGTGCCGAACTGTTGCCGACGGTCAACGTACCGGCGTTCAGCGTGGTGCCGCCGAGGTAGTTGTTGGCGGCGTTGAGAATCAGATTGGCCGCGCCGTCTTTCACCAGACTGCCGGCGCCGCTGACCAGACCGGTCAGGGTCATATCCGCCGTACCGCCGATATTCAAGGCACCGGCGAGTGCCACGGCATTGTTCAGGCTGACCGCCGTGTTGGCGTCCAGCGTGGTGTTGGCCGCCGCGTTCAACGTACCGGAACCCAGCGCGGTGTTGCTGCCGACGGTCAGTTTGCCGGTATTCAACACGGTGTTGCCAAAATAAGTGTTGGCGCCGTTGAGGGTCAGATCGGCAGCGCCGTTCTTGGTCAGTCCACCGATACCCGCGACCACGCCGCCGAGGGTCAGCGCATTGGAGCCACCCAGGGTCAGAGTGCCGCCGAGGTTAACGTTGTTTGCCAGCGTTGCCGCAGTGCTGGCATCCAGAGTGGTGCCGTTCGAGGCGTTCAGTGTGCCAGTGCCGAGGGCGGTATTGGAGCCGACAATCAGCGAACCGGCGTTCAGGGCGGTGGTGCCGGTGTAGGTGTTGTTACCGTTGAGGGTCAGGCTGGATGCGCCGGTCTTGATTAAACCACTGCCGCCACTGATCACCCCGCCAAGGGTCAGCGCATTGGCGCCGCCGGCGGTGAGGTTGGCGTTGAGGGTGATTGCGTTGTTCAGGGTCACCGCCGTGCTGCTGTTGAGGGTACTGGCCCCGGCGACAGTCAGTGCGCCAGTGCCCAGCGCCGCAGCGTTACCGACAGTCAAGCTACCGGCGTTCAACGTGGTCCCGCCAGCGAACGTGTTTACCCCATCGAGGGTCAGGTTGGCGGCGCCGTTCTTGATCAGTTGACCGGCGCCGTTGATGACACCGGAGAGGGTCAGACCGCTGCTGCCGCCGAGGCTCAGGGTACTGCTGTTGAGGTTGATGTTGTTGCTCAGGTTGACAGCGGTGTTGCTGTCCAGCGCTGAGACATCGATGACGTTCAATGCACCGCTGCCCAACGCGGCCGCGTTGCCCACAGTGAGCGTGCCGGCGGCCAGCGTGGTACCGCCGAGATAAGTGTTGGCACCGTTGAGAGTCAGGTTGGCAAAACCGCGCTTGGTCAACCCGCCACTGCCGCTGATCACACCACCGAGGGTCAGGTCAGCACTGCCACGCACTTCCAGATCACCGCCAAGGGTCACCGCATTGGTCAACGCGGCCGTGGTGCTAGCGTCGAGTTTGGTGCCTGCCGCTGTGGTCAGGGCACCGGTACCCAGCGCCGTATTGGAACCGACAATCAGCGTACCGGCATTAAGCGCAGTGCCGCCGGAGAAGGTGTTGTTGCCGCTGAGGGTCAGATCCGCCGTGCCATTCTTGATCAAACTGCCGACGCCGCTGACAACGCCGCTCAGGCCCAATGCCTGAGTGCCGCCGATGGTCACCCCGCCCGCCAGCGCAACGGCGTTGGCCAATGTCACTGCGGCAGTCGCATCCAGCGTGGTACCCGTCGCCGCATTCAGTGCGCCAGTCCCCAGCGCGGTGTTGCTGCCAACGAACAGGCTGCCGGCATTGAGCAGCGTGTTGCCGCTGTTGGTGTTGTTGCCGCTCAAGGTCAGGCCGGCGCTGCCGGATTTGGTAATCCCGCCAGTGCCAGACAACACGCCGCCGAGTGTCAGGGCATTGCTGCCGAGCACGTTGAGCGCACCGGTCATACCGATGTTATTGGCCAAAGTGACGTTGGCGGTGCTGTCCAGACTGGTACCGGCGGCGGTATTCAGCGCGCCACTGCCCAGCGAATCATTGTTGGTCACCAACAGGCTACCGGCGCTGAGGGTGGTGGTGCCGGTGAACCCGCTATTGGCACCACTGACGGTCAGGCTGCCGCTGCCGGTTTTGGTCAGACCACTGCTGCCGCTGATCAAACCGCCGAGGGTCAGCGCACCAGTGCCGCCGGCCGTCAAGGTGCCGCCGAGGCTGATGGCGTTGGCCAGGCTGATCGTGCCCGGTGCGCTCAATGTTGTCGCGCCGGTGACGTTGAGGGTGCCGGTGCTCAGTGCCAGGTTGTTGCCCAACTGCACCGTGCCGCCATTGAGCGTGGTGTTGCCCAGATAGGTGTTGGCGGCGCTGAGATTAAGCTGGCCGGTACCGGCCTTGGTGAAACCGCCGCTGCCGGAAATCACCCCGCTCAGGGTGGTCGCGTTAGTGCCTTGCACGGTCACGCCACCCGCGCCGAGGGAAATCAGATTGCTGATGTTCAACCCGGCATTGCTGGCCTGCAGAGTCCCGCCGTTGGAGGTGATTACGCCGCTGCCGAAGGTGGCGTTGTTGTTGAAATTCGCGATACCGCCGTTGAGCGTGGTCGCGCCACTGACCAATGGCCCCTGCAAGGTCCAGGTGCCGCTGTTGAGGGTCAGGTTGTTGAAGTTGATGTAGGTCGCGCTCGATGCCGTGCCAGTCCCGGTGATACCGCCGCCGACGCCAGCCGGGTTTTGCAGGATCAGGCTGTTGGTGCCGCCCGCACCACCATCCACCGTACCGGTTGGCGCAAAGGTCAGGTTGATGCCGATCAAACCGCCGAGGCCGACGCTGATCTGTACACCGTCACCGACGTTGACGCTGGAGCCGGTCACCGCCGTGAAAGTGTTGGTGCTCGCCGCGCCCATCGACACACCACCGGTAATCGCACCGGCGTTGGTGAAGGTGTTGCCCGCCGCCGAGGTCTCGAACGCGATCCGACCGTTGATGACGCCGGTGTTGCTGTTGGTCATGTTGACCTGCGAACCACCGTAGACGCCGATCACCGGGGTGTCCGCCAAGGTGATGCCGCCGATCGAGAGTCCGGTCGAGGTGATGGTGCCGTTGTTGGTGATGCTGGTGGTGCCGGTTGCCGCGTTGTTAACCGAAAGGGCCAGGCCGTCGATGCTGGTCAGGTTGAGCCCGAGCAACATGCCCGTGCCGCGAATGATCCCGCTGGCATTGTTGAGCACACTGACCGTACTGGTCGCACCGGTGCCAATGAATGCGCCGCCACTCAACACCGAGACCAGGCCCAGTAGCGCCGGGTCGAGGGTGCCGGAGTTGTTCAGGGAGATGTTCACCCCGGTCAAGTCCATCACATGGCCGCCGAGGGTCGCGTTCATCTGCGCGCCGCTGTTGACGTTGACCGTCAAACCGCTGGTGGCACTGGAAAAGTTATTGAGAAACAGCGGCAGACTCGGCACGCCGGTGCAGGTCACGGTTGAACCTGCCGTGGAGCACGTGGCCAGCGCAGGTGCGCTGACCCCGCCGAACAACAGCCCGGCGACGCTCAGGTGCACAGCAAGGGAAAGAGGGGAAAAGCGCGAAACGAGGGCGACACCAAACCTTGCTTCCACGGGCTACTCCTTGTCGTGGCCAATTTCTTCCTTGAGCGGCGTGCACAAGCAGCGGGCTTATTCGACACGCGAATCAAGACTGCGACGGTCATTACAAAACCGTTCTATTCCTGACACACGCTAGTCGACGCCCTGCGATGGGGCATTGGTTAAATGGCATTAATACTTTGGTGCTAGAGGCCTCTGGAATCAACGTTTCAACCACGCAGCTATTAGCCTCGACGAGATTCAAAACTGTGGGAGCGAGCTTGCTCGCGAAGGCGTCGTGTCAGCTTGCGGATACTTTTCCGCCCCCCGCCTTCGCGAGCAAGCTCGCTCCCACAAGGACCTGCAGGGTGCGCAAAACCGCGTCTGACCGATCAAGCAGGAAATGCAGCAAAACGATCTATTTTTCAGCTTGTTGAAGATTTTGGTACGTCTTGTGCAAACGTTTGCGCAATGGCAATTCCAGCGTTTTCGTAACAAAACCGTACAAGCCCACGGAATCCGGGCCCTGATCCGCAAAAAAAGGACTTTGAATGCCCATCGCATGCCCTTTTCGCGCACCTTTCCCGTGCACGCTCGCTGTTTCCCTGCTACTGACCGGCGTTACCGGACTTCTCAGCCCCAGCGCTCTGGCGCAACCGGTCGCCAAGGAAGAATCCGCCCAGGGCGAAGCCCTCAGCCCCGAAGCCAGCCCGCCGAAAAAAGGCGCGTACCTGTCGGACTGGTACAACCAGGATCTGATGCTGATCGGCAGCAAGGACATCAGCTTCGGCCCGCAACCGGCTGATGACATCTATCTGGAATACGAGTACTTCGGCCGCAAAGGCCCGTTCGAGTTATACGGCTACGTCGACATTCCGAAGATCTTCAACATTGGCAATAGCCACGACAAAGGCGTGTGGGATCACGGCTCGCCGGTGTTTATGGAGCACGAACCGCGCATTTCCATCGACTACCTCGCCGGCCGCAGCCTGGCCATCGGCCCGTTCAAGGAATGGTATGTGGCGTTCGACTGGATCTATGACCACGGCAGCCGCAAAGAGAACCGCGCCAACACCCTCTACAGCGGTTTCGGCACCGACATCGACACCCATTCGCGGGTCAATCTGTCGGCCAACCTGTACGGTCGCTATCAGTGGGAAAACTACGGCGCGAGCAACGAATACTCGTGGGACGGCTATCGCGCGCAACTGAAGTACATCGTGCCGATCGACAAATTCAGCAACGGCGCTTCGCTGACCTACATTGGTTTCACCAACTTCGATTTCGGCTCGGACATCCACAAGGACAACCCTGCGCGCACGGCCAACGCAACAGTGGCGACCAACGTCTTGCTCTACTCGTTCACTCACTTGCGCTTCACCCTGGTCGGCCGTTATTTCCACAACGGCGGCAACTGGGAAGACGGCAGCGAGCTGAATTTTGGCGACGGCAATTTCCGCGCACGTTCCAACGGCTGGGGTTACTACGCCGGCGTCGGTTATCAGTTCTGAATCAAGGAGTTTTCCATGCAAGCAATGATGCGTTTGACCCTGGCCGGTGCGGCCCTGCTCTCCTCCACCGCGTGGGCCGCCGAAGCACCGATGCAGCCGAAAGTCGTGCTGATCACCATGTTCGCCCCCGAGGCGCAGCATTGGATCGATCGCCTGGAGCTGAAGCAGGAAATCCGCGTGCCGGGCCTGTCCGCCGAGTACCCGAGCATCCGCTGCAACACGCAGCAGGTGTGCCTGCTGACCACCGGCATGGGCCAGACCAACGCCGCCGCCTCGACCCTGGCCTTGGCCTTGTCGCCGAAATTCGACCTGCGCAAAAGTTACTTCCTGATCGCCGGTATCGCCGGCATCAGCCCGAAACACGGGACTATCGGCACCGCCGCGTGGGCGCATTATCTGGTGGAGTTCGGCACGCAATGGGAGATCGATTCGCGCGATGCACCGTCGAGTTGGCCGACCGGCTACCTGGGCATCAACACCAAAGGCCCGAACGAAAAACCACCGTTGGACTACAAGACCGAAGTCTTTGAACTCAACCCGAAACTGCAGGCCAAGGCATTCGCCCTGAGCCACAAGGTCGAGCTGAGCGAAAGCAGGGAATCCGCCGCGTGGCGCCTGAAATACCCGTCGGCCCCGGCCAATCAACCACCGGTGGTGACCCGTTGCGACACACTGGCCGGAAACACCTGGTTCTCCGGCACGCGCTTGAGCGAACGGGCCGAGGTCTGGACCAAGTTGTTGACCGATAACAAGGGCGAATACTGCACGACGCAGCAGGAAGACAACTCCACCTATGAGGCCTTGCTGCGTGCCAGTCGCGAAGGTCTGGTCGACGTGCAACGTCTGGCCGTGGTGCGTGCCGGCTCCGATTTTGATCGTCCAGAGCCGGGCGGCAGTGAAGTGGACAACCTGCTCAAGTACGCCGATCAGGGCGGCTTCGTGCCGGCGCTGGAGAACCTCTATCGCGCGGGGAATCCGCTGGTGCAGGACATCCTGAAAAACTGGTCGGCGTGGGAAAACGGTGTCCCGCAATCCTGAGCCCGACACCGATCTACTGTAGGAGTGAGCCTGCTCGCGATCGCGGTGTGTCAGTTGATACATGGGTGACTGATACACCGCGATCGCGAGCAGGCTCACTCCTACAGGGGTTTTGCGGTGTTTCAGGGGATGAGGATGACCTTGTCACCGCTGCCCTGATTCACATCGGCGTAGCGCGCCAGGCCTTCGGCCAACGGCGCTTCGACCAACCCTTGCGGCAACGGCAGCAAGCCTTCATCAAAGAACCGCCCGAACTGCTCAAGCATCGCCGCACACGCTTCAACGCCATACAACAACGAATTGATCCCGACCACCGACCCGCCCTTGCGATACAACGCCAGTGCCGGCAGTTGCACGTGCCCGTCCACCGGCGCGGCGATGATCGCGATCCGGCCGAAGGTGGCCAATCCCGCCACCGACGCCGGGAGCCAGAAACCGGTGGTGTCGAAAATTACATCGGCGCCGCCGCGATACACCGCGTTGACCTGCGCGCCGAGGTCTTCGGGTTTATCCAGCTGGATCGTCTGATAACCCTGCGCCTGTAACTCCGCCACCTGCTCCGGGCGGCGCGCCGCTGCCAGCAACTGCGCACCACGCACTTTCGCCAGGGCCAATGCCGCCGAGGCCACCGCACCGCCACCGATCACCAGCAAACGTGTTTCAGCCGTCACCAGACTGCGTTCCAGCGCATCCCACGCCGTCGTGTACGGCACGCCGAGGCTGGCGGCTTGGGTGAAACTCAGATGCGAAGGTTTGTGCGCCACGCCATTGGTCGACAGTTTGACGAACTGCGCATGGGAGCCGTCGGCAAAAAAGCCCAGCTCACGGCCAGTGCCCCAGACTTCCTGACCGATCAAGGCCTGCGGGCCTTCGACAACGACACCGGCAAAATCTCGACCGGGAATCCGTGGCAGCGTGGTGTAGGGGAAGCGACCCAGGACGTTTTTCACATCACTGGGATTCAGGCCGGCAGCCTTGATCTGCACCAGCACTTCGTCAGCGCTGGGTACCGGAGTCGACACCTCGACGTAGCGCAGGGAAGACAGATCGCCGGTTTTATCGAATTGCAGTGCTTTCATGGGGACATCCACCGAAGGAGAAAAAGAGTTCAGGACAGCCAGCCCGTCACCAGTTGCCGGCCCATCGGCCATAACTGTTCACCGGCAAGCATGCCGAGCAAACCGACCAGTGCGATGGCCGGTGGCGCCGGGGAACGGAAATCCAGCGCGCCATACAGCAGGCCGACGCCCAGACCAATGGCCAGTGAAATCAGGTAGTTCATGGGGAGGAACTCCGCCGTTTGAAGGGAATGGGCAGAGTTTAGGGAACCGGCGGGGATGGCATCGGCCAAGGACTTCTGAATTTCGGACAAGTATCGGATGCACACCACAGAACCCTGTGGGAGCGAGCCTGCTCGCGAAAGCGGTGTGTCAGTGAAGGATGAGTCAACTGATCCACCGCATTCGCGAGCAGGCTCGCTCCCACATTGGATTTATGCAGGTTTGGTTAATCGTGTTCCACTGCAAATTGTGAGGGCGCCACGCCAAGTTCGCGGCGAAACATGTCGCTGAAACTACTGGGTGAATAGCCGAGCTCCCGGGCAATCACACTCACCGCCACGCCCTGAATCAGTTCCGCCACCGCCGTCGCCAACTGCACCTGCCGCCGCCACTCAGCGAAGCCCATGCCGAGGCTGTCCTTGAACAACCGCGCCAACGTGCGCACGCTGGCCCCGGCATTTGCCGCGTGCTGCTCGAACGGAATCTCCAGCGACGGCGCTGCCATTACCGCCTGGCACAGGTTCATCAAACGCCGATCGGAATCATCCGGCATCGGGATCTTCAACTGTGAACGCCTGGCGCGTTTCAGTTCCAGCAAGGCCAGCCCGACCAACGCCTCGTAGTAGGCCGGTTCACCACTGTCGCCCTGCTCCACCAGCCCGACAATCAACTCGCGCAGCAAACCACCGACTTCGATCACCTGCACCGTCTGATCCAGCGTCGCCGCCAGCGCCGGACGCAGGTAGATATTGCGCATCTGCAAATCCGACACCACCCGAATCCCGTGCGGCACCCCCGGCGGCAACCACACCGCGCGCTGCGGCGGCACCACCAGCGCTTCGTGCGGGGTCTCGACCCACATCACCCCGCTCATCGCATACAGCAACTGCCCCCAGACATGCTCGTGCGGCTCGATAAACAAGCCGCGCGGATACGTGCGTGCCAGCGGTTGCACGGGCACATCGGTATCGCTGAGATCGGGCGGTGCGGCAAGGGCCATGGCGAGCATTCATTGGGGTTGGCGGGGAAACCATGGTAACCAGTGCGCCACGGCGTCGCCAACGATAGAGACCGTCGGACAATCCGAATGAATTTTCCCGGTGCGCCGCGATCCCTCTAATACTACAGGGAGGAATACGGGCTTTATGAACAACGCAAAACTCTATGTCATCGAATACACCCTCCACGGCACGCCCAAGTCCTTCATTATCCGCTCGGACAAGATGGACAATGTCGAGGCGTGGCACTGGGCGAGCTGCGACGCCGGCGTCGGTCGCATCCCGCGCTTTGGCCGTGAGAAGGTGCAGAAGACCAGCAAGCCGATGGCAGAAAAATTCGGCGTGGAAAACGTCGTGTGGCGACCGACCAGCTAAGCTCAGCCTGGCGATCGGCATCATTCGGGGGAATGCACCATGACCAACATCAACAGCCCGGCGCATCTGGACTATGGCCTTGATACGTTGTTCGGGCGTATCACCAAAAGCGTGGATTGCCGCGTTGGGCTGGAGGCGGTCGTAGATGATCCGTATCGCTTTGCCGTGCGAGTGCCGGCACCGCTGCCGGAGGATCTTGACCAGGCGAAAACCGTGGTGGTCAGGGTTGAAGGCCGGCGGCTGCAAGGTACGGTGCGGCATACCGAACGAATGGACGATGAAAGTCTGAAACTGGAAGTGGAGCCTGATTAGGCTCCACTTTTTTATGCGTCGTTCGTCATCCGTGGGCGCATTTACAGCCCTTGGTTGAACATTCCTCACCACTCTTGTGGTGGTGAGCGCAGGCCTCGCAGCAATAGTGTTTGCCGTGGACGGCGTAGGAATGATCGCCTTCCTTGATCGTGCACTTGCAGCTGGGGCAGTCGCATTTTTTATCAGGCATGGGACAGACTCCTTGGGTGGGGGTTGTCTGGGGCTTGAAGGGCAAGCCCTAACACCCAGTGTAGGAGCTGCGGCAGGCTGCGATCTTTTGATTTTTTTTGCGATTGGGATTGGGATTGGGATTGGGGGCATATCCGTTGCTGCGGGTGTTGCCGCTGGCGGTTTCGCTCTTACAGCGAGTCCCTTTTTCAAACGCCAAAAAGGAACCAAAAGGCTTTGCCCCGGCGTACGGCACTTCGCTGAGGCTCAGTGTTCCCTCGCTACGGTGTTCATCCGGGGGCATCGCCTACGGTTTGCTTCGCTGCACCTCCTCTCGATGTATGCGGCTACGCCGCACGGCGCTGCGCGCCTAACCCCCGGATGAACACCTACGCTCGGCCTGCCGATGGGGCAAAAGATCAAAAGCCGAAGCAAGATCAAAAGCCAGATCAAGAGCCCCTCACCCTAGCCCTCTCCCAGAGGGAGAGGGGACTGACCGTGGTGTTTGGGAGAGTTACGCCGACGTGCGATTGCCGTGTTGAACTCAGGCTCTAAAAAGCAAAAAAATCAGCCCCTCGCCATGAGGAAAAGGGGACTAATCGAGGTGATTGGGCGAGCTACGCCGACGTGCGATACCGCGCTGAACTCAGGCTCTAAAAAGCAAAGAAATCAGCCTCTCACCCTCCGAGAAAGAGGGGACTGACTGAGATGTTTGGGAGAGCTACATCGAAGTGAAATACCGAGTCGAACTCAGATTTTGAAAAGCCCACAAATCGGCTCCCTCTCCCTCGGGAGAGGGCTGGGGTGAGGGGTGAATCCAACACCAATCCAAAGCCGAACACGCTGTTGCTCCTCACCACTCAACAGGATGAGCGTTAGCTCGGCTGCAGCTTTTGA
The DNA here is from genome assembly GCF_900110195.1 of Pseudomonas sp. ok266. Taxonomy (NCBI): domain Bacteria; kingdom Pseudomonadati; phylum Pseudomonadota; class Gammaproteobacteria; order Pseudomonadales; family Pseudomonadaceae; genus Pseudomonas; species Pseudomonas sp. ok266. The sequence continues at coordinate 145,268 of NZ_FOCU01000007.1, read as the reverse complement.
TCTGTAAAGCGACGTCGGAAGGCTGAGTGGAGGGATTGATCCGGGCGTGGGAGCGCAGCGACCGTTTGGCGCAGCCAAACACAGCGGGAGTAGGTGCAGCGAAGCAAACCGGAGACGCTGCGCCCGGATCGATCCCGCAGCGAAGGAACCCAAGCCCCAGCGAGCGGGCCGCACGTAGGAGCAAGCGTTTTTTTGCTTACTTTTTTTAGGCGTTTGTAAAAAAAGTGAGTCGCCGTCAGGGCGAAACCCTAATCAGCCGTTACCGCAGCAATGGATATGTACGCAACCCAGGTCACCCAGCCTGACGCGAACTCCGATACATAAACACCAAAGCCAACCCCAAACACCCCATCGCCAAAATCCGACTGGAAGAAAGCTCAATCGCCGGATTCCCCAGCCAGCCAAAATTATCAATCAACATCCCCATCCCCAACTGCCCGACAATCACCGCCACCGTCGCCACAGCCGTCCCCACCACCGGCACCGCCCCGACCATCACCATCATGTAGACCACACCAAACAGCGCCCCGGTCAACTGCCACTTCGGCACATCCAAAAGACTCACCGCATGCGCCGGCTCAAAAAACAAAATCAACAACCCGGTCGACACCGCACCGACAACGAATGTCAGCAAACTACTGCGCAACACCCCGACGCTCTCACCCAAACGCCCGTTGATCGCCGCCTGCACACTCAACACCGCACCGGCCAACACCACTACCGCCAACAAAATAACCAGACTCATCACTCACCCCCGCGCAATCAAAACAAGTGCCGCCACAATCAACCCCAACGCCAGCCACCGCTCGGCATTGACCTTCTTGCGCGTCGCGCCGAACCAGCCGAAATGGTCGATCAACACACTCTTGCCAACCTGCCCGGACAGAATCGCAATCATCGTCATGGCGATACCGATGTGCGGCGTTGCCAGGGTCAACACCACCACATACATCGGCCCCAGAAATCCGCCGATCAACTGCCAGCGCGGCAGATCAGTCAGCGCTGGGCCCTTCTGTGGCCCGGCAAACAACAACAGCAAAAACAGAATCGCCGAGCCGACCCCGAAGATGCTCAAAGTTGCCCACAGATGCCCGACCTGCACACCCAACGGCCCAAGCAATCCCGCCTCCACCGACAAACCCATGCCCGCCAGAATCACCAGCGGCAGCAACAACAGGCGCAACCCCGACTTCTTCACCGGCGCCCCGACTGCGACCTCCTCCAACGTCTGCATAAACAACATTCCACTCAAGTAAACGATGGCGCGGATTATCGGCTGGCGAAGCTGTGCGATAAATGGGAGCATCCGGACAACACTTTTGCGCAACCCGCACAGCAGGACACATCATGCACGGGCTCAATGAACTCGGATTCAAGGCACTCAGGCTGTTTGTGGCCGTGCTCGATCACGGCAGCTTTTCCGAAGTAGCCCGCCGTGAAGGCGTGGCGCCCTCCTCGATTTCCCGGCAGATCCAGTTGATGGAACAGGCGCTGAATCAGCAATTGCTCTATCGCCACACCCGAGCGGTGACGCCAACCGAAGCCGGGCGCATGCTCGGTCACCATGCGCGGCTGGTGCTGGTGCAACTGGAGGAAGCCGAACAGGCGCTGCAGGAACAGCAAAGCGAACCCACCGGCCTGGTGCGCATCAACGCCCCGGTAGTATTCGGTCAGCGCCATCTGACGCCGTGGTTGGGGAAGTTGTGCGCGCGTTATCCAAAGCTGCAACTGGATATCCAGCAGACCGACCATTACGTCGACCCGTTGCAGGAAGGCGCCGACCTGCTGTTTCGCATCGGCCCGCTGCACGATTCGAGTATGCAGGCACGGATTCTGGCGCCGCACCGCTTTCAGGTCGCGGCCAGCCCGGCGTATCTCAAACGCCACGGCACACCGCAAAAACCCGAAGATCTCGCGCAACACCATTGCCTGGCCTACAAAGGCGCGGCCGGCCAGCAGCGCTGGTTTTTCCGCCGCGATGGCGAAGACTGGACGCCGTACTCGGTGAAAGGCCCGATCACCGGCAACCACGCCGACACCCTCACCCAAGCCGCCGAGCAAGGCCTGGGGCTGGTGATGTTTCCGTCATGGCTGATTGGCGAAGCGGTGCGCGACGGCACGCTGGTGCCGGTGCTGCGGGACTATCAGGTGTCGAACAGCCTGGAGCCGCAGCAGATTGCGGTGTTGTGGCCGGGGAGCCGCAGGTTGTCGGTGAAGGTGCGGACGGTGATTGATTTCTTTGTCGAATGTTTTGGTGAAGTGCCTTACTGGGACAGGCCTTGATATGCGTGAAGATCAAGAGCCCCTCACCCTAGCCCTCTCCCGGAGGGAGAGGGGACTGATTGGGGGATATTGCAGGTATGCACCGACCTGAAATCTCTGCTGTGAATCCATAATCGACTCGATTTCTCAGGTCGATGTATGGCGCAAGACAACTCGGTCAGTCCCCTCTCCCTATGGGCGGTCCGACGTTTCGGGAGGGTTAGGGTGAGGGGCTTTTCAAGCGGTCAAATACGGAACTGACCCACGAGTTTGCCCAGTCGCTGCCCCAGTTCCGCCAAACTACGCGAAGTCTGCGCCCCCAACTGCGTCTCATCGGCCACGCTGTCCACCGCCACCGCAATCTGATGCACGCTGCGGTTGATCTCCTCCGCCACCGCCGTCTGCTCTTCCGCCGCACTGGCAATCTGCGCGTTCATCGAGTTGATCGTCGCGATCAACTCGGCCATTGCATCCAGCGAAGCCCCGGCCTGATTGGCCTGCTGTGAAGTGCCGTCGCCCGCCTCACTGGAACGACGCATGGCTTCAACCGCTTGCTGCGTACCCGCCTGCAAACGATCGATCATCCCCTGAATTTCCTGCGTGCTGATCTGCGTACGGCTGGCCAGCGCCCGCACCTCATCCGCCACCACGGCAAAACCACGTCCGGCCTCACCGGCCCGCGCCGCTTCAATTGCGGCGTTGAGCGCCAGCAGGTTGGTCTGCTCGGCGATCGAACGAATCACCCCGAGCACGCCGACAATCGACGTCACGTCTTGCTGCAGGCTGTCCAGCGATACGCCGCTGCTGCGGATGTCATCGACCAAGGCATGAATCTGCTTGATGCTGCCCGCCACCACACGCTTGGCGCTCTGGCCTTCTTCGTCGGTCTGCTGAGCGGCGACGGCGGCGTTCTGTGCGCTCTTGGCCACTTCCTGCGCGGCGGCAGACATCTCGTTGATCGCCGTGGCAACCTGATCGGTCTCGTGGCGCTGACGCTCCATCGCCTGATCCGAACGCTGGGCCTGATCGGACACTTGCGTCACCAGACCGGTCAGTTGCGTGGTCATCTCGGTGATCTGCCGCACCAGACCATGAATCTTGTCGACGAAACGGTTGAACGAGCCCGCCAGTTCGCCAAGTTCATCCTGGCTGGTGATGTTCAGGCGACGCGTAAGGTCGCCCTCACCCGCTGCAATGTCGTCGAGGTTGGCTTTCATCAGGGTCAACGGACGCAAAATGGTATTGGCCAACAGCATCCCCGCCGCCGCGATGACCAACAGCACCACCACCGCGACGCCGACGATGCTCAGCACCACGCCTTGCATACGTTCCTGCACCTGCGCTTCGACCAGCGCCACTTGCGCTTCGATGCCGTCGAGGTTGACCGACGTACCGACCGCCATGTCCCACTTCGCCAGGTATTCGGTGTAACCGAGCTTTGGCACCAGCACGTTGGCGTTGCCCGGCAGTGGCGAGCTGTATTGCAGATAGTGGGTGCCGTCCTTCGCCACACTCACCAGACCACGATTGACGTAGACGCCGTTCGGGTCGCGGTTGTCCTTGAAACTTTTGCCCACGCCTTCAGGGTCGTTGGCCTTGAACAGGCGCACGGTCTCGGAGTCGTAGCCGAAGAAGTAGCCGTCCTTGCCGTAGCGAATGCCTGAGAGCAATTTGATCGCCTGCGCCCGCGCCTCAACGTCACCCGGCGCGGCCGCGTCGTACAGCGGCTTGATCGTGGTCATGGCCACGGCGACGTAGCTTTGCAGAGTGGCTTTGGCATCGCCGAGCAGACGCTCGCGGGTCTGGTCGACCTCTTTGTGCGCTTGCTCCTGGAGGATGAACAGCGTGGTCAGGCTGATGACCAGGGCAAAGAGCAACACCGGGAGAACGGCGAGGGAGAGGACTTTAGCCTTGAGGCTCAGGCGCATTGTGGGAGCTCACTCTTTTGGTTTTATTGGCGTGGTTAAAGGCTTTAACGGCACGTCATTACAAAAGTTGAGCAAAGGTATTACCCCATTCCCCTGTGGGAGCGAGCTTGCTCGCGAAGGCGTCGTGTCAGTCAACCATCAAGTCGCTGATACACCGCTTTCGCGAGCAAGCTCGCTCCCACAGAAGATCGGCGGGGTTCAGAGGACCATCGCGGCCACCCAGCCGAACGCCAGCAACGGCAGGTTGTAGTGCAGGAACGTCGGCACGACGGTGTCCCAGATATGGTGATGCTGGCCGTCGATGTTCAGGCCGGAGGTCGGGCCGAGGGTCGAATCCGACGCTGGCGAACCGGCGTCGCCCAACGCACCGGCGGTACCGACGATGCAGACAATGGCGATTGGGCTGAAGCCCAGTTGCACGCACAGCGGCACGAAAATCGCCGCCAGAATCGGCACCGTGGAAAACGACGAACCGATGCCCATGGTTACCAGCAACCCGACCAGCAGCATCAGCAACGCGCCGACGCCTTTGCTGTGATTGATCCACGACGCCGACGACTCGACCAGGGTCTGCACCTCACCGGTGGCCTTCATCACCTCGGCAAACCCGGACGCGGCGATCATGATGAAGCCGATCATCGCCATCATCTTCATGCCCTCGGTGAAGAGGTCATCGGTCTCGCGCCATTTCACAATGCCCGACACCGAGAAGATCAGAAAACCGACCAGCGCCCCGATAATCATCGAGTCCAGCAGCAGTTGCACGATGAACGCAGCAGCAATCGCCACACCGGCAATCATCAGGCTCAGCGGGTTGTACTGCACCGCCACTTGCTCGACCTGCTCGATCTTCGCCAGGTCGTATACGCGCCGCTTGCGATAGGTGATGAACGCCATCGCCAGGCCGAAGACCATGCCCAACGCCGGAATGCCCATGGCGTGGGTGACATTGATACCGCTGATGTCGACACCGCTACGGGCAACGTTGGCCAGCAGGATTTCATTGAGGAAGATGTTGCCGAAGCCCACCGGCAGGAACATGTACGGCGTGATCAGACCGAATGTCATGACACAGGCGATCAAGCGGCGGTCGAGTTGCAGCTTGGTCAGTACATAAAGAAGCGGCGGCACCAGCAGCGGAATGAACGCAATGTGGATCGGCAGAATGTTCTGCGAGGCAATCGCCACCACCCACAACAGGCCAATCAGCAGCCATTTGACGCTGCCACCGCCGGTCGAGTGCTGGCGATCGACCATTGCCAGCGCCTTGTCGGCCAGCGCATGAGCCAGGCCGGACTTGGCAATCGCCACGGCGAAAGCGCCGAGCAAGGCGTAGGACAACGCCACGGTCGCGCCGCCGCCCAAGCCGCTGTTGAACGCCTTGAGCGTGGCGTCGATGCCCAGACCACCGGTCAGGCCGCCGACCAGCGCGCCAACGATCAGAGCGATCACCACATGCACGCGGGACAGGCTGAGCACCAGCATGACGCCGACCGCCGCTATGACTGCATTCATTTCACTTCCTCGAAAAACACTGCGGTGGAAAACCGACCGCCAGACAGAATGAGTCCGCCAAAGCTTAACCGGCGGATTTGCAAAGAGGGTCTTATTAGAAGGGCGCGCACTGTGCCGCAGAGTGGCGGCGGTGTCAAAGCGAGCGCTCCCGGGTGCGTCAATCCGCCATATTGTGTTTCAACGATAAAGAAAGCCGAAACGCGGCCGTTACAGTGCAAAGTCTCAGATATTTATCGAATAAGGACGTCTCCATGTCGCTCAGACAACTTTCCATCCAATGGAAAATCACCCTGCTCGCCGGCCTCTGCCTGGCCGGTATCGTGACCCTGTTGGTAGGTCTTTCGCTGTATCGCATGGAGCACAGTTCTGAACTGGTGAAAGCTTCGAGCATGGAAATGCTCACCGAGTCGGCGCAGGCGCGCATCGAATCGCAAGGGGAAGTGCAGGCGGCCGGCATTCGCCAGCAGTTCATGGACGCCTATCAGTACGGTCACGGCTTCTCGCGGCAGGTACTGTTTCTGCGCGAGCAGGCCGAGAAGCGTTTCCTCGATGCCTTCGACCTGCGCGAAGACATGACCCGTCAGGTCAAATCCGCGCTGCAAGCCAACCCTGACCTGCTCGGCCTATCGCTGGTATTCGAAGCCAACGCGCTGGACGGCAAGGACGAACTGTTTGCCGGTCAGGCTGAACTCGGCAGCAACGACAAGGGCCGTTTCGCCCTGTACTGGTCGCAACCGACCCCGGGCAAAGTCACCTCGATGGCCCTGCCGGAAAGCGACATGGCCGACACCAGCACCGGCCCCAGCGGCCAAGCGGCCAATGCCTGGTTCACCTGCCCGCGCGCCACGCTCAAGCCGTGTGTAATCGAACCGTACTTCTACGTGATCGACGGGCAAAACGTGCTGATGACCAGCATCGTCTTCCCGCTGATGGTCAACGGCAAAGTCATCGCCTCGCTGTCGGTCGACATCAACCTCAACAGCCTGCAAGCGATCAGCCAGGGCGCGAGCAAAAAGCTCTACGACGGCCAGACCGCCGTGAGCATCATCAGCCCCGCCGGCCTGCTCGCCGGGTACAGCCCGGATGCCGGCAAACTCAGCCAGCGTCTGGATGCTGTCGACAAAATCAGCGGCGCCGAACTGCTGAGCAAGCTCGCCTCAAGCACCAGCGTCAGCAGCCTGCACAGCAACGGCCAGTTGAAAGTGCTGTCGCCGTTCCAGCCGATTCCCGGCGGCCCGTCGTGGGGCGTGCTGCTGGATGTGCCGGAAAAAGTCCTGGTCAGCCGCGCCGAAGCGCTCAAGCAACAGCTGGACGCGAGCAATAATTCCGGCACGTTGATCGAACTGAGCCTCGGCGTGCTGGCCGCGTTGATCGGCCTGCTGCTGGTGTGGCTGATGGCACGCAGCGTGACCAAGCCGATCCTCGGCGTGGCGCACATGCTCGAAGACATCGCCAGCGGCGAAGGTGATCTGACCCGCCGTCTGGCCTATGACAAAAAGGACGAACTCGGCCAATTGGCCGGTTGGTTCAACCGCTTCCTCGACAAGTTGCAGCCGATCATCGCCGAAGTAAAACGCTCGGTGCAGGACGCCCGCAACACCGCCGACCAGTCCTCGGCCATCGCCACCCAGACCAGCGCTGGCATGGAACAGCAATACCGTCAGGTCGATCAGGTCGCCACCGCGTCCCACGAAATGAGCGCCACTGCGCAAGACGTCGCCCGCAGCGCCGCGCAGGCTGCCGAGGCCGCCAAGGATGCTGATCGCGCTACCCGTCAGGGCCTGACCGTGATCGATCGCACCACGGCGAGCATCGACACCCTCGCTGCCGACATGAGTGCGGCGATGGTGCAAGTCGAAGGGCTGGCGGCCAACAGCGAGAAGATCGGCGCGGTGCTGGAAACCATTCGCGCCATCGCCGAGCAGACCAACCTGCTCGCGCTCAACGCCGCGATCGAAGCGGCGCGTGCTGGTGAAGCCGGACGTGGATTTGCCGTGGTCGCCGATGAAGTCCGCAACCTCGCCCGCCGCACGCAAGAGTCGGTGGAAGAAACCCGTCAGGTGATCGAGCAACTGCAAACCGGCACGCAGGATGTAGTCGGTTCGATGGGCAACAGCCACCGCCAGGCTCAGGGCAGTGTCGAACAAGTCGGCCAGGCGGTGACTGCGCTGCGTCAGATCGGCGATGCGGTGACGGTGATCAGCGACATGAACCTGCAGATTGCCAGTGCCGCTGAAGAGCAAAGTGCGGTGGCCGAGGAGATCAATAACAACGTGGCGACGATCCGCGATGTGACCGAGTCGTTGTCCGGGCAGGCGAATGAGTCGGCGCGGGTGAGCCAGTCGCTCAATAGCCTGGCGAATCAGCAGCAGAGTTTGATGGATCAGTTTCGCGTTTGATTCGCAGGTTGTGGGGTGTCAGTGGGATTCCCCCCTCACCCCAGCCCTCTCCCCCCAAGGGGGGCGAGGGGGAAAGGGAGCCGATCTTCGTGCCATTCAAAACTTGAGTCCGTCTCGATATTTCAGGTCACGGGAAAGCTTTCAAAACCTGAGTTCGGCACGATATCTCAGGTCGGTGTATCTCGAACAAACACCTCGGTCAGTCCCCTCTCCCTCCGGGAGAGGGTTAGGGTGAGGGGCTTTTAGAGGCTCACCGCCGAGGCAACTCAATCACCACTTTCAACCCGCCCCACTCACTCTCGCCCAACACCAGCAACCCGCCCCACGTATCGACGATGTCGCGCACAATCCCCAGCCCCAACCCATGCCCGTGGGTCTGCTCATCCAGCCGCGTGCCCCGGCTGAACACCTCAGCGCGCTGCTGTTCGGGAATCCCCGGGCCGTCATCTTCCACGCTCAGTGCAAAACCATCCGAACGTTCAATCACACTCAGACGCACCTCGGCGTCCGCCCACTTGCAGGCGTTATCCAGAAGATTCCCCAACAGTTCGAGCAAATCCTCACGATCCCACGGCAGTTGCAACCCCGCCGGCGCGACATAACTCAGCGCCAAATGCTCGCCATGAATCATGTTCAGCGTCGCCAACAACCCCGGCAGTTCCGCATCACAATCAAACAGCGCCCCCGGCAGCGCATCACCGGACAGCCGGGCCCGGTTCAGTTCGCGGTTGAGCCGCTGCTGCACTTGCTCCAGCTGCTCCTTGAGCACCTTGCGTAACTCGGGATGCGCATCGAGTTTTTCGCTGGAGGCCAGGCTCAACAACACCGCCAAAGGCGTTTTCAATGCATGCCCGAGGTTGCCCAAGGCATTGCGCGAGCGCTTGAGGCTGTCTTCAGTGTGCGCGAGCAAATGGTTGATCTGCGCCACCAGCGGTTCCAGTTCCACCGGCACCTGATCATCGAGTTGCGAACGCTGGCCCTGCTGCAATTGCGCGATCTGCTCACGAGCCCTTTCCAGCGGTTTCAGCGCGCGGCGCACGGTCAATCGCTGCAAGAACAGAATCAGCAACAATGCCGCCAGACCAAGGCCGAGGCCGATCTGGCGCATGCGCTGAAAGCTCTCGCGCACGGGGGTGTAATCCTGCGCGACGCTGATCGAAATCGACTGGCCCAGGCGCCGATAATCCGAGCGCAGCACCAGCAACTGCTGACCGTCCGGCCCCAGTTGCAGATTGCTGTGCAACCCGGGATGGTCGAGCAGCGGCAGGTCCTGATCCCACAACGAGCGTGAACGCCAGTGGCTGTCGGCAAAATCGATACGGAAGTAGTGCCCGGAAAACGGCCGCTGATAGGCCGGGGACAGATGTCTTTCATCCAGTTGCAGCCCTTGCGGGCCACGGACCAGCGCCACCAACAGGCTCTCGCTGTCGTTGCGCAGGCCGGCTTCGAGGTAGCGCTGCAAACCCACTTCGAACAACCACAGACTGGTTTGCGCCACCACCACACCGACGACCACCATCACGCTGATCAGACCCAGGCTCAAGCGGCGCTGGATCGACCTCACGAAGCTTGTCCGCCAAACAGGTAACCCTGGCCGCGACGGGTTTCGATCACGCTTTTGCCGAGCTTGCGCCGCAGGTGGTTGACGTGCACTTCAAGGACGTTGGAATCGCGCTCGGTTTCACCGTCGTAGAGGTGTTCGGCGAGGTGGCTTTTGGAGAGGATCTGCTCCGGGTGCAGCATGAAATAACGCAGCAGACGGAACTCGGCGGCGGTCAGTTGAATATCGGCGCCGTCGCGAACCACGCATTGCCGACCCTCGTCCAGATGCAGACCGGCCGCCTGCAATGTCGGCTGATTGGCCTGGCCTTTGGAGCGGCGTAGCAGCGATTGAATGCGCAGTTGCAGCTCTTCGGGGTGAAACGGTTTGGTCAGGTAATCGTCGGCACCGGCCTTCAGGCCTTCGATGCGCTCGGCCCAGGAATCGCGCGCCGTGAGAATCAGCACCGGAATCGCCAGACCGCCGGCGCGCCATTGCGCCAGCACCTCAAGCCCCGGCACGCCGGGCAGGCCGAGGTCGAGAATGATCAGGTCATACGGCTCACTACTGCCCTGATACAACGCATCACGACCGTCCGCCAGCCAATCGACCGCGTAACCTTGCCGTTGCAGGCCGGCGAGCAATTCGTCGGCCAGCGGTACGTGGTCTTCCACCAATAGCAAACGCATCGATCAATCTTCCTTGTCTTTCACAAGTTCGCCGGTATCGGCCTTCAAGTGCAGCTCACGGGCGACACCTTCAAGGGTGAGCAACTCGACTTCATAAATGTAGACGTCGTGTTTTTCTTCCAGCTCGACTTCCAGCAGTTTTGCGCCGGGATAGCGATCCATCGCCTGCTGCAGCACTTGCTCCAGCGGCAGGATCACGCCCTTCTCACGCAGACTCAGGGCTTCATCCTGATCGAGGTCACGCGCCATCGCGGCCGAGCAGAAAATCACCAGCGCCAATGCCGTACGGCTGGTGGCGCGAACATTAACCTTCATTACTTATCCTGATGATCCTTGAGAACCTGCCCAGTCACCGCGTCTAATTCCAGATCCCAATCGACGCCCTGCGGATCGCGCATTTCGATCTGGTAGCTGTACTTGCCGTACTCTTCTTCCAGCTCGGTTTCAGTGATCGTCGAGCCCGGGTGTTTGGCCAACGCGGCGGCGTTGAGCTTCTCGAAGGAGACGATAGTACCAGCGTCGCGCAGACGCAGGGCTTCGTCAGGGCCGAGATCGCGGGCATGGGCGAGGCTGGCAGTGAAACCGATAATCGAGGCAATGGACAGGGCAGTCAGGGTTTTCATGGTGTCTCCATATTTTTATGTGTTGCTTACGGTGAGCACCTTAGCGGGATGAACTTAACTGAAACTGAATTGCCATCATTGCTCCAGCTCAACACATGCCCCCCTGTGGGAGCGAGCTTGCTCGCGAATGCGGTGTATCAGACACATCATCGTTGACTGACCCTACGCTTTCGCGAGCAAGCTCGCTCCCACAGGGGACATCATCGTTCTATAATCCTTCGCTTGCTAACGATCGAGACCGGTATGACCGCCATCCACATCAAATTCCCCGCCCTCACCCTCAAGGCCGGCCCGCGGGCCATGGCGCGCATTCGTGCGCAAGGCTTGAATGCCGCCGACGTCGGCACCCTGCCCGGCGCCGCCGGTGGACCGAAGGCGTTGGGAATTCAGGGGCTGGATCTGGCGCTGTTCGGTGAATGGCTGCCCAGCGCGCCGCGCGAGCGTTCGCTGATCGGCGCCTCGGTCGGTTCCTGGCGTTTCGCCAGCGCTTGCCTGCCGGACGCCGCCGAAGGCATCCGCCGTCTCGGTCATCTGTACGCCGAGCAGAACTTCAACAAAGGCGTGACCATGGCCGAGATCAGTCAGAGCTCGCAGCGCATGCTCCATGACCTGCTCGACGGCCGCGACGCGAGCATCCTCGACAACGCGCATTACCGCCTGAACATCATGGTGGTGAAAAGTCAGGGGCGTCTGGCCGATGATCATCGCGGGCGTTTGGGTATGGCGCTGGGTTCGGTGATCGCCGACAACCTGCGTGGCCGCGCACGGTTGTCGCGGCACTTTGAACGGCTGATCATCCACGACCCGCGCCTGGCCCCGCCGGTGAATGCGCTGAACGACTTCCCGTCGCGCTTCGTCGCCCTGAATGCCAGCAACCTGCGTCAGGCCCTGCTCGCCTCGGGTTCGATCCCGATGGTCATGGAAGGTGTAAGGGATTTGCCGGGCGCCGGTGCTGGCACTTTCCGCGATGGTGGTCTGCTCGATTATCACCTCGACCTGCCCTACAGCGGCGACGGCATTGTGCTCTATCCGCACTTCACTGATCGGGTGATTCCCGGCTGGTTCGACAAGACCCTGCCATGGCGCAAGGCCTCGGTGGAGCGCTTGCAGGACGTGCTGCTGCTCGCGCCGTCGAAGGAATATCTGGCGCGCCTGCCCTACGGCAAATTACCTGATCGCAACGACTTCAAACGCTTTATGGGCGATGCACCGAGCCGGCAGAAATACTGGCACGCAGCGATGGACGAGAGCCGCCGCTTGGGCGATGAATTCCTTGAACTGACTGCCAATGGTCGCCTCGCCGAGCGCTTGCTGACCCTTTAGTCAGCACGCTCAAACACAAGCTGATAAACTCGCCGCCTGCCCGAATCGCTGCGGCGAACGCCATCTGAACAGAGCCGAAAATACCGTGGAAATCTTCAAAGAGTTTACTTTCGAATCCGCCCACCGCCTGCCGCACGTCCCGGACGGCCACAAGTGCGGGCGTCTGCACGGTCACTCGTTCAAAGTGGCGCTTCACCTCAGCGGCGATCTCGATCCGCACACCGGCTGGATCCGCGATTTCTCCGAGATCAAAGCGATTTTCAAACCGCTGTACGAGCGTCTCGACCACAACTACCTGAACGACATTCCCGGCCTGGAAAACCCGACCAGTGAAGTGCTGGCCAAATTCATCTGGAATGAAATGAAGCCGTTGCTGCCGGAACTGAGCGCGATCCGTATTCACGAGACGTGCACCAGCGGTTGCATCTATCGCGGTGAGTAATCCGATCCAGAAATCACTGCATAACCCTGTGGGAGCGAGCTTGCTCCGGGCGGCGTTCCGACGAATGCGGTTTGCCAGTGAAATAAATATTGACTGACACAATGCCTTCGCGAGCAAGCTCGCTCCCACAGGGATAAGCGGCGTGTCAGTGAATGAATAAACAGCCTTCACGGCTGTTTTTTTACGCCTATGCTTTTTGGCTCCCACCCGCCAAGAGGACAGGCCCATGACAGACTGGCTGCTGGATCAGGTCTTTGACTTCAACGGCCGACAGGTCCGCTACGCCGTGCGCGGCGACGGCCCCCCGCTGGTGTTCGTGCATGGCACGCCGTTTTCGTCGTACGTGTGGCATCGGATTGCGCCGCACTTTTTCACGACTCATCGCGTGTATTACTTCGATCTTCTCGGCTACGGGCGCTCCGAGCAGCCCGACGCCGACGTCTCCCTCGGTGTGCAAAACCAACTGTTGGCGCAGTTACTCGACCACTGGAATCTGCAACGCCCGGATGTCGTGGCTCACGACTTTGGCGGCGCCACGGTGCTGCGCGCACATCTGCTCGACGGCAAGGATTACCGCAGCCTGACCCTGATTGATCCGGTCGCGCTGACGCCTTGGGGTTCGCCATTCGTGCAGCATGTGCGTCAGCATGAAGCGGCGTTTAGTGGCATCCCCGACTACATTCAGCGCGCCATCGTGCCGACCTATATTCGCGGGGCGATTCACCGGGATATCCCCGACGACGAACTCGCACCCTATGTGCAGCCGTGGCTTGGCGATCCGGGGCAAGCGGCGTTCTATCGGCAGATTGCGCAGATGGATGAGCGCTATACCCGAGAAGCAGAAAGCCTGTATCCAACGATCCGCTGCCCGGTACAGATTCTCTGGGGCGAGCAGGATCAGTGGATTCCCATCGAGCGTGGCCGCGCGTTACATCAAATGATCCCGGGGTCACGATTCCACCCGATTGCCAACGCCGGACACCTCGTCCAGGAAGACGCCCCCGAAGCCATCGTCGCCGCCCTGCTGCGCTTCCTCTGAGCCAACACCCATCCCTTGTGGGAGCGAGCCTGCTCGCGAAAGCGGAATATCAGCCACTGCAGATGTCGCCTGACACGCCGCCTTCGCGAGCAGGCTCGCTCCCACATTGGGCTTGGGTGTATTCAGGTGCACCGCTTTCGCGCCAATCCGCGCGACTCGTCTATACATAACCCGCGCCATCCGGCATTTGGCACGACCACTGCAACCCTCCCCGCGTCTTCTCAATTCCAGCAAGGACCGCCCCATGACGCAGAACGATATCGGCAACGATTACCCCCTCAGCGAAGTCCCCATGCATGCACGCAAAGGCCTGGCCTCGACGGCGATGGTGCTGCTCGGTTTCACGTTTTTCACCGCAACCATGTTTGCCGGCGGCAAGCTTGGCGTGGCGTTCAGTTTCGCCGAGATGATGGCGGTGATCGTCGTCGGCAACCTGCTGCTCGGCCTGTATGCGGCGGGCCTGGGTTATATCGCCTTCAAAAGCGGCCTCAACTCGGTCCTGATGGGCCGCTTCTGCTTCGGCGAAGTCGGCAGCAAGCTCAGCGACCTGATCCTCGGTTTCACCCAGATCGGCTGGTACGCCTGGGGCACGGCGACGGCAGCCGTGGTGATCGGTAAATATTTCAATCTCGACGAAAGTACGGTGCTCGGCCTGATGGTGCTGTTCGGTCTGCTGTTCTGCGCCACGGCCTACGTCGGTTATCGCGGGCTGGAAATCCTCTCGTACATCGCCGTGCCGGCGATGATGTTGTTGCTCCTGCTGTCGATGTGGGTGGCGACGGTGAAAGTTGGCGGGTTCGAAGGCTTGCTCAGCGTAGTGCCGACGGGTTCGCTGGACTGGTCGACGGCGATTACTCTGGTGTTCGGCACCTTCGTCAGCGGCGCGACGCAGGCGACCAACTGGACACGCTTCTCGCGCTCGGCGCGGGTGGCGGTGCTGGCCAGCCTGATCGGATTCTTCATCGGCAATGGCCTGATGGTGCTGATCGGTGCGTATGGCGCCATCGTCTACCAACAACCCGACGTGGTTGAAGTGCTGCTGTTGCAAGGTTTCGCCATGGCCGCAATGGCCATGCTGTTGCTGAACATCTGGAGCACCCAGGACAACACCATCTACAACTTCGCCGTCGCTGGTTGCAATCTGCTGCGCACCGGCCGACGCAAAACCGTGACCCTCGCCGGTGCGGTGATCGGCACCCTGCTCGCTCTGCTGGGCATGTACGACATGCTGGTGCCGTATCTGATTCTGCTCGGCACGGTGATTCCGCCGATCGGCGGGGTGATCATGGCGGACTTCTTCTTTCGTTGGCGCGGGCGTTATCCGCGCCTGGCCGACGCACGGTTGCCAGCGTTCAACTGGCCGGGACTCGGGGCCTATGCGGTCGGCACCGTTGCCGCGTTCAGCTCGCCGTGGGTCGCGCCGCTGGTAGGGATCGCCGCTGCCGCGCTAACGTATGTCATCGTCACCGGCGTGCTCGGCGCTCGCAGCGCGACCGCGCCACTACAAGACCTATAAAAAAGGATTCGCCTGATGCACATCATCAACGCCCGTTTGCGCAACCAGGAAGGTTTGCACGAATTGCACCTTGAGGACGGTCTGATCCGCAGCATCGCCCGGCAGACCGAAGCGCCGACCCTTGGCCCGGATGACCTCGACGCCGGCGGCAATCTGGTGGTGCCGCCCTTCGTCGAACCACACATTCACCTCGACGCCACGCTGACCGCTGGCGAGCCGCGCTGGAACATGAGCGGCACATTGTTCGAAGGCATCGAGTGCTGGGGCGAGCGCAAGGTCACCATCACCGAAGAAGACACCAAGACCCGCGCCAAAAAAACCATTCAAACGCTGGCCGCCCACGGCATCCAGCACGTGCGCACCCACGTTGATGTCACCGACCCGCAACTCACCGCACTTAAAGCCATGCTCGAAGTGCGTGAGGAAAGCAGCCACCTCATCGATCTGCAAATCGTCGCGTTCCCGCAGGAAGGCATCGAGTCGTTCCGCAATGGCCGCGAGCTGATGGAAGAAGCAATCCGCATGGGCGCTGACGTGGTCGGCGGCATTCCGCATTTCGAGTACACCCGCGATCAGGGCGTCAGTTCGGTGAAGTTTCTGATGGACCTGGCCGAGCGCACTGGTTGCCTGGTCGACGTGCATTGCGACGAAACCGACGACCCGCATTCGCGCTTCCTTGAAGTGCTCGCCGAAGAGGCGCGCAGTCGCGACATGGGCGCGCTGGTCACCGCTAGCCACACCACGGCGATGGGCTCCTACGACAACGCCTACTGCGCGAAACTGTTCCGCTTGCTGGGCCATTCCGGAATCAGTTTTGTCTCCTGCCCGACCGAGAGCATTCACCTGCAAGGGCGCTTCGACAACTTTCCCAAACGCCGTGGCGTGACCCGCGTGAATGAGCTGCTCGAAGCCGGCATGAACGTGTGTTTCGGTCAGGACTCCATCGTCGATCCGTGGTATCCGCTGGGCAATGGCAACATTCTGCGGGTGCTCGAAGCCGGGCTGCACATCTGCCACATGCTCGGTTACCGCAACCTGCAAAGTGCACTGGATCTGGTCACCGACAACAGCGCCAAAGCCATGCACCTGGGTGAGCGTTATGGCCTGGAACAGGGACGGCCGGCGAATCTGTTGATTCTGTCGGCGGACAGCGATTACGAGGTGATCCGCAGTCAGGGCTTGCCGCTGTATTCGATTCGTGGCGGCAAGGTGTTGATGAAGCGGCAGATGCCGGTGGTGGAGTTTGCCTGAGGTCCCGGCATCGGCGTCCCTCGGGCGCCGACTGGCACTCTTCAATAAAGAACACTTGATCGATCGTGTGCAAGGTTATGGTTGGCGAGACTTTTATCGCCAAATAATCGAGCAAACCTGTCAGATCTGACAGGCGACACACGCTACGAACAGACTCACAGTGTCCTCTGGAATCAACAGATTCAGGAGGACAACCATGAAGCGCCTTTTACTGTTCACCCAGGTTTTATGGCTTTGCCTGACGCTAAGTGTGACCTTCGCGACGAACGCCACGATGCGAAATGGCAGCGGCGAAGAAATCATGCTCCAGGGCTTTCACTGGAATTCCAGCCGTAATGCCGTAGCGTGGTACTCCGTTCTTGCACAACACGCGTCCACGATCAGCAGCGACGGGTTCACGCTGATCTGGTTGCCACCCGTCTGGACCGACACCTCCAGCTGGAGCGAACCGACTGGCAAATCCGGTGGTGGCGAGGGCTATTTTTGGAGCAGCTTCGACAAAAACAGCCGTTATGGCAGCGATCAACAACTCAAACAGGCCGCGGCGGCACTCAACACTGCCGGTGTTAAAGTCGTGTACGACGTGGTGCCCAATCACATGAATGACGATAGGGTCAACCAGTCCATGTTTCCCCGAGGGCGCAATGAATGGCGCCATGATTGCCTCCAGTGTGATGAGGGCGATGCATTCATGGATGGCGCGGCAGACCTGAATACCGCTGACCCCATGGTTTTCAATGCATTCAAGAACGAATTCATCAATTTGCGTGACAACTATGGTGCCCAGGGCCTGCGCTTCGATTTCGTTCGAGGTTACGCCCCGGAGACAATCGACCGCTGGATGAACGCTTTTGGCAGCCAGCAGTTCTGCGTCGGGGAAAACTGGAAAGGCCCCGACGAATATCCGCAAGGTGACTGGCGCCGTTCAGCCAGTTGGCAGGATGTACTCAAGGACTGGTCTGATCGTTCGCACTGCGCGGTGTTCGATTTTGCTCTCAAGGAACGCATGCAAAATGGCTCAATCGCCCAATGGCGCCACGGCCTGAATGGCAATCCGGACCCTGCCTGGCGTGCGATTGCGGTAACGTTCGTTGACAATCATGACACCGGCTATTCGCCCGGCGCCAATCGCGGCCAACATCATTGGGCGCTGCCCGATCCGCTGGTCAATCTGGCTTACGCCTATATCCTCAGCAGCCCCGGAACGCCGACGGTCTATTGGCCGCATATGTACGATTGGCAGCGCGACCAGCTGATCCGGCAACTCATCAAACTTCGCAAACATGCTGCTATCCGGGCCGACTCGCCTATCCGCTTCAACACCCAGTATTCGGGGCTGGTGGGGACCACTTCAGGAGCGCGTGGCACGCTGGTGATAGCGCTCAAATCCGACCTGCAACGCTTGCCCGAAGGCATGGGGGTACCGACGCTGACCTGGGACAACGGTGATATTCGCATCTGGAGCACACCCGTGCAGTCTGCAGCAGTCAACATTAGCCTTCATTGCGACAATGCTAACCCGCAATCCGGTGAAGGGGTTTACGCCGTTGGCTCATCACTGGAGCTGGGGGCGTGGGATCCGCTGCACGGGGTTGCGCTGACTTCCGCCGGCAATCGCTGGAGCACGAACATCGAAGTACCAGGGCAGCAGGCGCTCGAATGGAAATGCGTTGTGCGCGGACGGAATGGTTCGCCGGTCTACTGGCAACCCGGCCCGAACAATTCGTTCACCAGCGGCGATGTCAGCGACACAGCCGGACGTTTTTGATTAAGACTTGTCGGCGCTCACCCTGCACACGCTGGCAAGGTACTCGCCTCCGAATACTGATCGGGCATCGACACAGCTGGAGTCTTTGCGATTGAGGCATCCGTAAACTGTAAGAACTAACAGGTTCGCGCCCGCAAACATTGAGCTAAGGTGTGAAGGCCGCCATCGCAACGGGCCGCCCCCCCTCCCGGATGTACGCTTTTTCATGCTGAAGTTCGTGCGTAGTTGATCAGCCGCCATCCTCATTTGCTTGAGGATTTTTCATGAACAACAAACCTTCGCCCATGGCCACGCTGTACCACGAAGGCCGACATATCTTTACCGAACTTGTACCCGATGGCGGCGCTCGACTAGATGCGCTGTTTCACACCGTGCCCGCCCTGGGCGAGTTGGCAGTGGGTGTGGTTTACGGGCATTTGCATGCGCGCCCCGGCCTCGATCCGCGTTTGCGTGAAGCAGTGTCGTTTGCAGCAATCGTCGCCTCGGGGATGGTCGCCCGCCGCTGAGTGTGCACTTAAAGACAGGCTTGGCCTCGGGGTTGGCGCCCGGTGAAATGACCGAAGTGCTGTTGCAGGCGTCGGCATTCGCGGGGTTTCCTCGGGCGGTCAGCGCGGCGGAGCAACTCAATCGACTGTTCGAGGAAGCCGGCCTGACCTCACCGCCCGCACCGACACCCCGTGAAATCGCGCTGTCCTTCTGTGAGCAAGTGCGCGCCGGGCATGCACCGATTCCTGTCAGTGCAGCGGTCAAACGCCAGTTGAAACATGCGGGCCGACTGGCGGTGCAGGCCAGTTCGGCGCAATCGGTGCTGGTTGAATGCTTTGAGGATGAACCGTCGCCACTGGCACTGCTGCGGTTGACGGTACAGGGTGATCAGGTGATGTCGGTGACTTTGTTCAAGGCTCACTGACGGGCTAACTCTGAGGGCCTCATCGCTGGTAAGCCAGGCTCCCACAGGGTTTTGTGTGAACACATTATTCGTGCCCACCTGAATCCAATGTGGGAGCGAGCCTGCTCGCGAAGAGGTCGGCACATTCGGCATCATCGCGTCAGACAGACCGCTTTCGCGAGCAGGCTCACTCCTACAGGGGGTCAGTGGTGTAAACAAATGAGGGGGTCACCACAAAACCCTGTGGGAGCCTGGCTTGCCAGCGATGGCGTCGGCGAATTCAACCCATCAACCGCGCCGTACCGAACAACCTGACCCGCCGCAATTCACCCTCTACTGCTTCGAGCAATATCGGCGCCGTGCCGCCGGGCATGACCACCTGCACTTCACCGGCCGCCACCCAACCCACACGCCATGCCGCGCACGCTACCGCACTCGCGCTGGTGCCGGATGAGGCCGTCGGCCCTTCGCCACGTTCGAACACACGGGCAAGGATTGTTTGCGACGACTCTAGCACCGCCCATTGCAGATTGACGCCCGCCGCGCATGGATCACCAGCGCCGACAGGCATGGCGTAGGCAACCTGGGTCAGGCCTTCGCTCAGCGGCGATTCACGCATCTGCTCATTGCTTGGCAACGCCGCGGCGTCACCGAGCAGCGTGACGCAATGCGGATTGCCAATGCGCACGAATTGGCTGTGTGCCCAGTCGGGATCAAGTTGTGCCAAGGGCTGGACGTGGCTCACGTCCCGAGCATTGAACTCAATGCCTTGAACAGTCTGCGCAGCGACTGCATCCGGTCCGAATCGCGGTTGACCGAGATCAAGCCAGAAACCTTCAACGCCTTCGACTTTGGCCGGTTTCACCAAGGTCTCCACGGCGTCACCCTTGTCGTGATGCACGCGCAACAACGCGCCCTCCTCCGGCATCAAGCCTTGCTCGGTCAGCGCTTGCGAGAAAATCGTCAAGCCATTGCCGCTGCGCTCGGCGAGGGTGCCGTCGGTGTTGACGATCAACACGTCGAATGGCGGCGATGTCTGGAACGGGCCGATCAGCAGGCCGTCGCTACGGTGGGATTTGCTGTTCGCCGGGCGTTGGCCTTCGGGCCAGTCGCAGCAGAGTTTGATCGCTGCTTCGCTCCAAGACTGATGCGACGAGGCGCATTCGGTGGCGCCGGATGGCAAATCGATGCTCGCCTCGCGTAATTCGGTGGGCGAGATCACGCCATAGATATTGCCCCGTGCATCGTAGAATTGCGTCATCAGTGTTTGCCCCTGTCGCCGAAGAAGGCCACTGTAAAACGCAATCCCTTGTGGGAGCGAGCCTGCTCGCGAATGCAGTGTGTCAGCCGATATTTTCTTTATCTGACACACCGCCTTCGCGAGCAAGCTCGCTCCCACAGGAATCGGTGCATGACCGCTGATTAGTGAGCCCGCTCCATTCAATGTGGGAGCGAGCTTGCTCGCGAAAGCGGTGGGTCAGCCGATATTTTTTTAGCTGACACTGCGCCTTCGCGAGCAGGCTCGCACACAGGTTAGGATGTTGCTTGTACTTCCCCGAATGGCCGGCGATCGAACCTCGTCGCTGAATCACTGTCCTTCGGGGACGCGAAGTTTTTTGCCAAGGATCGATATGACCAGCCTCAACCCCCAAGACACTTTCGTCCCCGGACGCCTGCAACAGATGTCCACGCGCATCGCCTTTTTCATCGCCGGGCTCGGCATCGCCGCGTGGGCGCCCTTGGTGCCGTACGCCAAGGCCCGCGCCGGACTGGATGAAGGCACGCTGGGGTTACTTTTGTTGTGCCTCGGGGTCGGTTCGATTCTGGCGATGCCGCTGGCGGGGATTTTGGCCACACGGTTTGGCTGTCGGCGCGTCGCTACCGGCGGCACCTTGTTGATCTGCGCGGCGCTGCCGTTGCTGGCCACGGTGTCGTCGATACCGGCGCTGATCGCCACGCTGTTCATGTTCGGCGCTGGCCTGGGCACGGTGGATTCGACGGTAAACCTGCAAGCGGTGATCGTCGAGCGCGCCAGCGGCAAGAACATGATGTCGGGTTTCCACGGCTTGTTCAGTCTCGGCGGGATTGTCGGCGCGGCGGGTGTCAGTGCCTTGCTCGGCCTGGGTTTGACGCCACTGGCCGCCATGCTGGTGGTAGTTGTCGTGCTGATCGCGGCATTGTTCAAATGCGTGCCGCACATGCTGCCCTACGGCAGTGAAAGTTCCGGACCGGCATTCGCCATCCCTCATGGCATCGTGCTGTTTATCGGCGGAATGTGCTTCATCGTGTTCCTGACTGAAGGCGCGGCGCTGGACTGGAGCGCGGTGTTTCTGGCGCAGGAACGCGGGATCGACACGGCGTACGCAGGGCTGGGTTATGCGGCGTTTGCATTGACCATGACGGCCGGACGTTTGATGGGTGACCGGATTGTGCGGATGGTCGGTGCAACACGGATCATTTTGTTTGGTGGTCTGTTGGCAGCGGCCGGCCTGTTTCTAGCGACATTCGCGCCAAGCTGGGAAGCGGCGCTGGTCGGTTACGCGCTGGTCGGCGCTGGTTGCTCGAACATCGTGCCGGTGCTGTACACGGCAGTGGGCAAGCAAACGGTGATGCCGGAGAGCATCGCGGTGCCGGCCATTACCACGCTGGGTTATGCAGGGATTCTGGCGGGGCCGGCGGTGATCGGCTTTGTCGCCCATGCCAGCAGTTTGAGTTTTGCCTTTGGCTTGATGGCGGTGCTGTTGGTCGCGGTGGCCATTGGCGGGAAAGTTCTTAAAGTCTAAAAGCTTCGCGAGCAGGCTCGCTCCCACAGGATTTCAGTGATCCATGTGGGAGCGAGCCTGCTCGCGAAGAAGCTGATGCGGTCTATCAGAAACCGACACTGGCCTGCACAAAGAACGTGCGCGGCGCGCCGACATACATCCCCGAGTTGTTGTCGCTGGAGCGGGTGAAGTACTGCTTGTCGAAGACGTTCTTCACCCCGGCGCCGAGCTTGAGGTTCGACACCTGCGGTCCGAAGTCATAGCCGCCACGCACGTTCCAGGTCACGTAACCCGGAATGTCGCCATACTGCCCGTCCGCCGTGCCATCGGTGATGTAGTTGCCGTTGAAACTGCCGTCGGCGTTGACACCGGTGCCCGGCGAGCGCTGTTTCGACTGAGCGAAACCGTCGATGTTGTAAGTCCAGCGGTTGATGTCGTAACGCAAACCGACGGTCGCCACCTGCCGCGAATAGAACGGCAGATCACGGCCCTTGAAGCCCGGAATCTCACCTTCATAAGTAGCGCGGGTGTAAGTGAAACCCGCGTTGGCGGTCAGGCCGTCGAGGCGCGGATCCAGCGCCGCCATGTCGTAGTGCACCGAGGCTTCGATGCCCTGGTGCTTGGTTGCGCCGAGGTTGGTCCAGCCCACGTCATTGCTGATGTATTGCAGCTCGTCGTCGAAGTCGATGTAGAACAGCGTCACTTCGCCGCCCCACACGTCATCGTTGTAGCGCGTGCCGATCTCGTAGGTCTTGGCCTTTTCCGGCTCCAGACCGTTGGCGGTCTGATCACCCGAGCCGCCCTGGCCGAGCTGGAAATACTGCAGGCTGCCGAACGAGGTTTCGTAGTTGGCGAACAGTTTCCAGGCGTCCGACAGGTGATACATCACGCTAAGCGCCGGCAACGGTTCGTTGCTCTCGATGCTGCGGTTTTTCGCCTGCACCGGTTTGCCAGCGGTGTCGAGCACGGCGCGGTCATGCCAGTCGGTGCTGATGTGTTCGAAGCGAATGCCAGGAGTGATGGTCCAGTTGCCGACGTCGATCTTGTTGTCGAGGTAGACCGAGTTGGCCTCGGTGCCGCCCGTGCGGTCCTGGAACACATGGCCGTCGGAGGTCGGCGTGAGCACCGGCTGGTTGTTGACCAGCGCCACGCGGCTCGACGATTCGTGCATCGCCTCTTTCAGGTAGCGATAACCGACGCTGACTTCCTGCGTGGTCGGGCCGACATCGAAAACCCGCGACACCCGTGGCTCGATGCCCAGCGTGTAATACGAACGCGGGTACGAGCTGAGGGTTTTCTGGTCGCGGGCGGCAATGGTGCTGCCACGGAAACTGTCGGTGTAATAGGTGAGAATTTCTGCTTGGGTGCGCTCGTCGATCTGGCGGATCCACTTGAACGACACGTCTTTGCGCCGCCCGGTGAATTGGTCGTAGTCCCGCACCGAGTCGTACGGTTTGGCGTCGTACTGCTTCTGTGTCAGACCGCCGGGCATGTCGGCCGTGGCGTCGTAGTAGTGGAAGTTGAGGCTGAAATCGTCCTGATCGGTCGGCGCCCAGTGCGTCTTGAGCAACACGTCGTCGATGTCGTTGCCGTTGTTGCGCTCGCGGTAACCGTTACCGTTGACGCCGGAATACAGCAACGCCACGCCCATGCCATTGTCGGCGGTGCCGCCGAGGAACGCGGTGTCGATGTGTTTCCAGCCACCGTACTGAGTGGTTTCCAGCGTTGTGCCGATTTCGCCAGTGGCTTTTTCCGGAATCGCCCGGGTGACGAAGTTGATCACCCCGCCGACGTTTTGCGGCCCATAACGCACCGAACCGGCGCCGCGTACCACGTCGATGCTGTCGAGGTTGCCCGAGGAAATCGGCGCCATCGACAGTTGCGGCTGGCCGTAAGGGGCAAACGCCGCCGGCACGCCATCGATCAGCACGGTGGAGCGCGGCGACAGACGCGAGGTCAGACCGCGTACGCCGACGTTCAGCGAAATATCACTGCCGCCGGTGCCGTTGGAATCCTGCACTTGCACGCCCGGTACGCGCTTGAGCACGTCACTGACGTTCATTGCGCCCTGTTCAACCATCGCTTCGCGGCGGATCACCGTGCGCGCCCCGGGGTGGTTTTGCACCACAGCGGCATTGGCATCGCCGAGCCAGTCACCGACCACTTTGATGTCGGTCACGCCCAGTTCCAACGGGCCGTTGCTGGCGGTGGAGGTTGCGGCCGGCGACAGCGTCACCGAACCTTCGTTGATCTGATAATCCAGACCACTGCCCTGCAGCAATTGGCTTAACGCCTGCTCCGGGGAGATGTCGCCGTCGACCGCCGGGGCCTGTTTGCCGGCGACCAGATCCGGGCTGAAAAACACTTGCAGCGATGTCTGCTGGCCCAGTTCGCTCAAGGCCTGGCCCAGCGGCTGCGCACGGATATGAATGGCTTCACCGGCGAACGCCAGCGGCATGCCAGCGTTG
The DNA here is from genome assembly GCF_900110195.1 of Pseudomonas sp. ok266. NCBI lineage: Bacteria > Pseudomonadati > Pseudomonadota > Gammaproteobacteria > Pseudomonadales > Pseudomonadaceae > Pseudomonas > Pseudomonas sp. ok266. Next base: position 120,854 of record NZ_FOCU01000007.1, on the reverse strand, counting down.
ACCGCCAACGCAAGAGCCAGCGGCAGCCAAGAGAATTTTTTGTTGTTGGCAGGGGTGTATTTCACGTCGTACGTAGTCCTGTGGATCGCAAGAGTGTGCGGCTGTTAATGCAAACCAGTTGCAGTTGTACAGGAAGACGCTGAACTCGAAAAAAACCTGAATTTTATTTTGCGATTATTTCCTGACTGCCATCGGCAAGGGTGCGAACGGCCACCGGCAGGATGCTCGGCAAGGCTTTGAGCAAGGCATCGGTGTTGTCGGATTTGAACACGCTGGTCAGGCGCAGACTGGCCACGGCCGGATTGGTCACGGTCAACGGCTTTTCACGATAACGCGACACTTCGGCCGCGACTTCGCTGAGGCTGGCGTTGTTGAACACCAGTTTGCCGCTGCGCCATGCCGTCAGTTCTGCCGGGTTGACCGCATAGGCGGCGGCGACCTGGCCTTGGGCATCGACGTGGGTGCCGAGGCCGGCGCTCAGGCTGATGAACTGATCATCCGCTGCATCACGGCCCTGCACTTTCACCGTGCCCTGCTCCACCGCCACGCGGGTCTGCGCGACATCGCGGCGCACATCGAAACGCGTGCCGGTGACCGTGACCTTGCCGCTGCCGGCCTCGACCACGAACGGTCGTGAAGTGTCGTGCGCGACGCTGAACATCGCCTCACCTTCACTTAACTCGATCAGCCGCCGATCCTGTTCAAAGCGCACCTGCAAGCGACTGCGGCTGTTCAAATCGATCACCGAACCGTCCGGCAGCGCCACATGTTTACGCTCGCCCAACGCCGTGGCGAACTCGGCGCGGTAACCGCCCGGATGATTCAAACCACTGAACAAGCCCAGCCCGAGCGCCACCGCCAGCACACTCGCAGCCACCGCATAACGCAACAACGGACGGCGTTGGCGACGGTTCGGCGGGGTTTCAGCGAGGGCTTCGAGGCGCGGCGCCGAAAGCAAATCGGCGGCTGACCACAAGCCCTGCAGCAACTGAAATTCGTCACGGTGCTGCGGATGTTCATTCAGCCAGGCGTCGAAGCGCTGCTGCTCGTCGGCCTCAATGGCCGGCTCCTGCAAACGCACAAACCAGCGAGCCGCGTCATCGCGCACCGTTGTTTGCCCGCACGCGCAAGCACGCGTCTCCATCATGGAATGTCCTGTTGGGCTGAAGATGAAAGGGGGCAGCGGCTCATGACTGCAACCCGTCGAGGCGATCGCGCAGATGGCGCAGGGTGCGGATCATATACTTTTCGACCATGTTCTTGGACAGCCCCAGGCGTTCGGCGATTTCCGCCTGAGTCAGGCCTTCGATCTTCTGCCAGACAAAAATCTTCCGGCAATTGATCGGCAACTCGCTGAGCGCCCGTTCGATGGAATCGGCCAGCTGGATCGCATGCATGTAATGCTCAGGGTCGCCGCTTGACGACTCAGTGTGATCGATGTCCTGCGACTCCAAAGCGCCGCGCCGATCCTCACGCCGATAACCGTCGACCGCGATATTGCGCGCGGTCTGGTGCAAATACGCCCGTGGCTGCTGCACCGCCGCCGAATCGGACTCAAGCACCCGCACAAAGGTGTCGTGCGCCAGATCCTCGGCCTGCGCGCGATTGCGCAGGCGACGAGTCCAGGTGCCGATCAACTCTTCGTAGTGCTCGAAAAAGCCGGGTCTGCGGGGACGCATGGGGTTTTGGCGGCGTGCTGAGGAAAGGGGCGTGAATAGTAATGCTTCCTATTAAGGCGAAGCAATGGATTCCTCGACCGACCGTACGGGTCACCTGTGCAGCTCAGCGTTTTATCGAAATCACACCACTCATGTATTCATGCAGATCGCGCAGATCCTTAACACTCCAGGCATGCGGCGGTATTTTTACCCCGTTTTCCTTTAGCGTTTTCGGTATCAGGTTGCCGTTCGGGCGAAGGATGATCGACGACACAATCACCCCCGGATATTCATGCAGTCGTTGCTTGAACGTGGAGGTTGTCAGGTCAGGTGTGGGCGGATTGCTTTTGTGCGCCAGCGGCCCGGTGCCTTTTATATCGGCGCCGTGGCACACAGCGCAGCGCTGCACATAGAGGTTTTTGCCGTTGCTGCTATCCGCGAAGGACACGGATGGTTGGGCGATCAACAAAGCCCCGAGTACAGCGACGAATGCTGTTTTCATTGTTTGCCTCCCTGGCGTCTTTAAGGTCGCGCATGATGCGCGAGATTTAACGTCTGGCGCAAAACAATGTGGGAGCGAGCTTGCTCACGAATGCGGTTCACCAGTCACTTACTGCATTGACTGAATGGACGCTTTCGCGAGCAAGCTCGCTCCCACATTGTTCGGTGGTGGATGGCAGATCTGGCACATCCACTACCGTTTGTTTTAGCCTTTTTCGTCGATCCCGGCTTGCAGGGTCTGGGTGTCCAGATGCCCGCTAAGGGTGACCGGGCCGACTTTCAGGTTGCCGTTTTCCAGGGAAACCTTCGGTGCGTTTTCCTCGGTTTTGTGCGGCAGATCCAGGCCCGCTTTCACGCCGTAGTCACGGTTACTCAGATCCGTGCTGCTGACCTTCGAACCACCCAGATCGACCTTCCCTTGCGGCGCCGAAATCCGCGCGCCGGTCAGTTGCGTGGCGCCGCCGACTGCGAGATTCACGCTTTGGTTGGCACTGATCCCGGAGGCCTGCACCACGCTGTCCTTATGCGCGTACTCACCCTGCGCTTTCAGCGTTGGTTTGTAGTCGGTACCGGCAAGTTTCTCCTTGTCACTCGGCGGGTTTTTCTTCGCGGTCAGGCCCAGATCGACATCGACCTTGGCGTGGTTGCTCGAGTCTTGACGGCTCTCGACGGTCAAATCACCCGCGACCTTGCCGCTGACAGTTTTCGCGTCAATCCGCGCACCCTCCAGCAGTGCATCAGCGGCGCTGTTCAACACCACGCTGTCAGCCTTGATCTGACTGTTCTGCTGGGTGCTGCCCTGCAGGTAATCCACGCCGACTTTGGCCCCAGCGTTGAAGCCGTGATCGCTGCTGGCCTTCTCATCTGCGGCGGTCGGGGTTTTGCTGCTCAGGTTGCCGCCGGCGTTGAGCGCGACATTCCAGTTATTGCGGTGGTCGGTGGACTGCGCCGATTCCTGCACATAGCCACCCTTCTGCGCGTCGATGCTGACGTTCGATGCGCTGACCTGAGTGCCTTGCAGGTGGATCGAATCACCGCTCAAGACGATGCCGTTCTGGCTGTTGATCTGGCCACCGCTGAGGGTTTTCGAATCCTCGTTGACCCGACCGATATTGAAATTGCCACTCAGATTGCCGCCCTGATCGCGGCTCTTCTCGCTGCTGGTTTTGCTGCCGCCGCCCTTCAAGCCGCCGCCGAGGTTGCTGCCGCTGGCGGTGTGGGTGTCGGTGGCTGCTTGCAGATCAAGTTTGCCATCGGCGTGCAGATCGATGGCGCCCGCGCTGTCGATTTTCGTGCCTTGCTGCAGCTGATTGCCGCCGCTGCTCAACTGCACCGGGCCGTTGCCGCTGATGCTCGCAACGTGAGCCTGGGTGTCAGTGCTTTGCTTGCCAGTGTGATCGAGCTGGAAACCGGCGCCGAGGTCGACGTTGGTGCCGTCGGTGCCCGGCAACGTGCCGACCGTCAGCGAGCCATTGCCGCGCAGGCTGGTGTCATTGCTGGTTTGACGGTCATTGGCTTGATTCAGCGCCAGATCACCGCCAGTCTTGATGCTCACACCGTCCTGCCCACCGTCGAAACGGCTGCCTTCGAACTGCGCATCGCCGCCGATCTTGATGTTCACACCCTGGCTGCCGGCATAAGCGCCGACGACGGCGCTGGAATTGTCCTTGCTCGACGCACTGCTACCACCCGCGCCGCTGCCAGCGACGTTCACGTCTTCGCCGGTCTTGGTGTAGACGCGCACGTCGACCTTGGCATCCACCGCGCTGGCACTGCTGTTGAGCGTGTTGCTCGCAGCGTCGGCAAGCAGTTTGTCAGCGCTGATGTTCACTTGGCCGGCGTTGGCGTTGTATTGCGTGCCTTGGTCATGCAGCGTGCCAGTGGTTTTCACATCGACGGTGCCGCCATCAAAACGGCTGACCACGGCGTTGCTGCTCTGCTCGGTTTTGCTGGCGTTGCCGTGACCGACCGCAACGTCGATACCGACATTCGGCTGACCAAGGTTGGCCAGTGCGTCCTTGTCCGGCACCTTGCCGTTGAGCACATCCTTGACCGCGCCGGCGATCGGCCGAGCAATGTCTTTGTATTCGACGTTGGCGCCGATATCCGCCGACCAGTTGCTGTCATTGTGCGTGCTGCTGTCAGTGTTGCTGGCCGCACGGTTGTCGATCTCGTTGGCGGCGACGTTCAGACCATTGCCGGCCTTGAGTTGTGCGCCTTCGGTAGCGAGTTTGTCGGCATTGATGGTCAAACCGCCGATGCTCTGCACACTGGTGGTTTGCGCGGTGGTTTTGCTGGTGGAATCCTGCGCTGTGCTGTGGGCGAAATCGACGCCGCTGCCAGCACGGTCGAGACCGCCGGTGTAGTAGAAACCACCGCCGGTGCTGGAGGTGTCGGTGAAGGTTTTGTGGCTGTCAGCTTCGGCCAGCAACGACACGTTTTGGCCGCTCAACGTCGTGTCGCCAGCGGTGGATTTCACTTCCGCGCCCTTCAGCGTAACGTCACCGCCCGCCTTCACCTGCACGCTGCCACCGCTGAGGCTGGAGCCCTGCTGGGTGACGTCGTTGCGAGTAACCGTTTGCTGTTTGTCCTCGTAATGAATCCCGGCGCGATACTGCTCTGGCGTTTGCTCTTTGGCGTATGCATCAAAGCCACGGGTTTGCGTGGTGTCGCTGCTGTCGTGAGTGTTCTGCGCGGAATGCACATTGACGTCGCCTGCCGCGTCGGCCGTCAGCGCACGGTCAGCCTTGACCATCGAGCCAGCCACCTCGATGTCCTTGGCGCTCTTGAGCTTGAGGTTGCTATCGGACACCAGTTCGCTGCGCACGGTGCTGCTGTCTTTGCTGTTCTGCCGCGACTCGTCCTTGGTAATGCCGAAGAATTTGCTGTCCTTGTCGTGGTTGTTGCTGTGCGAGGTGTCCTGCACGCCATCGATGACCAGCGAACCTTTATCGCTGATCACGCTGGCGTCGCTGCCGCCACGCACCTGGCTGCCGCTGATGCGCACGTCGTCAGCCTTGACGATCAGTTTGCCGCTGGCGTTGACCTTGCTGCCCTGATGCTGGGTTTTGCCCTTGTCGGCATCGCCGGTCTTGCCAAAGAAACCACCGCCGACCAGGTCACCGGAGTAACTATTGTCGCTGCTGCGATTGGTCCGTGTGGCGGTGCTGATTTCCACTTGTTTGCCGGCCAGTTGCAGGTCGCCGGCGCTGCTCAACTCGGCGCCTTCGGAGCGCAACAATGCGGCGGTTTGCAGGGCGATATTGCCGGCCTTCAACTGACTGGTGACGCTGCGCTGTTCTTCGCTGCTGCTGTTCCAGTCGGCTTTCCACAGGTGTTTGCGGTGGTTGCCTTGATCGGTCTGCGTGTGGCTTTCGGTAGCGGCAGTCAGGCGCAGATCGCCAGCGCTTTGCACGCTCAGATTATTCGCGGCTTCGACTTTCGCGGCTTTCAGTTCGGTGTCTTTGCCGGAGGCAAGTTTGACGTCGCGGCTGGCAACGATCTGGCTGCCGTGCTGACGGGATTCGCTGTCGGTCTGGGTGCGATCGTAAGTTTCCCAGGTAATGCCGATGGTGCTGTTGTTCCAGTTTTCACGCTTTTCCTGAAGCTTGCGGCTTTCGACCGTGGACAAAGTCAGGTTGCGTTTCGCCTCGACGGTGACGTCGCGAGCGCTGACATCGGCAGCGGCCAACGTCAGATCCTTGCCGCTGTGCAAGCTGACGTCGCCCTGACTACTGCGGATACCGGCGCGGGTCACGTCGAGGCTGTTGGCCACGGCTTCACCGCTGACACTCAAGTCACCGGCCGAGCGAATCTGCACGCCGTCACGCCCGGCGACTTGCACCGCGCCCACCCGCACGCCCGCGCCTTCGGCGGTGCTGACAATATTGATGCGCCCGGCCTGCATCGCGCCGAACAGGCTGGCGTCGATGCGTTGATCAGACGTGTTGCCCGCCGGATCCACGGTTTTCACCTGACCGCTGGCGTAATCGACCTGATTGCGTCCCACCGTGAGGTTCAACTGATCGCGTGCAGTGATCGCGCCCTGGCTGTCGATACGCGGCGCGATGAGGTTGATCGAGCCCTCACCGTTGCGCAGGCCACCGCCCTGAATCTGCAACTGACCGCTGGCATCGCGGCTGTTCAGACTTTGCAGTTTGCCGTCATTCAGTTCCGGGCGACCAACCACCAGATTGGCATTAGGCGTGTTGATGAAACTGCCGCCATTGACCGAGATGCCGTTGGGGTTGGCCAGCACATAATCGGCTGCGCGGCCGAAGATTTCCTGCGCACCGTTGATCGCGGACGGATTACGACTGATCACTTCGTTGAGGATCACGCTCGCCGCTTGGCCTTGCAGTTGCGGGTTGGCCGCCAGTTGCCCGGCCAGTTGCGATTGCCCGGCCTGCAAGGCGTTGTTCAGCACCAGGCCCTGGCGGTCGACGTTGTAGTCGAGGAACTGGTTGTGCGACAGGCCCGAACCGTTGGGCGCGACGATGTTGACGATGGGCACACCGCCCTGGGTCTGCAATTGCGCGGTGCCGCCGGGCCCCGGTGCGACCACGACGCCGCCGGCCATCGCGCTCGGCAGATGCACGGCGAAGAACAGGCTGGCAATCGCCCAGCGCAATTTGCCCCGAGGGGAAAGATGAAATGCAAAGGTGTGTGCTGGCATAAAAACGTCTCCATGTGAGTACGGCATCACGTTGCGCGTTTAGTCTCGGCCGTGGCTGACGCGCTCAGATCCGACGGCTGTTTATTCACTGCGTTGTTCAGATTTGCAGGCCCACGCGCATCAGCCAGGTTTCAGGCTCGTGCTGCAGACCGTTCGGGGTGTTGAGGGCGCGCTGGTAATCGACGTCCACTTGCAGGTTCTTCCAGCCCAGATTCAGGCCGACACTGGCACCGCTCAGGCGTTGCCCCTGCGCACCGTGATCTGCCTTGATCCAGCCGTGGTCGAGGCCCACCCGCGGGGTGATCTGCAGCGGCCACTCGCTGCGCAGCGGCAGGCGCAAGGTGTTGCGCCAGATCGCGCCGCTGGCGCCGGAGGCACTGCTGACCCGATAGCCGCGCACCGCCGAGTCGTCGGTGCCGAGCAACTGTTCGATGGCCGGCAACGGGTCCGGGCTGTACTGCAAATTGAGTTGGCTCTGCCATTGCCAGGCCTGCGCGCCGAACTGACCGTTACGCCATTGGCTGAGGCCGGCGCGGTACTTACGAAACTGCGCTCTGGGCAGGTTATTGATCTGATGTTGCGAGTCATCGTCGGCGCCAAACCAGCGCAAGCCTTGGGCGTAATTGACGTCAAGGTTCCACACCGCGCGGTCGAGCCAGAACAGATTGAGCCCGGCCTCGGCCACGGTCAGGGTCGGGCTTTGAATACCGAGGCGAACGTCTTGCAAGTAGCTGTCGACATCCTTGTGCGCCAGTTGCAGGTTGGCGCTGAGCTGACGGCTCTGGTCGCGCCACAACACACGGTCAGCGCGCAGGCTGACCTGATCGGTGATGCCCGTGCTATGAAAGGTCACGCTCGGCAGTTTGAACGGCGCGCGATATTCGGCGTGACTGGCGAACACGCTGTAGGTCCAGTAGCCGTAAGGGATCGCGTAATACAGGCTGGCATTGCGGCTGTAACGGTCACCCTGATTGAGGGTGTCGCTGGCGCTGAGACTCAACAAGTCGTTGAGTTGCAGTGGGCTGTCGAGGCTCAGGCTGACGGTGTCGCGATCACGTCCAGTGCTGGCGCTGCCGAGGTTGTCGAACCCCGCGTTCAAGGCCCAGCGCGAGTGCGCAGAGGTGCGCGACCGCAGGATGATCCGCGAGGCACCGGGCTGGCTGCCGGGGGCGATGTCGGCGGTGAGATCGATCGAACGCAGGCGATTCAGTTGATCGAGGCCCTGCTCCAGATCGCGCAGATTCAGCGGCTCGCCGAGCATGTCTGGAAACGCGCCTCCGAGCGACACCGGCAGGCTCTGATCGGCCAGTTCGATGGACTCGATGTAGCCTTCGTCAATGCGGATATCCAGCAACTGCCCCGCTGCCGGTGCGCTGAGCAGATACGGACGACTGGCGATGTAACCCTTGTCGACGTAGCTCGCGGTGATGGTGGCCAGCAGGTGATTGATCTGGCCGACGCCCATGCACGGCGCCAACAACGGTTTGATCTGCGCGTTGAGCTGGTCGCTGTCGATCAACGTGACGCCGCCGATGCGCGCACCGCTCAACGGCCAGCAACGTTCATCGGGGGAGACGGTTGGCGGAATGGCCGGGGTGACCGGCGCCGGGCCGAACGCGCCGCGTTCCAGTTGCCGCTTTCTTTGCTCAAGTTGCAGTTGCTGCAGATCGCGCTGCTGCTGTTGCTGCTGGCGCAGCACTTCCTGGCCCGGCGCGACAGGTTCGGCAGCTTCAATCGAGGAGGCACAGACACTCAACACAAAGGCCGACAACAGCGGGCAGCGCGTGGAACAACGACGAAAAACAGCGCGAAACGGAAACGGCACGCAACTTCCTTGCGATCATAAAATGGCGTAATGCCATGTCATCAATGATCGTGATAGTCGGAGCCATCCCACACAAAAGCAAGACGCTTCCTACAGCGCTTACATTTCTTAAACAATTGCTTTGCCTGGCTTTATTGTCAGCAGCAAGGCCACGGCGCTGCACGTTATCAGGGTTTCCCCGAGGGCCTGAAACCAGCCGGCGAGCATCAGCCCGGCGCCGATCAGCAGGTAATACATCAAGCCCAACAACGCCCCGGCAGTGCCCAATCGATCAGCGTAATCGGCCAGGGCCGAACCGAGAATGTTCGGGATCGCCAGGCCAAACGCCAATACCACCAACAGCATCGGCAGGACGAACGCGACACTGTTCTGCAGCGACCACACGCCCACACCACCGAGCAAGGCGATGCCAGCCGCGAGGCGAATCAACTGCAATGCCTTGAACCCGGCCGTCAATAAACGCCGGTTCAGCCATGCTCCAAAACCTGAGCCCAGCGCGAGGATCACACCGCTGTAGCCGAACCCGCTGGCTTCCACGCCCAGCCGCTGAAACATGAACGGAGCGAGGCTGTAATAGCTGAACAGCGCCACGTTGAATGAGGCGATCCACAGCGCCGAACGCCAGATACCCAGGTCACGCAGCATGCGCCCGAGGGTTTCGAACAGACCGACATGGCACGTTGGCTGGGACCGGGTTTCCGCCAAGGTGTACCAACTCCACAGCCACAACAGCGTTGCCAACAACAGCAACGCGCCAAGCACACCGCGATAACCGAAGGCCTGAACCAGACTAGCCCCCGTGAACAAGCCAAGCGCCGGGCTGGCCGCCAACGCGATGCCCACCAACGAAAACACCTGCGCCAGTTCGGCGCCTTTGAAGCGGTCGCGCAACACGGTCTGCGTAACCACCGAACCCACCGCCGCACCGAAGGCCGCCAACATCTGCGTCAGTAACAAGCCGTTGAAACTGCTGACCCGCAGGCCTGAAAGCGTGGCAATCGCATAGATGGCCAGGCCCGCGAGCATCGCCGGGCGCCGACCGATGCGATCACATAAACGCCCCCACACCACCACCCCGACGGCAAACGCGAGGAAATACACCGACAACGTCTGCGCGGCGGCTTGCGGGCCAACGTTAAACACCCGCCCGATATCACCGAGCGCCGGGCTGTACAGGGTTTGCGCGATCTGCGGAAACATCAGCAGCGCAATCGCCAGCCACAAGAAATGTCTGTTGTTCATGCTTCATCACTCCTCTCATAAACCGCCGAGGAGTTTAAGAATCGCTGACTGGCGTATTATCCAGATCCTGCCAATTTATCGCTGAAACCGGACAACCCATGGCTTGGCTCGACGCCCACGCAACGTTTGATGCAGATCGCTATGACGCACCCGTGATCGGTATCGCCTCGACCTTGGGCGATCACGATTCCGGTCTGCACCGTCATCAACGCGGCCAACTGCTGTACACGCGCCAAGGCTGCACGCGGATTACCCTGGCGCAGCAACTGTGCCTGCTGCCGCCGTCGCGGGCGGCGTGGATTCCACCGGGTGTCAGCCATCGCGCGGTGATGCAACAGAGCGTCGACTACCGCTCGATCTACTTGATCCCCGAGCTGTGCAGCGCACTGCCGCAGCAGGTTTGCGTGATTGAAGTCAGCCCGTTGTTGCGTGCGGTGCTGGAACCGATGGCGCTGGCAGATTTCGCCAGCGATTGGCAGCAGGGCAAACTCTCCCACCTGCTCGGCCTGTGTCTGAGCGAAATCGCTGAAGCGGCGCAGCAACCGATGCTGCTGCCGTTACCTCAGGACAAGCGCCTGGCACCACTGTTGAAAACGCCTGAACGTCTGCCTCCGGAGTTGCAAGTGCTGGAGCAGCAGGTCGGCGCCAGCAGCCGCACCATCGGGCGAATCTTCCAGCGCGAAACCGGCATGAGTTATCAGCAATGGCGCCAGCAGTGGCGCTTGATGCGCGCGATGGAATTGCTCGCCACCGGGCGCAGCCTGAGTTACTGCGCGTTCGAATCGGGTTTTGCCAGCGACAGCGCTTTCATCGCCTTCTTCAAAACCATGACCGGCAGCACGCCGGGCCACTGGCTCAAGTGAACAACTGACGATTGGCACCAGAAATAATTTGCCACTAAATATTACCTGCGTCATATTACATCCGTAATAACGATCCGCTTACGCAGGTAATCCGCCATGACCAGCATGCCCACCCTCGAACCTGTTGTGGTAAAGACCAAGCCGCCTCTGCTTAAACGCGTTTTGCTTCCGGGCGCAGGATTGCTCGCGCTGATTTTCGCCGGTATTTACGCCATGCACTGGTGGGGCGCGGGGCGTTTTCTTGAAGAAACCGACGATGCCTATATTGGTGGCGACGTCACGGTGATCGGGCCGAAAGTCGCCGGTTACATCGACGAAGTGCTGGTCACCGACAACCAGCACGTGAAGGCCGGCGATGTGCTGATCCGCCTCGACGCCCGCGACTATCGCGCCAACCTCGCCAAGGCCGAAGGCGCCGTTGCCGCCGAAGAAGCCCTGCTGGCCAACCTCGACGCCACCGAACAACTGCAACAAGCGGTGATCGGTCAGGCCCGCGCCGGCATCGACGCCGCTGGCGCAGAAACCGCACGCTCGCGGGATGACAACGCGCGCTACAAACGCTTGGTGACGACCAATGCGGTGTCGGTGGAAAGCGCACAACGCGCCGACGCGACCTTCAAAACAGCGCAAGCCCTCAGTGCCCGCGCCCAGGCCGAACTGCTCGCCGCGCAACGCCAACTGGCGGTGATCGACACGCAAAAACAACAGGCCCGCGCCGCCCTTCAACAAGCCCGCGCCGAACGTGATCTGGCGCAACTGAACCTCGGCTACACCGAACTTCGCGCGCCGGTCGATGGGGTGATCGGCAATCGCCGCGCGCGGGTTGGCGCTTACGCTCAGGCCGGTTCACAACAGTTGTCCGTGGTGCCGGCCAGCGGCTTGTGGGTCGATGCCAACTTCAAGGAAGACCAATTGGCGCGGATGAAACCCGGGCAGCGCGTAAGCATCCGTGCCGACGTGCTCTCCGGCCAGGAATTCCACGGTCGCCTCGACAGCCTCGCCCCCGCCACTGGCTCGCAGTTCAGCGTGCTGCCGCCGGAAAACGCCACCGGCAACTTCACCAAAATCGTCCAGCGCGTGCCGGTGCGGATCCTCCTCGACCCGGCTGACGGCGTACTCGGCCACTTGCGTCCGGGCCTCTCGGTGACGGCAGAAGTCGACACCCGCGCGCAACCGGAAACCAGCGCCGTGGCTGTCGCGCCATGAGCACCACCCTCGCCGCCCCGGCGCAGCCATTCAACGCGGCGGACATGGCGACCGCGACCAAGGTGTTCGCCTTCGCGACCATGTGCATCGGCATGTTCATTGCGCTGCTGGATATCCAGATCGTCTCGGCGTCGCTGCGCGATATCGGCGGTGGGCTGTCCGCCGGCACTGATGAAACCGCATGGGTGCAGACCAGTTACCTGATCGCCGAAATCATCGTGATTCCGCTGTCGGGCTGGTTGTCGCGAGTGTTCTCCACGCGCTGGTTGTTCTGCGCTTCGGCGGTCGGTTTCACCCTCGCCAGCCTGCTCTGCGGCGTCGCCTGGAACATCCAGAGCATGATTGCTTTTCGGGCGCTGCAAGGTTTTCTCGGCGGCTCGATGATTCCGCTGGTGTTCACCACGGCGTTCTTTTTCTTCACCGGCAAACAGCGGGTGATCGCTGCGGCAACCATCGGCGCCGTTGCGTCATTGGCACCGACCTTGGGACCGGTGATCGGCGGCTGGATCACTGATATTTCTTCGTGGCACTGGTTGTTCTACATCAACCTGGTGCCGGGGATTTTCGTCGCTGTAGCGGTACCGATGCTGGTGAAAATCGACCAGCCGGAATTGTCCCTGCTCAAGGGCGCGGACTACCTGAGCATGGTCTTTCTCGCGCTGTTTCTCGGCTGCCAGGAATACACCCTCGAAGAAGGCCCGCGCTGGAACTGGTTCAGCGACCAGACCATTCTGACCACGGCGTGGATCAGCGGCCTTGCGGGATTGGCCTTCATCGGCCGGACCTTGCACGTGGCCAATCCGATCGTTGATCTGCGCGCCTTGAAGGATCGCAATTTCGCCCTCGGCTGCTTCTTTTCGTTTGTCACCGGCATCGGCCTGTTCGCGACGATTTACCTGACGCCGCTGTTCCTCGGCCGGGTACGCGGCTACAGCGCGCTGGACATTGGTCTGGCGGTTTTCTCCACTGGGGTGTTCCAGATCATGGCGATTCCGCTGTATGCCTTTTTGGCCAATCGCATGGACCTGCGCTGGATCATGATGATCGGTCTGGGTTTGTTCGCGGTGTCGATGTGGGAGTTCAGCCCGATCACCCACGACTGGGGTGCGGGGCAATTGATGCTGCCGCAAGCGTTGCGCGGGATCGCCCAGCAACTGGCAGTGCCGCCAGCGGTGACGTTGACTTTGGGTGGGTTGGCGCCCGCACGTTTGAAGCATGCTTCGGGTCTGTTCAACCTGATGCGCAATCTGGGCGGGGCGATTGGTATTGCGGCGTGCGCGACCATTCTCAATGACCGCACCAACCTGCACTTCACACGGTTGGCAGAACACTTGAACAGCAGCAATGAAGCGATGAATCAGTGGCTGTCGCAGGTCGGCGGCAACCTGGCGAATCTGGGCCAGAGTGGCGACGTCGGTGTCACCGCCAGCCTGCGCCAGTTGTGGCTACTGACCTACCGCGAGGCGCAGACGCAAACCTACGGCGACACCTTTCTGATGATCGGGGTGTGCTTCGTCATCGCCACGGCGATGGTGCCCTTGATGCGCAAGGTGCAACCACCGGCGGCGCCGAGTGCGGATGGGCATTGATCACTATTTTCTGGCCATGCCCAGTTCCCCTGTGGGAGCGAGCTTGCTCGCGAAGGCGTCGTGTCAGTCACCATGGTTGTTATCTGACACTCCGCTTTCGCGAGCAAGCTCGCTCCCACAGGGGTTATGCGTTGAGGCTTAAGCTTGTGGGGTTTTGCGGAAACCTACGGCCAAACGGTTCCAGCTATTGATGGTGCTGATCGCCACGGTCAAATCGACCATTTCTTTCGGCGTGAATTGCGCCGCAACCACGTCGTAATCTTCGTCCGGTGCGTGGGTCAGGCTCAGTTGGGTCAGCGATTCAGTCCACAGCAGCGCGGCGCGTTCGCGGTCGCTGAAGAACGGCGCTTCCCGCCAGGCGGTGACCGCGAACAGCCGACGCGGGGTTTCACCGCCCTTGATCGCATCGGTGGTGTGCATGTCGATGCAGAACGCGCAGCCGTTGATTTGCGAAGCGCGCAGCTTGACCAGTTCGATCAGGGTCTTTTCCAGCGGCAGTTTGGACACCGCCGTTTCCAAAGCCATCATCGCTTTCAAGGCGTCTGGGGAAGCGGTGTAGAAATCGGCACGAGGTTGCATGGTAGCTCCGGGTAGCAAGTGAATGTGTGGTTACGTTAGCCCTCACACCCGGTCCGGCAAATAGCCAATATTGCCGAAGATCAGGAGGCCACTCGGTTTCGCTGCTGACCGCTCGTCAGCCACCCGGCACCAAGGGTTCTGCGCGTCAGACCAATATCAGGTACAGACCCCTTGTGGAGACGGATCATGATCACGCGCAAACTCACTTCGCTATTACTCGCCGGGCTGCTGGCCACGGCATCGACCGCGAGCTTCGCCGTCAACGACGGCGCTGACGCTACCGGCACCAAATCCGGCGGACCGACCAGCACCACCACGCCGCCAGACAACACGCCGGGCGCGCCTTCCGGTGGCAGCGGGTCTTCGGGGATGGGTTCCGGGACTGGCACCAATGGTGGCGCCAGTGGTTCTGGTTCGGGGGCTGGCGGCGGCACAGGTTCGGCAGGTGGCGGGACTGGCGGTGCGGGCGGTGGCACGGGCGGCTGAACGAACAAGAGCCATCCGTGGTGAAAACCCTTGATTGTTTGGGTATTCACATAACCTTGGCCTGATGAAAATCCCTGTGGGAGCGAGCTTGCTCGCGAAGGCGGTGGATCAGCCAACATTTTCATCGCCTGACACTGCGCTTTCGCGAGCAAGCTCGCTCCCACAGGGTTTGTGCCAGGTTTTGGATCAGCGGTCCGAGCGCATCAATTCGGCCAGGCCGCTGTCCAGCGACAACACTGCCGCACGATTACGCCCGGCATTTTTCGCCTGATACAGCGCCGCATCGGCGCGCTGGATAAACACTTCCAGGCTGTCATTGCCGCTCGGGATAAATGAATAGCAGCCCAGACTCACCGTCAGATACCCGGTCGGCGAGCCGCTATGGGTGATGTGCTTGTCGATCACGCTGCGTCGAATCTGCCCGGCAATTGCCAACGCGCCGTTGATGTCGGTGTCCGGCAACAGCACCGCAAACTCCTCGCCACCGTAACGTACTGCCAGATCGGATTTGCGCTGACAGCACGCCCGCAGCACCTGAGCAACCTGGGTCAGACAGTGATCCCCGGCGACGTGGCCATAGGCGTCGTTGTAGCGTTTGAAGAAATCGATATCGAGCATGATCAGGCTGACCGGACTGACCTGCCGCGCGCCCCGGGCAAATTCGATCTCCAGCGAACGCTCGAACAAACGTCGATTGGCCAATCCGGTCAGGCTGTCGTGGGTCGCAATCTGCTCCAGTGCGCGCTGGGCCTTGCGCAGGTTTTTCTCGATCCGTTCGCCGTCGCGCACCTGATGAATGAACACCCAGCCAAACAGGCCGACGCCGAGAATCACCAGCGCGACAATCACACTCGACTGGAACGCACGCTCGTACCAACCCTTGAGAATCGTGTCGCGCGAGGTCGCAGACGACACCACCAACGGATACGCCGACAAGCGTCGATAACCGTACAAACGCACAACACCATCGACCACCGAATTGATCATCGCCGTGCCGGCCGCCGCCTCGGGCAGCAACGTGCGATAAATCCGTCCTTGCGCCAGCGACGTGCCGATCAGGCTCTCATCAAACGGACGGCGGGCAAGCAAAGTGCCGTCGCTCAAGCCAAGAAACATGATGCCTTGGTCATCGAGGCTGAAGCTTTCGAAGAAGCGGTCGAAGTACGACATCTTGATCCCGGCCAGCAACACACCCTGAAAATTGCCGGCGTGATCATTGACGCGTTTGGAAATCGGGATGATCCACTCGCCGTTCTCGCGGCTGCGAATCGCCGGACCGATGTGCGCCAGCGTCGAAGCGTTCTGTTGGTGGAATTTGAAATACTCGCGGTCCGCCACGCCATTGCCACGGGGCAGATCAGTAAATGAGGTGATCACCCACTGCCCATCACGATCAAACAGGAACATGCCGTGCAACTGATCGAGTTGCTGCACGCGCCGGGCGAAGGTTCTCTGCAGACGCGGCTTCTGCGCGGCGCCGTAACCGTCCTCCTGAATCCAGTCAACCAGGCTGGTCATCACCAGATCGGCAGCCAGAAACGTGTCCTCGGCCTGCTGGGCCATCGCCCGGGTCAGGTTGCTCGACGCGACTTTTGCCACCGCCAGATCCTGGCGTCGCGACTGCTCCAGTTGCAGGTACAGCAAACCGGACAGGCACAACCCCACCGCAACGATAAACAGCACCGCCGCTTTGCGTAGCGGCAGGCGTTTAAGGGTGCCTCCGGGGGCCTGATGTGGATCGTGAATGGGGATAGGCAAAAGCAAGTCCTGGGCAGGTACGACAAGGGCGCCAGCAGGGAAACCCTTATGTTTGTGAGCGTAGCCCACCGGAATCTACGGGGCAAACGCCCCGCTCCCGCCCAGGTATATCGGCGCGCAGCGAATTTGGATGATCGCTGTTCGCAGATTTATTTTCGATGCCTCTTTAGGGTTAGTCAGTTGTGAAGGCGTGTGAGCAGTTTGCAGCGCGGTCTGGTGGAGTTTTTGCGTGGGGAGTTGGGGGTGGATGCGCGGGAATTGACCTGATGACCCAGGCCTGTCGAAACCCTGTGGCGAGAGAGCTTGCTCGCTCGCCACAAGTTTAGTGTTCAGCCGATCAGTTCTGGCACATCAACGCGACGGCGGCACGCGAATATCCCCCGCCCGGCACTGGGTTTTCACGCCCTTGCCACACGCGCCGAACTGCAGATCCTTGCCCATGCACACGCGCACTTCCGACAGTTCCGGGCCGCTGCAAATGACCGCGATGCCATCGGCCGGAATGCCCGGGTTGGCCTTGCGGAACAGGTCGGCAATTTCCTGGGCCTGGAAGTAATACGAGGAGCTGAACGGTTGCAGTTCCTGCGGGATTTTCACCGCCGCCACCGCTTTGTCCGCTTCATCCAGATAACCCATCGCGCCGAGACCGCTGCAGGTGCCGTGTTTGGACCATTCGTGGTCGAGCAGTTTTTTGGTCGGGAACAGCGTCAGGCCCTGGCTGGTTTCCGCCGCCGAGAGCATGGTCAACGGCGGACAGGATTGCGGCCAGCCACCCTTGGCGTATTGCGGCCACAAACCGTGAAGCACGAAGCCGTAGCCCTTGCCCGTGCACTGCGAGTCATCTTTGTGCGTCAAACAAAAGGTCGGCGACCAGGACAGCGCCAGCAGGTAGTAATCGAACACCCCCGCCACCGATTCTGCCTGGGCCTTGCTGGACTGTGATTGGCGCGCCGAACTCAAACCGATGCTACCGGCCGTCAGCGCAATCACCGCCAAAATTGTAAACAGCTTTTTCATGTACCCACTCCTTTGGGACGCCTGCGTCCATGGTTTTTGATCCTGACCGACTTGGCCAGCACTGATTTCGACACGCTTGTGTTGCAAGCGCATGACGCAAGGCAAAGCCGTACGCCGTTGAAAGGTCTACGATTAACAGGCAGCCACCAAACCAAGGGAACCAAAATGAGTAAAGCAGACGAACTCGCCGCCAAACTCAAACAAACCCGGCATACCCATGCGGATGCGGCACTGGAAATCGATTGCTGGCCTGCTCAGGTGTATGACTTGTACCACCGCATTGAGGCTTGGTTGCAGCCCGTCACCGAAGTAGGACTGAAGATTCGGCGAAATCCTACGCATGTTTGCGAAACTTCACCGGATGGTGAGGCGCATGACTACGCAATTGATCAACTGGTGATCGAGGCCAATGATCGAAGCCTGACATTCGATCCCATTGCGCGGTTTACCGAGGATGGCGCCGGGCGGGTGCAGATCATCCCGTCAGCCACGGACACCTATCTGCTGCGTACCGTGGATGAGCACGGTGAAAGCCATTGGTGGATGCAGTCGATTGAAACCGGGCAGCAGTTGGATGCCATTGCGCTGACGGAAAATAATCTGTTGTTGGCGGTGCAGGAAGGATTGGGGCTTTAAATTCTTTCCATCACGAACAACTCAGAAAAACAGACCAATTGCATTGAATGGCCGGATTTCTAAAGAAATCTGGCCATTTGTCGTTACAGAACCACCAATCAAACCCGATGGAATCTTGATCGCATGGATGCTTCGCCCGCACCAACGTTTACGCAGTTCTTCAAACGCAATTTCAAACGCGTTCTTGATTACTGGAGCCAGATCACCGTCACTCTGGGCTTTCTCGGCGCGGGGTTGGCAATCCTTGGGCTATACGTCTACACCCGGACAATTGGTCGTACTGACCTTTTCCTGGCAGGCAGCGATGCCAAGTCAGCCCTTGCTATCTGGCTGTTACTGATCGTGCTGATCATGGTGGGCTACCTCGGCGTACTCTCCGCCAGCGCATGGTTCTACGGAATCACCGTTTCGATGTTCGAAAAAGTGCCAAAAAGGCACAAACAAATCGCTGCCTTTTTGCTGCTTCCTATGTGTTTTGGCTTTGGTACCTTCATTTCTCTGCTTTTCAAGTTCCCGAACACATTCAGCGCCGCAGGTTCGATGCTGTTTGTTTTTTCCTTGACCCTGCTGGTCTACTTCGCACTTTTCCTGCTCAAACGCTTTCGAAAGATCTTCAACAAAAACACCCGGCGAATGGGTGGCTGGAAGAAAAACGGGTTCCGACTCTTGATCGGTAGCATGATCGGCTTTGCCGTTCTGTGTGCGTCCCTCCCCACATTGCTGATTATCTCGACCTACGTCGGCGAAGATAACGCGAAAGCGGTAGTGGTTGTCGGGGTGTTTTCCCTCGGCACACTCATTTTCAGTCTCCTCCCCGTTTTCATTTTTTACATCAGCAAAGGTCATGTCTTTGCGCGTATCGCTTATGGAATCGCAACAGCACTGGTTCTGTTCAGCGGGTTTCTTCTTTTATCGCCAGGTGCAATGCCAAGCATCACCTACGCGGCTGCTGGAAATCTGGCGATTCGTCAGCAGCCAGCGCGATTCATACTTGACGAAAACATCAGCCTGGACGATCTGGATAACAGACTGTGGCGAACCACACTCAATGAAAAACAAAAGATCGAAGTCACGGCGTTTCCATTGTTCACCTTTGGCGACATCTTGCTGTTGTGCAGCAGAGACCTGCAGCGTTTGAACCTCTATGAATTGCCTCGCTACACACACTTTTGCATCGCCACACGTAACAGCAAGGTCACTCAGAAACCGTTGCGTCCAGGGGTTGCGCCGCTACTCAGCTGGCAGCAGCGTGCTGAACACGTCGTTGGCTGGGATCACTTGCGCTCAGCCATTCTCAAGCCGATTCACCTATCGCCACAGGTCTTCCAACTGCAACGCCGCATTGAGCAA
The DNA here is from genome assembly GCF_900110195.1 of Pseudomonas sp. ok266. Lineage (NCBI taxonomy): Bacteria > Pseudomonadati > Pseudomonadota > Gammaproteobacteria > Pseudomonadales > Pseudomonadaceae > Pseudomonas > Pseudomonas sp. ok266. Next base: position 101,469 of record NZ_FOCU01000007.1, on the reverse strand, counting down.
TTGGCTGAACCTGTCAAAACTGTAATCCCCTACTCAGCCAACTGAAAGCTGGCGCTGGAGGCGTTGCCCGGTACGTTGAGTCCGGGCGCGGGATGACACCCGGGAAAGCCTTTCACTACACTGGGCCACCGTCCTTCTCAGAAGCCCCGATCGCAATGACAACATTAAAAAGCACGATGATCCTCTGCGGCCTGCTGACCCTGGCCGCCGGCGCCCATGCCGAGCAACCCCCTTCGCACCTCGACAACATCCAGCAACAAGGCCAGTTGCGCGTCTGCACCACGGGCGACTACAAGCCCTACACCTTCAAACGCACCGACGGCGATTTCGAAGGCATCGACATCGCCATGGCCCGCTCGCTGGCCGACAGCCTCGGGGTCAAAGTCGAATGGGTGCAAACCACCTGGAAAACCCTGATGCCGGACATGCAGGCCGGTAAATGCGACATCGGCATGGGCGGCATCTCGGTCACCCTCGAACGGCAGAAAAAAGCCTACTTCAGCAACACCCTCGACACTGACGGCAAGATCCCGCTGGTACGTTGCGACGATGTCAGCAAGTACCAGACGGTGGAACAGATCAACCAGCCCAACGTGCGTCTGGTCGAACCTGCCGGTGGCACCAACGAAGCCTTCGTCCACGCCTTCCTGCCCCAGGCGCAACTGGCCCTGCACGACAACGTGACGATCTTCCAGCAACTGCTCGACAACCAGGCCGACGTGATGATCACCGACGCCTCGGAAGCGCTGTATCAGCAGAAACTCAAACCGGGCTTGTGCGCGGTGAATCCGCATCAGTACATGCAATATGGCGAGAAGGCTTACTTGCTGCCGCGCGATGACATCAGCTGGAAACTGTATGTCGATCAATGGCTGCACTTGAGCAAAGTCACCGGCAAGTATCAACAAACGCTAAGCGAATGGATTGCCGTACCGGCCGCGCAGTAATCCTTAATCGTCATGCAGCATCCCGGAGCTGTACTGATTGAGACTGCTACCGATACTGTTGCCGCCGAACTTCAACGTATTGGCGTTGCGCCCCTCCGGCGACTGACAGTCGCTGGAGAAACAACTGGTAGTGGTCAAACCACCCGCGCCGGAACAGGCACTCAACACCGATACTGCAGCAGCAATCAACAGCACTTTGACGACATTAAGGCGCATGGCACGATTCCTCTCGGGATGAACAGCGACGATCTTGTCTCAGCAGACTAGGCCTGCTTTGCACGCGGCAAGATGAAACTTTGCTGAGCGACAGCGCGCGTTCAGAATCGACTAACCACCAGACAAGAACCGCCACGTGCAATCGGATCAGCGCAATTCAACGCCAGGAGGCCCAAGCTTGAGACGAGAACTGAGCCACGCCGATCTATACAAAATCCGCGCAGCCCTCTCCGATATTTTCGTCGACACCAGCGTCGATTACCCCTACATCGCCCAGCAAATCGAAGGCTATGATCCGGAACAGGTTAAAGACATTCTGTATGCCGAAGTTGCCGTCGTCTGCGCCTGGAACCTGGAATGTGTACTCCCGCCGATCTGGACAGGTTTCGAACCCGATGCGTTGAACAGGGACATCGAGCAAATGCTGCTCGCAAACACGAACAGCTGGATTCGGCGGCAACGGCATAAGCTGCACACCGCGTGGTTGCGATTCAGCTATCGGGAAGTCTGGGCAGAGATTACCGCTCACTGCAAAGGCTGGAATTAATACAGCCCTGCGTGGCAATGGCACATCAACGACATACAACGCGTTGAAACTGAAAAGATGATTGCCCCTCTGTCCGTTCAGTCCTTTCCCGGTTTGGGTATCGCAATCCGGCTACCAGTCTTGACCTCGCGCAACGCCAGGCTGGACTGAATTGAGGCAATCCCCACCTGACGCCTGAGCACCTGCTCAATGAAATCGCTGTAGCTATCAAGATCCTCGGCCAACACCTGCAACACATAATCGGCATCGCCAGTAATTTTGTGACAGGCCACCACCTGCGGCAATTGCGCAATCACCGCCTCGAAGGCGTCCGGCGCGTGGTCGGCGTGGGTGGAAAAACGAATGTGCACGAACGCCATGATATCCAGCCCGAGCATTCGCCGATCAAGGTTGGCCTGATAGCCCTTGATGACCCCCGCCTCCTCCATGCGCTTGCGCCGCCGCCAGCACGGCGTAAGGCTCAGCGACAGCCGCTCACTGAGTTCAGCGTTGGAAATACTGGCGTCCTCCTGCAATAACTCAAGAATCGCCAGGTCGGTCTCGTCGAGGCTGATGCGTTTGGATATTTTTTTCTGCATTCCGCCATTCCTGAGTAAAAACGCCCGAATAATCGACCAAACCACGAAAACAAAGCAAAGAAAGCGCAGCCCAGCCGGAACAGAATATTTGCACTGGCTAACAATAACGGATGCGCAGAATGTTTACAGTTTTCAGTGATTCCCACCGTTTGCACCACGGCACCGAATTGAAAGACGGCGTGCTCAAACCTTCTTTCGAGCAACCGAGTCGCGCCGACACCGTGCATAACCGCGTCAAACAGGTCGGCCTCGGGCAGATCGTCGAACCGCGCGCGTTTGATCGCTCGTGCTACGTCAACGCGCACAGCGAGCGCTACGTCAGTTTTCTCGAAAGTGCCTGGAGCGAATGGCGCGCAACCGGTCGCACTCACGATGCCTTGCCGCTGGTATGGCCGGTGCGCGATCTGGCCGGCGAAGAGGTGCCGACCTTCATCGATGGCAAGCTGGGTTTCTATGCCATGGATGCCGGTTCACCGATCACCGCAACGACCTGGCAAGCGGTAAAAACCAGCGCCGATATTGCTCTCACCGGCCTGGCCCTGCTCGATGAAGGCCACGACAGCGCCTTCGCCCTGTGCCGTCCGCCCGGCCATCACGCCGCGCGCGAATACATGGGCGGTTATTGCTACCTCAACAACGCCGCCATTGCCGCGCAACAAGCCATCACCCAGGGCGCCAAACGCGTCGCAGTGCTCGACGTCGACTTCCATCACGGCAACGGCACGCAGAACATTTTTTACCAGCGCAGCGACGTCATGTTCGTCTCGTTGCACGGCGAACCGGCGGTGTCCTATCCGTACTTCTCGGGGTACAGCCACGAAGTCGGCGCGGGTGTCGGCGAGGGTTACAACCTCAACTATCCCCTGCCGAAAAACACCACATGGGAGAGCTATCGCAACGCCCTGCTCCACGCCTGCAAAAAGCTTCAGCAGTTCGCCCCTGAAGTGCTGGTGATTTCCCTGGGTGTCGACACGTTCAAGGACGACCCCATCAGCCACTTTCTGCTGGAAAGCGAGGACTTCATTGGCATCGGTGAACTGATCGCCAGCGTCGGCTGCCCGACCCTGTTCGTCATGGAGGGCGGCTACATGGTCGATGAAATCGGCATCAATGCCGTCAACGTGCTGCACGGCTTCGAGAGCAAACGCAGCTGAGCCGCCCGCCGCTCTACAACCTTTCAATGACTGGATCGGAGAATAAAAACATGACGCTTTTTATAGATGTCGATGATGCTGCACGCCTGTTCACCCAAGTCGGCATCCGCCGCGCCATCCGCGAAATGGCCGGCTACATCGAAGCGGACTACGCACGCTGGGCGCAGTTTGATAAATCACCGCGCACGGCCAATCACTCGGCGGACGGCGTGATCGAATTGATGCCGACCGACGACGGCCAGCAGTACTCGTTCAAATACGTCAACGGCCACCCGAACAACGGCCAGCAGAACTTGCTGACGGTCATGGCCTTCGGGCTTCTGGCTGATGTGCAGAGTGGCTATCCGACGTTACTCAGCGAACTGACCTTGACCACCGCCGTGCGCACCGCCGCAACCTCGGCGCTGGTGGCGAAATCGCTGGCTCGTCCGGATTCGACCTCGATGGCCCTGATCGGCAACGGTGCGCAAAGTGAATTTCAGGCGCTGGCCTTTCATGAAATGTTGGGCATCAACGAAATCCGCATTTTCGATATCGATCGCGACGCTTCACTCAAGTTGAAGCACAACCTCGCGGCATTCCCGGACATCGAAGTGATTCTGGCCACCTCGGTGAAGGACGCGGTAAAAGGTGCGGATATCGTCACCACGGTCACCGCCGATAAAGCCTACGCAACCATTCTGACGCCCGAAATGATCGAGCCCGGCATGCACATCAATGCGGTCGGCGGTGACTGCCCGGGTAAAACCGAACTGCACGCCGACATCCTGCGCAACGCCCGGGTCATCGTCGAATTCGAACCGCAAACTCGCATTGAAGGCGACATTCAGCAACTGGACGCCGATTCCCCGGTGATCGAGTTTTTCCGCATTGTGCAGGGCGAAGTGGCCGGACGCGAAAACGCTGCGCAGGTGACGGTGTTCGATTCGGTAGGTTTTGCTCTGGAAGACTTTTCCTCTCTGCGCTACCTGAATGACCTGGCTCAGGCACAGCAAATCGGCCAGCGCATCCACCTGGTGCCGACGCCGGCCAACATCAAAAACCTCTTCCAACTGCTGGATCCGCAACCGGCCAAAACCTCGCGTCTGCGCACCGTCAGTTGATCGGTCATGACAGCCCCCAAGCCACAGGGGGCGACTCACCTTGTGATCAGCCGCTGCACCTCTAACAAGAACGCTCGACACCTACTTTCTGCCAAAACTCAAAAACATAAAATCAAGAGGTTTTGCAATGAAATCGACCCCTTCCGGGCTGCCTGAACAGCCCGCGCTGCAGCGCACGCTCAGCAATCGTCACATCCAGTTAATGGCCATGGGCGGTGCCATCGGTACCGGCCTGTTCATGGGTTCCGGGAAGATCATCGCCCTCTCCGGAACGTCGATCATCCTCATCTACATGATCATCGGCCTGTTCGTGTTTTTCGTCATGCGCGCCATGGGCGAAATGCTCCTGTCCAACCTCAACTTCAAAACCTTCGCCGACTTCGCCGGTGCCTACCTCGGCCCGCGCGCAGCGTTCTTTCTCGGCTGGTCATACTGGCTGAGCTGGAGCGTGGCGGTGATCGGCGATGCCGTCGTGGTCGGCGGATTCTTCCAATACTGGTTCCCCGACGTACCGGCGTGGATACCCGCCGTCGGCATGCTGGCAACCCTGTTCGCCCTCAACGTACTGACCGTCAGGTTGTTTGGTGAAGTGGAATTCTGGTTCGCGATCATCAAGATCATTGCCGTCGTGACCCTGATCGGCGTCAGCAGCGTGCTGATCGCCAGCTCGTTCGTCTCGCCCAGCGGCGTCACCGCGTCCCTGAGTCACCTGGTGGACAAACAGGCGGCGTTCCCCAACGGCTTGTTCGGCTTCTTCGCCGGATTTCAAATGGCGATCTTCTCCTTCGCCGGCACCGAACTGATCGGCACCGCCGCCGCCGAAACCCGCTCGCCGGAGAAGACCCTGCCCAAAGCGATCAACTCGATTCCGCTGCGGATCATCCTGTTCTACGTGTTAGCACTGACCTGCATTATCGCCGTGACCTCGTGGCAGCAGGTCTCCCCGGTCAAAAGTCCCTTCGTCGAACTGTTCCTAGTCGCTGGATTTCCCGCAGCGGCCGGCATCGTCAACTTCGTGGTCCTGACCTCAGCGGCCTCCTCGGCCAACAGCGGCGTGTTCTCATCGAGCCGCATGCTGTTCGGACTGGCCAATCAGGACAACGCCCCCGGCCTATTCCGCCGACTGTCGAGCAACAGCGTGCCGCTGCTGAGCCTGGCGTTCACCACGTTGTTGATGCTGGTGGGTGTGCTGGTGCTGTTCATCGTGCCGGAAGTCATGACCGCGTTCACCATCGTCTCCACCGTGTCGGCGATTCTGGTGATCTTCACCTGGTCGACCATCCTCGCGTCTTACATCGCCTACCGGAAAAAACGCCCGGATCTACATGCGAAGTCGGCTTACAAGATGCCCGGCGGCGTGCCGATGGCTTGGTTTTCGTTGGCGTTTTTGGGGTTTGTGCTGGGGTTGCTGGCGTTGAGGCCTGATACGCGGATTGCGCTGATGGTCATGCCGGGGTGGTTTGTCTGGTTGGCGATTGCTTACCAGTTGACGCGGTTGAGGAAGCCGAAATCTGCGGTTGAGTCGGCGAGTCAGTTTGGCTAGATCTGCAAGCGAAAGCCGTCACCTTAAGGTGACGGCTTTTGTTTTCACTGAAAGGCTGTGCCAATCCTCGACCGATCGGATGAGTACCAGATTCCGGTGACTTTACCGGTAATGTCTTCGAGTGCGACCTGGCCCATGAAGCGGCTGTCGTTACTGCTGTCGCGGTTATCACCGAGCAGATAAACATGATCTTTCTCGACCACCGTCGGCGGCGTTTGCAGATAACGAGGATTCTTCACGCGCTCTGGCGGTGCAAAGAACAGCCCCATGTTTTCGCCGTTGCGAATGACCTTACCATCAACAATCGACAAGGTATCGCCACCCACTGCCGCCACACGTTTGACCGCCTCCGTGCCGTTGTAGCGATAAGTCACAATGTCGCCCACCTGCGGCGCGTCGATGCGCATTTTGGTGACGATATAGTCACCGATCGAAAGGGTCGGAACCATCGAGCCAGAGGGGATGAAGTAAGTCTTGAACCCCAGCGTCGGGCCTCTCAATGGCCCCAAAAGAATCAGCGTGAGAATGACCAGCGCCACCACGTAAAGCACATGGAAACGGGTGCTGGGGCTGTTCACCGGATGGTCGTTTCTACGCACCGATATCGCAGCTGCCGTGGCCGAGCCGAGTTTCACCAGAACGATAAACGTAGCGAAGACATACAGGCCCACTGGCGTGGCAGGCACCCCGCAGACACCGAGTAAAATCACACCCAGATAAAGCAAAGCGGCAACACGCACCGCCCACTTCACCTGACCGGCGTACACCAGACCCCAGCCGGCCACCAGGCACGACATCACGAATGCTTGCAACGGCAGCTTTGGCTTATCAGGAGCAGACATAAATTCTCTTCACGTAAATAGCTGACAATCAAGCGCCCGGCCTATTGAGCCAATAGGGCGCTACGGGCAATGCAGAGGGGGTTATTTAGCAGAAAAATAACCGGTCGTACGCAATTGCAGGCTGTACACCCAGATACCAAACACCAGTGCATATTCTTTGAACATCGGCAGAGTGAGCAGATGCACAACCGAACCGCTGTTCATCTGCGACAGAGAAAAAGCAATCCCCAGAATCAACGCGAGCATAAAGCACAGCGCACTAACCTTCTTTCTCGCCAGCAACAGCAAGCCGCCGACAAACATCAACAACGCCACCACACAGACGTTCAACAACATCAGAAACGAAATATCCCCTTCCCGCGCTTGCTGAAACCCGTCATGAGCCACCCACAGGCCAGCCTGAATCAACACGACAAAGCAATAAAAAACGGCCATGAAGACAACGGCGGGACGTGTGTTGTACCAAGCTTGGGACGATGTAGCTTCCATGGTGCGGCGACTCCTGAGTAAAGGCGCGGAATGCTACTAAATGGCCATCACCCTGTCCATTTCCCCGCCCTCATCCCGGCTGCTTTGCCCAGCGCCAACAGCCCCTCCGTGGCAACGGCTCAGCCGTTCGCCACAAAGGGGCTGATTTACGCTTTCACCTCAACGTTATCCAACGCCTGATTCACCGCCAATTCCCCCAACATCACCACCTGCGCAATGCCGAGCGCGGTTTTGCGGTGTGAGGGGTCTAGTGCTGCGGCGAAGTTGTTGAGCATTTCCGAGGCGGAACTGAGAGTTTCGCTGGCATTGGCCAGCAGGGATTCCGAGTCGTATTTGGGGTTGGCGAGGTACATGCGCTCGGGTTCGTTGACGCTGGCCATGATGTGGCCGGCGGGAAGGAGGTAGTGATCGAGCGCGCGCTCGGCGGCTTCGTGGAGTTTTTTGGGGTTGAGGGATTCGTAGGGGGATGCGGGATCGGTTTCTGGTGGATTCGGTGTTGGTTTGAACATGGTGTAACTCCTGACGGATAAACGAAAAGGAGCCATCACTCTCGCTACCAAACGAAGGGTGGAGGCCATACGCAGGTTGGTAGACCGGTCGTCAGGAACCCCGGCGCATCCGAAGACGCCCCGCGCATGACCACCATAAAACGAAGACGAGAAACGTCGTCGCAAGACAGTAGTCTTGTGCTTCTGACGGAGACGGGCTACCAAACCCGATCACTGGTTTTCAGTGACGTATGGACGATAGAACCTACGGGCTAGACGCACAAGCCGGGGGATTCTGTCTTAGGTGTAGGGGGAGGCGCAAGGGAGTGTAGGCTAAGAACTGCAGGGACAGGCTTCATGTAAACAGAAACGTTTTTTCCGTTGAGAAAGGCTTTACTGGCACGTTGATTGATCCAAGTACCGCCAACAGCAAAGAGAGCACTGCGTGCTTTTTCAGGCGCTGTCCGTCGATCCGATGATGGATTGGCACGGCTAATCCTGTAGGCCGCTAAATCTCCGCCGTCCAGCAGCATCAAGAAATGCGCGTACCACTTTCGTACCACCCACTTTCTTTCCCCCCCAGGCGGACAAGCGACGTTCCCCTCGCATCGTCAGCACAAACGTGTGTCGCTCCAATCCCATGCACTCTCTACACGCATTTCCGCGCGGGCAAAACGACCTGTGCGCGATTGTCTCTCCTCATCTGCATGAGTGAGTGGCGATACGATCGGCTGTACCGCCTGATAGGTGATGCGCTTTTTTCAGGAAAGGTATCGGAAAAAGGTAATATTGGTAAGCCGAACGGTCAATCGGGCTGAGAGCATTGATTTCACTGGGCTGCAAAGGATCGGCATAAAGTAATTTATGAATAATGTAGAAGTAAGGTAATTACCTTTTAAGAAAGTAATACTTGTTTTTGTGCCCCCTTATAAATCAATTACTTACCGTCACATTACTTTTTTCATCACTCAAAATTACTTTCTGAAGAAGCCAGCAAAGCCAATGAATCAGGGGCTTTCACCGGTGTTCCGATATTCGAATTACCACATTACTTCTTTCCAATGACGTTCCTGAAAACACGCATCGCATGGTTTTGTCTACCCGCCTCCCGCTCTGCCAGATCCGCCCTATCAGAAGGCCCGCCTTTGCAGAGATCCGCAGGCTTTTTGACCTTCGACGCCACTACTACAGCGCCCGGCTGCGGGGGCGCTTTGCCAGGTGCAGGACTGCGGAAAAAAAGACCCATTTAGCCCGAAGGCGAGGTGGGGGGGACGACGGCGCGCGCCAGGCGCCGAGCGTCCGGACCTACGTCGGCGCTTGATAAATGGAAAGAGTGCTCAAAACGTCGCATAGACATCAGCACAAGCAATGGAGTAGCTTGAGACGCCGACATGGTAGCCCTCTGCAATCACTACTTTGTGATTGTAAAACCCGAAATTCAAGGAACGAGAAATGGCCAAAGTAGTGAGCATGATCAATTGGAAAGGTGGGGTTGGAAAAACAACATTAACTCTTCACTTGGCAGCTGGATTAGCAACCCGCCATAACAAAAGAGTGCTACTAATAGACCTAGATCCGCAATGCAACCTTTCTTTTTTGGCTATTGGGGCGAGTTCATACATCTCTCACACTTACACAAACAACCAACCAACCTTAAAGAACATCTTTGACGGTTACTTTGATCGCAAACCCGCAAAGCCAGAAGATGTAATTCTTCAACAGAGCGTGAGAGCAAGGGCGGGCAAGGTATACACGAAAGTAGGTGTGATATTATCGCACCAAGAACTTACGCTTCTGGATATGAAGTTGGCTCGTGAAAAGCGCGTCGGCAAAGACCATCGTGAAGAGACAAAATTCGAAATCGAAAAAATCTCCATCATCAAGTCGATCCTTGATGATGTAGCTGACGAATACGACTATGTGTTGCTCGACTGTCCTCCCAACGTGAACCTTGTTACACAAAATGCGTTCTTCGCTAGCGACTATTACGTAGTCCCCTCAATACCCGACTTCTTGTCAACTGTAGGTATTACCTTAATCAACCAATACATGGACCAATTCAATAAAGATTACGAATCCATGTGGACTTATGCTGGCCTGCCCGGCAAGTACAACCCAACAAAGTTTGGCGGCGTTGTGTTTAATATGGTCGACGAATATAATCAGGGTCCTAAAAACGGCCACCAACAAGTCATGAGCAATGTCGCATCGCAGCTCGGCTCAGCTGCAATTTTCGACAACTACATTACGGATGGTGATGGTATCTCAGCCGCTGCCGACATGAACCTTCCAGTCTTCGCAGTGACTGACCTACCACGGTCACACCAAAACGCGGGCAAACAAGCTGGTTATATGGGTGCAGTTGTCGACGAGTTTGTAGCAAGAATTATATAAGGGAGGCTCTTATGAAAACTCATGATTTAGCGCTTATAATGGAACTCACTTCAAAGCTATTGCGTTCCATGCCGAACTCTGACATACCAGAAGCACTCAACTCTCTTCAGAAATTAGTTAACAATAATAATAAAGGTTTGGAAACTCATAAATCCAAACAGCATAGAATTGATCTTCCGAATGACATTCGGAAAAAGCTTGGCGCAATGAATGCACACGAGATCGAAAACTATCTTGACTCCGACCCTCTATTTGTATCGACGGCGAGTGTTCAAAAACTTGCCGAAATTTTAGGCATACAAACTTCAAAGCGACAAAGCAGAAATGCATTAATCAACCTAATTGTTCGCCACCAAGAAGCAACGCAAATGGACTCAATAATACGAAGCGGCGCCAAGACAGAGCATGAAATAATACCTGGCTAAAATGTAGTCGCGGTATCTTATACCGCGACAACTTAAATCACATCAACACACACAGACTTTAGTACTTCTTCGCCCAACCATTCATTAACCTGCATAAACCTAGTTTGAATAGGTTCAAGCTCATTCTTCATCCAAATCTCGGTCGCATCTCGAATCGACCCAAACCCACCCGCGTTTTGCGGAACGAAGGGAAATCAGGGGCCAGACCACAATATTCAGTCGATTTGTCTCGCTTCATCTGCGAGCAAGAGCACGTGGCAAAGACGCGTAAGCCTCCGTCCTATCTAATCCTGATAAACTCCCCAACCTTCACCCCTCTGATCCAGATTCCCCCAAATGCCTCTACAACCCGCCCCACTCTCCCGCCGCTTCTCCGTCGCACCGATGATGGATTGGACCGACCGCCATTGCCGTTTCTTCCTACGCCTCCTGTCGAAGAACGCCCTGCTCTACACCGAAATGGTCACCACCGGCGCGCTCCTAAACGGCGATCACGAACGCTTCCTCCGTCACAACGAGGCCGAGCACCCTCTCGCGCTGCAGTTGGGCGGTAGCGTTCCATTGGATCTGGCCGCCTGCGCCCGCATGGCTCAGGAGCACGGTTACGACGAGGTAAACCTGAACGTCGGCTGCCCAAGCGATCGTGTGCAAAACAACATGATCGGTGCGTGCCTGATGGGTCACCCACAGTTAGTGGCGGATTGTGTGAAGGCGATGCAAGACGCGGTGTCGACTCCAGTGACGGTAAAGCATCGCATCGGCATCAACGGTCGGGACAGTTACGCGGAGCTGTGTGATTTCGTCGGCACCGTTCGCGATGCCGGGTGCACGAGTTTTACCGTGCATGCGCGGATTGCGATTCTGGAGGGGTTGTCGCCGAAGGAGAATCGTGACATTCCGCCGTTGCGTTATGACGTGGCGGCGCAGTTGAAGGCGGATTTTCCGGCGTTGGAGATTGTGCTGAATGGCGGGATCAAGACGATGGAGGCTTGCCATGAGCATTTGCAGACGTTCGACGGTGTGATGTTGGGGCGTGAGGCTTATCACAATCCGTATTTGCTGGCGGAGGTGGATCAGCAGTTGTTCGGCAGTTCGGCGCCGGTGATCAGTCGGGCTGAGGCGTTGGCGCAGTTGCGTCCTTATATAGCTGAACATTTGCTGGCCGGTGGGGCGATGCATCACATCACGCGGCATGTGCTGGGGTTGGGCACGGGGTTTCCGGGGGCGCGGAAATTCCGTCAGTTGTTGTCGGTGGATATTCACAAGGCCAAGGATCCGCTGGCGTTGCTGGATCAGGCGGCTGAGTTGCTTGAAGGTCGTTGATTGATGGTTTGAGTGTGCGGGCGACGCATGAGCGTTGCCCGCTGTTTTGTTGTACTGACAGGATGTCTTTCGTTTATGCCCGCGTTTACTTTTTCTGCTTTCAAGCGCTTCACCCTCCTCGCCTTGTTCAGCTTCACTTCCGACGTTTATGCGCACTGCGATGGCTTTTGTATGGGCCGTACCGATACGCCGTGGGAGGTGACGCAGATTTCCGGGCTCACCTTGGTGTCTTTATTTCTCGCACCTTTTTCGGCTAGCCAGGAAACGACCGACAGTCACAAGCGTGTTTACTCCGCCGAGGAGCAGGAAGACGCGCGACTCTATCTGGCCAGCGACGGCATGCTGCAGGCCGCGTATTTCACCTCGGCCTTGCAGCGCTTTCGCCAGGAGTCGGCGGATTCGGCGTTAAACGATCTCGCCGTTGCGGCGTTGATCAGCGCTCAGTGATCAGGCGGCCGCCGCTGCTGTCCAGTTCACCCAACCAAACAGCCACGTTGCCAGAATCAACAAACCAAACGCGATCCGGTACCAGGCGAACGCGGCGTAGCTGTGGTTGGCGATAAACTTGAGCAAGCCGCGCACGGCGATCATGGCGAAGATAAACGCGGTGACGAAGCCGAGGGCGAAGACTGGCAGGTCGTTGGGCTGGAACAGGTCGCGGTATTTGTAGCCGGAGTACACGGCGGCGCCGACCATGGTGGGCATAGCGAGGAAGAACGAGAACTCGGTGGCGGCTTTGCGTGACAGGCCGAAGAGCAGACCGCCGATGATGGTCGAGCCGGAGCGCGAGGTGCCTGGAATCATTGCCAGGCATTGTACGAAACCGACTTTCAGTGCGTGGGACCAGCGCATGTCGTCGACGTGTTCGACGCTGATCACATGGCTGCGCTGCTCGGCCCACAACATGATGATGCCACCGACGACCAGTGCCACGGCGACGGTGATCGGGTTAAACAGGTATTCGTGGATCGCGTCGGCGAACAATACGCCCAAGACCACGGCGGGCAGAAAGGCGATCAGCAAGTTGAGGATAAAGCGTTGCGCATTACGTTCGGTAGGCAGGCCTTTGATGATGTCGAATATCTTCGGTCGAAACTCCCAGACGACGGCAAGAATGGCACCCAGTTGAATAATGATGTTGAAGGCCATGGCGCGTTCACCGCCGAATTCCAGCAAGTCGGCGACGATGATCTGGTGGCCGGTACTCGAGATCGGCAGGAACTCGGTCAGGCCTTCTACCGCACCTAATATCAACACCTGGAAAAGGGTCCAGAAATCCATTAATCCTCCGTCAGAGCGCTCGTGGCGAGCGACCGGGTAATAACACTCAGGGGTTGAGTATCTGCAGTGAGACCATTGACATACATAAACGCAAAAGTTCATCAGCCACAAAGATTACGTCTTATTAAAAGACACACTCAAGCCATGTTAGTAATCGTCGGCCGACGAACTACGCAGAAAATATTTAGGCCTTTTTGCAGAAAAAAGTTGCTCTGACAAAAAAGTGTGATCAATATCACATTATTCTAGGATGGCCAGACAATGGCAATTGGACACGGATAAGGCTATCGCAATAAGCTCAAAATAGTGGCACCATTGCATATCGCCACCATCTAAGCAGTAGTTCACCCCTCCGAGAAAATCAACTAAAAGCTTGAAAAGCTTAATTATTGTTAGAAAACTCGCGAGCCACGTCTAAAAATCGCGTGAATGTTACCAATTGTCAGTCACAGATGAGAACCGGTGCTTTAACATCCCGATGTCAGCACTTAATTCGAGTCAATGCATGATGCTCTCAGCGAACTTAGCGACTAGAAGCCCGCGCCCGACAAACGACGAACCTGGTGTTCTTACTCTGGGTCGTACCCGTGGCGTGGCTGAACATTTCAAAGCGCTAGTCGCCCAGCATATACGTACCGATATGGCGCTCGACGCCAGCGCGTACACTAGTTCATATCAGTTGAATGAACAGTCTGGTTCGTATCGAGCGATCTTCCTGATTATCGACAGCCCTCAGGCCCTCGAAGACAATCTTGCCCTGGTCGAGAACCTGCGCAGCGACAACTTGAAACCGATCATTTGCGCGGTCATCACCGGTCGCGGCGCCTTCAACAAGATCAAATATTATCTGGCTGGCGCGGATGTTTGTATCAAGCTCAATACCCTTTCCGACGATGGCGCCGAGTTGCTGGGCGAGTTCTTCAACAGCGAAGAATGGCAACGCGATATCGATCTGACGCTTGATCCGACGCGTATCTGCCTGATGGGCACCAGCAAGAAACTCGATATCTCGTTTGCCGAAATGAAGATCCTCGAAGCCTTCGCGCAAACCAGTAATCACATTCTGAGCCATGATGAAATCGCCAGCATCATGGGCCTCAACACCAATTTCTACGACCCTCGAGCGCTGGAGAAGTCAATCAGTCGCTTGCGTGGAAAAATCAAGGACATGTATGGTACAAACGCGATTCAGAGCATTCGCGGCTATGGCTATCGCCTGCTGCGGGGTCTGATATCGACTGCCTGACTCTCGGGCAGCCATCCCATTTGCATACGTACGAAGGATCGTCTAATGCAACCATATAGCTTCCGTTCTGCTTCACGCCTGTTTGAAATCAAGCAATTGAATGAGCGCGACAACACGCCCCATAACAATAAAACTCCATAACATAGCAGCAGATCGAGTGGAATTTATCGAGGGCCAATCTTGGGCCCAGACCCTGCCTATCGATTACTTCCGAGGAAGTCATTGCTCGCCTGCCGATTTATCTTTTAGCCAATTTTGGTATGTATTCAGGAGAGAGACATGGAAACTAGTACAACCCTCCCAAGGAAATATTTTGTTGTCGTGACTCACAGTACAACGTCGCAACGAGAACTGGAGAGCATGCTGTCCAGTGAACGTTTCAATTCGTTTGAAGGGGTTGATTCGCCCTCTTCCGCTCCAATGGTGATGGAGTTCACATATCCAGGCATCAGTCGAAAAAATATCCCGCGCAGTATCGAACACGATACTCAGCGAATAGTGGCCACGCTCGAGTCCGAATGGCGCGCCGCGCAATCGGCTAATCCTTTCCAGAATGTCCCGGTCATTACCGGGGAATCCCGCAACATGCCACCTGCCGTTGAAGGTGATATGCCCGGCAATGAAACCTGGCATCTCGACCCGGCTCAGGGTGCACTGGTCAAAGAAGATGTCGAAATCAGCCTGACTGGCCTGGAAACAGCACTGGTCAGAAAAATGCTCAGCCATGAAGAGCGTGTTGTCAGTCGTGACGAACTGATTCTCAGCATCGGTCGAGAACCGGAACAATATCGCGGCCTGGAAATGTGCTTGAGTCGCCTGCAAGACAAATTCAAAAGCGCCAGTAATGGTGAGCGACTGTTTCGTGCTGTCAGAAACCGCGGTTATTGCCTGATTCAGGAAGTCGTCGCGTAACCCGCAAGACCTCCACGAACAGAACAAACAGAAAAAGTGCGATTACAAAAACAACAAGAGCACTCTGTTTGGCTTGATCTTCCTCCCTGAAGTAAATATTCCCTGCCTCCACCCTCCAACAGTAACAAATACAACACACTTTATTCACCCCTCGCTCCACGACCTTTTCTAACACCCTTCTATTTAATTATTAAAAAGTTGGCACTGTGCCATCTTGTTAAAACTCGTCAGACACCATTCCAGCCAATAACTTAGTCTATTGACTGACGACAGTTCGGCATATCGATGTTGTTACCTCAGGACACTCGTTAAAACAAAAACAATAAGTCTGGATAACAACTCGGTTTTCAACTGTTGAAACCTGAATGGACGTCTTTTGGGGATACCGTATGGATCTTTCTTTAAGTATCAATCGAAGCACAGGCCTCAAGGGACTGACCTTTTGGGGCCAATGGGCGCTGGCACAAGGCTTTGTGGTGACGCTGCTGTTCATACTCGCCGAGCAGCACACCGGGACGGTCGCGTTCTACTACCGGATGTGTGCAACCCTGGCGGTACTGGCGTCGGTGCCGGCGTATACGTTTAGCGGTGTTTATCGCAAGCGCGACAACTACCTGACCGGTCTCGGTCGCCTGTTCATGGGTTGGTCGATGACCATGGCGGCGCTGGCGTGCATCGCTTTTGTCTGCCAGGCCGATGAGCTGTTTTCGCGGCAGGTGATTCTGAGCTGGGCGGTGTATGGCTTCCTCGGTCAGGCGTTTCTCTACGCGCCGCTGCATGCGTTTTCCAAGTACTACCAACGGTCGCGTAAAAGCGAACACAAGACGCTGATCGTCGGCACTGGCGAACTGGCGTTGGGTCTGGCGAAGAAGCTCAGCCAACTGGAAAACCTGCCGCTGGTAGGTTTGGTCAGCAATGGCGATGTGTCTGCACTGGGTTCGGATGCTCCGCGTGTAGTGGGTGATCAGGAACAGTTGCTGGAGCTGATCGAAACCCATGATATCCGCCGCTTGTACATCACCCTGCCGCTGTGCGAAGCCGCGAAAATCGAAGCGATTTATGGCGATTTGCTCGGCGCCAACGTCGACGTGGTGTGGGTGCCGGACTTGAACAGTCTGACGCTGCTCAATCACTCGGTGAAGGTTGTGGATGGCCTGCCGGCGATCTACTTGAACGAAAGCCCGCTGACCAGTCGCCCTACCGCTGCCTTGAGCAAGAGTCTGGTAGAAAAAACCGTGGCGTTTCTGGCGATCATCGCGCTGAGCCCGATCCTGCTGATCATTGCGCTGGCGGTGAAGATCAACTCGCCAGGCCCGGTGTTTTTCAAACAGGATCGCCATGGCTGGAACGGCAAGGTGATCAAAGTCTGGAAGTTCCGCTCGATGCGTGTTCACGATGACCGTGACGTGAAGCAGGCCAGCCGTAATGACTCGCGCATTACCGCAGTCGGCCGCTTTATTCGCCGCACTTCGCTGGACGAACTGCCGCAACTGTTCAACGTGTTGCAGGGGCACATGGCCCTGGTCGGCCCACGCCCTCACGCCGTCGCGCACAACAACTACTACTCGGGGAAAATCCTCGCGTACATGGCGCGCCACCGGATTAAACCGGGGATCACCGGGCTGGCCCAGATCAGCGGCTGCCGGGGTGAGACGGACACCATCGACAAGATGCAGAAGCGTGTCGAGATTGATCTGCAGTACATCAACAGCTGGTCGTTGTGGCTGGATCTGAAGATCCTGGTGAAAACACCGTTTACGTTGCTGTCGAAGGATATTTACTGAGGTTCGAAGCTAATTACCGCAAGGGGACGAAAGTCCCCTTTTTTGTGCGTGGGATTTGGGAACGAGAGTGCATTGTGGAGGGATGCAAAAACCTGTGGGAGTGAGCCTGCTCGCGAAAGCGGTGGGTCAGGCAACATTGATGTTGGATGTGCTGACGTCTTCGCGAGCAAGCTCGCTCCCACAGGGATCTGGGATGGCATCGGGATTTGTGGTGTGACAAATAGCTAATGTGGGAGCGAGCCTGCTCGCGAAAGCGGTGGGTCAGGCAACATTGATGTTGGATGTACTGACGCCTTCGCGAGCAAGCTCGCTCCCACAGGGGATTTGTGGTTGGCTTGGGATTTGTGGCGTGACAAATAACCAATGTGGGAGTGAGCTTGCTCGCGATGGCGGTGGGTCAGGCAACGGGGATGTCGACTGAACGAACGCTATCGCGAGCAGGCTCACTCCTACAGGGGATTTGTGGTTGGCTTGGGATTTGTGGCGTGACAAATAACCAATGTGGGAGTGAGCTTGCTCGCGATGGCGGTGGGTCAGGCAACGGGGATGTCGACTGAACGAACGCTATCGCGAGCAGGCTCACTCCTACAGGGGATTTGTGGTTGGCTTGGGATTTGTGGCGTGACAAATAACCAATGTGGGAGTGAGCTTGCTCGCGATGGCGGTGGGTCAGGCAACGGGGATGTCGACTGTACGGACGCTATCGCGAGCAGGCTCGCTCCTACAGGGGGTTTGTGGTTGGCTTGGGATTTGTGGTGTGATGAATATCCAATGTGGGAGCGAGCTTGCTCGCGAAAGCGGTGGGTCAGGCAACATTGATGCTGGATGTGCTGACGTCTTCGCGAGCAAGCTCGCTCCCACAGGGGGCTTGTGGTTGGCTTGGGATTTGTGGTGTGACAAATAACCAATGTGGGAGCGAGCCTGCTCGCGAAAGCGGTGGGTCAGGCAACATTGATGCTGGATGTGCTGACGTCTTCGCAAGCAAGCTCGCTCCCACAGGTTTCAGAGGTGCTTCGGAAATCTGCGCTTACTCTGTGATCTTCTCGAAATTCCGATAAAACATGTCCCCTTCCCGGCTATCGGTCATCGAGTGCAGTTGATAACTGCGGCTGAGTCGCGCACCACCGTCACGGGTCAGCGGCGCCCAGACCAGGTTGGCGCGGCGCATGGTCGACATGCTCATCATTTCGTCGAACGGGATCGACAGGTAGATGCCTTTGTCGAAACTACCTTCGCCATACTCGGCACTGCCCGCCGTGGTGATCGTCGCCCACGCGCCGAAGCGCACGCCATTGAAAAACTCGCGCGAGATGTCCAGCGTGCCGCCCCAGTCCCCGGCCAGATAACGCCCGACGCTCACCGCCGCCAGCGTATCGAACGGCAAATCGGTATACGCCGTGACATGCCCGGTCACCACCGAGTAATCACGCAGGGCAAAACCCTGATCGAAATCGCGCTGCCGCACCCAATTCAGATCCGCCCCCACCGACCAGCGCTCACCGGTCGGGCGGAACAACACCTCACCGCCGACACCGGCAAACATCGACTCCAGATAACCGCCATAGACCATGCCATACCAGTCTTTATCCAACTGCTCGGCATGGCTGACCTGGAACAACGGCATGGTCGTGTTGGACGTGGTCAGGTACTGACGCAAATCCGTGCGCACACGCGGCAGACCGCTCGGCGCGTCGTAGGTGAATTTGTCGAAGTTGTTGGCCAGGTTGGCACTGAGCAAACCGCTCCACCAAGTGTTGCGGTTGAAGCGGTATTCGGCGTCGGCATCGGCGCTCAATTGATAGAGCAAGCCATCCGGACCACCGACGTTCTGCTTGAAGCCCAGCCCGACGCCATAGCTGAAATGCTGCGGTGCTTCGGTGTAGAGAGTTTTCTCGTTGTGCGGCATCGCCGGGTTGATCTCGGTGGTGCGGTGCAGCGATTCAAGTGGCTCTTCGTTGTTGATCACTTCGCGGAAGGTCTGGCGCGGCAAACTGGTTTCTTCCAACGGCAAGTCGTAGCGCTTGTTGACCACGGTGAACCAGTCGATGTCGTCGTTGACGCTGTTGTCGAGAATCCGGCTCGCCCGTCCCACAGCCTTGGACGAATGGAAGTAGCGCTGCTGCTCGCCATAGACGATCAGCTCGGAATCACGCTGCGCAATGCGCTCGACCTTGTAACCGGCATTCTGCTGCAAGCGTTGCGAGACGTTGGCCCAGTTGACCTGATCCATCGCCGTGGTCGGTGCTTTCGCCGGCAGCGGTTCCGGGGTCGGATCGTAAGTCTTCGCCGGAGCCTTGCGGCTGACGAAATTGGTGTGAAAGGTCACGCCGAACATCGCCGTATTACCGCGCTCCCACGCCGCGCTGACATCGACCGAATCGGTCACCTTGAATACCGCGCCAAGGTTGATCGGCGAGTCCTGTTTGATCTCGTTGTCCTTCGGTTCGTTTTTGTAATCGTTGCCTTCGTATTCGAGTTTCAGGCTGAGACGATCCCAAGGCGTCTGATAGCTCACGCCACCGAAGAACGACGGCCGGCCACGAAAGTACGAGCCGGAGTTGACGTCACCGGTGCCTTCCAGGGCCGGACGGGTATCGAAGCGATCGCTGACGTAGCCCAACGGGTTGTCCATGTCGCCGCGATTACCGAGGTAACCCCAGGCAATCCCGGCACTGAAATCGAAGTTGTCGTAGCGTTTGTTGGCGACGAAAAATTCGCTGGAGAACAAACCGGTACCACCGATATCTCGGAAGCCCAGCGCCACATCGGGTAGCCAGTGACTCTCCTGCCACAGCCGGACTTTGACGTCGACCGCCTTGTCCTTATAGCTTTGACTACCGCTGAGGGCCTCCGAGCCGTACGGCCGGTTGGTGATCGCGGTGTAGCGAAACGAGCCTTCGAGCCAGTCCAGCGGCTGCAGCGAAACGCTATAGCGGCTGTACGGTTCGGTGCGGTTAGCGTTGACGCTCAACTCGCCGGCCGGGGCCATGCGCGCCGTCGGCGTCTGCAACAGCCCGGTGCCACCGAAATCATTCTGGGTAATGCGCGGTTCGGCATGAGCCAGACCGCAGGGCAATAACAACACAGCTGCAAAACGTAACTTCAACGAACCACCTCGGCCAGCTGCGTGGCAATGAATTCGGCCAACTGCTGATTCAGTTCAGGAAGAGGCGGATCAAGATCATCATTTTTCACCGGCACCAGAATCTTGCTGCCGGCCACGGGAAAGTGTCCGGACTCACGATTCCAGTGGGCGATGCCGACACGCCGCGAGACGCCGTTGGGCTGGATCAGCCACAGGTAATCGGCTTCGGCATCGCTCAGGATCGAACAGCCTTGCAGGTATTCACGCGCCTCCTGCAACGGCTGATACGGCAAGTGGCAAGGCTCGGCGACGGCACCGAGCACTTGCACTTCGTCGACACGTTTCGGGTAGATCAGACGATCGCCGTCATCGAGGCGAATGTTGCGCGCGAAGCCGACTTCCAATGCAACCGGATCAAGATCGGCGATCTGCCGCCCCGTTACCGGCATCTGCCGCACTTCTTCGGCAATGCGCTGCGCCAGTGCCGCCCGACTCGGCCGGTCGAACAGCATCGACATGCGTTGCAGCACATCCAGATCAAACAACACACCGACCTTGAGTCGTGTCTGCGCCTCAATCAGCGACTGCCGCAGCAACCCGCCCGCCAGCCAATAGCCTTCGGCATTCGGCACGGCTTCGCTGATCACATCGAGCAAGCGCCCACCCGGTGGCAACGCGACCGGCCCGGGATTGGCGACATCGCCCGACACCGTGACGGCCGCCTGACTCACACTCGCGACCAGCATCAAGCTCGCCGACAACATTTTCAGGCGCATCACGGCAGGTGCCTGCGATCAGGCGTCAGTTGCACGACCTTGACGCGCAGCTGCGACGTCAGCTGCTGCTCGCTCTGCAAAATGAACCCGTCGCGCGGGTCGACCCAGTAACGATTGGTCGCGCTCAGGCCAATGGCCGGGGCGTCAATGTGTTCATCGACACGCAGCACGGTGTATTCCTTGTCGAGAATCTTCAGGGTCTGTTCCGAGCGACGGGAGAAGCGGCTGTTGACGATCACCCCGACTTCCTGACCTTTGTAGAGGTCGATCCAGCGCCGCGTGGTGAACCCGTCGGCAACGTGATGCAGGCCCTGTTTGAACGGCGAGTCGTCGGCCAGCCGCGTGCCATCGAGATCGCCTTCCAGACCCAGGCCAATGGAGCGCACGGCAAGGCCATTGCGCAGCAGCAGAACCTGTTTGCCCGAGGCGACCCAGAACTGCAGGTCTTCACGCTCGCGCACCAGCGCCAGCACCCCGGAGCCGGAAGGCGTGGTCAGTTTCATTTGCGGATAGTTGACCCCCGCCACTTCGGCCACCGACACATCGACCTCATCCGGGCCGACGACTGCGGCCTTGAGGTTATTTAACGAAGCGCTCATCAGCGGGTTACAGCCGCACAACAGCGAGGTCGCCATCAGGCACAGGCCAACTTTCAAAATGTTCAAAGTCGGACCTTATTTGGCGTTGTTGTTGCTGTATTCGCTCCAGTTCTTCGCAGCGGAAGCGCCGGTGCCGACAATCGATGCCGACGGCACCAACTGGCTGATCAGACGGTTCCAGCGAGTCACGTTGGCAGGCCCGACATACACCACGTCCTGCGGGCGAACTTCGAAGTGCGAAGCGAGCGCCATGGCGGTCGGCGATTCGGCTTCCAGCTGGTAGATCTTGGCCGGTTCGACATCAAGGTTTTCCACGCCACGAATGACATAGACCGCGTTGCCATTGGAGGTGGTCTGGGCCAGGCCGCCGACCGAACCGAGCACGTCGGTGAGGTTCATCGTCGCGGTCTTGAAACTCAGCGCACGCGGCTGGTTGACCTCGCCCATCACGTAGATGCGCTTGTTGTCGTTGTACGGCAGATACAGCTGATCGCCGCCCTTGAGGTAAACGTTCTGCAACTCGGAATCCGCCTGATTGAGCGAGTCGAGATTGAGCGGATAAGTACGCCCCTTGCGCGTCAGCAACAACCCGGACAGATCAGCGTTGTTGGTGTCGATGCCGGCCGAGCCGAGGGCTTCGACCACGCTCAGCGGATTGGTGGAAATCGCTTGCGGGCCCGCCTTGGCCACCGCGCCGGTGACCACGACCTTCTGGCTGGCGAAACGCAACACCGCGACATCTACCTGCGGCTCGGCGATGAATGCCGACAGCCGTTGTTCAATGTCCGAGCGCAGTTGCTGGATGGTCCGGCCAGTGGCCTGGACTTCCTTGATGAACGGGTAATAGAGCGTGCCATCGGAGCGCACCAGACGGCCGTTGGCATCGATCTGTTGTTGCGCGCCGGACGGGGCCGTCAGCTCAGGGTGATCCCACACGGTGATGTACAGAACATCATTGTTGCCGATGCGGTATTCGGCCGGCGTCGCCAGCAGCTCCGGCGGCAGCGACTCACGCTTTTGCGTGGCGCGGTTCATGGCAATCAGCTTCGGCGTGATCGGAATCAGCTCGACCCGGCTGCTTTCGCTGGCACCCTGGCGGGTGATGTCACTGGTGCTGAGGTATTGACCGGGGGAAAACATGCAACCTTGCAAAGCGAGACTTGCCAACATTAAAAGATAAACACTACGAGTCATAATGGCACTACGCTATTCAAGGGCGAATCCAAAAACAAAGTCACCCGACTTGCGTCGGGCGACCCTGTACTGCACTAACAGAACTTCCTGTTAGTTATGCGTGCCGGTTGTACCGGTGGTACCCGTCGTACCGGTGGTACCGCCGTTGGCACTGCCACCGCTGTTAGACGCCGCTACAGCACTGGCAACCATTGCAGTACTGGCTGCGGGCGCTTGAGAAGCCGCCACGTTGCCACCTACATTGGTTACCGCTGTCAACGGTGCTTCAGCGGCGACAGCCCAGTTGCTCAACATCGTCAACAGGGCAACTGCCATCACTTTTTTCATATCAACTCCTTTCTAACATTCGACCTGTTAAAAAACCGGCCTGAGTTAGCGGTGGTGAGTTCAAGTCCGCAAAAAGCGCGAACATGATCCGTCGTTCTTTCACAGTCTTACCCAACTGATAAAAGTCGAACGGCAGGTTTATATCTACGGATTTGCAAAAGGCATTGCCAGTGTAATTTCCCGACGTTATCTAACAACCTGACTGAAAATAACATTGGACTAAATGGCCATCATCGCGAGTAGCCTTGGGGATGGTTCGATTGCCAGCGCCAAGTATCAGTGACCATGTCCTGCAAGTTGCGCGTAGCTTTCCAGCCCAGCTCTTTTGCCGCCTTGGAGGCGTCGGCCCAACTCTCGGCGATATCCCCGGAGCGGCGCGGCATCATCCGGTACGGCACCGGTTGCCCGCAGGCCTGCTCGAACGCGTGGAGCACCTGCAGCACGCTGTAGCCATCGCCGGTGCCGAGGTTCCAGGTGTGAATGCCGCTGCGTTCGGAGATCGACTGCAACGCCTTCAGGTGGCCGTCGGCCAGATCGACGACGTGGATGTAATCGCGCACGCCAGTGCCATCGACCGTCGGGTAATCGTTGCCGAAGATCGACAACTCTTGCAGGCTGCCGACCGCCACCTGACTGATGTACGGCACCAGATTATTCGGGATGCCGTTGGGGTCTTCGCCCATGTGCCCGCTGGCGTGGGCGCCGATCGGGTTGAAGTAGCGCAGCAAGGCGATGCTCCAGCGCGGCTCGGCCAGGCTCAAGTCACGCAGGACGTTTTCGACGATCAGCTTGGACTGGCCGTAGGGATTGGTCGGATTGCCGGTGGGAAAATCCTCGCGAATCGGCATCTGCTCAGGCTCGCCATACACCGTGGCCGACGAGCTGAACACCAGCCGGAACACCCCCGCCGCCGCCATCGCCTGACACAGATTGATGCTGCCGCTGACGTTGGTCTCGTAGTACTCGAGCGGTTTGCGCACGCTCTCGCCGACCGCTTTCAGGCCGGCAAAATGCAGCACCGCTTCGATGTTGTGCTCGCGGAAAATCCGGTCAAGCAATGCCCGGTCACAGACATCGCCGCGGATCATCCAGGCACTCTTGCCGCAAATGCCCTCAACGGCGTGCAACGCGGCTTCGCTGCTGTTACAAAGGTTATCCAGTACGACAACTTCATAACCTGCTTCAAGTAGAGCAAGTGTGGTGTGCGAGCCGATATAGCCGGCGCCACCCGTTACCAGAATCTTCATAGTGCTATCCGTCTTTGGATGAGTGACAAGTAGCGTGTCAAGCCTGTTTTATTGAAGATGTGTCACAACTCACACAAACAGGCGACAACAACCGAAAACAAAACTAGTTCAATGACTGGCAATAAATATTTTTGCAGGTCACACTGTATTGCCCGCTACTTATTAGCACTCCCTGTGCGCTCATCACTATCAACCGATACCGACTAAAAATAACTAATAAAGCATTCGCCGACATCTCATAACATTGTCATGTTTTACCGGCCCAACTAATTGCCATTAACAACCTGACTCAGGTATTAAAGTAGGCCTTCAATCAACATTGAAACTTGCAGCCATTGTTTATGGCTCGCATCCGTCGCCTGTGTTCCATGACTGTCCAGGATACTTTTATGATTCGTAAATGTTTGTTCCCCGCTGCCGGCTATGGCACGCGTTTCTTGCCGGCCACCAAAGCCATGCCGAAAGAGATGCTGCCGATCGTCAACAAGCCGTTGATCGAGTACGCCGTTGAAGAAGCGCGGGACGCCGGCCTGCAACACATGGCCATCGTCACCGGTCGCGGCAAGCGTGCGCTGGAAGACCATTTCGACATCAGCTACGAACTTGAACACCAGATTCGCGGCACCGAGAAAGAGAAATTCCTAGCCGGCACCCGCGAGCTGATCGACACCTGCACCTTCTCCTACACCCGGCAGGTGGAAATGAAAGGTCTGGGCCACGCGATTCTCAGCGGTCGTCCGCTGATCGGCGATGAGCCGTTTGCCGTGGTGCTGGCCGATGACCTGTGCCTGAACCTGGAAGGTGACGGCGTGCTTACGCAGATGATTGAGCTGTACAAGAAATTCCGCTGCTCGATCGTCGCCATCCAGGAAGTCCCGGCCGACCAGACCCACAAGTACGGGGTGATCGCCGGCGAGCTGATGTCCGACGGCATCTACCGCGTCAACAACATGGTGGAAAAACCGGCCCCGCAAGACGCGCCGTCGAACCTGGCAATCATCGGCCGCTACATCCTCACCCCGGACATTTTCGACCTGATCGCCGACACCCAACCGGGCAAGGGCGGTGAAATCCAGATCACCGACGCACTGATGAAACAGGCGCAGAACGGTTGCGTGCTGGCCTACCAATTCAAAGGCCTGCGCTTTGACTGCGGTGACGCCGAGGGTTACTTGCAGGCGACCAATTTCTGCTACGAAAACGTCTATCTCAAGGGCCGCTGAGACGGCTCCCTTCACCCAACGAGGCCACCTTGAACATTGCACAACATTCCGTAGAGATTGAACGCGAGGTGGGTAACCTCGGGGTGATGAGCTGGCTGTCGCGCCATCAACCGTTGCCCAGCGCCAACGAGTCCTGGCTGGGCACGATTCTGCTGGTGGAGCGGATTGGCGTATTTCCGGCGTCCGGTGATATCCGCCGGCCGCTGCGTGATCCCTATCCCCTGCTTGCTCATCTGAAAAAGCTGTATGGCGAGCAGGCATTGGAGATGGATGACCAGGATGGCCTGAAAGTGATCTTCAGCGACTGGCGCTTTCGCGTGCGGATTTGCTGCAACGACCCGGCGATCATCATCAACGTTGAGACACGGTGCGATACGCGGTTGATGCCGCAGAAGATTGCGGAGTTGCTCGAGCAGGTCGACGCCTTCGAATAACTCCCCTCACCTGATCGTTCCCACGCTCTGCGTGGGAATGCATCCAGTGACGCTCTGCGTCACCCAGCGAAGGGACGCGGAGCGTCCCGGGCGGCATTCCCACGCAGAGCGTGGGAACGATCACCGCTCTGGGGTTTGCGTGTTATTTAGGGGAGGCGTCGCACCGATCCTTGGCGCCGGTAATCCAGCCATAAAAGTAATCGGCAATCACCTTCCCGCCCGTGGCCGGCACCGGATGAATCTTGTCCGGGCCGATCATCGCCGCCGCGTAGCGTTTGACGTCCGGCCCGAACGCACATTGCAGATTGGCATACCCCAAATGCTGCTCACGCGCCCAAGGTTCCAGCACCTGCGCGTACGCCGACATCGGATAAGCGCTGGAACGCGTGGTGTCCTGACGCATGATCAGGTTGATGCTCGCCTGCGGCTGAATCTCACGCAGCATGCCGACCAATCCCTGAACGTTCTGCAGATACTGCGCGGGCTTCACGCCGAAGCCCTGATCGTTGCCACCGAGCATGATCAGGTAAACATCAGCGGGGATCTTCGACACGGCAGCTTTCCACTGCACCTGCCATTGCGGATCCTGGTGATAGAAATCCGCAGACGCCGCACCGGAGGCCGCCAGTTTCGAAACCCGCACGCCGTTCTGATCGTTGCTCATCCACAGGCCGAACAACGTCGGGGCGCCTTTCACCACTTCCAGTTTGAAGGACCAGTCTTTCGCTGCAGACAGGCCTGCCAATGGCACTTCCTGAACCCCGGCGCCTGTCAGCGTCATCGGCTGCCAATCTTCTGAAGGTGACCAGCGGTAACGGATCTCAGAGGATTCGCCAGTGCCGAGGTAAAGCAGTTTCGCCTGAGTGACCGCCGTATCGATGCGCGGCGAAGGATTGGCATCCACCTGCAACCACGCACCGGGCCGGCCCGTCACTGTGCGGCTGTCCGGGCTTGCTTGCCCCAACTCTGAAACCTTCCAGTCGCCGCCAAAGTACTTGTCACTGCTGCGGGTGTATTTGAAGTGCGTGCCGCCCAGCGCGGCACCGTGATTGAAACCGACGTAACCCGGCCCGGCAAAACCCACCTCCCCGGCCACGCGCTGCACCAGTTTGTTCAGGTAGAAATCCTGCCCGGCGCTGTAGCTGTCGCCGATCACCGAGACCGACAAAACCTCACCGGCCTTGCCTTCACGCCACTGCGCGAAACGCTCGCGGGCATCGCCCACCTGAACCACCGACGCTGCGACGGGTTGCGCGTCATCTACTGCCAACATGCAAAATTTCCTTCAGTCTGAAATGGCCCACTGAATGCCGGGATGTACAGAGATCAACTGTAGGAGTGAGCCTGCTCGCGATAGCGGTGGGTCAGGTATTGAAATGCTGACTGACGGACCGCTATCGCGAGCAGGCTCACTCCTACATTTGTCGCGGTCATCCACTAAATCTGTGTACACCAAAAAAACCTGTGGGAGCGACGGTGCGACGATTCGACTTGCTCGCGAAGCTCTTAGCTGTTTTGTGGTTGCACCACCGGGGTGACAGGCGCCGCCGGTTTGTTCTTCGCCGCCCGCTCCCCAAGGAACAACACCGAGGTGAAATTGAATCGGCTGAAAATCATCGACAACAGCACCGGCCCGAGCAAACCAAAGGTCAAACCACCGAGCACCAGCAAACTTTCATCCTTCACCCCCAACCGCCCCAGCACCAACCGCGACGTCGCCGCGAACAGCACATGGAACAGAAAGATCGCATAGGAATAGCCACCCAGCCAGGTCAGCGCTTTCGAGCGCATATCACTCGAAAGCAAGGCGATGCACGATACGCAACCCACGGTCAGACCGATCAGGCTACGGCGATCAACAATCAACTCACGATCAATCGCTGCCACATACAACAACGTCAGCGAGATCAACACAAACACCAACGGCCCGATCACCTTGAAGCGTTGCTTCAGCGCATCGACGTTCTCCTGGCCAATCATCCCCGCGACAAAAAACGGCAACAGATAAATCGCCCCGTTGATCCCGAACGCGTCGAACTTGAACGGCGGCAGCAGAAACAACACTGCCGCAAACGCAAACAGCCCATACAAGCGCGTCGCCGAACGCAACATCCCGCGCCACTCCAGCAGCCCGACGAACATGAAAATGATGAACACCGCCTGCAGGAACCAGAAGTGGTTGATCGGCACCCAGAACGACAACAACGCGTCGATCACACCGACATCCTTGTTCACCCCCGGCCCCACCGCTTGCAACACCGAGAACGGCACACCGACGCAAAACAGCGGCACGATCAAGCGGCGCACCTTGCCGCTGAAGAACGCGGAAAAGTCATTGCCGCGGATTTTGTAGATCGAATAGATGTACCCGGAGATGAAGGTGAACAACGGCATGCGCACGTACACCATCGAATCGGCGAGCACCCGGAACGGCGAGCCGATATCGATCTTCAACCCGCCACCCAGCGGGCCGATGACGTGATAGAGCACCAGCAACAGGCACGCCAGGCCGCGCAGGGTTTCGATCTCCAGGGACTTTTTCTTGCTCGACATAAAGCACCTGCCTCAATTCAGAATTCTTGATTCAACCTGCACCGGTTTGTTCGCCCGCAGCATCAAGCCCAGCCCCACGAACAACACCGGCACCACCATCGAGAAGTGCCGGGCGAAGGAGCCGAAGTCCGGCTCGAACAGGCCTTGCACCAGCAGAAACGCCAGCGGAATCGCGATCAGTTCCTTGGGTTTGGTCTGGATCGGCGCGCCCTTGTAGTCGGTCGAGGTGATGACTTTGAACAACAGCAACGCAGTCATGATCATCAACGCGACGAAGATCACCTGACCCGGGCCGGACAGCAGAATCAGCTCCACCGGGAATGACAAGCGGAAGAAAATGATCATCGAGTCCAGCGCCTGCGAAACGAAGTCGCTGCCGCTGAGCCACGACACGATCAACGATTTCGAGCCCTCCTCGCCCGCCGTGCGTAACTCGTTGTTACTGGCGCGGATCGACGACACCGGAAAGCCCAGGGCGAGCTGGATCGACATCGCCACCGCCAGATAAAACAGGAACAGCATCAGAAAGAACGTCGTGCGCGACACGTACTTTTTCATCACACAGACGCCGACCCACGACAGCGAAAACAAAATCCAGTAGGGCCGAATCAGCACGCCGTAGATCACTGCCGAGAGGAAAAATCCGCCGCGATATTTTCGCGTCAGCGAGCTGAGCAAAATGCTCAACACCGCCACCGACACAATGATTTCCTTGGTCAGGTTCTCAAGGAAGAACGAGCGCACGATGCCCCACAGGCACAGGGTGCCGAAGATCGCCAACGGCATGCGCCGAAAAACCACCACCGGAATCGCCGTGAGGAAAAAATTGCAGAACATGCCGTAGGCCCAGGCATTGGTCAGGTTGATCCCGGTGGGCCGCAGCAGGAACGCCGAACACTCGTAGGACGAGCGATCCGGCGAGAACGGGTTCCAGAAATTGCAGTTGTCGGCGCGGGCGTAGGACGACCACAACGTCATCGCATCCGGTCCCGGATCACGTGGAATCAACAGCGGCATCGCCACCGACAGAAACAGCCCGGTGAAGAGGATCAGGAACGAGACATACGAATCGAGTCGCTTGCCGCGAAACTCGATGCACGGCAGTTTCAGGCCCATGACAACGCAGCCTTTTTCCCGGCCGTTGCGCGGGTCAGCACGGCAATCACCAGCAGTTGCACGATGATCGCGAAGACGTTGCCCCACGCCGCGCCGTAGATCGAATAGTGCTTGATCAACACATAGCTGACCGGCACCGAAACCAGCAGACAGATCGCCGCGCTGGCGAGCGATACGCGACTGTTTTTCGAGGCAATCAAACCGCCCCAGACGATGTCGCCAATCGCGCGCAAAGCGAAGGAAAAAATCAGCACGCCGAGGATCGCATTGTCCGGACGCGGCACGCTGGTGGCGACGTAATCGAGCACCACGTTGAAAAACACATAGATCGCCACCGCCACCGCCGCCGACACCACCAGCGAGCGCATGACCCACTTGTTGACGAACAACTGCTTGACCGTGAACGCCTGCTGATCGGCTTGAAAACGCTTGGCCAACAACGGAATCCCGATCACCGCCACTACCGCATACGACAGCGCCTGCAAGGTGTTGGCTGCTGACCACGCGTACACGTATTGACCCAGTTTGGCGTACGGTTCGAGGTCGGCGATCAGAAACCGCTCGGCGCATTGACTCAACGCGATCAACCCGGTGCCGAGGTAAAACGGTAATCCCGCTTTCCATACAGTAGCAGTGGCCAGTGTCCCGGTTTCCCGGCCGTGATGAACGTTCACCACGATCAGGTAACCGGCGATGATCACCAGCACGTTGGCGGCGACCCACAGCCACAACACGCTGGCAATTCCCGAGACCCAGTCGAGCATCATCCCGCCCACCGCCAACAGCGCCCACAGGCCAGTCTTGATGAAAAACAGCAGCGCACCGGCCGTGGCTTTCTGCGCGGAAAACACGAACGAGTTGATCTCGAACGACAGGTGCTCAGTGAGCAACACCAGCGTCACGCAGAGAATCAGCGCGGCGCTCGCTTCAACTGTCTGGAACAGTGAATAAATCAGCACCGTCACCACCGACAAGATCACGCCAACGGCGAGGTACAGCAGCAGCACCTTGTCGACCACGCGGCGCGAACTGCCGCCGACACTGATCAAGCGATTGATCTCGGAACTGAACCCGACACTGTAGAACTTCGACGCGATCAACGAAGCGGCGACCACCACACCGTAAAAACCCAGCGCTTCATACCCGAGGTAATGGGTGATCGCCAACACCAGCAAAAACTTCGCGCCCAATGCACCGCCGCGAAGCAGTAGCCGAAATATCATCGAACGACACCTTTGATGATCTCGTCCATGGCCACGGTTTTTGCCTCGATTTCACGGCAGGTATCGGTCAGGCGCTTGCCGAAATTCGACAACGCATTCGGCGCGTAAACCGTGTCGATGATGGTGTCGACATTGATGTCGCCGCCGTTGATCACCCAGTCTTCCACGCCCATGTCCTGATAGGCGCCGAAGCCTTTGCGTTCGTAGCTGATGTGGTACGCCGGCACGCCGGAAAGCAGCGATTCGATAGCGCCGTGCAGGCGTACGGAAATCACCAGGTCCGGCTGATACTTGGCAATCGTCGCCTTCAACGACAGCAAGTCTTCGCTAATGCCCAGCTCGCGATAGAACGCACCGTCATCGTTGCCACGCACCGCGCTCTGTACGGCGCAAACCACTTTGCTTTTGTTCTTCAAGCGCTGCAGCAGCAACTTCAGATTGGCGACGTAAGCGATTTTCTTTTCCTTGCTCCACTCCGGCGGCTTGCGCAGTACCACGCACACCGTGGCTGGCGATGACGCACAGCGGGTGAATTTTGCTTGCTGGAGGATTTTGCTCGCCAGCGATTGCACCGCCAGATCCGGCGCGCGGTAGACGTTGGCGCAGGCATCGAAAATGGCCGAAGAGCGGTTGTCACGGACGAATACCGCGTCGGCGCTGGCGTAATGCTCGACGATCTTGCTGCTTTCGCCATGGAACGGGCCGATGCTTTGCGGCAGGTACACCGACGGCACTTTGCTGAGGATCGCGGTTTCCAGTTGCTTGGCGTGGCCGAGTTTCAACTTGATATGTTCGAAAGCACTTTTTGAGCGCATGTAGCCGCCGCCGACGCCGACGATCAGGTCGGTTTTCTTCAACAGATCCGCCAGCCCGGCGTAGGACTGATTGAGAAACACCGCTTGCTTGACCCGGCCCAAACCCTTGGCCGCCATCACCGGCGCGTCGAAACGCGGGTGCGGCAAGTAGCTGAAAGAATCCGGATCGGAAGCCACGACACTGATCGCGGTGTCTTCGCCAAAGTTGCGCTGCACCAGGGCAATGGCCAGATCGACGAGCAAGCCGTCACCGGAGTTGGACGCACTGTAGCCATGCAAAATCGTTACGTTCATATGCTTGAGTTCTACTTAAAAAGTGGGAGCGCGATACAGGTCGTAGGTCTGGCGAATCATCAACGCGGCGCTGAAACGCTCGCGGACAATGCTCCGTCCTTCGTTGCCGAGGTCGAGCAAGCGTGGTTTCTGGATAATCGTCAGCACGTCGGCCAATGCCTGGTGATCACCGGACGGGAAGACATAACCGGAGACTTCATTGGTGACCAGTTCCGGCAGCGAGGTGCAGTTGCTGGCGATTACCGGCAAACCCATGGCCATGCCTTCCAGCGGCACCATGGCGAAACCTTCCCAGCGACTCGGCACGATCAGCGCATCGGCTTTCTGGTACAGCGCCTGCACTTCGCTCGGCGTGACCCATGGCAGGTATTCAACAGAGTCCATCGGCGGGCACTCCACCGCGTCCTCGTTCACCGCGCTGCCGACCACGGTCAGCTTCAAGTCTTTGCGCTGCACGTTGGCGAAGGCCTTGAGCAACACGTCGAAGCCTTTCTGATAATCGAGGCGACCGACGAAGAGCAGATGAATCGGCTCGGGACTCGCCGCTTTCGGCGCGTCATCCTTGTGGTGAATGCCGTTGTAGATCAGCTTCATGCGCTTGCGCTCGATACCGAAGCGCGCGGCTTTATCGAGTTCATACTGGCTGACGCAAATGATCACATCGGTGACTTTCTGCAGTACCCGCTCGATCCATGCATAGATTTTTTGCTTGGTCGGCGAGCTTTCCATCAGGAACGAAAACGCGTGCGGGCAGTAGACGATTTTCGGCTTGCGCCACGGTCGCAACAGCACACATACGCATCGCCCGATCACGCCGGAAAAGGTGCTGTGCAAATGCACCACGTCGGGTTTTTCCTTGAGCATCACCTGGGTCAAACGCCAGGCGAAACGCAGCAACGACGGCACATTGCGTCCAGTGCGGGGAAAGGTGCGGATCTGCTGCGCGCCGATGCCGTGCAACTCTTTGGCCTGATCGTCCGGGACCAGGTACACCAACTCGTAGTTCGCCGCATCACCTTCAGGCGAAGCCGAAATCGTCCGGATCACCGTCGCGACGCCACCTTTGATCGTCTCTGCCACGTGCAGTATTTTCTTCACAAATCACCCACTTCAAACAGGAAAAAACAGTCGCTGACAGTCAGGATTTGTCGGACGCGTATTCGTAGTTGTAATAGCCGTAACCGCCATTGCCGTAGTAGCTGGCCGCACGCTTCTCGACGCCGTTGAACACCGCGCCTTTCAACTCGATGCCGTTCTGCGCGAAGCGGCGAATGGTCAGTTCGATCTCTTTGGCCGGGTTCACCCCGAAGCGCGTGACGATCAGGCTGATCCCGGCTTCACGGCCGACGATGGCCGCATCGGTCACCGCCAGCAGCGGCGGCGTATCGATGATCACCAGGTCGTAGCGCTCGCTCAGTTCCGCCAGCAGCTCGCGGAAGTTGGCGTGCATCAACAGCTCGGAAGGATTCGGCGGCACCTGGCCACGGCTGATGAAGTGCAGGTTGTCGATTTCGACCTTGTTGATTGCCTGATCGATGCTGCAGCGCTTGACCAGCAGATCGGACAAGCCGTTGGTGATCGGCGTGTTGAGGGTTTTGTGCAGGTGACCTTTGCGCATGTCGGCATCGATCAGCACCACGCGCTGACCACTCAACGCCATGACCGCGGCGAGGTTGGACGAGACGAAGGTCTTGCCGACCTGTGGGCTCGGCCCGGAAATCATGATGCGGTTGTTGGTCGAATCGAGCCCGGCGAAATGCAGGCAGGTGCGCAGGCTGCGGATCGATTCAATCGACAGATCCGTGGGATTACGCAGGGCCAGCAGGTACGCCGGTTTGTCGACACCGTCGCGGGCGCGGCCTTTTTTGTTGTCTTCTTCATCCTGCAAGGCGCTGTACGGAATCGACGCGTACACCGGCAAACCGAGTTGCTCGATGGCTTCCGGGCCTTCCAGACCACGGCTCAGGGATTTGCGCAACAGCACCAGCGCCACCCCGACAAAAGCGCCGAGGAAGGTGGCGATCAGCACGATCAGGGCTTTTTTCGGTTTGACCGGACTGGTCAGGTCGACATCCGCTGCGTCGACCAGACGCACGTTACCCACGGCACCGGCGCGGACGATGTCCAGCTCCTGGGATTTGTTCAGCAACTGCGTGTAGATCTGCGAGGCCACTTCGACATCGCGGGTCAGGTTGAGCAGCTCTTGTTGGGTCGCGGGCAGATCGCCGACTTTGCCTTCCAGCGATTTCTGTTGCTGGGTCAGTTCGCCGATCTGGCTCATCAACGCGCGATAGGCCGGGTGCTGTTTGGTGAACTTGCGATCCATCTCCGCCTGCTGCATTTTCAGCTCGGAGATCCGCGTTTCCAGCGCTACCGACTGACCGAGCACCGACTGGGTTTCCAGCGAGATGTTCACGGTCTTGCCGTGGGTCTGATAGGCGTTCAACGCATCGCTGGCCTTGGCCAGATCACGCTTGACCTGCGGCAACTGGCTTTGCAGGAAAGCCAGACTCTGCGCTGCTTCGGCCGAGGTGCGGCGCACGTTCTGATCGACGTACAGCGCGGCGATCTTGTTGAGGATCTTCACCGCTTCAGCGGCGTCGCTGCTGGCCAGCGCCAGTTTGATAATTCCCGATTCCTTGCCCTGCTCGGAGATATCCAGCGCGTCCTGATAACCCTGAATGGTCACGATTCGCGGATTGCGCACCACTTCGAAACGCGTACCGGGATTGGCCAACAACTGAGTGATCTGCCCTTCTACGCCGTCCTGCGCGAACGCTTCGCTGGCGACGCCTTCGACCAGCAGATTGTCGTTGTCATCGAGCAACTGGAAGTGCTTCTGTTCGCCGGCGATCAGGGTGAGTTTCTTGCCCAACAACTCTTTGGGCAGATTGAGCCGGGCAAACTCCAGGCGCTCACCGCCCCAGGCGTAACTGTTCAGACCGAAACGCGGCGCCGCGACACTGGTTTCAGTCTCGCCGCGATAACGCCGGGCGAGAAAGCCGCCAATCATCGGGAAGGTGTTGGGGGTGACATCGATGTCCAGCCGCAGGTCGTCGACGGTTTTGCCGATCACCGCGCGGGATTTGATGATGCCGATTTCGGTCACCGACGGCGATTGCCCACCGAGCATGCTGTTGAGGTCGGAGAAACCGAGCATGTCGTTCTTTTTCGGCTCGACCTGCACCAGCGCATTGGCCAGGTATACGGGCGTGGCCAAAACCGCGTACGCGACACCGGTCACCATGAAGGCGCCGGTGAGCGCGCCGATCAACCATTTCTGATCGATCAGGCTGCCAAATATGCCGAGCAGATCAATACTGTCTTGATCGTTGTCACGGGTGCCGATTACTGACGGTAACTGCATAAGTCTGTTCTTACCATTCACTGATCTGAAGAATATTCATCAATGCCCGAGGCGCTGCGCCCATGAACTAACAGCATCTTCAATCAATGCATGGGCATGAATAAAAGCGGCCTTGCCTTGACGATACGGGTCCTGTATTTCGCGCTCGCTCTGCCACTTGCCGAGCAGAAACACTTTGCCTCTGGCGTGAGAGGCAATCTTCAGTACTTGATTAACATGCTGTTTTTCCATGACCAGAATCAGGTCTGATTCATTGACGATGTCTGCGGTCAGTTGCCGTGCCATGAAGCCTTCGGCGTTATGGCCATGGTCTTCGAGCACTTGCCGCGCGGACGCTTCTACACCCTCGCCCACCCGCGCCGACAGGCCTGCGGAGGAAACGGTGATCGCTGAGGGGGCCAGCGCGTTACGCAACATCAGCTCTGCCGTCGGACTACGGCATATATTGCCCACGCAAACGACAAGGATCTTTCTGAACAAGGTTTTACTTTCCTGTGTAATGTCAAACGGCCAACATCCGAGAGCAATTGAATGAACCCTCAAGATCTTCCTGCACTCAGAAATAGATTCGCCCTGTTAGTACCGAAGCATTAAGTACCACAGCGTTTAAAAGCTCCCCAACCACTATTAACGGACTAAAAATAACTGTGATTTTCGAGTGATTGTTTTCCGACAAAAACTAACATTCGCGCACTAAGTGCCATCACCTCACTCGAAAATTGAGAAACGAGATCATTTATTCGCAGTTGTCACTTCTCTTCGGGAGAGCAGACATGAAAACAACACATCTCAAAAAACTCGGCGCGTTGGCATTGATGGTGGCAGGGGCTACGACTCAGGTTCACGCTAGCGAAGTGTTTCCCAACCTTCCAGCCAAGAACATCGGTGTGCAGGTGAAGATCCAGAGCTTCACGGCCGCCGACGCCGCGCAGATCAAGTCGGCAGGCTTCGGTTTTGTCCGCTTCGGTGTGTGGAGCGACAGCCTGACAGCCAAGGCTTATCAGAAACAGGTCAGCGATGCCTTCGCCGCAGCCCAGTCTGCGGGCCTGCCGGTGTTGCTGACGGTCCGCGCGATCAAGGCGTTGCCCGCCACCTCGAGCGCCGAGCTGAGCACTGCCGGTGAAGGCTTCGCCAAAGCCGTGACGGGGCTGCAACAGTCGTACAGCGCGCAACTGGTGGCGATCGAGTTATGGAATGAGCCGGACCTGGAAACCTACTGGCCGACGCGCAATTTCGACACCACGTTTGTGCCGTTCATGAGCGGCGTGTGCAAGGCACTGCAGGAGCAGCCTCCATCGACACCCGTGATCGGTTACGGCTTCGCCCGCCCGCCTAGCGCAGGCTCGGCTGCAACCGTGGCGCTGAACCGCATCGTCAGCGAATACCCCAAATGCCTGAGCGCCGTGTCCTACCACCCCTACGGCATGACCGCCACGCAGATCAGCAATGCGCAAAACTTCATTCAGCAAAACTTCCATCTGCCGGGAGTCATCAGTGAATGGGGCATCTCGGCGCTCGCCTCCAATGGTGGGCCTGAAGGACAAGCGAGCAAGATCAACACGTTTATCGGCGATGTTAAAAAGCTCAATATTCCGCTGACGTCCATTTATGAATGGAAGAACAGTGATTCGGGCAGTAACGATCGCGAGAAGAACTTCGGCCTGCTGACCTCTGACGGGCAGCCGAAACCGGCGCGTATGTCCGTCGAAGCCCTGTTGAACGCCCAGTAGCGCATGCACAACCGGCCTGTTCGCAGGTCGGTTGCTTTGAACCTGTTGGCTGTTTTGGCATCGTATTCATCGATACCGCGCCCCGCCTTTCAAACAATCGTTTTCAGGTTGTTGCTGCAGGGGCCATCGATACACGCACCTACCCTTGAGTGGCCGTCAGCGCTCGGGTAATGTCATCAGACCCATAGGACAGAGC
Organism: Pseudomonas sp. ok266; assembly: GCF_900110195.1. Lineage (NCBI taxonomy): Bacteria > Pseudomonadati > Pseudomonadota > Gammaproteobacteria > Pseudomonadales > Pseudomonadaceae > Pseudomonas > Pseudomonas sp. ok266. Next base: position 64,018 of record NZ_FOCU01000007.1, on the reverse strand, counting down.
ACGCCCATGACTTCCAAGCTGGAACAACTCAAACAATTCACCACCGTTGTTGCCGACACCGGCGACTTCGAAGCGATCGCCCGAGTCAAACCGGTCGACGCCACCACCAACCCGTCCCTGCTGCTCAAAGCGGCAGCCATTCCGGCCTACGCCGAACTGCTGAATGCTTGCGTCAGCGACTGCAAGGGCGATGTCGGCCTGGCCAGCGACCGTTTCGGCGTCGCGGTCGGCCAGGAAATTCTCAAAGTGATCCCGGGCCGTATCTCCACTGAAGTGGATGCGCGTCTGTCGTTCGACAAGGATGCGGTGCTCAAACGCGCGCATCGCTTGATCGAGCTGTACGACAAGGCCGGCATTGGCCGCGATCGCGTACTGATCAAGATCGCCTCGACCTGGGAAGGCATCCGCGCCGCCGAAGTGCTGGAGAAGGAAGGCATCCAGACCAACCTGACCCTGCTGTTCTCCTTCGCCCAGGCCGCCGCTTGCGCCGACGCTGGCGTGTTCCTGATTTCGCCATTCGTGGGCCGCATCTACGACTGGTACAAGAAGGCCAACGGCAACGACTACACCGGCGCTGATGATCCGGGCGTGCAGTCGGTCACCCGCATCTACAACTACTACAAGGCCAATGACTACAAGACCGTGGTCATGGGCGCGAGCTTCCGCAACCTCAATCAGATCGAGCAACTGGCCGGCTGCGACCGCCTGACCATCAGCCCGGACCTGATCGACAAGCTGGCGGCCGATACCGGCAAGCTGGAGCGCAAACTGGCACCGGGCAACGCCGGTGAAGCCCGTCTGAGCCTCAATGAAGCGCAGTTCCGCTGGTTGTCCAACGAAGACGCGATGGCTACCGAGAAACTGGCTGAGGGCATCCGTCAGTTTGCTCGCGACCAGGAGAAGCTTGAGGCGCTGTTGCAGGCCAAGCTGTGATTTGAGTGGGTGAAATGCAAAAAGGGCGAACCTTCACAGGTTCGCCCTTTTTTATTCTGCATTGGGAGCCGCGTTGACTGAACTTAAGCCTTCGCGAGCAAGCTCGCTCCCACAAGGGGATTGGTGATCGACACTGATCCAGTGTGGGAGCGAGCTTGCTCGCGAAGAGGCCGGCCGGGACAACATCACGTCATGAGATCAATGCCGCTCGAGGGCATTCACCAGGTCATGGAACGCTTCACGATTGGAATCGTTCAGGCCCATGAGGATCTTGTGCGCTTCAAGCACCTTGATCCGCACCACTTCTTCCGACTGGTCCTGATCAGGCAGGTCGTCCAGGCACTCCGGGCATGGCACCGGGTGGTTGACGATGTTGAACACCTGCTCGAAACCCATCGATTGCAGCAGACGGGTGATGTCTTCGTGGGTGGTAACGACGGTCGGCAGCAGGCCGACCTTCTGCCGCGACAGGATCGACAGTTTGGCCAACAGGCCCAACGTCGTGCTGTCGATGCTGCGGGTTTCGGTCAAATCGATCACGATCGCGTTGAAATTCAGCGCGGTGAAGATTTTCTCAATAGTCGCATCCAACGCCGAACACAGGGTCAGGCGAACTTCACCGACGAACTTCAGGACGAAGGTGCCGTCCTGCTCGGCGAACTGGATTCTACCGGTACTCATTAAAGATTCCTGCTCAACACCAACAGGGCGATATCATCCGGCATCTCCCCTAGCGTGGCCAATCCAAACACTTGCCGCAGACCATCCAGGCTGCCGCCCGCCGACTTCACCCGTTGAGGCAAAGCGGCTTCTTTTTCTTTGAGCGTAGGTTCTGGCAAAAGATCCAGAATGCCATCGGACATCAGCGTCAGGCTGAATGTCGGCGGCAGCTCAAGCACGTGGTCTTCGTAGGTGGCTTCATTGAAGAGGCCCACCGGCAGACCACGCCCTTCGAGATAACGAACACTGTCAGGCGTGTACAACACAGGCAACGGCAGATGGCCGCCGATGCTATAGGTCAACAAACCGGTCTCCTCGTCGATGACTCCACCGACCATTGTGACGTGTTTACCCAGCTTACAACTGATCAGCCCCCGGTTGATATGACCAAGGACTTCAGAAGGTTTGAATTCCGGCAATGTGCCGTTGCGCTTGGATTCGAACAGCAAGCGCGTGGTCATGAACTTCAGCAGCACGGTGACGAAGGCTGAAGAAGCGCCATGCCCGGATACATCGGCCAGGTAAAACGCGACCCGGCGCTCGTCGACACGGAAATAGTCGACAAAATCACCCGACAGGTACAACGACGGGATGATCTGGTGCGCGAACTTGAACTCGTCGATGCTCCACGGGCTTTCCGGCAGCATGTTCATCTGCACCTGGCGACCGGCGTTCTGGTCTTCCTGGAGCAGGTTCAGGCTGGCCTCGAGCTCGCGGTTGGCCTTCTCCAGCTTCTCGCGATAGCGCTGGTTTTCCAGCAGCAGGCGCGCACGATCGAGGGCCCGGCGCACAGAGTGCTCGAGCACAGCCAGATCTTCGAGAGGCTTGATCAGGTAATCCGCCGCGCCCAGGCGCAGGGCCTCGACCGCGTCGTTCATCACGCCGGCACCCGACACCACGATCACCGGCGTTTGCGGCGATCGCTCGGTGACCTGACGGATCAGTTCGAGACCGCCCATCTGCGGCATGCGCAGATCGCAGATGACCAGGTCGGGCGTGTCTTGCTCGAATACCTGAAGACCCTGTTGGCCGTTGCTGGCCTGCAGGACGCTGAAACCACTGTCTTCCAAATAGGCCGCGAGGCTCGCGCGCACTACTTCGTCATCATCGATTATCAGCAGCGTGGCACTGGTTTTTGGCATGTGGGCAAACGGCGCCAGAATTAGGTTGGCGTAGTTGGCGGGGCATCTGGCCCTGCGCAGACTACTGGATTCGCTTTCTAGCCTCTCTGCTGCACCGCTTTCGAGCATTGACTGCAAACGCGGTTGCACCAGAGGTGCCCTTCTAAGGCGCAGACGGTACTCCCATCCGCAGAGCGTTTCAAGCATGCGCCGATGGTCGCTTGACGACTTTACTTGTCAAATCACCGAGAGTTATAAGAACAGCTCAAACCGTAACCCAATGGAAGGACGAACCTATGAGTCAAACCAGTCGGGACTACAGCGAAAAGCGCGATTTCATCCGCATGCGGGTCGATGCCGATGTCGTGTTGATTCATGAAGGTGATGAAGTTTCAGGGGTGTGCATCGACCTCTCCAGCACCGGCATGCAGATCGAAGCACCGCGCCAGTTCGCGGTCGGTGATCGTTTGAGCGTGCGCATCGACTCCGATCACGCCGCACTCAGCGGCCTTGAGGCCGAGACCGAAGTGGTCTGGATTCGAGCACAGGATGACGGCGGCCAGAAACTCGGTCTGACCATCCTGAAGATGAAATAGCTACACACAAAAAAGGCGACCCTGAGGTCGCCTTTCTTTTTACCGGTCGAGATTAAAAATCGTCTTCGACCTGGCCATCCTTCACTTTGAACTCGCGGTTCTGCAAGTAAGCGTTGCGGATGAAGGTGTACTTGTCGCCGCTGATCAGCTTCTCGCTCGACAGCAGGCTCGCGCGGGTGTCGACGATGTTCAGGCCGAAGATCGAATTACGCGCCGGCACGTCGTCGATGTAGCGGTACATACCGGTGTAGCTGTCGACGTATTTCGACGGTGCATCACGCAGGGTGCTTGGGCCGAGCAATGGCAGCATTACGTACGGACCGCTGCCGACGCCCCAGTAACCGAGGGTCTGACCAAAGTCTTCATCGCTGCGGTTCAGGCCCATTTTGGTGCCGACATCAAAGAAGCCGAGCAGACCGAACGTGGTGTTGAAGATCAGACGTGCAGTGTCGACGCCAGCGGCAGCCGGTTTGGCCTGCAGGATGTTGTTGGCAAGGTTGGTGACGTCACCGACGTTGCGGAACATGTTGTGAATGCCGTCTTCGAGAAACTGCGGTGTAACGAACTCATAGCCCTGCGCCAATGGCTTCAGCGCGTAGGTGTCAACGAAGTCGTTGAACTGGAAGATCGGACGGTTGACGCTTTCCCAAGGGTCTTCTTCCGTTGCCGCCTGAGAGGCAAACGGGGCCAGCAACAGGCCGGCACATACACAAAGCTGAGCGAGCGGATTGCTCCAGCGCATAGAAAAACTCCTTGGAATGGTACTGTCGCGGACCTCTGGGTCCGGGTATTCAGGTCGCTAGTATAAGCGCAAAAGCCCGTTTGGACAGTCTGCGCAATGAAGCAGTCTGTAGGACGCTTCGCGCGTCGCCTTCACACCTCTGTCATCCAACTGTCACTGAGACGCCCTAGCCTGATCGTTATTTCAGGGACGTTGCCATGACACACGCCGAAACCTTGCCCGTCGCCGCCCCCAGCCTGACGGCCGTACTGTTCGGACTCAGCGGTTGTCTGGTGGATTTCGGTGCTCGCGCCCGGCAACAGACGATCGCCCTGCCCGAGCATGCCGAGCCCACACCCGGCGCACTCGAGAGCCTGCACAGCCTGCAGCGCCAGCAGATTCCCTGCGCCTGGCTGGATGAATTGCCCCCGCCCCTCGCGCAAGCGTTGTCGGTCTCATTGCCAGCGTGGATCAAACCTGTGCAACATTCGGCAACAATCAATCCATGGCCCGCCCCGAACGCCTGTTGGCAAGCATTGATGACGCTGAACGTCGGCAGCCTGGACGGTTGCGTGCTGGTCAGTGGCGAACCGCGCCTGCTGGAAGCTGGACTGAATGCCGGCCTGTGGACCATCGGCCTCGCCTCCTGCGGCTCGCTCTGCGGCCTGGCACCTCAGGAATGGCAAGCCTTGAGCCAGAAAGAACGCGAACACTTGCGTGGCAAGGCCACCGTGCAGTTATTCGGGCTGGGCGTGCATTCGGTAATCGATCACCTGGGTGAACTCGACACTTGCCTGGCGGACATCCGCCTGCGCCGCCTCAAAGGCGAAAAGCCCTGACCGGGATCATGCAGGTTTGCCGGGAGTGGATTAATCTAAAGGTCAGCCATAGACCTTTGGCGCGCGGCTGCGGTCAATGCCAGTGCCTATTGATAAAAGGAAAACACCATGCCCGCCCAAGAACTGCAAAAACAGCTCGATACCCTGCGCGAGCAGCTGGAGCAGAATCCGCCGCTGTCGGAAGCTGAACGGGAAGATTTGCACGCGCTGATGAAGCAGATTGAACTGGAACTTGAACTCGAAACCAAGACCAACGATTCGAACATTGCCGACGGCGTGAACCTCGCCGTTGAACGCTTTGAAGTTGACCATCCAACCATAGCTGGCACCTTGCGCAATATCGTCAACGCGCTGGGCAGCATGGGGATCTGATTCCCCCCGAAACGCAAAAAGCCCTGCCATCACTGGCAGGGCTTTTTCATTTCCGGACTTGAAACACACTTCTCTGTGGGAGCGAGCTTGCTCGCGAATGCGGTGAGTCATTCAACGATGATGTCGACTGACACGACGCCTTCGCGAGCAAGCTCGCTCCCTCATGGGATATCGCACATTCTGGATCTTTATTGACGTACGAGCCGGTGGTTCGGCAGCTGTACGCTTTCGGTGCTGCGATACGGATTGATATCCAGACCACCACGACGCACGTAACGTGCAAATACCGTTAATTTCTCGGGTTTCAACAAGCGCTGCAGATCGAGGAAAATCCGCTCCACACACTGCTCATGGAAGTCCGAATGCTGACGGAAGCTGACGATATATTCCAGCAGACTCGCATGATCCAGTGCCGAGCCACGATATTCCACCACCACCGTGCCCCAGTCCGGCTGACTGGTCACCGGGCAATTGGATTTGAGCAGGTGGCTATAGACCGTCTCTTCAACAATCCGCGAATCATCGCAACGCAACAGTTCCGGGCGCGGATGCTCATAGTTGCTGACGCTGATATCCAAATCGTCGATGCATACGCCCGGCAACGCCACGACGCCTTCCGCTTCGACGTCCTTCAAGCTGCGGACCCGAACGCCCACCGGTTTACCGGCGGCGGCCGACAAATCCTTGACCAGCGTCGCCTCCAATGCGGCAACATCGGCAAACGCCGTCTGGTTCAGCGAGTTCAGATACAGCTTGAACGACTTCGACTCAATGATATTCGGCGAATCCGCCGGAATGCTGAACTCGCCGATCGCCACCACCGGCTTGCCCGACGGCAGCAGCCACGACAGCTCGAAGCAGTTCCAGAAATCCACACCTTTATACGGCAGGGTTTCGGCGGTCAGGCCCAGTTCGGCCCATTTCGCGGTGCGCGGAATCGGGAACAGCAGGGACGGCGTGTATGTGGCGATGTATTCGCTGGATTTGCCCAGCGGCGAATGTTCGGCTGCGGGATGCATGGCGGAAACCTGACTAAAGAATCAGCGGATTCTACCAGTCTTTGCCCGCGCCTTTGAGTGCTTACTGACTGACCGTCAGTTTGCCGACCATGCCCGCCTGATAATGCCCGGGAATATTGCAGGCGAATTCCAGGCTCGTGGCCTTGCTGAAGGTCCAGGTCAGCTCGGCAGTTTTGCCCGGCTCGACCAACACGCTATTGGGGTCATCGTGCTTCATGCCGTGGCCCATCGCTGCGTGATCCATGCCAGCCATATCGTGGGACATTTCCTTCATACCGGTAGGCGTAAGCATGCCGCTTTGCTGCATTTGCAACATTTCCTGCTGGTGTTTGGCGTGCATCGCTGCGTCACCGAGGTTGAATTCGTGCAACAACTGGCCTTTATTCACCAGCACAAAACGAACGGTCTCACCGGCCTTGATCTGAATCGCCTTGGGGTCGAACGACATGTCGTTCAACACCACTTCAATGCTACGCGTGGCGTTGGCGGCAGCTGCTGGCTGGCCAAAATCGTAGGTGTGAGCTGGCGCGGCCCACACTGGCGAACTCAGCGCCAACAGACAGGCAGCCAACGTCAGGGATTGGCGTAAAAACATGGTCGTTCTCCAACAAGATAAGGTTCAGCCTGTGGGAAACTTTAGCCGGCCTGCGCTGGCATCTACCTGACAGGCAGATTACAACTTTGTCAGGTTGGCGCCTGTCGCCTGCTCTCAAGGTATAAAGCTTTCGTTTCTACACCCCGAACAAAACCGAGTTGCCCATGAAACTGTTGATCGTCGAAGACCAAGCGAAAACCGGCCAATACCTGCGCCAGGGCCTGACCGAGGCCGGGTTCAATACGGAGCTGGTGGCCGATGGCAACAGCGGTCAGCAACTGGCACTGAGCGGTGATTTTGCGCTGCTGATCCTCGACGTGATGCTGCCGGGCCGCAACGGCTGGCAGATTCTGCAAGCGGTGCGCAGCGCCGGGCTGGATACGCCGGTACTTTTTCTGACGGCCAAAGACGCCGTGGAAGACAGGGTGCATGGCCTGGAACTGGGCGCCGACGACTATCTGGTCAAACCGTTCGCCTTCTCCGAACTGCTGGCGCGGGTGCGCAGCCTGTTGCGTCGCGGCAGTGCTACACCGCAAGAAACCAGCCTGCAATTGGCCGATCTGCGTCTGGACCTGATTCGCCGTCGGGTCGAACGCAGTGGCCAACGCATTGATCTCACCGCCAAGGAATTCGCGCTATTGGAAATGCTTCTGCGTCGTCAGGGTGAGGTGCTGCCGAAATCGCTGATCGCCTCACAGGTCTGGGACATGAATTTCGACAGCGACACCAATGTCATCGAAGTGGCGATCCGCCGTTTGCGTCTGAAAATCGACGATGAATTCCCCAACAAACTGATCCACACCGTGCGCGGCATGGGTTACGTGCTCGAAGAGCGTGGCGCCTGATGCGTCGTTTGTCTCTGAGTTCACGCCTGGCCTTGTTGTTTGCCGCCTGCACCGCGGTGGTTTCGCTGTTCGCCGGGGTGTTGTTCAACCGTGCCAGCGAAGCGCACTTCATCGAACTCGACCAGCAACAACTGGACGGCAAGCTGATCGGCCTGCGTCGCGCCTTGCAGGATCTTCAACCTGGCCAACGTGAAGCACGGCTGGCGGATGAGTTGAGTCGTCAAGCCGATCTGTCGCTGCGCATCACTGGCGGCGACGGCCAACGCTGGTACGACAGTTCGACGCTAATCCCCAAGGATTTACCGCAACAATCCGGCCTGTCGACTGTTAGCAACGACGGCACAGATTACCGCGTGCTCAACGCCCCGCTCTACCCGGACAAAGCCGATTCACCGCAATTGTCCTTGTTGCTCGACATCACCCATCACCAACACTTCCTGCAACGCATGCAGCACCTGATCTGGCTGACGGTCGGTCTCTCGGCGCTGGCCACTGCCTTGCTCGGCGCCTGGGCGGCCCGCAGCGGCTTGCGTCCGTTGCGGCGCATGAGCACCGTTGCCCGTGGGATTTCCGCACAATCGCTGAATGCCCGACTGCCGGAAGCGCAAATGCCGCCCGAGCTTGCGGAAATGGCCCACAGCTTCAACGCCATGCTCGCACGCCTCGACGACTCGTTTCAGCGGCTCTCGGCGTTTTCCGCCGACATCGCCCATGAACTGCGCACACCGCTGTCGAACCTGCTGACCCACACCCAGGTCACCCTCACCCGCCCCCGGCCGATCGAGGATTACCGCGAAGCGCTGCACAGCAACCTCGAAGAGCTGCAATGGATGGCGCAACTGGTCAACGACATGTTGTACCTGGCCAAAGCGGACCACGGCTTGCTGATGCCCAAGCGTGAACCGCTGGAACTGGCGGATGAAACTGATGTGCTACTAGAGTTTTTTGCGCCGCTGGCGGAGGACGCCGGGGTCAAGCTGACGCGCGAGGGCAATGCGCGGATCGAAGGTGATCGCAGCATGTTACGCCGGGCGCTGTCGAATTTGCTGGATAACGCACTGCGGTTTACCCCGGCTGAGGGCTATGTGAGCTTGCGGATCGTTGAGCTACCGAACGCTGTGCGCGTTTCAATAGAAAACAGCGGCGAGGGGATTTCTGCGGAGCTGCTGCCACGCTTGTTCGACCGGTTTTATCGGGCCGATCCGGCGCGGCAGGAAGGCAGCAGTGAGCATGCGGGATTGGGGCTGGCGATTACTCAGTCGATCGTCCGCGCCCATGGTGGGCAGATTCATTGCGAATCTGAAGCAGGATGGACGCGGTTTGTGATTGAGTTGCCCAAGGGAGATTGAGGCCAGCAGTTCCGGCCCCTTCGCGAGCAAGCTCGCTCCCACATTGGATTTGCGTCGTTCACAAATCCCCTGTGGGAGCGAGCCTGCTCGCGAAAGCGGCCTGTCTGCTTACGAATATCTCAGGGCGTGAGCCGGCTCGATCTTCGCCGCCCGCCAGGCCGGATACACCGTAGCCAGAAAGCTCAGAATAAAGCCCGCCGAGCAGATCAACAGCACGTCCCCACCCTGCAATTCCGACGGCAAATTGCTGACGAAATACACATCCGAACTGAAGATGTGCTGCCCGCTGACTCGCTCGATCCAGCCCACGATCTGACTGACATTCAGCGCGGCGATCACGCCCAACACGCCGCCAATGATCGTGCCGACAATACCGATCACCGTGCCTTGCACCATGAAGATCGCCATGATCTGCCGTGGCGTGGCGCCGATGGTACGCAAAATAGCGATGTCCGCGCCTTTGTCGTTCACCACCATGATCAGCGTTGCGATGATGTTGAACGCCGCCACCGCGACGATCATCAGCAACAGCAGGCCGATCATGGTTTTTTCCATTTTCATCGCGCTGAACAGGCTGCCCTGGGTGTGAGTCCAGTCATCAGCCTTGAACTCGGCGCCCAAGCCGGCGGCGATGTCCGAAGAGACTTTCGGCGCGGCGTAGAGGTCTTTCACCGCCAGACGCACGCTCTGCACCTGATTCGGCTGCCAATGCTGCATGGTCGCGGCGTCAGCCACATGGATCAGGCCCATCGAGCCATCCAGTTCGGCGCCAACCTTGAACACGCCAACAACGTTCAAACGCTGCATGCGCGGGGTGATGCCACCCGGCGCAGTGCTGACTTCCGGGACGATCAGGGTGATCTTGTCGCCAACATTGAGACGGAAACGGCGGGCGGTGATTTCGCCAATCACCACGCCGAACTCGCCGGGCTTCAAGGCATCCAGACGGCCCTGCACAATGTGCTGGGCAACAATCGACACCTTGCCTTCCTGCGCAGGATCGACGCCGCTGATCTGGATCGGCTGCATCAAGCCCTTGTAGGAGAGCATGCCTTCCATCTCAGTGAACGGCACGGCGGCAGTCACTTCAGGATTTTTCATCGCGGCGGCGGCCACCGGCTGCCAGTCATCGATCGGCTTGACGCCAACGATGGTCGCGTGGGGCACCATGCCGAGGATGCGCGAGCTCATTTCGCGCTGGAAGCCATTCATCACCGACAACACCACGATCATCGCCAGCACGCCGAGGGCGAGGCCGATCATCGAGGTCATCGAAATGAACGAAACAAAGCGATTGCGGCGCTTGGCGCGGGTATAGCGCGTGCCGATAAAGATCGATAACGGTCTGAACATTCGCTGGGGCACCGTATAAAAATAAAAGACCCGACGCCTTTACAGACGTCGGGTTTCAGCCAGTCAGATAGGCGTGAGGCAACCTTCTTGCAGGTGCAGTACGCGATCCATCTGGCGGGCCAGGTTCATGTCGTGGGTCACCACCAGGAACGCCGTGCGCATGGAGGTGCTGAGTTCCAGCATCAAATCCTGAATGCCTTGGGCGGTGTGGGAGTCGAGGTTGCCGGTTGGCTCGTCGAGCATCACCAGGCCCGGCTTGTTCACCAAGGCGCGGGCGATGGCCACACGCTGACGTTCACCGCCGGACAGTTCCGCCGGTTTGTGCTCCAGGCGATGACCGAGGCCGACGCGCTCCAGCAACGCCGTGGCGCGCTGACGCGCTTCCGGGATCGGCGTCTTGCCGATCAGCAGCGGCATGCAGACGTTTTCCAGTGCGGTGAATTCCGGCAGCAAGTGGTGGAACTGGTAAACGAAACCGAGCGCACGGTTACGCAGCAGGCCACGCTTCTTCTCGCTCAGCGCCGACAGTTCTTCACCGTCGAGCCAGACGCTGCCCTTGGTCGGCGTATCGAGGCCGCCGAGCAGGTTGAGCAAGGTACTTTTGCCCGAACCCGAGGTGCCGACGATCGCGACGCGCTCGCCCGGGTGTAACTCCAGTTGCAGGCCGGCCAGTACTTCTACCGATTCCGGGCCTTCCTCGTAAGATTTGCCCAGGTTGCGGCAGCTCAGGATTGCTTGTTCACTCATGCCCGACTCACTCATAACGTAGCGCCTCCGCCGGCTGGGTGCGCGCGGCACGCCAGGCGGGATACAGGGTGGCGAGGAAACTCAGGACCAACGCAGCGGCGCAGACCATGACCACATCCTGGCTCTGCACCTGCGACGGAAGATAATCAATGAAATACACGTCAGCATTAAGGAATTTGTGGCCGATCAGGCCTTCCAGTGCCGAGATCGCGGCGCTGACATTAAGCGCGGCGAAAATACCCACCACCGCGCCAATCGCCGTGCCGACCACACCGATCACCGTGCCCTGCACCATGAACGTGCGCATGATCGTGCCCGGCGTCGCGCCCAACGTGCGCAGAATGGCGATGTCGCCCTTCTTGTCGTTGACCACCATCACCAGCGTGGAAATGATGTTGAACGCAGCGACGGCAACGATCAGCAACAACAGCAGGCCGATCATGGCTTTTTCCATACGGATCGCCTGATACAGATTGCCGTGGGTGCGGGTCCAGTCGCGGGCGTAGTAATGGTCTTCGCCAAGCTGCTGGGCGATGTTCCATGCCACACGCGGCGCCTGGAACAGGTCGTCGAACTTCAGGCGAATGCCCTGCACCTGATCCGGTTTCCAGCGGTGCATCTTCGCCAGATCCTGCAGGTTGGTCACGCCCAGATAGCCATCGAGTTCGCCAGCGCCGACATGGAAAATGCCGACCACGGTGAAGCGCTTCATGCGCGGGAACATCCCGGCCGGGGTCACGCTGACCTCCGGCGCGACAAAGGTGACCTTGTCACCGATGCCGACGCCGAGCTTGGTCGCAGCCTTGTCGCCGATGACGATGCCGAAACTGCCCGGCGTCAGATCGTCGAGTTTGCCCTGTTTCATGAAGTTGTCGATGATCGACACATTGCGCTCGAGCGCAGGGTCGATGGCGTTGAGCAACACCTTGGACACCTGACCGTTATTGGTCAGCAGGCCCTGCATCTGCGTAAACGGCGCAACCGCCGTCACCTGCGGGTTCTGCTTGACCTGGGTGGCCAGGCTTTGCCAATCGTTGATCGGTTCAGTGGATTCAATGGTCGCGTGGGGCACCATGCCCAGCACACGGGTGCGCATCTCATGATCGAAGCCGTTCATCACCGACAACACGACGATCATCACGACCACGCCAAGGGCGAGCCCGATCATCGAAGTCAGGGAAATGAATGACACAAAATGATTGCGACGCTTTGCACGGGTATAACGCGTGCCGATAAATACGAAGAGAGGTCTGAACATGTCGGGGCTTGTTCGGAGGGAAAAGGAACGTCCTTGTGGCGGGGGTCGATAACCAGCTTTACACTCAGACCACCGCCGCTACCATGGGTTCGCCATGTCGACATTAGATGAAGAAGATCGCCGCGAATACTACCGTATCGAGGACACGATCGCACTGGAAATTCGGCCCCTGTCTGCTCCCGAAGCTGCAGGCCAGGAAGTGTTGCAGGATGCTTCCCCACTGTTCAACCTGCTCAGCGAACTGCACCTGAGTGAATTCGAGTCGCAACACCTGTTGCGGCAGATCAGCGAGCGCGACCGGGCCATTGCCGCGTTCCTGAAATCCCAGAACAAGCGCATCGACCTGCTCAGCCAGGTGGTCGCCCTGACCGTGCTCGGCCATATCGGCGAGCCGCAACCGGTGATCATCTCCGAGGGCGGAATCGACTTTCAGCACCCGACACCGATTGCCACCGGCGCTCACCTGTCAGTGAAACTGGTGCTGATGCCGCAAGCGCTGGGCCTGTTGCTGCGTGCCCGCGTCACCCATTGCGACCGCAAGGGCGAAGGTTATGACATCGGTACCGAGTTCGAACACCTGACCGATGCCCAGCGCCAGTTGCTCGCCCGCTATATCTTGCAGAAGCAGGCCCAGGAACGACGTCTGGCCCGCGAACAGAACGAATCAGGCATTTAATTTAAGGAAGCACCGTGACCCTCATCTACGGCCACCGCGGCGCCAAGGGCGAAGCACCGGAAAACACCCTGAGCAGCTTTCAGGAATGTCTCAAGCACGGCGTGCGCCGTTGCGAACTCGATCTGCACCTGTCCAAGGACGGCGAGTTGATGGTCATCCACGACCCGACCCTCAAACGCACTACGGAGCGGCGCGGCAAAGTCGTCGAACACACCGCCGCCGAGCTGGTGACCTACGACGCGCGCAAGGGTGGCCCGGGCTGGATCAAGCCGTGCCCGATTCCGACCCTGGAAGAGTTGTTCGAGAAGTGTGATTTCGAGCATTGGCAACTGGAGGTCAAAAGCGCTTCACGTACTCGCGCCGCAACCACGGTGCTGGCGATTCGTGAAATGGCGCAACGGCATGGCCTGCTCGACAAGGTGACGATCACCTCGAGTTCGCGGGAAGTGCTGAAAGCGGCGCTGGATCTGGTGCCGGATGTGTCACGCGGATTGGTCGCCGAATACGCCTGGCTCGACCCATTGAAAGTCGCGGCCAGCTATGGCTGTGAGATTCTCGCGTTGAACTGGACGTTGTGTACGCCGGAACGCCTGCAGAAGGCGCAGCGTCAGGGGCTGCATGTGTCGGTGTGGACCGTCAACGAGCCTGCGCTGATGCGCAGACTCGCCGACTTCGGCGTTGACAGCCTGATTACAGACTTTCCCGGTTTGGCCACTGCCACCCTCGAGAATTGCTGAAATCGGTCTCCCCGGCCGGCTCAGGCCACCGGCCGGAGCCCGTCAAAAAAGCCGGTTGAGGCCATCGTACGCCGCTACCCGATAGGCTTCGGCCATGGTCGGGTAGTTGAACGTGGTGTTGACGAAGTACTTCAGGGTGTTCAGCTCGCCCGGCTGGCTCATGATCGCCTGGCCGATGTGAACGATCTCCGACGCCTGATAACCGAAGCAGTGAACGCCCAGCACTTCCAGGGTTTCACGGTGGAACAGGATCTTCAGCATGCCTTGCGGCTCGCCGGCGATCTGCGCACGCGCCATGCTCTTGAAGAACGCCTTGCCGACTTCGTACGGCACTTTGGCCTGGGTCAGTTCCTGTTCGTTCTTGCCGATCGAGCTGATCTCCGGAATGGTGTAAATGCCGGTCGGCACGTCATTCACAAAGCGCCAGCTACCGTTATCGACGATGCTGCCAGCAGCCGAACGACCCTGGTCGTGGGCGGCACTGGCCAGGCTCGGCCAGCCGATCACGTCACCGGCACCGTAGATGTTCGGTACGCAGGTGCGGTAAGCCTCGTCGACCTCGATCTGGCCACGGCTATTGACCTTGACGCCGATGTTTTCCAGGCCCAACTGGTCGGTGTTTCCGGTCCGGCCGTTGCACCAGAGCAAGGCATCGGCCTTGATCTTCTTGCCGGACTTGAGGTGCAGGATCACGCCGTTGTCGACGCCTTCAACGCGATCGTAATCTTCGTTGTGGCGCACGGTGATGTTGTTGTTGCTGAAGTGATAGCTCAACGCCTGGGAGATTTCCGAGTCGAGGAAGCTCAGCAACTGACCACGGTTATCGACCAGTTCAACCAACACACCCAGACCGCTGAAGATCGATGCGTATTCGCAACCGATCACGCCGGCGCCGTAAACGATCAGTTTGCGCGGGGTGTGGCCGAGGCTGAGGATGGTGTCGCTATCGTAGATACGCGGGTGGTGGAAATCGATGTCCGCCGGGCGATACGGGCGCGAACCGGTGGCGATGATGATGTGCTTGGCCACCAGTTTCTCGACCACGCCGTTGGCGCAGACCACTTCGATGGTTTGCTCATCGGCGAAGCTGCCGGTGCCGAAGAACACGTCGACGCGGTTACGGGCGTAGTAGCCGGTGCGTGAAGCGACTTGTTTGGAAATGACTTTCTCGGCGCTTTTCAACACGTCCGGGAAGGAGAACCAGCGTGGTTCGCCGATCGCCCGGAACATCGGGTTAGTGTTGAACTGCATGATCTGCCGCACCGAGTGACGCAGTGCCTTGGACGGGATGGTGCCGAGGTGGGTGCAGTTGCCGCCGACCTGACGACGGCTGTCGACCATCGCGACCTTGCGCCCTGCTTTGGCGGCGTTCATTGCCGCGCCTTCTCCCGCCGGGCCGGAACCCAGCACCACCACGTCGTAGTTGTAGACAGCCATGCGTACTCCTCAGAACAGGCCGCGGTGCCAGCAGCACCGGCGGCTAAATCACGCCGAACGGCGGCGCGAAGGAACAATTGGGGGTCAATCAAGAACCCGGACACAGTCTATAGAAGCGTCAACGCCGCGCACATTAACCCTTGGTCGCGTCGTAGGCTACTTTTGCCTGCACTACAACGCCAGCTTTCGTATTGTTCTCAGTCAGTTTTCTTGCCAGTGAGGCGCTCGAAAGCCGTATTGGTACGAACGACAAAACCTGTATCGGCACGAATCACAAAGAATGCACCAATGTCATGTTTTTCCGCATAGTCCCACGCCCTTTCCGGGCCAAGAATCAGCAACAGCGTCGATAGGCCATCGGCCATCAGCGCTGAAGGATGAATCACCGTGACGGACGCCAGGTCGTGTAGGACCGGTGCGCCGGTGCGCGCATCAAAGGTGTGGGAATAACGCCGGCCGTTCTGCAGGAAATAGTTGCGGTAGTCGCCGGAGGTGGAAACGCCGTAGCCGTCGACATCGATAATGCGCTCGGTCACCTGTTGATCGTCACGAGGCTCTTCCAGCGCGATGCGCCACGATGAGCCGTCAAGCTTTCGCCCCTTTGCCTTTAGCTCACCCGTGGCTTCAGCGAGGTAATCGTGGATGCCCATGGCATCGAGCCGTGCCGCGATGGTGTCGACGGCATAACCGGCGGCGATGCTGTTGAAATCGACCTCGACGGCGGCGTCCTTGCACAACTGATCGCCATTGATGCGCAAGTGCTGATAACCGACACGCGACATCACCTCGGCGAGTGCGGCGGCGCCAGGGACTTTCTCTTCGCGCCCCTGCGGGCCGAACCCCCAGAGATTCATCAGCGGTTCGACAGTCAGGTCGTAGGAGCCTTCGCTTTGCGCTGACAGCTGTTCGCCCGTGCGGACCAGTTCAAGTACCGCTGCAGGCATTTTCTGACAGCTGTTGGCGGGCAAAGCATTGAAGCGCTCGATGTCCGAATCGTTGCGATAGGTGGATAGCTGCCGATCGACTTCGCCGAGGATCCCCTCCACTTCACCGCGAACTTGCTTCGGCTCGGGCAAGCCGGCGCGGCGCACATACTTGATTGAATACGTGCTGCCCATGGTCGGCCCACCAAAGCCTTCCATGGAGTCGCCATTGCCGCAGCCAGCCAATAAGCCAGCCATAATCACAAGCCCCAGCAACCGTCCAGTGAACAATTATTCATCTCTCCGTAAAACCGCGACGGCCATTATGAATTAAAGGATCTGCAACATCTTTATACAAAATCCAATAGTGAGTACCTGAACATGTCCTCCACCACGGGCAAAGGCAAAGCGATTTTTCGCGTTGTCAGCGGCAACTTCCTCGAAATGTTCGATTTCATGGTCTACGGCTTTTACGCCACAGCCATTGCCAAGACCTTCTTCCCCACCGACAGCGCCTTCGCTTCGCTGATGCTTTCACTGGCAACCTTTGGTGCCGGCTTCCTGATGCGACCGCTCGGGGCGATTTTCCTCGGCGCCTATATCGACCGCCATGGCCGTCGCCAAGGGCTGATCATCACGCTGGCGTTGATGGCTGCCGGTACGGTGCTGATTGCCTGTGTGCCAGGCTACGCGACCCTCGGCGTTGCCGCGCCACTGATCGTGCTGTTCGGTCGCTTGCTGCAAGGCTTTTCCGCTGGCGTAGAACTGGGCGGTGTATCTGTCTATCTGGCAGAGATCGCCACCCCGGGCCGCAAGGGCTTCTTTGTCAGTTGGCAATCCGCCAGTCAGCAAGCAGCAGTGGTTTTCGCCGGCCTGCTCGGGGTCGGCCTCAATCACTGGCTGAGCCCGGAACAAATGGGCGACTGGGGCTGGCGCGTGCCGTTCCTGATCGGCTGCATGATTGTGCCGGTAATCTTCGTCATTCGCCGCTCGCTGGAGGAGACGCCGGAGTTCCAGGCCAGAAAACACCGCCCTACCCTGCGGGAAATCGTCCGCTCGATCGGTCAGAACTTCGGCATCGTCATCGCCGGCATGGCGCTGGTGGTGATGACCACGGTTTCTTTTTACCTGATCACCGCCTACACCCCGACGTTCGGCAAGGCTGAGCTGCACCTGTCGGATTTCGACGCGTTGCTGGTGACGGTGTGCATCGGCCTGTCGAACTTCTTCTGGTTGCCGGTGATGGGCTCGGTGTCTGACAAGATCGGCCGTAAACCCTTACTGCTGGCGGCGACGATTCTGGCGATCCTGACCGCCTACCCGGCGCTGTCGTGGCTCGTGGCGAACCCGAGCTTCAGCCATTTGCTGATTGTCGAGTTGTGGCTGTCGTTCCTCTACGGTTCGTACAACGGCGCGATGGTGGTGGCGCTGACCGAGATCATGCCGGTGGAGGTGCGCACGACCGGTTTCTCGCTGGCTTACAGCCTGGCAACCGCGACGTTCGGCGGGTTTACCCCGGCGGCGTGTACGTATCTGATTCATGTGCTGGATAACAAGGCTGCGCCGGGGATCTGGCTCAGTGGTGCGGCGGTATTGGGATTGATTGCAACGCTGGTGTTGTTCCGCGGCAATAAGCATGAACTGCGCACCGCGCAAGCGGCCATACCCGGCGGCACTCGATAGAACGCTTTCGCGAGCAAGCTCGCTCCCACAGGGGATTTTCTGAGCGACACAGATCCAGTGTGGGAGCGAGCTTGCTCGCGAAGAGGCCGGTACTGACAACACAGCTATAAAAGGCACACAAACAAAAACGCCCCGACCAAAGTCGGGGCGTTTTCATTTGCAACGAGTGCTTAGCGCGGGAACGCTGGCGGGTTTACACCGGCCATGTCTTCCATCACGCGAACCACCTGGCAGCTGTAGCCGAACTCGTTGTCGTACCAGACGTACAGAACAACGCGGTTGTCCTGAACGATGGTCGCTTCAGCGTCGACCACACCGGCGTGGCGCGAGCCCACGAAGTCAGTCGAAACCACTTCCTGCGAGTTGACGAAGTCGATTTGCTTGTGCAGATCGGAGTGCAGCGCCATGTAGCGCAGGTACTCGTTCATCTCTTCACGGGTAGCGGCTTTCTCAAGGTTGAGGTTGAGAATGGCCATCGACACGTTTGGCGTCGGAACGCGGATCGCGTTACCGGTCAGCTTGCCGGCCAGCTCAGGCAGGGCCTTGGCAGCAGCGGTGGCAGCACCGGTCTCGGTGATCACCATGTTCAGCGCGGCGCTACGGCCACGGCGATCGCCCTTGTGGAAGTTGTCGATCAGGTTCTGGTCGTTGGTGTACGAGTGAACGGTTTCGACGTGACCGTTGATGATGCCGAACTTGTCATTCACAGCTTTCAGCACCGGCACGATGGCGTTGGTGGTGCAGGAAGCGGCGGACACGATCTTGTCGTCAGCGGTGATTTCGTTGTGGTTGATGCCGTGAACGATGTTCTTCAGCTTGCCTTTGCCAGGCGCGGTCAGAACAACGCGGGCGACACCCGGGCATTGCAGGTGCTGGCCCAGACCATCGGCGTCACGCCATACACCGGTGTTGTCCACCAGCAGCGCATCTTTGATGCCGTACTGGGTGTAATCCACCTCGGTCGGGTTCTTCGCGTAGATCACCTGGATCAGGTTACCGTTGGCGGTGATGGTGTTGTTTTCTTCGTCGATGGTAATGGTGCCGTTGAACGAACCATGGACCGAATCGCGACGCAGCAGGCTGGCGCGCTTGGTCAGGTCGTTGTCGGCGCCTTTGCGCACGACGATGGCACGCAGACGCAGACCGTCGCCACCACCGGTTTTCTCGATCAGGATGCGCGCCAGCAAACGGCCGATACGACCGAAGCCGTACAGCACAACGTCGGTGCCTTTACGTGCGGAAGCGTTTTGCTGGCCAACCACGTCAGCCATTTCTTCACGAACGAATTGCTCGGCGCTGCGGCCATTGCCTTCGTTACGGAATTTGAACGCCAACTTGCCCAGATCTACCGAAGCCGCGCCGAGCTTGAGCTCGCTCATGGCCTTGAGCAGTGGGAATGTTTCGTGGACGGAGAGTTCGCTGTCGTCGGAAGAACGGTGGCGCGCAAAGCGGTGAGCTTTGAGAATCGCGATGACAGACTGGTTGATCAGGCTGCGGCCATAGATCGAGCTCACCACGTTGTTATTGCGGTAGAGCTGACCGATAAGCGGAATCATCGCTTCTGCGAGTGCTTCACGGTCGATCCATTCACCAAGACACTGGTCGGGCTTCTGAGTCACGGTAACCTTCCACATGTAGGGGCAGAAAAAAGGGGCTACATTATGCCGCCGACAACCTCATTCAGCAATGCGCGCTTGTCGCGAAATCGGTAACAAAATCCCGTTCAAAAAAATTACGCCTCGCGCCAGCCCAGTAAAACCGGGGCTTTCAGCGCAGTCAATTTTTCGACGACTGTTAGACGATGTCTGTAACCCTCCGTAACACCAGCCACTTTCGGCACTACATAATCGCTAAAAAACCGCTGGTTTTTATGGTTACCACTACATTTCGCGCAAACATCGAAGATAGACGTAGTCTGCAACTGACAGGCGGCACCGGACGCCGCTACAATTACCGACTTTGTCGCAAAGCCTGGAGCTCAACCTTCCGTGCCCGTTCTGCGTCTACCGCTACTCCCTGCCGAGGCAGGTAAACAGCATTGGGGCAATCTGCCCGGTGCTGCCCTCAGTCTCGCGATTGCCGAGGCTGCCAGCGCTGCCAAGCGCTTCACCCTGCTACTGACCGCCGACAGCCAGAGTGCTGAACGACTGGAACAGGAGCTGAGTTTCTTCGCCCCGGATTTGCCCGTGCTGCATTTCCCTGACTGGGAAACTCTGCCGTACGACCTGTTCTCGCCGCACCAGGACATCATTTCCCAGCGCATTGCCAGCTTATATAGGCTGCCAGAGCTGGCGCATGGCGTGCTGGTGGTGCCGATCACCACAGCGTTGCACCGGTTGGCGCCGACCAAATTCCTGCTCGGCAGCAGCCTGGTGCTGGACGTCGGCCAGAAGCTCGATGTTGAACAGATGCGTGCGCGACTCGAAGCCAGTGGCTATCGCTACGTCGACACGGTTTATGAGCACGGCGAGTTCACCGTTCGCGGCGCACTGATCGATCTATTCCCGATGGGCAGCAAACTGCCCTATCGCATCGACCTGTTCGACGACGAAATCGAAACCCTGCGTACCTTCGACCCGGAAAACCAGCGCTCCATCGACAAGGTCGATTCGGTCAAGCTGCTGCCGGCCCGTGAGTTTCCGCTGCAGAAAGACGCAGTCACCCGCTTCAAGGCGCGTTTCCGCGAGCGTTTCGACGTCGACTTCCGTCGCTGCCCGATCTTTCAGGATCTGAGCAGCGGCATCACCCCGGCCGGGATCGAGTATTACCTGCCGCTGTTTTTTGACGAAACCTCGACACTGTTCGATTACCTGCCGCAAGACACGCAAGTGTTCTCGCTGCCCGGCATCGAACAAGCTGCGGAGAATTTCTGGAACGACGTGCGCAATCGTTACGAAGAGCGCCGCGTTGATCCATCGCGTCCTTTATTGCCGCCGGCAGAATTGTTCCTGCCGGTGGAAGACTGTTTCGCCCGTTTGAAGAGCTGGCCACGTGTGGTCGCCAGTCAACAAGACGTGGAAACCGGCGTCGGCCGCGAGCGCTTCCCCGCGCAAGCACTGCCGAATCTGGCAATCGAGGCCAAAGCCACGCAACCGCTGGCGGCGCTGTCGGCGTTCCTCGATGAGTTCCCCGGTCGCGTGCTGTTCACCGCCGAATCAGCGGGCCGTCGTGAAGTCCTGCTGGAGTTGCTTGAGCGCCTGAAGCTGCGACCGAAAAATGTCGACAGCTGGCCTGATTTCGTCGCGAGCAAGGATCGTCTGGCGATCACCATTGCCCCGCTCGACGAAGGCCTGATGCTGGATGAGCCGGCGCTGGCACTCGTCGCGGAAAGTCCGCTGTTCGGCCAACGCGTTATGCAACGTCGTCGTCGCGAGAAACGCAGTGACGTCAGCAATGACGCGGTGATCAAGAACCTCACCGAGCTGCGCGAAGGCGCGCCGGTGGTGCACATCGATCACGGTGTCGGCCGCTATCTGGGCCTGACGATTCTGGAGATCGACAATCAGGCCGCCGAATTCCTCACCCTCGAATACGCCGAGAACGCCAAGCTTTACGTGCCCGTAGCCAACCTGCACTTGATCGCGCGTTACACCGGCAGCGACGATGCGCTGGCCCCGCTGCACCGCCTCGGCTCGGAAACCTGGCAGAAGGCCAAGCGCAAAGCCGCCGAACAGGTGCGCGATGTTGCCGCTGAACTGCTCGATATTTACGCCCGTCGCGCCGCTCGCGAGGGTTACGCATTTGCCGACCCGAAAGCCGATTATGCGACGTTCAGCGCCGGGTTCCCGTTCGAAGAAACCCCTGACCAGCAATCGACCATCGAAGCCGTGCGCGAAGACATGCTCGCGCCGAAACCAATGGATCGCCTGGTCTGCGGCGACGTCGGTTTCGGCAAGACCGAAGTGGCCATGCGTGCGGCATTCATCGCCGTGCACGGCGGTCGTCAGGTGGCGATTCTGGTGCCGACCACCCTGCTCGCCCAGCAGCACTACAACAGCTTCCGCGACCGCTTCGCCGACTGGCCCGTGACAGTAGAAGTAATGAGCCGCTTCAAATCGGCCAAGGAAGTGAACGCGGCGATCGCCGATCTGGCTGAAGGCAAAATCGACATCGTCATTGGCACGCACAAACTGCTGTCCGACGATGTGAAAATCAAAAACCTCGGGCTGGTGATCATCGACGAAGAACACCGTTTCGGTGTCCGTCAGAAAGAACAGCTCAAGGCCCTGCGCAGCGAAGTCGACATTCTTACCCTGACCGCCACGCCGATTCCGCGCACGCTGAACATGGCGGTGTCGGGCATGCGCGACCTGTCGATCATCGCTACGCCGCCAGCGCGACGCCTGTCGGTGCGCACTTTCGTCATGGAGCAGAACAAGAGCACGGTCAAAGAGGCCCTGCTCCGCGAACTGCTGCGCGGCGGTCAGGTGTACTACCTGCACAACGATGTGAAAACCATCGAGAAGTGCGCCGCCGATCTCGCCGAACTGGTGCCGGAAGCCCGCATCGGCATCGGTCACGGACAGATGCGCGAGCGCGAACTCGAACAGGTGATGAGCGACTTCTATCACAAGCGCTTCAACGTGCTGATCGCCTCGACCATCATCGAGACCGGCATCGACGTGCCGAGCGCCAACACCATCATCATCGAGCGCGCCGACAAGTTCGGCCTGGCACAACTGCACCAGTTGCGTGGTCGTGTCGGCCGTAGTCACCACCAGGCTTACGCCTACCTGCTGACGCCGCCGCGCCAGCAAATTACCTCGGATGCGGAAAAGCGTCTGGAAGCGATCGCCAACACTCAGGATCTCGGTGCCGGTTTCGTCCTGGCGACCAATGACCTGGAAATCCGTGGCGCCGGCGAACTGCTCGGCGATGGCCAGAGCGGGCAGATTCAGGCCGTGGGCTTCACGCTGTATATGGAGATGCTCGAACGCGCGGTGAAATCGATCCGTAAGGGCGAACAACCGAACCTCGATCAGCCGCTGGGCGGTGGCCCGGAAGTCAACTTGCGAGTGCCGGCGCTGATTCCGGAAGACTACCTGCCGGATGTTCACGCGCGTCTGATTCTGTACAAACGCATCGCTTCGGCCACCGACGAGGAAGGCCTCAAGGATCTGCAAGTCGAGATGATCGACCGTTTCGGCTTGTTGCCGGAACCGACGAAGAATCTGGTGCGCATCACGGCGTTGAAATTGCAGGCTGAGCAACTGGGTATCAAGAAGGTCGATGGCGGGCCGCAAGGTGGGCGCATCGAGTTCGAAGCGCAGACGCCGGTCGACCCGATGACGCTGATCAAGCTGATCCAGAGCCAGCCAAAACGCTACAAATTCGAAGGCGCGACGATGTTCAAATTCCAGGTACCGATGGAACGTCCGGAAGAGCGCTTTAATACTGTAGAGGCGCTGTTTGAGCGCCTCCTCCCGAAATCTGTTTGAAGGACGCCCAATGCGCCTGTTCCGCTCAGTGACTTTGCTACTTGCTTTGGTAGCCCCTTCGGCTTTCGCCGATGACCTGTATCAGGTCGAAATGATTCTGGTGCGCCAGAACGCCGTACCGGCAATCGTCAGCCGCGCCGCGCCGGAAGACTGGGCCGCTGGGGCCCAGCGTTTGAGCGACGACAGCAAACGCACACCGGCGTTGAACGACGTTGTCAGCAAACTCACCGCCAGCGGCGACTACAGCGTGCTGATGCACAAGGCCTGGCAGCAAACCCTTGGCGAAGCACCGGCAAAAGTGGCGGTCAGCGACGGTCAGGAGCAGTTCGGTCAATTCCCGATCGAGGGCACGCTGGAAATGAAACTGGGACGCTTCACCGATGTGAACGCCGATTTCTGGGTCAATCAGATCGACGCCAATGGCCTGGTCACCGCCAGCGAGCGCCTGAAGCAGGACAGCCACACCAAAAATGGCCAACTCAACTACCTGGACAACGGCCATCTGGCCTTGCTGATCAAGATCACTTCCCTGACCGCGCCAGCGCCACGGGAAGCGCCTGAAGCGATTCCGGACTGATCGAAGTCCTTATGTCCCCGCCCCTGAGTAAACCGTTGGCACCCTCCTGGGTCAGCCGATTCAAGGAACAGAGCCTGGAGCGTGGCCGCCGCTATGCCCTGGAAAACCGGGTACGCATCGCCCAGGTCGGCGATGCGACCATCACCGCCAGTTGCGAAGGCTCTGGCGGTAACGTTTACCGCCAGACCATCCAGCTGCGCGAATCCGCCAAAAACACCTTGCTGCTGGTCGATGCCAGCTGCACGTGCCCGGTTCGCAGCAACTGCAAACACTGCGCAGCGGTGCTGCTGAAAGTGCAGGAAACCCTCGATTACCCGGCCGCCGCCAAAGACGCCGAACTCTTGGAAAAGCTGCAAGCCGTGCTGGAAAATCGCAGCCCGAAGGCGCCACCGCAAGTGCTGGTCGACAATGTGCAGCCACTGCCACGCCTATGGCTGGCCAGTGTCGAGTTCAGTGCCTTCGAACCGCGCAACGGCAAGATGCAGCGCTACATTCAGCATCGCGCGGCGCTTTCGTTCAGCTACCTTGACGAGTACGTCAGCGGGCAGAAGAACAGCGATATCCTGATTCGCCAGGAAAGCCAGACGCTGCGCGTCAAACGCCATCCGGATGTCGAGCAGTCGTACCGCGAACAGTTGCGCATCCTCGGCTTTCGCATCGCCACCCGCCAGAGCAAAGCCCTGCCGGAAAGCGCCGGTGAACTGTACGAGATGGTCAATGACAGCGCTTGGCTGACGTTCACCCTCAACGACCTGCCGAAACTGCGCAGCCAAGGCTGGGAATTGCAGATCGATGAGGAATTCGGCTTCGATCTGACCGCTGTGGATGACTGGTACGCCACCGTCGAGCAGGTGCCGGAACGCGATTGGTTTGATCTGGAACTGGGGATCATCGTCAATGGTGAGCGCCTGAGTCTGTTGCCTATCTTGCTCAATCTGATGCGCTCGCACGCGGAAATCCTCAATCCGGAACGCCTGGCGCGCCGTCGCGATGACGAGCTGATTCTGGTCAACATCCCGCAACGCACCAGCGAGCATGGGCCGCTGCAAGTGGCTTTGCCGTTGGGCCGGTTGAAGCCGGTATTGATGACGCTCGGCGAGTTCTATTTGCAAGAGCCGGGCGAAACCACCCTGCGCCTGAGCAAGGCCGACGCCACCCGCCTGAATTCGCTGGAAGGCCTTCCGCTGCTGTGGGAGGGCGGCGAGCAGATCCGCACGTTTGCCCAACGCCTGCGCGATATTCGTGATTTCAGCGCAGAGGCGCCTGAAGGCTTGAATGCGACGTTGCGCCCTTATCAGCTCGAAGGCTTGAGCTGGATGCAGTCGCTGCGGCAACTGGAAGTCGGCGGGATTCTTGCGGATGACATGGGGCTGGGTAAAACCCTACAGACCCTGGCGCATATTCTCAGCGAGAAAAACGCCGGACGTCTCGATCGGCCGTGCATGGTGGTGATGCCGACCAGCCTGATTCCGAACTGGCTCGATGAGGCGGCGCACTTTACGCCGCAACTGAAAGTGGTTGCCCTGTATGGCGCCACTCGCAAAAAGCATTTCGATAACCTGGCCGACTTCGACCTGATCCTCACCACCTACGCCCTGCTGCCGAAAGACGTCGAACGTCTGGCCAAACAGCCGCTGCATGTGCTGGTGCTGGATGAAGCGCAGTACATCAAGAATCCGAACAGCAAAGCCGCTCAAGCCGCGCGCGAGCTGAATGCGCGTCAGCGCCTGTGCCTCAGCGGTACGCCGCTGGAAAATCACTTGGGCGAGCTGTGGTCGCTGTTTCACTTCCTGCTGCCCGGCTGGCTCGGCGACGTAAAAAGCTTCAACGCCGATTACCGCGTGCCGATTGAAAAGCGCGGCAGTGAAGTCAGGCTTCAGCACCTCAACGGTCGGATAAAACCGTTCTTGCTGCGCCGCACCAAGGAACAAGTGGCGACCGAGTTGCCGCCGAAAACCGAGATCATCCATTGGGTCGATCTCAACGAAGCGCAGCGCGATGTGTATGAAACCATGCGCCTGGCGATGGACAAGAAGGTCCGCGACGAGATCACCCGCAAAGGCGTGGCGCGCAGCCAGATCATCATTCTTGAGGCGCTGCTCAAACTGCGTCAGGTCTGCTGCGATCTGCGCCTGGTCAATGACGCCACCCTGCCCGCTCGCGGCAGCACGTCAGGCAAGCTCGACAGTTTGATGGAAATGCTCGAGGAGTTGTTCGAGGAAGGCCGGCGGATTCTGCTGTTTTCGCAGTTCACTTCGATGCTGTCGTTGATCGAGGAAGAGTTGAAAAAACGTAACGTGTCCTACGCGCTACTGACCGGCCAGACCCGGGATCGGCGCACGCCGGTGAAGGAATTCCAGAGCGGCAAGCGTCAGATCTTTCTGATCAGCCTGAAGGCCGGCGGCGTCGGTTTGAACCTGACCGAGGCCGACACGGTGATTCATTACGACCCGTGGTGGAACCCGGCCACCGAGAATCAGGCGACGGATCGCGCCTATCGGATCGGCCAGGAGAAACCGGTGTTCGTCTACAAGATGATTGCCCGGGGCACCGTGGAAGAGAAGATTCAGCACCTGCAAAAGGAAAAATCCGACTTGGCAGCGGGCGTGCTGGATGGGCGCAAGGCCGGGGACTGGAAGTTGCAGAGTGATGATATCGAGGCGTTGTTTGCGCCGTTGCCGGATAAGTCCGACAAGCGTTGATATCTGCGTCGCCTGTTAGATAGCTTTCGCGAGCAGGCTCGCTCCCACACTGGATCGGTGGCATTCACCAATCCAGTGTTCACAGGGATCTTGTGAATCACACAAATCTAATGTGGGAGCGAGCCTGCTCGCGAATGGCTCACCTCGGTATAACGTTTAAAACCCAGGCTCAATCCTTGGAAACCGGCAACGGTGCAAACAGCGCCTCAATGTCACTCTGCTCCAGCTTCCAGCCACCTGTCGTCCCGCCCTCAAGCACCGCTCCGGCCAACGCCGCTTTCTCCTGCTGCAACGCCTGTATTTTTTCCTCTACCGTGCCACGAGCGATCAGCTTGTAAACGAACACCGGGTTGTTTTGCCCGATTCGATACGCACGATCCGTCGCCTGGTTCTCCACCGCCGGGTTCCACCAAGGGTCGAAGTGAATCACCGTGTCCGCAGCGGTCAGGTTCAACCCGGTACCGCCCGCTTTGAGACTGATGAGAAACAGCGGCACCTTGCCGCCCTGAAAATCCTTCACCGGTGTGCGTCGATCCGTGGTGTCCCCGGTCAGCAGCGAATAGGCAATGTCACGTTGCTGCAATTCTTCCTCGATCAAGGCGAGCATCGAGGTGAACTGCGAAAACAGCAGGATTCTTCGACCTTCGCCGAGCAACTCTTCGAGCATCTCCATCAAGCTGACCAACTTGCCACTGCCGGAGCGCAGCGCCTTCGCTGTCAGCGGCATGTTGATCAGGCGCAGATCGCAACAGACCTGCCGCAGCTTGAGCAAGGCATCCAGAATGATGATCTGACTGCGCGCCACGCCACTGCGGGCAATTTCGTCGCGGACTTTTTTGTCCATCGCCACGCGAACCGTTTCATAGACATCCCGCTGGCCGTCGCTGAGATCGACCCAATGGACAATCTCGGTTTTCGGCGGCAGTTCGGTGGCCACCTGATCCTTTTTGCGGCGCAGCAAAAACGGCTTGATGCGCGCTGTCAGGTGCTGCATGCGCTGAACATTGCCGTGCTTCTCGATTGGCGTGCGGTAATCGCGATTGAAGGACTTGCTGTCGCCGAGCCAACCGGGCATGAGGAAATGAAACTGCGACCAAAGCTCGCCCAAGTGGTTTTCCAATGGCGTGCCGCTCAGGCACAAGCGCTGGCGGGCCTGCAAATCGCGTGCGGCCTGCGCGGCTTTGCTGAGCGGGTTCTTGATGTTCTGCGCTTCGTCGAGAATCAGCACGCTCCACAACTGCGGCTGTAGAACCTCGAGATCCCTCGGCAGCAAAGCGTAAGTGGTCAGTACCAGATCGTATTCAGCCAGATCAGCGAAATCCTTTTGCCGCCCCGAGCCGTGCAGCGCCAACACTTTCAACTGGGGGGTGAAGCGCTCGGCCTCGTCGAGCCAGTTGGGAATCAGGCTGGTCGGCATCACCGCCAGAGCCGGGCAATCGAGGCGTCCGGCGTGTTTTTCCGTGAGCAGATGCGCCAAGGTTTGCAGCGTTTTGCCCAGCCCCATGTCATCGCCCAGAATGCCGCCTACTTCAAGCTCGCGCAGGGTTTGCATCCAGTTCAGGCCTTCGAGCTGATAGGGGCGCAGTTGCGCGTTAAGGCCGGCCGGCGCAGCGACCTGGGTGTGACTGGAATTCTGCAAGCGCTTGGCGAAGGTGCGCAGCCGCTCGCCACCCTGCCAATCCAGCGGCACGCCATCGAGCATACTCAAGCGCGCGGCATCCGGGACACTCAAGCGCAGTGCATCGCCCTGATGACCGCCCAGGTACAACTCGCCCAGCGTGGCCATCAGCGGTTTGATCCGACTCAGCGGCAGCGCGACCTTGGCGCCCGAAGGGTCGCCAAAACCGCTGGGCTTGAGTTCGATCAGGAGTTTTTCGTCATCGCTGCGTTGTGCCAGATTGACCGGGTCAAGCAAGCGCGGCTGGGTGCGCAACAAGTGCAGAAGGATTGGTAGCAAACTATAGCGCTGACCATTGACGACGATACCCAACTGCAAATCAAACCACTGATGCCCGGCCTCTTCCTCGACCTCCGCGTACCAATGCTCGACTGGCTGCACATTGAAATGAAAGCCGGGACTCATCTCGACTTCCCAGTTCGAGGCGCGCAACGTGGCAAGCCCTTCGTGCATAAACCCGAGCCAGGCGGAATCATCCGGCAACGTGAACATCTCGCCGGGACGATCCAGCGAGCTCTTGCGCGTGGCTTTCTTGAAGCCGAACTTTTGCAGGATCTGACGCAGTTTCTTTTCCATCGCAGGCTGGCGCTGAATGCGCTGGGTTTCGGTGCCGTTGAGGATCATTACTTCCGGGTTGCGATCCACCGTCGGCTGGCCGTTGTAGGTAAACACCAGGGCGGCGCGGTGCTCAAGAACGTATTCCCAGCGCGAGCGCTCCCGACCGCTGACGAGGGTGAGTTGCGGCTGCGGTAGTACGTCGTCAATGATTCGTTCGGTCAGTTGGTGTGGCGGCGGGATTCTCGTTGCCGCACTCATGCGATGACTGAACTGCATGGCCTGACGCGCCGGAATGTCCGGCGCCAGAGTCAAATGACTGGCCAGTTTTTCATCCAGTTCATTGAACAGAGGGCCAATCTGCCGCTGTTCACGATCCAGGTAATAAAGCGGCTCCAGCGCCAGCACGGTTTCCTGCGCAGCCTCGGCACTGCTCCACTGCGCGCGGAACCCGCCGTCGGCCTGCTCGGCCCAGGCGAACTGGCCGATGCGTTTCGCGCCAGACATCAACGGTTGCAGATCCTCGAAATCGAGGAACAGCCGCGAGGTGCGCAGGAGCATTTCCAGCAGTTCGGCGCCGCTGCTGCCTTCCAGCGGATAGCCGCTGTAATAGGCGTGATGGGAGTGCATGGCAACCAGCAGCCTGGCGACGCGCAGATCCAGCTCGGACAGGTAGCCGGGCTGACGCATGAGCATTTCCGCCAGCGAATACATCGGTTTGACTTCGCGCAACTCGCCGCTCTTAAGCTGGGAGACCTTGAAAATATCGAGCAGCCACTTGCCGCTCACTGACGTTGGCTTGAGCTTGTAAAACAGGCGCGTGCCTGCGGTTTGCGCGCCTTCTTCGGTGGGCTTGGCCGGCACGGGAATGGTCGAAAGCCAATGTTCCAGCGCCCGACCCAACGGGATCTGTGCGTCACTTTCAGACGCATTATGATCACTGCCCTGCAGGTGATAGAGCACCGCAGCGCAGTGTTTGCAGTCAATTGTGACAGGACAGCTGCACAGGCAACGCACGTTGACGGAACCCAGCCGATCTTCGGACAGGTAAATGGTTTGTTCATACGCCTGATCTTCCGAACCGACGCAGAACGCCTCGACCTTTCTGTCATCGATCTCGATGATCTCTACCCGATCTTCGGCGGCATAAGCCCGAGCCTTGGCCAGCGCCTTGCTACTGAATGCCTGAGTCCAGGCCAACGACTTTAGCCTTTCGATGAAAATGCTCATGGGCAGTCCTTAGCCGGCCAACACCCGCGCCAACGCCGATTTCACCTTGCCCATGCCGTCATGCAACGCCTGCTCGATCTCGGCCATGGTGATCACTTCGGTGGTCTTGCCCGCCGCCGGGTTCACCACCAGCGCCAGACAGGCGTAATCCAGATCCAGCTCACGCGCCAGCGCCGCTTCCGGCATGCCGGTCATGCCAACGATGTCACAGCCATCGCGCTCCAGACGCACGATCTCCGCCACGGTTTCCAGACGCGGGCCCTGAGTGCAGGCATACACGCCTTGATCGCTGTATTCGCAGCCTTCGGCAGCCACCGCAGCAATCAACTGCTGACGCAGCGGCTCGCTGTAGGGGAAGCTGAAGTCGATATGGGTGACGTGCTCCAGATCATCGGCGAAGAAAGTGTGCTCGCGCCCACTGGTGTAGTCGACGATCTGGTGCGGCACGCAGAAATGACCGGTGCCCATCGCTGGATGAATACCGCCCACCGCGTTAACGGCAATGATTGCTTCGGCACCGGCCTGCTTCAGCGCCCACAGGTTGGCGCGGTAGTTGACCTTGTGCGGCGGGAAACGATGCGGATGGCCGTGACGGGCGAGGAACAGCACTTCCTTGCCGGCGTATTCACCGATCTGCACGTCGGCCGATGGCGTGCCGTAGGGAGTGTCCACCGCCAGTGACTGGCGAATGGTCAAGCCTTCGAGCTGGGTCAGGCCGGTGCCACCGATGATTGCGTAAACCGTCATAGCGAAAATCCTTAATCGATCAGTTGAGCATCTTTGAGGGCGCCAACGGCGGTGAGCCAGCGCGGATCCTGACGGTAATCGGTGCTGGCGAATGCCTGACCGCGCATGCGCGCGATGCGGTCTGAAGGCTTGACCTTCATGCGCTGCGCGGCGCTCAGGGCCAGTTCGGCAGCGGCGCGATCGTTGCATACCAGGCCCATGTCGCAACCGGCCGTGAGTGCGGCCTCAATACGACTGGCGGCATCGCCAACCACGTGGGCGCCGGCCATCGACAGGTCGTCGCTGAAGATCACACCGTCGAACTGCAATTCGCCGCGCAGGATGTCCTGCAACCAGCGCCGGGAGAAGCCGGCAGGCTGCGAGTCGACTTGCGGGTAGATAACGTGGGCCGGCATCACAGCGGCCAATTGTTTGCTGAGCCTGGCGAAGGGCACGAGATCGTTGGCGCGGATCTCGTCCAGGCTGCGCTCGTCGTTCGGGATCGCCACGTGGGAATCAGCTTCGGCCCAGCCGTGGCCAGGGAAATGCTTGCCAGTAGCAGCCATACCCGCGCTGTTCATGCCGCGAATGAACGCTCCGGCAAGCACTGCGGCGCGCTCCGGATCGCCCTCAAATGAACGGGTGCCGACAACAGCGCTGCGCTGGTAATCCAGATCCAGCACCGGGGCGAAACTCAGGTCGAGACCGACCGCCAGCACTTCAGTGGCCATGATCCAGCCGCATTGCTCGGCGAGGTATTCGGCGTTCGGATTGTCGGCGATGGCACGCATGGCCGGCAGGCGCACGAAGCCCTGACGCAGGCGCTGCACGCGACCGCCCTCTTGATCCACCGCCAGCAGCAGATCCGGACGAATCGCCCGAATCGCCGCGCTGAGCTCACGCACCTGACGCGGATGCTCGATGTTGCGCGCGAAAATGATCAGGCCGCCCACTTCGGGCTGACGCAACAATTGGCGATCTTCGGCCGTCAGCCAGGTACCGGCGACGTCCACCATCAACGAGCCTTGCAGGCCAGCAGTCATAGAGATTCCTTGAAAACGAAAAACCCGATCCGCAGCAAATCGCTACCCTGAGCAATGCTCGGCAGGTCGGCAATTTCTATGGATTTCGGGTTCAGAACGAGAGTCGGCATGGGCGGCTAGCTTAGCGGATACAAGCTGCCGCGCCCACCCGTGCGCGGTTAAACCTTGGCGGCGACCGGCGTTGATTTACTGCGCGGACGCAGTTGCGCGGTGGCCATCGCGGCGTCAGTGACGCCGGTTTCGGCACGCATGCCCGCAGCGAGGAACGGCACCATCAGGCGCATCACTTGCTCAATGGAGGTGTTGACGCCGAAATCGGTCTCGGCAATTGCGCGCAACGCCTTGATGCCAGACATGCTGAACGCCGCGGCGCCGAGCATGAAGTGCACGCGCCAGAACAGCTCGATCGGCGGAATGCGTGGTGCGGCTTCGTTGACCAGCAACATGTAGCGACGGAATACCTTGCCGTACATGTCTTCCAGATAACGGCGCAAGTGGCCCTGGCTCTGGCTGAACGCGAGGCCGAGCAGGCGCATGAAGATCGACAGGTCATTGCCGCTGCGTGGTTGTACCACAAGGGCCTGCTCGACGAGGATTTCGAGCAGCTCTTCAAGCGTCGGCTTGTTTTCAGGCTTGGCCTGACGGCGCTCCAGCTCTTTATCGAGGCTGATGCAGAACGGCCCGAGGAAGCGCGAGAAAACCGCTTGAATCAGCGCTTTTTTCGAGCCGAAGTGATAGTTCACCGCTGCCAGGTTGACGCCGGCCTTGCTGGTGATCAAACGCAATGAGGTTTCGGCGAAACCTTTCTCCGCGAACAACTGCTCGGCAGCATCAAGAATGCGTTCAACGGTTTCCGACTGGGCCATGGCTACTCCGCCTGACAAACACTTGTTTGAAACATACGTTTCAGCCTGTGCCTTGTCAAGCCTGCCGGTTCGTTTTGGGAATGATCAGTCAGCTATTTAACCACACAAGCCCAACTCATTAATAAGCACGAATGCCGACCGTCTGGCGGCCTGCAAAAAAACGGGCATTGCCAAGGACGCTTCACTGTATATAATCCCAGTCACTGTATAAAAAGACAGAGCGATCAATATGCTAAAGCTGACGCCACGCCAAGCCGAGATTCTGGCCTTTATCAAACGCTGCCTCGAAGACAACGGCTATCCGCCGACCCGTGCGGAAATCGCTCAGGAACTGGGCTTCAAGTCGCCGAACGCGGCTGAAGAACATCTCAAGGCACTGGCCCGAAAAGGCGCCATCGAGATGACACCGGGCGCTTCTCGCGGTATTCGCATACCCGGCTTTGAAGCCAAGGCCGACGACTCTACCCTGCCAATCATAGGCCGGGTCGCTGCCGGCGCGCCGATCCTCGCCCAGCAGCACATCGAAGAATCCTGCAACATCAACCCGGCCTTCTTTCATCCGCGCGCCGACTATCTGCTGCGCGTACACGGCATGAGCATGAAGGACATCGGTATTTTCGACGGTGACCTTCTTGCCGTGCACACCACCCGCGAAGCACGTAATGGCCAGGTCGTCGTTGCCCGTATCGGCGACGAAGTGACGGTCAAACGTTTCAAGCGTGAAGGTAGCAAGGTCTGGCTGATTGCCGAAAACCCCGAGTTCGCCCCTATCGAAGTCG
The DNA here is from genome assembly GCF_900110195.1 of Pseudomonas sp. ok266. Classification (NCBI taxonomy): domain Bacteria; kingdom Pseudomonadati; phylum Pseudomonadota; class Gammaproteobacteria; order Pseudomonadales; family Pseudomonadaceae; genus Pseudomonas; species Pseudomonas sp. ok266. Next base: position 30,500 of record NZ_FOCU01000007.1, on the reverse strand, counting down.
ACCTGAAAGATCAGGAACTGGTGATCGAAGGCTTGAGTGTCGGCGTAATCCGCCGCTAAAGGAGGCTTTATGCAGTTCCCACACACCCCTCAGCAAACACAACTGCCTTTATTCGAAGCGTTTCTGGCGCAACCGATGGCGCCGATCCTGAAAGACGTGGTCGAACGCCCCTGGAATGCCGAACCCGAAGTATTCAGTGAGCTGTCACTGCGTGGTGCGGCCGGGAACTGCCTGAACCTGCTCGCCCCGATTCTTCGCGAACTCAGCGAAGATCAGGACGCACGCTGGCTGACATTGATCGCACCACCTGCCAGCCTGACTCAAACCTGGCTGCGGGATGCCGGCCTGAACCGCGAACGTATTCTGCTACTGCAACCACGGGGTGCTCAAAGCGCCCAGCAACTGGCGTGCGAAGCTCTGCGGTTGGGGCGCAGCCACACTGTGGTCACCTGGCTCAATTCGCTAAACACCCACTCGCGGCAACAACTGATCAGCGCCGCACGCACGGGCGAAGCTCAGAGCTTGAATATTCGTTTGGGTTGAGGGTTGCGACTACGCGCTGTGTGAAGCGCAGGGCTTCTCCAGGGACAGAGAAGCCGATCTGAAGCGGTAACGTTAAAAAGCAAAGGCGCGGATCAATGAAGAACCCGCGGCCCCTCTTCCTTATCAAACTCGCCTTCGACCATACGACCGGCCATCTGCACGCCGACGCTTAGCATCGCCTTGGCGATTTCTACATGCTGACCTTGAAGGAACGCCTTGGCATCGTCGGAGAAATCCAGCGTCACCAGAGAACCCTCGTCCTCAGCCCTGCGCAGTTCGATTCGGCCGTCTGGTAACTCGACAATTTCTAGAAAGGACGTTGGCATATAGGTCTGTTCTCCACGAAAGGCAGGGATTATATAGACATCATTCAGGCTTCGCTCGGGATCTTGACCAGCAGCATGTTTCAGATTGCCACCGTGTCAATCACCCTCAGCACTCGTTCAAGCCTTCGCGAAAGCGAATCGCCAAGCCTTTCAGATTTTGCCGCCAGCTCTCCAGCTCCTCTCGACTCAACTCTTCTGGCGCTTGTTCTCCATCCAGATTAATCGCCTGAATCAGCGGCTGAGTCACGTCCCCTTTGGGCTTGTGTGGCACCCGTGGCGGCTGGAACAGCGCCGAATGCGCAGCCAGCAGTTTTGCCAGCCAGGTTTCAGAGTTTCCCGCGAGTTCGACCATCTCGGCCAACTCGGGAATCGCGATCGACTCCAGCACCTCACGTGTCAGCAGCATCTCGGCGCGTGGTGCATTGGCCTGCGGTAGACGATAGAAACCAGCGATCTCGTGACAAAGACCGAGCAAAGCGCCGTAAAGGTGAAACAACGCCGATTCACGCCCCGCCTGAATCAACGCCAGCGAATTCATCGCTCGCCCCTCTTCGGCGCGAGCCAGAGCTTCGAGCGACAGTCCGGCGAAATAGATCTTCTGATTGGTGCGGGTATAGAGTTCGTGAGCCATGACGGCGCTCTCCACAACGAAATATTTGCTTCACACAGGCCGGACAGTGTCGTGGATCAGCCGATCCCACCGCAAGCACAAAACAAAAAGGCCGCATGAAAACCCGGAGGGGTCATCATGCGGCCTTTCAGTATCAGGCTAACGCTTACTCAGCTTTGGCCTTCGTACGTTTGTCTTCAACCGTCCACTTGCCGCCATCGAAGTACGCCTTCCAACCGGTAGGCTTGCCATCGACTTCGGTCTGTACGTATTGCTCCTTGGTCTTGCGGCTGTAGCGAATCACCGCCGGCAGACCATCAGGATCTTTCTGTGGAGCGTCGCAGAGGAAGTGGTACTTCGGATCGATCTCGTCCTTGTGCGGGAGAATCTCGATCACCAGCGGAGCACGGGTCTCACGGTTTTTCGGGAACTGACTGGCAGCCAGGAACAGACCGGACGCACCGTCACGCAGGATGTAGGTGTCGTTGACCTTTTCGCATTTCAGCTCAGGCATCTTCACCGGGTCCATCTTCGGCGGCGCCGCATCACCGCTCTTGAGCAGTTTGCGGGTGTTCTTGCAGGTCGGGTTGGTGCAACCGAAGAACTTGCCGAAACGTCCGGTCTTGAGTTGCATCTCGCTGCCGCACTTGTCGCATTCCAGGCTCGGACCTTCGTAGCCCTTGATGCGATAGCTGCCCTCTTCGATTTCGTAGCCTGCGCAATCCGGGTTGTTACCACAGATGTGCAGCTTGCGTTTTTCGTCGAGCAGGTACGCGTCCATCGCCGTGCTGCAGATCGGGCAGCGGTGCTTGCCACGCAGTACCAGCGATTCCGACTCACCCTCGTCGTCCGCAGCGATTTCATCGCCCGGCACCAGGTTGACGGTGGCCTTGCAGCGCTCTTTCGGCGGCAGGCTGTAGCCTGAACAACCGAGGAAAACGCCTGTCGACGCGGTACGAATCTGCATCGGACGACCACAAGTCGTGCACGGAATATCGGTCATGACCGGCTGGTTGGCACGCATGCCGCTGTCCGGGTTTTCGGCTACTTCGAGTTTCTTTTTGAAGTCGCCGTAGAACTCGTCCAGTACGTTTTTCCAGTCGCGCTCGCCCTGCGCCACGTCATCGAGGTTCTCTTCCATGCCTGCGGTGAAGCCGTAGTCCATGAGGTTCGAGAAGCTTTCCGACAGACGCTCGGTGACGATGTCGCCCATCTTTTCCGAGTAGAAACGACGGTTGTGCAGAGTCACGTAACCGCGATCCTGAATGGTCGAAATGATCGCAGCGTAAGTCGAAGGACGACCGATACCGCGCTTTTCCATTTCTTTCACCAGACTGGCTTCCGAGTAGCGGGCCGGCGGTTTGGTGAAGTGCTGCGATGGATCGAGCTTGATCAGCTTCATCACGTCGCCCTGCGCCATATCAGGCAGAACGTCGTCATCACCCGGTTTGGCAATCTGCGGCATGACACGGGTGTAACCGTCAAACTTGAGGATACGGCCCTTGGCGCGCAGCTCGAAGTCACCAGCGCCTACGCTGACGGTGGTCGACAGGTATTGCGCCGGCAGCATCTGGCAAGCGAGGAACTGGCGCCAGATCAGCTCGTAGAGACGCTCAGCGTCACGCTCCATACCCGCCAGCTTGCTTGGCGTGGTGTTGGCGTCAGAAGGACGAATCGCTTCGTGAGCCTCTTGTGCGCCTTCCTTGCTGCTGTAGACGTTCGGCGTTTCCGGCAGGTACTTCTTGCCGAACTCGTCTTCGATGTAAGTACGCGCCATCGTCACGGCATCAGCCGAGAGGTTGGTCGAGTCGGTACGCATGTAGGTGATGTAGCCGGCTTCGTACAGACGCTGGGCCATCATCATGGTTTTCTTCACGCCGAAGCCCAGGCGATTGCTCGCTGCCTGTTGCAGGGTCGATGTGATGAACGGCGCCGACGGCTTGCTGCTGGTCGGTTTGTCTTCGCGCTTGACGATGCTGTAGCTGGAAGATTTGAGTTTCTCCAGCGCGGCCATGGCCTGAGCTTCGTTGAGCGGCTTGAACGCTTCGCCTTTTTCGCGAGCCACTTCGAAACGCACGGTGGAGCCTTTGGTGGTGCCGAGATCGGCATGCACTTCCCAGTACTCTTCCGGGTTGAACGCGCGAATTTCACGTTCACGCTCAACCACCAGCTTCACGGCAACCGATTGCACGCGACCGGCGGACAAGCCACGAGCGATCTTCGCCCACAGCAGCGGCGAGACCATGTAACCGACAACGCGGTCGAGGAAGCGACGCGCCTGTTGAGCGTTGACACGATCAATGTCCAGCTCACCCGGTTCCGAGAAAGCTTCCTGAATCGCTTTCTTGGTGATTTCGTTGAACACCACACGCTTGTAGCGGCTGTCGTCACCACCGATGGCTTCGCGCAGGTGCCAGGCAATGGCTTCCCCCTCGCGATCCAAGTCGGTTGCGAGATAGATGGTGTCAGCATCTTTGGCGAGCCGGCGCAGCTCTTCGATGACCTTCTCTTTACCCGGAAGGATCTCGTACTGGGCTTTCCAGCCATGATCAGGATCGACACCCATACGCGAGACCAGCTGCTTGCGCGCTTTCTCTTTCGGCGAGAGCACCGGACCTTCGCCCGCAGCAGCCTTGCCGCGCTTGGCGGCTGGCTCTTTGCTGGCGCTAGCCGAACCGCTGGTGGGCAGGTCTCGGATATGGCCGATACTCGACTTCACCACGTATTGGTTACCCAGATACTTGTTGATGGTCTTGGCCTTAGCCGGGGATTCCACAATGACCAGCGATTTGCCCATGGATCAGAAAATTCCTGAATTCTAGAAGTGAAAGGCGGTTGGCGCCTGACGCGGCACCGCTATATATAGTTGATACAAGGTGAGGTCAAGCACAGGGTTCTGTGCGCACTCGCCTTATGCCTTGGAAAAAAGGCTCGGTTCGGCTTGCACCAAAGCAAAGCGTGGCACCTGCTCGCCGTCAACCTCGACTGACTCGAGAAACATGCTCAGAGGGCGTACCCAAAAGCCGTAATCGCCATACAGGGCTTGGTAAAAGACCACTTCTTCTTCGGTCTCGGAATGCCGCGCAACACTGAATACGCGGTACTGCGGACCTTTGTAATGTTGGTAGAGCCCAGGTTGTATCGGCATGCTTCGGCCCTCACTCAAATTTTTTCAAAAATAAAAACAAAATAAATCCACAAAAACAAAAACCGGGGCACTTGGCCCCGGCTTCCATCGACGAGACGCTTAAACGCGTTCGAAGACGGTGGAGATGCCTTGGCCGAGACCAATGCACATAGTGGCCACCCCGAAGGTACCGCTATTCTGCTTCATCACGTTCAGCAAAGTGCCGGAAATACGGGCACCGGAGCAACCGAACGGGTGACCCAGGGCGATCGCACCGCCGTGCAGGTTAACCTTCTCGTTCATCTTGTCGAGTACTTTCAGATCTTTCAGCACTGGCAGGGCCTGTGCGGCGAAAGCTTCGTTGAGCTCGAAGAAGTCGATATCGTTGATGCCAAGGCCCGCACGCTTCAGGGCTTTTTGTGTCGCCGGAACTGGACCATAGCCCATGATTGCCGGATCCACACCCGCCACTGCCATCGAACGGATCACCGCCATTGGCTGGATACCCAGGTCCTGCGCACGCTGCGCCGACATCACGATCATGCACGAAGCACCATCGGTGATCTGCGACGAAGTACCGGCAGTCACGGTGCCGCCCTTTGGATTGAAGGCAGGCTTGAGGGCCGCCAGACTTTCCAGGGTGGTTTCCGGACGAATGGTTTCGTCGTAGTCGAACAGTTTCAGGAAACCGTTCTCGTCGTAGCCCTGCATCGGGATGATTTCGTCTTTGAACTTGCCTTCCACGGTAGCCTTGTGGGCCAACTGGTGGGAACGCACGCCGAAAGCGTCCTGTTGTTCGCGAGTGATGCCGTGCATTTTGCCGAGCATTTCAGCGGTCAGGCCCATCATGCCCGAGGCTTTCGCCGCGTACAGCGACATGTGCGGGTTCGGATCGACACCGTGCATCATGCTCACATGGCCCATATGCTCGACGCCGCCAACCACGAACACGTCACCGTTGCCGGTCATGATTGCTTGCGCAGCGGTGTGCAGCGCACTCATCGACGAGCCGCACAGACGGCTGACAGTCTGACCGGCCGAGGTGTGCGGGATCTGGGTCATCAGCGAAGCCATGCGCGCGATGTTCCAGCCCTGCTCCAGGGTCTGGTTGACGCAGCCCCAGATCACGTCCTCGACTTCTGCAGGATCGACCTTGGCGTTGCGTTCCAGCAACTTGCTGATCAGGTGCGCCGACATGTCTTCGGCGCGGGTGTTGCGGTGCATGCCGCCCTTGGAGCGGCCCATCGGAGTACGACCGAAGTCGACAATCACGACGTCTCTAGGATTCAAGCTCATAAGTTCACTCTCACTCTAGTTGGGGGCGCTTAACCGAAGAAGCTCTGGCCGTTTTTGGCCATTTCGCGCAGCTTCGCGGTCGGGTGGTACAGCGCGCCCAAATCAGCGTACTGGTCAGCCAGGGCAACGAACTCGGCAACACCGATCGAATCGATGTAGCGCAGCGCACCGCCACGGAATGGAGGGAAACCGATACCGTAGACCAGACCCATGTCGGCTTCGGCGGCAGTTTCAACGATGCCGTCTTCCAGGCAACGCACGGTTTCCAGGCACAGCGGGATCATCATCCAGTTGATGATGTCTTCGTCTGTGACTTCGCGCTGCTCGTAAACGATCGGCTTGAGCACTTCCAGCACCGAAGGGTCGGCGACTTTCTTCTGCTTGCCTTTCTTGTCGGCCTCGTAGGCGTAGAAGCCCTTGCCGTTCTTCTGGCCCAGGCGCTTGGCTTCGTACAGCACGTCGATGGCCGAACGACGGTCATCCTTCATGCGATCCGGGAAACCTTCAGCCATGACGTCACGACCATGGTGACCGGTGTCGATGCCGACCACGTCCATCAGGTACGCCGGGCCCATCGGCCAGCCAAATTTTTCCATGACTTTGTCGATACGGACGAAGTCGACACCGGCGCTGACCAGCTTGGCGAAACCGCCGAAGTACGGGAACAGCACGCGGTTAACGAGGAAGCCCGGGCAGTCGTTGACGACGATCGGGTTCTTGCCCATTTTCTTGGCGTAGGCAACGGTGGTGGCAACAGCCAGCTCGCTGGACTTCTCGCCACGGATTACCTCCACCAGCGGCATCATGTGCACCGGGTTGAAGAAGTGCATGCCGACGAAGTTTTCCGGACGCTTGAGGGCCTTGGCCAGCAGGCTGATGGAAATGGTCGAGGTGTTGGACGCGAGGATGGTGTCCTCTTTGACCTGACCTTCGACTTCAGCCAGTACAGCTTGCTTGACCTTCGGGTTCTCGACCACAGCTTCGACAACCAGATCGACGTGACCGAAGTCGCCGTAGGACAGGGTCGGACGAATGGCGTTGAGCACTTCAGCCATTTTCGCAGCGGTCATGCGACCCTTATCAACGCGGCCAACCAGCAGTTTGGCGGCTTCAGCCAGACCCTGCTCGATGCCGTGCTCGTTGATGTCCTTCATCAGGATCGGCGTACCTTTGGAGGCCGACTGATAAGCGATACCGCCACCCATGATGCCGGCGCCGAGTACAGCGGCCTGCTTCACGTCTTTGGCGATTTCGTCGTAGGCCTTGGCCTTTTTCTTCAGCTCCTGATCGTTCAGGAACAGACCGATCAAGCTCTGCGCGGCAGAGGTCTTGGCCAGTTTGACGAAACCGGCAGCTTCGACTTCCAGCGCCTTGTCACGACCGAAGTTCGCGGCTTTCTGGATAGTCTTGATCGCTTCAACCGGCGCCGGGTAGTTCGGGCCAGCCTGGCCGGCGACGAAACCTTTGGCGGTTTCGAAAGCCATCATCTGTTCAATAGCGTTCAGCTTGAGTTTTTCAAGTTTCGGCTGACGCTTGGCCTTGAAATCGAACTCGCCGGAGATGGCGCGCTTGATCAGTTCAAGGGCAGCTTCCTGCAGTTTTTCAGGAGCAACCACGGCGTCGACGGCGCTGACTTTCAGGGCGTCTTCAGGGCGGTTTTCCTTACCGGAGGCAATCCACTCGATGGCGTTATCGACACCGATCAAGCGCGGCAGACGCACGGTGCCACCGAAGCCTGGGTAGATACCCAGCTTGACTTCCGGCAGGCCGATCTTGGCTTTGGTCGACATGACGCGATAGTCAGCCGCCAGGCACATTTCCAGACCACCGCCCAGGGCGATGCCATTGATGGCCACTACGGTTGGGACGTTGAGGTCTTCGAAATCGCTGAAGATCTTGTTGGCTTCGAGATTGCCAGCAACCAGCTCGGCATCCGGCAGCTTGAAGTTGTCGACAAATTCGGTGATGTCGGCGCCGACGATGAACACGTCCTTGCCACTGCTGACGATCACGCCCTTGATCGAAGCATCTGCCTTGATGGTGTCTACGGCCTGACGCAGTTCGTTCAGGGTTAGACGGTTGAACTTGTTGACGGACTCACCCTTGAGGTCGAATTTCAATTCGACGATGCCACTTTCAAGAGCTTTAACCGTGATGGCTTTACCTTCGTAAATCATCAACTGATCTCCACGATATGGAAGCTGAACAGTACACGTCGGACGCAGGCGAATGGCTCGGCAGGACGCTTTTTCGTCGATGCTAACGCCAATCCACCCGGCACACCCGCCAACGCGATAGTCGGGATTCTGTAGGAGCAGTCTGTAAGACAAACGCTCAATTCATACGCCCGTTTGATTTGGGTACGTCACCTTCACGGAATTTCCGACAATTGTCAATCGCCCAAAATACGGGTTGAAATGCGACTTTGCGGTCATTTCTGTAAGACGAAGACCCGCAACACGCGTCTGCATGTGAAGCCATTCATAGAATCAATAGTTAGAAAAGTCGCCCTAATTCGCAGCAGCCCTTGTTTAAAGGGCTACGCTGGGTGGGCGACAGGGAAATGCGTTGACAGAACCTGCATCAAAAAAGATTTCCGGCCTGCCTGGCCAACCCCGCCCGATGAATCATGTCGGGCTTTTTATTGCGCGTCTGCCGGACGTTCCCCACCGTTGCAGTGGGAAAAGTCCGCGCGTCACGCCAGTGCTTTCAGAGTGACGTCGATGTCCTGCAACACCGACGCTTCGCCCTTCTCGCCCCAGTACAAGGCGATCATCTGCTTGTCTGCTTCGACTTTGAAAACGTTGCCTGGCAACTTTTCGAAATGATTGAGCAGCGCCCGATCTTCGCAGACTTCCTGCCATTGATTGACCCACACACCCGGCGATTTTTGCCAGTAAGTCCAGCAGGCAGGCGACTTGCCACGGCGCGGCCGATGATACTGCGCACAAGGATTCGGCGGCTCTTGCGCCAGCCAGTGCGGCCACTCCTGAGGCGCCAGTTGCATGGCCAGACCCATGCGCCGCGCCTCCATGCGCAAGGCGATGCGACCGCTTTGCGCGCGCGATGGGCGCAACCACGCCAACGGACTCAAAACCACCAGCAGGATTGACACCACCAACCAGACCGTCATATCTCTATTCCCATTCTTGGTGAGCGCATTGTGTCACTTTGGAACCAATGCGCTTGAAACCAGCCATACTTAACAATATTGAAACCTCACGAGGAGCACCTCATGCCCTACCACCACATCCTGGTCGCCGTAGATCTGACCGAAGAGTGCGACCCAGTGATTCACCGCGCCCGCGAGCTGTCGGTGAGCAATGGCGCCAAACTGTCGCTGGTGCATATCGTCGAACCAATGGCGATGGCATTCGGCGGCGACGTGCCGATGGATCTGTCACAACTGCAACAACAGCAGTTCGATCAGGCCAAGGAGCGTCTTGAGCGTCTGAAACTCAAGTATTCCGAACTCGAAGGCGCCAACTGCCACCTGACCTACGGCCAGCCACGCCAGGAAATCCATCACTTCGCCAAAGAACAGCAGTGCGATCTGATCGTGGTCGGTAGTCATGGTCGTCACGGCCTGGCGCTGTTGCTCGGCTCTACCGCCAATGACGTGCTGCACGGCGCACCATGCGACGTCCTCGCCGTCCACCTGGTCAAACGTTGAAACACTGATCATTGTGGGAGCGAGCCTGCTCGCGAAGGCGTCGGCACATTCAGCATTAATGCCGCCTGACACACCGCATTCGCGAGCAGGCTCGCTCCCACATTGGGACTGCGCTTACATGTGAAAAGCCCGGCGTTCATCACTGAGCGCCGGGCTTTTTCACATCAGGATCATTCAGGCGTCCAGCTCGGCCCAACGCTCCAGCAACGCATCCAGCTCAGCCTGCAACTGCTCCAGCGAAGCAATCACCTTGGCCGTTTCAGCCGCAGGACGCTGATAGAAACCGGCTTCAGCCATTTCAGCTTCCACGGCAGCAATCTGCTGTTCCTTGGCGTCGATATCGCCCGGCAACGCTTCCAGCTCGCGTTGCAGCTTGTAGCTGAGCTTCTTCTTGGCGGCAGGGGCAGCGGCCACAGGCGCGGCAACTACAGCAGGTTCGGCAGTGACCACCGCCGAATTCAAGTCAGCCTTGCCGGATTTGCTTTCGGTTACGCCCAGCAGACGCGGCGAACCGCCCTGACGGATCCAGTCCTGATAACCACCGACGTATTCGCGCACCTTGCCTTCACCTTCGAAGACCAGAGTACTGGTGACCACGTTGTCGAGGAATGCCCGGTCGTGGCTGACCATCAGCACAGTGCCATTAAAGGTCAGCAGCACTTCTTCGAGCAGCTCGAGGGTTTCCACGTCGAGGTCGTTGGTCGGTTCGTCGAGCACCAGCAGGTTCGCCGGTTTGCTGAACAGTTTGGCCAGCAACAGACGCGCACGCTCGCCACCCGACAGCGCCTTGACCGGCGTGCGGGCACGCTGCGGGCTGAACAGGAAATCGCCTAGGTAGCTCAGCACGTGACGGCTCTGACCGTCGATATCGATGAAGTCGCGACCTTCGGCGACGTTGTCGATCACGGTCTTTTCCAGATCCAGTTGATGACGCAACTGGTCGAAGTACGCCACGTCGATCCGCGTGCCCTCTTCCACTTTGCCGCTGGTCGGTTGCAGACCGCTGAGCATCAGTTTCAGCAGGGTGGTCTTGCCGGTACCGTTGGCGCCGAGCAGACCGATACGGTCGCCGCGCGTGAGCACCATCGAGAAATCCTTGATCAGGAACGGGCCGCCCGGGTGAGCGAAACTCACGTTCTCGAGGACCATCACCTGCTTGCCGGACTTGTCGGCCGTGTCCAACTGAATGTTGGCCTTGCCGGTGCGCTCACGACGCTCGCTACGCTCCACGCGCAACGCTTTCAGGGCGCGGACGCGGCCTTCGTTACGGGTGCGGCGCGCCTTGATACCCTGGCGGATCCAGACTTCTTCCTGGGCCAGTTTCTTGTCGAACAGCGCGTTGGCGGTCTCTTCGGCGGCCAGCGCGGCTTCTTTGTGCACAAGGAAACTGGCGTAGTCGCCGTTCCAGTCGATCAGGCCGCCGCGATCCAGTTCGAGGATGCGCGTGGCAAGGTTTTGCAGGAAGGAACGGTCGTGCGTGATGAACAGCACGGCGCCCTGGAAATCTTTCAGGGCTTCTTCGAGCCAGGCAATCGCACCGATGTCCAGGTGGTTGGTCGGTTCGTCGAGCAGCAGCAGATCGGGCTCGGACACCAGCGCCTGCGCCAGCAGCACGCGACGACGCCAGCCTCCGGACAACTGGGCGAGGGTCTTGTCGGCCGGCAGTTGCAGACGGCTCAAAGTGCTTTCGACCAGAGTCTGCAAGCGCCAGCCATCACGGGCTTCGAGGTCTTGCTGAACGTGCATCAGCTTGTTCAGGTCATCTTCAGTAACGCAGTTCTGCGCAAGGTGATGGTATTCGGCGAGCAACGCGCCCACGCCATCAAGGCCTTCAGCGACCACGTCGAACACCGTCCGATCGTCGGCCACCGGCAATTCTTGCGGCAATTCGCCGATTTTCAGACCGGGGGCACGCCACACCGAGCCTTCATCGGGCTTCTGGTCGCCCTTGACCAGTTTCATCATGCTGGACTTGCCAGTGCCGTTGCGGCCGATGATGCACACCCGCTCACCACGGGCGATCTGCCAGGACACCTTGTCCAACAACGGCATAGCGCCGAACGCAAGGGACACATCGCTGAATTTGAGCAGGGTCATGAGCTTCTCCAAAAACCGGGCGCGCATTCTACCTGAGTTAGGGCTTCAACAGGCCGGCAATTTGTCTGTCGAAGCACTCTGCACAACATTTGTTGCGAACTTGTGCTCCGAGGCCGGCAAAGCTTTCGCCGCTTGCTGGCAAAAGGCTAAGCTACAGACAATTCAGTGCTGACCGAGGTCGGCACTTGTCATGATTTCTCTGCCCGGATGTCTCATGCGCAGTCGCCTTTTCAGTGTCTTGTCCTGTTTGCTACTTACCGCCGCTGCCGCTCAATCCGCCCAGGCGGTGGACCTGTCCACCCAACGCCAGTATTACGATGAAGCCAAGCGCGCCCTGGCCAAGGGTGATACCGGCCCGTATTTCCGTTACAGCCAGGCGCTGGCCGATTACCCGCTGGAACCGTATCTGGCCTACGACGAACTGACCGCGCGGCTGAAAACCGCGAGCAACGCGGAAATCGAGAAGTTCCTCGCCGAACACGGTGACCTGCCCCAGGCCAACTGGATGAAACTGCGCTGGTTGCGCTGGCTCGCCGACCGTGGCGACTGGGCGACCTTCGTCAAGTATTACGACCCGAAACTCAACTTCACTGAACTGGACTGCCTGAATGCGCAGTACCAGATCAGCAGCAACCATAAGGCCGAAGGTTACGCCAACGCCGACAAGCTTTGGCTGACCGGTAAATCGCAACCTGCGGCGTGTGACGCGCTGTTCGGCATCTGGGCCGCCGACGGCCAGCTCACCGAACAAAAACGCTGGGAGCGCACCAAGCTCGCCGCTCAGGCACGCAACTATCCACTGGCCAACAGTCTGGTCAACGGCCTGACTACCCTCGCCCCGCGCGGTCGTTTGCTGGTGGATGTGGCGCAAAAACCGGAGTTGCTCAATCAGCCTTCGCGCTTCACCCCGGCCGATGAACCGATGTCCGATGTGGTCAGCCTCGGCTTGCGCCGACTGGCCCGTCAGGATCCGGACAAGGCCATGGCGTTGCTCGACGGCTACGCCAGCAGCATGCATTTCTCCCGCGATGAAAAAGTCGCGATTGCCCGGGAAATCGGCCTGACCCTTGCCCGTCGTTTCGACAGCCGCGCGCTGGACGTGATGACCAAATACGACCCGGAGCTGCGCGACAACACCGTCTCGGAATGGCGCTTGCGCCTTCTCCTGCGTCTGGCCCGTTGGGACGACGCCTACCAGCTGACCCGCCGTCTGCCGCAGGATCTGGCCACCACCAACCGCTGGCGCTACTGGCAGGCACGCAGCCTGGAACTGGCCCAGCCGCAAAACCCGGAAGCGCAGACCCTGTACAAAAACCTTGCGCGCGAACGTGACTTCTACGGTTTCCTCGCCGCCGACCGCTCGCAATCGCCGTACTCGCTGAACAACAAGCCATTGGTCCTCAGCCAGGCGCTGATCAACAAGGTGCGCAACACGCCGGGTGTACGTCGCGCGCTGGAATTCCATGCCCGTGGGCAAATCGTCGACGGTCGTCGCGAGTGGTATCACGTCAGCCGCCATTTCAATCGCGATGAAATGGTTGCCCAGGCGAAACTCGCTTACGACTTGAAATGGTATTTCCCGGCGATCCGCACCATCAGTCAGGCGCAGTACTGGGACGATCTGGATATCCGCTTCCCGATGGCCCACCGCGAAACGCTCGTGCGTGAAGCCAAGGTACGTGGCCTGCATTCGAGCTGGGTGTTTGCCATCACCCGCCAGGAAAGCGCTTTCATGGACGACGCCCGCTCCGGCGTCGGCGCCAGCGGCCTGATGCAATTGATGCCGGGCACCGCCAAGGAAACCGCGCGCAAATTCAGCATTCCGCTGGCCTCGCCGCAGCAAGTTCTGGACCCGGACAAGAACATCCAGCTCGGCGCCGCGTATCTGAGCCAGGTGCACAGCCAGTTCAACGGCAACCGCGTCCTCGCCTCCGCCGCCTACAACGCAGGTCCTGGTCGCGTACGCCAATGGCTGCGCGGCGCCGATCACCTGAGCTTCGACGTGTGGGTGGAAAGCATTCCGTTCGACGAAACCCGTCAGTATGTGCAGAACGTGTTGTCGTACTCGGTGATCTACGGCCAGAAGCTCAACTCGCCGCAGCCGCTGGTGGACTGGCATGAGCGCTACTTCGACGATCAGTGATCACCCGACTGACGCCGACTAAAGAAAAATGCCCGTATCGCGAGATACGGGCATTTTTTATGGGCACAACCTGAGCGGCTATTTAGTGAATGGCAGGATCGGTGACAGGATTCGTTGAAGCACTCTTGCCATCATTGAACTGCAAAGCCGCCAACCGCGCATACAGTGGATTGCTGGCAATCAGTTCCTGATGGGTGCCAATGGCCACAAGCTTGCCCTGATCCATTACCGCAATCCGGTCAGCGTTTTTCACCGTGGCCAGTCGATGCGCGATCACCAGCGTGGTGCGGTTTTGCATCAGGCTCGGCAGGGCTTCCTGAATCAGGTGTTCGCTCTGCGCATCAAGGGCGCTGGTGGCTTCGTCCAGCAGCAGGATCGGTGCGTCGACCAGCAACGCCCGGGCGATCGCCAAGCGCTGACGTTGGCCGCCGGACAGGCCGAGGCCACCATCGCCGAGATGGGTCTGGTAACCGTTGGGCATTTTCTCGATGAAGTCGTGGGCATGAGCAATTTTCGCCGCGTCCTTGACCTGCTCCAGCGTCGCCCCAGGATTGCCGTAACGAATATTCTCTTCAACACTGCCGAAAAACAGCGCCGGCGATTGTGATACCAGGGCGAAGTGACGGCGCAGGTCCAGCGGATCGAGGCTGGTCAACGGCACGCCATCAATCAGGATCTGCCCTTCCAGCGGATCATAAAAACGCAACAGCAAGTCGTACACGGTGGACTTGCCAGCGCCAGACGGCCCCACCAGCGCCAACGTCTCGCCAGCGCGAATGGTCAGATTCAAACCGTTGACGGCGTAGCTTTCCGGACGCGAAGGGTAGGAAAAACGCACGTCCTGCAATTGCAATTCACCCCGCACGCGCTCCGGCAAGGTCACCAGCCCGCTGACGGGCGGCTGGATTATGTTTTCCGAACCCAGCAGTTCAGCGATACGTTCGGCGGCCCCCGCCGCGCGCTGCAGTTCGCCGATCACCTCACTCAACGTGCCAATCGCACTGCCGACGATCAGGCTGTAAAAGACAAACGCCGCCAGTTCGCCCCCGGTGATGCGCCCGGCGATCACGTCCATGCCTCCGACCCACAACATCACCGCCACGGCGCCGAGCACCAGCACGATTACCATGGTGATCATCCACGAACGCTGAAAGATGCGTTTTCGCGCGGTGTCAAATGCGTCCTCGACCGTCGTCGCGAAACGCCGCTCATCCTGGACCTGGTGGTTGTAGGCCTGCACGGTTTTGATCTGGCCGAGGGTTTCCGACACATAGCTGCCGATATCGGCGACCCGGTCCTGGCTCAGCCGCGACAGATTGCGCACGCGCCGGCCGAAAATCAGGATTGGCGCAACCACGAACGGCAAGGCAATCACCACAATGCTGGTGAGTTTCGCATTGGTCACGAACAGCAGGATGACGCCACCGATAACCATCAACAGGTTGCGCAGGAACATCGACAACGACGAGCCGATCACCGATTGCAACAGCGTCGTGTCGGCCGTCAGCCGCGACTGGATCTCGGAACTGCGGTTGTTCTCGTAGAACCCGGGGTGCAGATAGACCAGATGGTTGAACACCTCGCGGCGGATGTCGGCCACGCAGCGCTCGCCGATCCACGACACCCAGTAGAACCGGGCAAACGTGCCCACCGCCAGACCCAGCACCATCAACATGAAGATGCCGATGCTCTGGTTGAGCTGGTGCGGCGACTGAGTCATGAAGCCCCGGTCGACCAACAGTTTGATCCCCTGCCCCATCGACAAAGTGACGGCGGCCGTAACGATCAACGCCAGCAGCGCAGCGATGACCTGCCAGCGGTAAGGGGCCAGAAATCGACTGGTCAGACGCAGCGCGCGACGGTGTCGTGAAGAAAGCTTCGGGGTCATTCAGGTGTACATCCGTGTTGATGAAAGGGCTAGCGTAAACCTTCTTTGGGGTGGAACTCTGTAAATCACAATGAGTCAGGTTAAATATGCCCCCAAAGACTAGGCCATAGTTGCTATCGGTCTAACGTCAAGGTTGAGACGAACGGTCATTTCTGTTGGACTGGAATGGCCGCTCATGACGGATCGAAAGGCGCTGTCACAGCCTGGTCACGTGGCGGTTTTAATCTGGGTAAACAACCTGATGAGGAGACAGGCCATGTCCTTGCAACACAGCAGCGATGACAAGATTGAAGTGATCCGCACCAAGCCCGGCCAACCTCTGGGTTGCTCGATTATCGATAAGGATGGGCGTGAAGTACCGATCACCGAAGACATGATCCAGGACGCGTGCCGCGAACTGGACAAGCGATTGGTCAAGCCTGCCAAACAAAAGTGATATAGCCACCGTCTTCCTGACCCGGCCCCTTTGGCCGGGTTTTTTCTGCCTGCAGATCCGGGGACTTTTGGCGCGACCTTCGCGAGCAGGCTCGCTCCCACAGGAGATCGTCAGTGAGTGCGAGATCCATGTGGGAGCGAGCCTGCTCGCGAAAGGGCCGACCCGGTTTCTAGACCGTCACCGCCCCCAGCGCCGCGACTATTTTCGCCAACACCGGCGAATCCCCTTCAATCCGCACCTTCAGCCCTTCAATCTCGCGCCGCACCGGATACTGTTTACGCAACACATCGAACGCCGCCCGCTGCTCGCCGACATTACCTACGAGGCTGCGGCGAAAATCCGCATCATCACGGCGCGGGTCGTACACGCCCCGGCACAACATCGCCAGCGCCCAGGCCGGCTCGCTGTCGCCATGCAAGGTCACTTGCGACAACCACGGCGCCGGTAGCAGCTCACTGAGTTGAATGCTTGCTGGCTGGCCGATGAATTGGCAGTAAGCCTGATAGATCTGCGCCGTTCCGCGCTGTTTGCCATCAAGGCTGTAACCGGCAATGTGCGGAGTGGCGAGTACGCAAAGCTCGGCCAATGCAACATCAACCTCAGGCTCGGCCTCCCAGACATCGAGAACGGCTTGCAGGTCTTCACGCTCCAGCAGCACTTCGCGCAGCGCGGCGTTATCCACCACCGGACCACGCGCCGCGTTGATCAGCCATGCACCGGGCTTGAGCTGCTGCAGACGCTGCTGATCGAACAGATGCCAGGTCGCACCAACGCCGCTGCGTGTCAGCGGTGTGTGCAGACTGATTACGTCACACTGCTCGATGATTTGCTCAAGGCTCACGTAATCGCCGCCCTCGGCAGACTGACGCGGCGGATCGCAGACTTTGACGTTCCAGCCCAACCCTTTCAGAACCTTGATCAGACGCCCTCCCACCTCACCGGCGCCGACGACACCATAAGTCCGCTGAGTGAGATCGACACCTTCGATTTCGGCGAGGGTCATCAGACTGCCCAGCACATAATCGACCACGCCTCGGGCATTGCAGCCGGGTGCACTCGACCAGGTGATGCCGGCCTCATTGAAGTAGTCGAGATCCAGATGATCGGTGCCGATCGTGCAGGTGCCGACAAAGCGCACCTTGCTGCCCTCAAGCAACGTGCGGTTGACGTTGGTCACCGAGCGCACGAGTAACACGTCGGCCTGCGCGACCGTCGCACGGTCGATGGAACGGCCCGGTACCCGGCGGATCTCGCCGAAACCGGCAAAAAAGGCATCGAGCAGCGGGATATTTTCGTCGGCAACAATCAGCATGGCGGGCTCCTTAGGCGGATCGGCAGTTTAGGTGCAGATCGGTCGCCGGGCCAGCGGGCTTTGCGCTTACAAATCCGCAACAGAGGATTTTTCCTGACCAAGGCGTCAGCGGCGTAGAATGCGGCGCCTTGCGCATCAACACCTGTGGACGTTTTTCCCGTGAATTCTGTAATTGATCAACCTGTCGCCGTCTCCCTCACTCGCCCCGCGCGGATTCGCCTGGAGTTCAAGAACCTGCTCGCCCTGGCATTGCCGATCATCATCGCGCAACTGGCGACTACGGCCATGGGCTTCGTCGACGCGGTGATGGCTGGCCGCGTCGGGCCAAAGGATCTGGCAGCGGTGGCGCTGGGCAACTCGATCTGGGTGCCGGTGTTTCTGCTGATGACCGGCACTCTGCTGGCAACCACGCCGAAAGTCGCTCAGCGCTTCGGCGCCGGTACCCACAGCGAAATCGGCCCTATCGTCCGTCAGGCGTTGTGGCTGGCGCTGGTGGTCGGACTGATCGCCACCGCCATGCTGGTAGCCGCCGAGCCGGTGCTGCACCTGATGAAGGTCGATCCCGAGTTGATCGGCCCGTGCATGCAATACCTGCACGGCATCGCCAGTGGTCTGCCGGCGGTGGCTTTCTATCACGTACTGCGCTGCACCAGTGACGGCATCGGCCGTACGCGTCCTGCCATGGTGCTGGGCCTGTGCGGTCTGGCGCTGAACATTCCGCTGAACTACATCTTCATCTATGGCCATTTCGGTGTGCCGGCGATGGGCGGCGTCGGTTGCGGTTGGGCCACGGCCATCGTGATGTGGGTGATGGCGCTGGGGCTGGCCGGTTATGAGCGCTGGGCACCGGCCTATCGTTCGAGCGAAATCTTCAGCCGTTTCGACTGGCCACAATGGACAGTGATCAAGCGTCTGCTGGCGATTGGTCTGCCAATCGGTATCGCCGTGTTTGCCGAGTCGAGCATTTTTGCCGTGATCGCCCTGCTGATCGGCAGTCTTGGCGCCACCGTGGTGGCCGGGCACCAGATTGCCCTCAATGTCAGTTCGCTGGTGTTCATGATTCCGTATTCGCTTGGCATGGCGGTGACCGTGCGCGTCGGTCAGGCACTGGGCCGCGAAGAGCCACGCGAAGCGCGTTTTGCCGCTGGTGTCGGCATGGGCACCGCGCTGGCTTACGCCTGCCTGTCGGCGAGCATGATGCTGTTGCTGCGCGAGCCGATTGCGGCAATCTACACCGCTGACCCGACGGTGATTCACATCGCGGCGATGCTGATTGTGTATTCGGCGCTGTTCCAGTTTTCCGACGCGATCCAGGTCACCGCCGCCGGCGCGCTGCGTGGCTATCAGGACACGCGCGTGACCATGATCCTGACCCTGTTCGCCTACTGGGGCATTGGTTTGCCGGTGGGTTACGCCCTTGGTCTGACCGACTGGCTCGGCGAGCCACGCGGCCCGAGTGGTTTGTGGCAGGGTTTGATCGTGGGCTTGAGCTGTGCGGCGTTGATGCTGTCGATTCGCCTGACGCGCAGTGCGCGCAAGCGTATTCGGATCAGTCGCTCGGCGGGTTGATCGCCCATAAAAAAAGACCTGCAGATGCAGGTCTTTTTTTTGCCTTTGATCAGGACTTTTTGCGGATCCAGTACAGATAAGTACCGGCCTCTTCGTGCTGGCTCACCAGTTCATGGTCGAGAAACACGCAGAACTTGGGGATATCGCGTTTGGTCGACGGGTCGGTGGCGATCACTTTGAGCAGGCCGCCGGGCGCCAGATCACGAATGTGTTGATGCAGCATCATCACCGGCTCCGGGCAATTGAGGCCGGTGGCGTCGAGGGTGCCGTCGACCGGGGTATCGATCATTTCACTCATGATTCACTCCTGAAACTGGCCGGCATTGTCGCGCATTGCCGGGTATTCGGTCATCTGTGGCGTTACGCCACACCCCTGTAGGAGTGAGCCTGCTCGCGATGGCGTAGTGTCAGCCAACATCAATGCTGAATGACCCAGCGCTTTCGCGAGCAGGCTCACTCCTACAGGGTTATGTGTTGTGTCAGCGGGATTTGGCTTTCTTGGTGTCGTGACGGCGCAAATGGCAGGTCACTTCTTCGCGGTCGTGATACAGCTGTTTGCAGCCGATATCGACCTTGATCCCGCGTGCCTTGAAACCATCGGCAATGCGTTCGAGCAAGCGCTTCACTTCGGCGTAACGCTGCTTCATCGGCAACTTCAGGTTGACCACCGCCTCGCGGCAATGCCCTTCGCCGATCCACTCTTCCAGCATGGCGGCATTGCGCGCCGGTTTCTCGACGATGTCGCAGACCATCCAGTCCACCGGTTGCTTGGGCTTGAAGGTGAAACCGTCTGCCATCAAATGCTGAACCAGTCCGGTATCCATCAGACTTTCAGCCATTGGGCCGTTGTCGATCGCGGTCACCAGCATGCCGCGATTGACCAGTTGCCAGGTCCAGCCGCCCGGCGCGGCGCCGAGGTCAACGCCGGTCATGTCGCTGTGCAGACGATCCTCCCACTGATCACGCGGGATAAAGTGGTGCCATGCCTCTTCCAGCTTCAGCGTCGAACGGCTCGGTGCTTCACGCGGGAACTTCAGCCGCGGAATGCCCATCGGCCACATCGCCGAATTGCCGGCATCGGCCATGCCGAGAAACACTTCACGACCGCTCTTGAAGGTCAGCAGCAGACGCGGTTTGCTGGCGTCATCCACCAGTTTGCCGGCGCCGGTCAGGGCCTTGCGCAGCGGGCCTTCGAATTTCTTGCAGAAATTCGACAGTTCCTTGCCGTCGTTGGTGTCGACGACTTCCAGCCACAGGCTGCCGCACACCGGGAATCCGGCCATGTGCGCGAGGATCACGCTGATGCGGTCGGTTTCCGGCAAATCGATGAAAACCCCGCGCGCCCACTGGCGCGGGAAGATCAATTCAGCGAAACGCTGACCGCGCATCAGGCGCTCGGCGCCGTCTTCTTCGGTGCAGACAAACTCGGCGCAGGCGGTAGCCGCTTTGGCCTTGGCGTAGCCGGCCACGTTGAGTTGCGCGGCGAGGTCGGAAATCTCCGAACAGACTTCGCCTTCGAAGCCTGGCCGGCAATGCATGAATAGGGTGTTCATTCTTACTCCTGGGCAGCGGGCGATCATTCGGCCGCCGCGCGATGCTCAGGCCTTGCGTTGAAGCAAAGCCTGTCACGAAAACCGGCGCATGATAGCCGATGTCGGAACCTTGGTTCCGCTCATAGAGTCCAGTTATTAGCCAGCTACCTAAAACAGGGCTAGGTTTAAAGCTCTATTCGTCCCCTCAATCCGTAGCCGTGCGGATTCAAAGGAGTGATCGTAATGCCGTCCCTCGATAGTCTGAAAACGCTCAAAACCCTGCAAATCGATGACAAGATCTACCACTATTTCAGTTTGCCGGATGCCGCCAAAAGCCTGGGCGACCTCGACAAGCTGCCCATGTCGCTGAAAGTCCTGCTGGAAAACCTGCTGCGCTGGGAAGATGAAAAAACGGTCACCGGCGCCGACCTCAAGGCGATTGCCGCCTGGCTCAAGGAGCGCCGCTCCGACCGCGAGATTCAATACCGCCCTGCCCGGGTGTTGATGCAGGACTTTACCGGCGTGCCCGCCGTGGTCGACCTTGCCGCCATGCGTGCGGCGATGGCCAAGGCCGGTGGCGATCCGCAGCGAATCAATCCATTGTCGCCGGTGGATCTGGTGATCGACCACTCGGTGATGGTCGACAAGTTCGCCACCGCCAGCGCGTTCGAGCAGAACGTTGACATCGAAATGCAGCGCAATGGCGAACGTTACGCCTTCCTGCGTTGGGGCCAGAGCGCTTTCGACAATTTCAGCGTGGTGCCGCCGGGTACCGGTATCTGTCACCAGGTCAACCTCGAATACCTCGGCCGCACCGTGTGGACCAAGGATGAGGACGGCCGCACCTACGCGTTCCCCGACACGCTGGTCGGCACCGACTCGCACACCACCATGATCAATGGTCTCGGCGTACTCGGCTGGGGCGTCGGCGGGATCGAAGCCGAAGCGGCGATGCTCGGGCAACCGGTGTCGATGCTGA
Source organism: Pseudomonas sp. ok266 (assembly GCF_900110195.1). Lineage (NCBI taxonomy): Bacteria > Pseudomonadati > Pseudomonadota > Gammaproteobacteria > Pseudomonadales > Pseudomonadaceae > Pseudomonas > Pseudomonas sp. ok266. The sequence continues at coordinate 8,969 of NZ_FOCU01000007.1, read as the reverse complement.
TTCCGGAAGTGATCGGTTTCAAACTGACCGGCAAGCTCAAGGAAGGCATCACGGCCACCGACCTGGTGCTGACCGTCACGCAAATGCTGCGCAAGAAAGGCGTGGTCGGCAAATTCGTCGAGTTCTACGGTGACGGCCTCGCCGACCTGCCGCTGGCCGACCGCGCGACCATCGCCAACATGGCCCCGGAATATGGCGCGACGTGCGGTTTCTTCCCCGTTGACGACGTAACGCTGGAATACCTGCGCCTGTCCGGGCGGCCACCGGAAGTGGTGAAACTGGTCGAGGCGTACACCAAGGCTCAAGGCCTGTGGCGTCTGCCCGGTCAAGAGCCGGTGTTCACCGACAGCCTGGCGTTGGACATGGGCAGCGTCGAAGCAAGCCTCGCAGGGCCAAAACGCCCGCAGGATCGCGTTTCGCTGCCGAATGTCGCACAAGCGTTCAGCGACTTCATGGATCTGCAATTCAAACCCACCAGTAAAGAAGAAGGACGTCTGGAAAGTGAAGGCGGTGGCGGTGTCGCGGTGGGCAATGCCGATCTGGTCGGCGAAACCGAATATGAATATGAAGGCCACACTTATCGCCTGAAAAACGGCGCCGTGGTCATCGCCGCGATCACGTCCTGCACCAACACCTCGAACCCGAGCGTGATGATGGCCGCCGGCCTGCTGGCGAAAAAAGCGGTGGAGAAAGGCCTGAGCCGCAAACCTTGGGTGAAGAGTTCGCTGGCACCGGGTTCGAAAGTGGTCACCGACTACTACAAGGCTGCGGGGTTGACGCAATACCTCGATCAGCTCGGCTTTTCCCTGGTCGGCTATGGCTGCACCACTTGCATCGGCAACTCTGGGCCACTGCCGGAGCCGATCGAGAAAGCCATCCAGAAAGCTGACCTCACCGTCGCTTCGGTGCTCTCCGGCAACCGCAACTTCGAAGGCCGCGTGCATCCATTGGTGAAAACCAACTGGCTGGCCTCACCGCCGCTGGTGGTCGCCTACGCCTTGGCCGGCAGCGTGCGCAGCGACATCAGCAGCGAACCGCTGGGCGAAGATCAGCAAGGCAATCCGGTGTACCTGCGCGATATCTGGCCGACCAGTAAAGAGATCGCCGACGCGGTCAATCAGGTCAGTACGGCAATGTTCCACAAGGAATACGCCGCAGTGTTCGCCGGTGATGAACAGTGGCAAGCCATCGAAGTGCCGCAAGCGGCGACGTATGTGTGGCAGGACGATTCGACTTACATCCAGCATCCGCCATTTTTCGACGACATTTCCGGCCCGTTGCCTGAAATCAAGGATGTCAAAGGTGCACGGGTGCTGGCCCTGCTGGGTGATTCGGTGACCACCGACCATATCTCCCCCGCCGGCAACATCAAGGCCGACAGCCCGGCCGGGCGTTATTTGCGCGAAAAAGGCGTGGAGCCGCGGGACTTCAATTCTTACGGTTCACGGCGCGGCAACCATGAAGTGATGATGCGCGGCACCTTCGCCAACATCCGTATTCGCAACGAAATGCTCGGCGGTGAAGAAGGTGGCAACACGATCTACATTCCGACCGGCGAAAAACTGGCGATCTACGACGCGGCGATGAAGTATCAGGCTTCGGGAACGCCGCTGGTGGTGGTTGCCGGGCAAGAATATGGCACCGGGTCCAGCCGTGACTGGGCGGCCAAAGGCACCAATCTGCTGGGGGTCAAAGCGGTGATCGCGGAAAGCTTCGAGCGAATTCACCGTTCCAATCTGGTGGGCATGGGCGTGTTGCCGCTGCAGTTCAAGCTTGATCAGAACCGCAAGAGCCTCAATCTCACCGGCAAGGAAACCTTTGAAATCCAGGGTCTGACCGGCGTCGAGCTGACACCGCGGATGAATCTGCCGCTGCTGATCACCCGTGAGGACGGGCGCCAGGAGAAGATCGAGGTGTTGTGCCGGATCGATACGTTGAATGAGGTGGAGTACTTCAAATCGGGCGGGATCCTGCATTACGTCCTGCGCCAATTGATCGCCTCGTAACGCACAAACCAAAGTAGGAGCTGCCGCAGGCTGCGATCTTTTGATCTTGCTTTTAAAAGCCAAAGTCAAAAGATCGCAGCCTGCGGCAGTTCCTACATACAGGCGAAAAAAAACCCGCCGAAGCGGGTTTTTCCCAAGACCATTATCGACTCCCTGTCGGCAGCGATCCTTGCAAATGGTCGATCATCCTTGATCCTGAAACACTCCCTGTGTCTCAGTTGATGTGTGTAGATTACGCGGTGGATCCAATCGCCAATAGTCGTAAAAGCTACCAGCGCGTGTAGGACATTCGCCATAGCAACCCTTCCGAAAACCCCTAGCCGTGTCAGGCAGCAAGCATGGAAGCCACGATCTACGCGACGTTCAGCTGTCCTGGGGCCTGTTTCCAGCACCACCGTGCACATGGCCGGCTGTCGCTGTCGTTCAGGCAAGATTCGAAGGTCTCAGCCACCGTCACGCTCGCGGGCCTTGGCGCTCTCGGCAAGAAACTGTTCGAGCCGGCTCAACTGCTCCTCCCAGCCACGGCTGTCCATGTAATACGCCTCTTTCTGGCGAATGTCAGGAATGTGCGCGAAGCCGGATTCGGACACTTTCAGCAACGTACCGCTCTCGAAGTCTTCCAGCTCGAACCTGACCAGCGTAGTCGGCTCCTGGGAGTAGTCGATCTTCGGATTGACCGCATACGGATGCCAGCGAAACGAAAACAACTGCTGCGGCTCGACCCGCTCGATCAGCACGTTCCACAACACGTGTTCATAACCCGGATACGTGACCTGCCCTTGCGTCCATTCACCGGCAATAAAACGCCTGCCCTCCAGCGCCACCCCAAACCACTGGCCAAACGCCTCGGCATCGACCAATGCACGCCAGACATGCGAACGCGGCGCCTTGAGCGTGATTTTGCGTTCGAAACTATTGGGTACTGGTTTCATACGTCACCTCCTGTTTTGAACACTAGGCCTGTATGACCACATGTCCAATGTGAAGTTGTATCAAGGCGGTGCAGTCATTCATCGGCAAGGACACATCAAGCTGCACTTTTTGACCGTTGCTGTGATGGATCCAGGCACCCTCTGCCCAACGAAACTGTTACCTTCTCCAGCGAATTTGAATCTACAAGGACGAATCATGCCGCCATCCCTCGCTGAACGTTACCGCGGAGCCCTGCTCGGTCTTGCGTGCGGCGACGCTGTCGGTACTACGGTTGAGTTCAAACCACGGGGATCATTCCCACAATTGACCGATATGGTCGGCGGTGGCCCGTTCCACCTCAAGCCAGGACAGTGGACCGATGACACTTCCATGGCCCTCTGTCTGGCAGAAAGCCTGCTGAACAAGAATGGATTCAACGCTGCCGACCAGATGGGCCGCTACCTCAACTGGTGGCAATGGGGTTACCTCAGTTCGACCGGTGAATGTTTCGATGTCGGCATGACCGTCAGCCAGGCGCTCGCGCAGTATCAACAAACCGCTGATCCCTTCGCCGGCTCGACCGATCCGTACAGCGCCGGCAACGGTTCGCTGATGCGTCTGGTGCCGGTGGTGCTGTTCTACTTTCCCGATGCCCGGAAAATCCAGAGCTTTGCCGCCGACAGTTCGCGAACCACCCACGCAGCACCTGAAGCCATCGAATGCTGCCAATTGTTGGCCGGGTTGATTGCCAGAGCGCTTGAAGGCGCAAGCAAAGCAGAACTGCGTCAGTTGCCTTCCGCCAGCTTCTCGCAATCCAAGGTCGCCGCCATTGCGCGTGGCGAATACCTCGTTCAGTCCGAGACGGACATCAAAGGCAATGGCTACAGCGTGCAGTCCCTGGAAGCGGCGCTGTGGTGCTTTCACCAGACGGACAGCTTCGAAGCGGCCATTTTGCGAGCGGCCAACCTGGGTGATGACGCCGATACCACCGCCGCGATCACCGGTCAGTTGGCCGGCGCCTATTACGGCGTGCGGGGCATTCCTGCACATTGGCTGGAAAGGCTGCACGATGGTGAAGAGATTGCGGCCATCGCCGACCGTTTGCTCGACGCCTCCCGAATGCGCCTGCCTGAATAAGTGCGAAGCAGCCGCTACACTGCTCGGCACTTATCTTCGATACAGCGAGACTTGACCATGTCCCCACGCCTGCTTCTGGCCCTCACCCCCTTTCTGTTCACTCCCCTCGCCCACGCCGCCGTCGACTGCGCCAATGCCAGCGATCAGGCGACGATGAATCAGTGCGCCGGGCAGGATTTCAAAGCGGCGGACAAAGAGTTGAACACCGTGTATCAACAGATCATCGGGCGATTGAAGGACAACCCGGATGGCAAGAAGCTGTTGGTCAGCGCGCAGCGGGCGTGGCTCGGGTTTCGGGATGCCGAGTGCAAGTTTTCATCGTCGGGAGTTACTGGCGGGAGCGTTTATCCGTGGGTTTACAGCAGTTGTCTGACGGGGGTGACCAAGCTGCGGGTTGAGTCGCTGAAACAGTATTTGAAGTGTGAAGAAGGTGACATGAGCTGCCCGGTGCCTGGGGCCTGATTTTTTTGCGGCGGCTTTGAGGATCCTTCGCGAGCAGGCTCGCTCCCACATTGGAATGCATTTCAAATGTGGGGGCGGAGAACATCTTTCACCTTTACGGAATTTGATGACGAGCACACTGATCAGACCTAAGGTTTCGACCCGGCAGCCATCGATGAAATCCTCGGACTCACGGCCCGCAACTTGTGCAGTGTAGTGATTCTGCCGCTAGGGCATAGAGCCACTGAGGGAGAGTGGTTGGTCAACTTGAAAAAGGTTCGGCGCTCGCGGGAAAACTTCATTACCGAGATCAAGTAAGACCGGTTAGAGCGGGGACTGAAGCATGCTTGTGGCGCATGCCCCCCGCTCCAATCATTCGCAGAACCCGTCATCGATATCAGCGGCCACCGCGTAGGTCGCGGCCCTCCCCTGCTCTCGACTTGCTTCGAACTCGAAAATCTATCGACATAGAAATCCCCGCAAATCGATTGAACTGAGGTTCACTCTATGACCACTGCGTCCGATGCCAACAACGCCCTTCACAAAACAAGAACAATTTATTATTGCCATTCGATAATTTAACATCGAGAATTAGTCATTCCCAATGACACCGCAAGGATTTTTCATGAGTACTCGTAACAACGGATTGGCACTGCAGCGCATGCATTGGGTGGGATTACTGGCAGCGATTCTTGTCTGGGTCTTAGCGGTGACCGAGGTCGGTGGCAACGCTTCGATCTGGTTCTTCCAAACGGATGAAATGCTCGCGGCTCTGCTCTACGCCTTCGCCGAAAACTCGCCGCAATTACTTGACCCGTTTGTCGAAGGTGCCCTGCTTGCCCCCGATACATGGCTCTCGCCACTGGTCACTGCGCTGCTCGTCGTTTTGGATTTCCTGCCCGTCCTGCTTTCGACCTACGTGCTCTGGCTGACAGGGTTGTTTTTCCTGCGCTTGTCCCGCGGCGAAACCTGGACCGAGCGCAACATCAAGGTGTTATGGCGAGTGGGGATTCTGTGCATCATTTCTCCGGCCGCCTACCCCCTGATAGAGACCTTGCAAGGTTTGGCCCTGTCTATTGATCTGCCGCCAGGGGATCGTATTTTTCAGTTCTCGATCGGCCTGTCTTCCACTTCTGCCTACGAGATTGTCAAAGGCGTATTGCTCTGTTTGTTTTCAATTATCATGCGCGATGCAAAAGTACTCAGCGATGAGCAAAGCCAATACATATAGAACAATACAATGACCATTATCGTCCGCCTTGACGTTGTCATGGCCACGCAAAAAATTCGCTCGAAAGAGTTGGCCAGCCTGCTGGGCATCACCGAGGCCAATCTGTCATTACTGAAGAATGGCAAGGTCAAGGGCGTGAAGATGGCCACTCTGGACAAGCTCTGCGCAGCACTCGATTGCCAGCCAGGCGATTTGCTGGAATACCAGAAAGACTGAGCCTTGCGCAGGCGTGCAAGTTAATTGTCGCCAGTCCACACCGTTTAACTCTTATTCAATCCTTAGTTTGTAAGGCGGCTTTCTCATGACCCGGTTTTTACTTTGCGCGCTGTTTTTACTGACAGCGTTGATCAGCGGCTGCGCCACGCAAATGGACGTCGCGCTAAATGCCACACCCGATCCGGACTATCATTTTGACCGAAAGGCGACTGTGCTGGTGACGTCTGCGAGTGGCAGCGACGAAAACGCTCTTAATGCCCGCTATTATCTTCGCGACATGGTTAACGCGCTGAAAGACAGGGGTTTCCATGAGGTCTATACCGACGCCAGTCTGCCAAAGAACCACGCGCCGATAAAAATGACTGTCAGCCTCGATATTGGCAGTCGACAGGTGACTTACCGCTATACCGCCACCGACTATGGGCAAGTGCCGACCAGCACCTCTACCGTGTGCAAGACCAGCAAGAAAAAAGACGACCGACTGACCTGTACAAGTAAACCGAACACCACCTATGGACCGGTAGGGACCTCGGAGCGCACCGGTTACACCACGCTCAGCACCTTCGTTGCCACTGCCCGCGACGAAGTCAGCAAGCGCCCGGTCTACCTGCTTCGCGCGTCGTCCTATAACGAAGACTGCCAATCCACCAAGGTTGAAGCCTTTCTGGTAGAACAGGGCTTGCAGAACCTGAACTTCGAGGATCGCGTGCAGCGCAACTACACCGTCACGATGCCCGAGGGTTACCGCTGCAAATAGGCTTTGCAAGACAGATCACAGTAACGGCTCAGCTCGCATGAGCCGCTATTGTGAACTGTTGAAGGTTAAACGTGCGGGTCACCCGGCGCTTTCGTCGGCGCGGCGTATTGCGGCTTGAGATGACCGTCCTGATCAAGCAGCCAGGCGTCCATGATCTGCCGCACCACAGGGCCGGCAACACGACCACCGGCCTCGCCGTTCTCGATCATCACCGAAATCGCAATCTTCGGATGCTCGGCCGGCGCAAAGCCAACGAACAAGGCGTTATCGCGGTGGCGCTCCAGGGTTTTCTCGCGGTTGTAGCGCTCGCCCTGCTTGATCGCCACCACTTGCGCGGTACCACTCTTGCCAGCGATGCGATATTGCGCACCGGCCGCGGCCGCACGAGCAATGCCTCGCGCATCGTGCATGACCATCTGCATGCCGTGATTGACCTGCTCCCAGTCTCGCGGATCCTTGAGCAGGATGTTCGGCATCGGATGTTCGTCGACAGGAGCGACACCGTCGACGGTCTTGGCCAGGTGCGGCCGGTTCCAGACACCTTTGTTGGCGATCAATGCCGTGGCCTGAGCCAGTTGCAGCGGTGTGACCTGCATATAGCCCTGGCCGATGCCAAGGATGACCGTTTCGCCCGGGAACCAGGCTTGACGGCGGGTCGCGCGCTTCCACGCTTGCGATGGCATCAGGCCGGGCGACTCTTCAAACATGTCCAGCGAGACCTTCTCACCCAAGCCGAACATTGCCATGTAATCGTGCAGGCGATCGATGCCGAGCTTATGCGCAAGGTCGTAGAAATAGGTGTCATTGGAACGCATGATCGCCGCGTCCATGTCCACCCAGCCGTCGCCACTGTGGTTCCAGTTGCGGTACTTGTGATCGAAGTCCGGGAGTTGGTAATAACCGGGGTCGAAGACGCGCGTCTGCGGTGTCACGACGCCGGCGTCGAGGCCGGCGATTGCCACTTCTGGCTTGATCGTCGAGCCCGGTGCGTAGAGCCCGCGCAGCACACGGTTGAACAGCGGCCTGTCGATCGAATCTCGCAGTGCCGAGTATTCCTTGGAGCTGATACCGGTGACGAACAGATTCGGATCGAAGCTCGGATTGCTGACCATGGCCAATACCTCGCCCGTCGACGGATCGAGCGCTACCACTGAACCACGACGATCACCCAGCGCGGCTTCGGCGGCTTCCTGCAGTTTGATGTCGAGGCTCAGGACGATGTTCTGGCCCGGGACCGGGTCGGTATGTTTGAGCACACGCAGTACGCGACCTTGAGCGTTGGTCTCCACTTCTTCGTAACCGACGTGGCCGTGTAGTTGCGCCTCGTAGAAGCGTTCGATGCCGGTTTTGCCGATGGATTGCGTACCGCGATATTCGACCGAGTCGAGGCTCTTCGACTCTTTTTCATTGATCCGCCCGACGTAGCCGATCGAGTGGGCGAAATGCGCGCCGAGCGGGTAATGCCGGACGAACTGGGGTTCGACATCGAGGCCCGGGAGGCGGAACTCATTGACGGCCAATACAGCAATTTGCTCTTCCGTCAGCTCATAGAACAGCGTGACCGGCGTAAACGGGTGACGGGACTGCTTCATGGCTTTATCGAAGACTGTACGATCTTCTGCAGGCAAGTGCAGGAGGTTGATGACCTCGTCCAGTTCTTGATTGACGTCGGTGGCGCGCTCGCGGGTGATAGTCAGGTTGAAACTGGGGCGGTTATCGGCGAGCAAGACGCCGTTGCGGTCGTAGATCAAGCCGCGTGTCGGCGGGATCGGCAATACGTGGACGCGGTTGTTTTCGGAGATCGTGGAGTGGTAGTCGAACTCCACCACCTGGAGGATGTACAGGCGCACGACAAGGGCGCAGCTGATGGCGAAAACGAACAAGGCGCAGGCGATCAAACGTTTGTTGACCAGGCGCGTCTCTTTTTCGTGATCTTTGATCGGGATCGGTTCAGGCATTTCTACAGCAACTCTTCGACATAAATGAGTACCGATCCGTGGGCATGACATCAGTCCGTTAAAAAAACGAGCTGCACCATACCAAAAACTGCCCGGTCATTTCAGAAGGAATTTCCCCAATGGCCATTTCTTGCGACGGCTGGGACAGCGTTGTCTTGTGAAAACTTTCCTGCGGGCAAAACAAAACCCCAACTGCTTTCGCAATTGGGGTTTCGGAATTTAATCTTGACGATGACCTACTCTCACATGGGGAAACCCCACACTACCATCGGCGATGCATCGTTTCACTGCTGAGTTCGGGATGGGATCAG
>NZ_FOCU01000023.1:0-32201 GCF_900110195.1 Pseudomonas sp. ok266 | reverse complement strand
CAGCCGGGCGAGACGTGGAAGTGCTCGACGGTACGGATATCAAAGGTAAAGAGACTGCCGATGGAGTAACCGGCATCTGGAGTCTGCCCATTGCAGACCTGAGCAAAGCCAAGCACAGCTTTACCGCCAGAGATCTGGAGCAACCGAGCCTCGTGTCGGCAGCGAGGAGGTTGACGGTGACAGACGACATGGAACCGACATTAACTTCAGTCAAAGGATCATCTGATGGCATTGAAATCCCCCATAACGAAGCGACTATAGCGACCAGCATCACTGTCGAAGGTCTAGCGAGTATCCAACAACCTATCGAGATTTTTGTGAATGATCATCGAGAATTGGAGATGACGACCGAGGCGGATGGCAGCTATTTGGCAACATTGGATGGTTTCAAGCTCAACGAGCGGACAGACATCCAGATTCGGGCACTGTATGGACAAAAACTGACATCAGCCATTCGGTCATTTGTCGTATTTCAGCCCCTGCAAATCAATCAGACCAACATGACACTGAACGGGTATCGAGTGCACACCGGTTGGCCAACGACGGGACTGGACTTCTTGGGTAATACCGAAATCCGCACAGCATCTTTCGGTGTAGCGCCAATCACCTACTCTTCCAGTAACTCAGCCGTCGCGTCAGTGGAGAGCAATGGCAAGGTCATCGGCGCAAGAAACGGTGGTGCAGTGATCACGGTTCAAGACCGGTTCACTACCCTCACTTATTCGGTGTATGTCAGCAATGTCTTCAGGTTGGAAATAAGCACCGTTGGATATAACCATGCGCAAGCAGTCAACTGGAGATATAGCGTTGCCGGCTCATTGCCCGTGAACTACGCACTGTCTGCCATGCTTCGAGTCTATGGCCCGGACTCCAATTGGCCATTAGTGCCTGGAGGAGTTTACCGAATGTGTGATGAAGCAGGATGTCCCGATGGTTACAAAGCGATTTTCCAATACCGGAATGGAGGAGTCATTTGTCACACCGGTCTCAACACACCTTTGGTGTCATGGTGTCTCAGACCCCTATGAGCAAGGGTACGATCGCTGGTTTCGTGCCAACGTGCAGGCTGCACTGGATGATCTTCGCCCGGGCATTCCCCATGAGGAAGCCATGGTGCGGCTCGACCAACTAGTTAGAAGAGAAACGCAAGAATCGCCGCACTGCCGCTTGAATTGAGCGATCAACAATACCCACGAACATTAAAAGTATAAAAAAAGGGCGACCAACCGGCCGCCCAAACGTACTACACGAGAGTCTTTTACAGCGTCAGTTGCCCACGCTCCTCCTCGGTCAACTGCTGCTTCGCCTGTTCATCCAGCGCCCCTGCCCCCAACACTTGCACCGGGCTGTTCGGGTTGTAACCCGGGGCCGGTGCGCGGCTGGCGCCATCGCGGGTCGGCGCGAGTTGTTCGTTGCCGAAACTCAACACCTGCACGGTAAACACCGACGCCTGATTCTGCCGCGACGCTGCTTGCTGCTGACGCGCGACATCTTCCGCCGCTTGTGTGGCCGAGGATGCGGCGGAACTGGCTGAAGTGATCGCGCCGGTATTCACCGCCGAAACCACCGGCACACCCGTTGCCTTGCCCTGCACCGAGATGTTCGCGGCGTTGACCACCGTCAGCGCGGCGATGTTGACGTTACCCGACACGCGGATCCCCGCCTCACCGGCATCGATGGTGCCCAGCGGCGCGATCAGGTCGATGTCGCCCGGCTTCACTTCGGCGATCGGGTTAAGCGTGGCGATACCGGCGCCGGTGCTCGGCACCGATGGCGACAGGGTGACGTTGCCCCAAGTGTCGTAAACCCGTTTCGGTGGGGTGTAGACCACGGTGGTTTTCGAACCGCGACCGGCGTTGATATCGCCCTCGGCCGACCAACCGAGAATCGAACCGCCGAAGGTGGTCATGATCCGGCTCTGGCCGAGCAAAATGCTGCCCTGCGAATAGAGCTGAATGTTGCCCGAACCCTGGGTGATGATCCCCGCCGTCGACGGTGGTGCCGCACCTTCGATGCCGAACACCTGACCGCCACCGGGGGTGAGCATCTGGATGTCGCCGCCGAACAGGGTCTTGACCCCGGCGCCGCCGTACAGCGTGATATCGCCGTCGTAGCGGATCGGATTGCCCGCCACATCGGTGGTCGGGAACAACGCGGCAATGGCGTTGCGACCACGCAGATAACTGCCTTGGCGCGGGCCATCGACATCGTTGTATTCCAGGCCGCCGGCACGCAGTTCGGCGAAATACACCTGCCGCGCGAAGATGGCCTGTTCGGTGCCCGGCAGTGCGGCGTAGAACGCCTGTGCCTGTTCGGCGTTGCCGCTGAAGCCGTAACCCAAGGTCAGCCAGCTCTGCAATTCGTCCTGGTAACTCTTGACCACTTTGCCCGGTTGCGCGCTGAGGGCTGCGTCCGCGCTCGCCACGTTCTGCGGGTTCAGGTAGCGCGCGATAAACCGCGAATAATCCGGCCCCTGCGCGCCCACGCCGGCCTGCAAGACCACGCTGGCCCCCGGACGCTGATCACCGGCCAGCAACGAGCCAAGGCTGGTGATGCTGGCACGGTCCTCCATCAGGATATTGCGCCCGGCATTGATCTCCAGCGTGCCGGGACCGGCGACGTCGAAGCTGCTGTAAAGGATGTCGCGCCCGGCCGACACTCTCGACACATCCCTCGGGTCGTTATGCACGAACAGGTTGCCGGTGGAGTAAATCGTGTCCTTGGTGGTGCCGACGCCATCTTTCGGCGAAATCGTCGGTTGGCCCAGGTTGGTGCCAGAGGCGACGATGTCGCGACCGGCCATCATCCACACCGGCCCGGCTGCTTCGTACCAGGTTCGCTGCGAATCGCTTGCACGCAGTGACTCGCCACTGCGGATGCCGACCAGATCGCCGGTCAACGCGTAGATTCGCGCCGGCCCCATGACATCGCTGAGGCCGGAGTACGAGTTGCTACCGAAGGCGAACAATGGGAAGCGCAGATTCGGTTCTGCGGCGACACCATCGCTGCCGCTGTTGGAGATGAACGGGATTTGCGCCGAGTTGCTGGCATAGCCGTTGAATGCCGGCGCAAACGGCGTGGCAATCGCCAGTGGACTGGCCCCGGACTGGTTGATCGCATAGCCGCCGGCATAAATCGAATCACCGGCCAACAGCTCCAGCTGACCTGAAGCCGAAGGCGCCAACAGCAGCGAGTAAGCGGTGGCGGGAGCGGTATTGCCGACGCTGTAAGCCGCCGATGAACCTGCGTAGATCGAGCCTTGACCGGCGACGGCGCGCAGAATCGACGGATAAACAAAACGACTGTCAGTCGGTGAAGTGTTCTGCCCTTTGATGGGCCCGTTGGTGTCCGTCTCGGCCAACTGGGTACTCGGCGTGAGGTTGCCACCCGCCGAGAACAGATCGATGGCCGTGTGCTCGGTCCACAGCGAGAAGCCACTCAAAATCCCGCCCTGGCTGACGTTCCCCGCCTCGTCAAACAGCGGCGTGGCGTTCTGCAAACGCACGCGGCCCGGGTCCGCCGCGCCGCCCAGGACCAGATCGCCACGGGTGTTGATGCGCATGCCCGAATCGCCGGGGATCAGCACCAGCCCGCCGGAGGCATTGCCGGTGGTCGCGGTAAACGGGTCCAGCGCGCGGGTTTCCCGAGCATCATGCAACACGCTGTTGGCGCCATATTGCAGATTGATGCCGCCGACCGCACTGCCACTCACCTGTGCCGCGCCGCGCAGGTTGATCAGCGCGCCTTGCAGATCATGCTTGGGTGGCGTGATCCCATTGTTGCCGGCGCGCGCTTGCAGGGACGGATTGAGCGAACCACCGATGCGAATGTCCATGTCGCCGCCACCGGTCAATTGCAGACTACCGTCGCTGCCGACACGACCGGTGCTACCCACCGCCACGATCAGGCCCTGGCTGCGTGGGTTGGTCCGCGCATCCCCCATCGGCCTGAGCATGCCGGCATCTTCTCCGGCGCGCAGGCTGATGTTGCCACCGCCCAAAGTGCCAAAACCGGTGAAGCCCACCAGGTACGGCGCCGCGTCCATGTCGGCGTCGGGCAGCGGCTGCGTCGCATAGCTGCCGAAATTGATCCACCAGGCGGTCGGCACGTCATCACTGCCGGTGCCCTGACGCCATAACCAGTTGCCCACCGCCACGCCAGGCACCTGTTCACGGTAACCGCCGGTATTGGCGGTTTTTCGCCCAAGAGTGTCACCGGAGACAGAGCCGCCGGCATTGATCGTCAGGTTGCCGCCGAGCTGCGGATACCAGGCTTGATAGAGACTGTCGGTGCCACCGTTGACCCATTTTTCCACGTCGCCACCGGCACTGCCCAATACCGAATCCTTGTCCGACAAGCGTCCGCGCATCTGCTTGAAGCGCGGATCGACATCGGCCGACTGGGTGCCAGCGGTGTACACACCAAACGGCGAAGCCATGCTCAAATTGCCGGCAGCGAGCAAATCAAGATCGCCGGTACCGGTACGCAGGACACTGAACATCTGGCTGTGGATGCTGGCGCTTTTCGCCGGATTGCTCTCGACGCACACCTCGGGGTAACTGTCGCACAGCGTCAGGTATTCCTCGGGAATCGGCGCGTAATCCTGAAAGCCGAACTGGTTGCCGGGGGCCCAGGTCCAGCGCGCCATCGGGGCGCAGGCACCGGGATCGGTTTCGCAGAGAATCAGGTATTCCTCGGGCACCGGTTCGAAGGCGGGGAAACCGTACTGGTTGGTTTCCGACCACACCGCGCGTGGATTGCCTTCGGTGATCTTCGCACCGTAATGAGTGTCCGCCAGACGCAAATTGCCCTCGGTGGTGAGCGGTTTCACCGCACGACTATCGGCGGCGGAAAGATCCGCCCCCGCCACCGCGCGGATCGACCACGACGAACTGCCCGACGGCAACATGCTCGCCAGTGCCCAGTTGGCGCCCTGCTGTGTGCCATTGAATCCACGCAACTCGACAAACGCGGCGCCGTCAGCGAGCACCACATTGGTCATCGACGGAATCAACGAACCGCGCAACAGCGCCAGAGAACTGCTCAACATCAAATTCTTGCTGCTGCCGGTGTCGGCATCGAAGGCGCCCGGCAACGGCACACCTTTGGGCCAGTTCATCGCCTTCAACGCGGTGTTGCGATTCAAGCGAATCCCGGCACCCAGTCGGCTGCTGGCCGGCACGGTCAGGTCACTGTCGAGCAGTGTTCCGGCGGCATACAAAAGATTGCCCGAGGCGTCATGCACCGCCCCCGCGAGCACGGTGCCGGCACTGAAGGTGTACGGCGCGGCCAGCTCCACCTGAACCGGCAACAGCGTACCGCTGACCAACGTCGTGTCCTGAATCGGCAAATCGTAATTGAGGGTCACGCCCGACGGGAATTGCGTGCCCGGCGCCAGCGTCACCCCGCTCCCCGGTACAACCAGATCGCCGCCGAATGGCTGCACGCCTGGCAACAGTTTCCAGCCAGCGTCGTCGACGGTCTCCGGTGGAGGCGCGAAACCGTCGTTGATGCTGCCGTAAATATCAAGATTGCCGCCGGCACGGATCACCAGGCTGGCGGATTCACCGGAACCGTAGACGCCATCGACTTTGCCCGTGTGCCGATTGAGGCTGGCGTAGCGGTAGCGCGACAGATCGATATCACCCTCCACCACCAGGTCGCCGTCCGCTGTCTTGCTGGCGATCTCCACGCCGGGGCGCAGGTGGAAGGCATCGGCGTAGGTCGCGTTGTTCAGACCCGCCAGCTTGCGTTGCAACAGATCGGCGTTTGTCAGCGCGGCGTCGATGAACGTGGTGTTGTCGCCGTCGATGCGGGTCAACAGCGCCTGATCGATCACCTGATACGGCCGGCCACTGACCGCCGGATCGACACCATCACGCGCATCGGTGTAACGGCGCGTGCCATTGAGGCCGATGGAACGCGCGCCCTGAATATTGACCGTGCCGCTGGCATCGATGGCGATGTCGCCGGCGCCCAGCCGCGGCGCGTTGAGCTCCAGGGTGCCGCGCAACATCTGATCATTCTGCCCGGCGAGAAAGCCCGGCACTGCATCGGTGCCATGGCGCAAGTCGATGCGCGTACCGGACGCCAGGGTCAACACCCCGGCCCCGGAATTCAGCTCGACCATGGCCCGGTTTGGCGCGTCGATGATCTTGCCGTAACTGTCGACCCGCAGTACGCGGCCGTGGGCATCGAGCACACTGTCGCCGGCCAGGGTCAGGCCGTTCTGCGCCGCGAGACGAATGCTGCCGACCCGTTCGCCACTGGCATCGATCAAGCCATTGACCGTCAGGCTGCCATTGTCCACCGAGACATTGACCTCGCCGGCCTTGAGCCCGTCACCGATCAACAGATCACCTTGCTTGAGTTGCAGACTGCGACTGCCGAACACTTTGCCTGCGTTCAAGCGTTGGTTGAGTGCCGCGAACTGGGCGCTCGCCTCACCGCCCAGTTGCTGCGCGCGAATGTCCACGCCACCGGCCTTGTACGGCACCAGCGTGCCGCCGGCATCGTAATAACCGCTGCTGGCACCGAGAATCTCGCCCTGCAGATCGACGATGCCGGCATCCGCTGCCAAGGCAACGGCGCTGAGGTTGCCGGCCTGATTGTTTTTCGCCGACAGATCGATGCGCGAGCCAGCGAGCTGGCGTATATCGCCAGCGGCGCTCAACAGCGACACATCGCCGCCCCAGCTGTACTTGCTCACGTCGTTGAACGGCAAAGTGCGTCCGGCCATGTCCAGTTGCGCGCCGCCGGCCAGGGTCAAGTCATGCTCGGCCTTGGCCGTGAGCTTGCCGCTGGCCAACGCGATGCGGCTGTCGAGCACAATGTCGCGGGCTTGCAGATTGAGTTCTGCGCCGAGGGCATCGGCCACGCCAGCAGCACCGGCGCCGCTGAGCGTGAGCCTGTTGCCAGCCTTGAGCAGGTTGACCGACGCCGCTTCACCGGTGAGCAACGGTGTGCGCAGCGTGAGATTGCCGCCGCTGTAGGCATAGCCTTTGACCGGATCGAAGGCGCCCTGCTGTTGATACACCGCCAGGCTGCCCTTGTGATTGGCGGTGATGCGCTCGCTGGCGCTCAGATTGACGTTGGCAAAACCCAGCGCCAACCGGTTGTTCTGATCGAGGCCGTTGGGTTGTGGCATCGGGCCGTAACCCAATTCGATGCGTTGTGCCTGAATATCCAGCGTGCCGCTACCAGTACCGGCGCCGCCATTGATCACACTGCCCGGATCCTGAGTGGCGCCGTTCCAGATCAGTTGGGCGGTGCGGATCGTCGCCATATCGTCGGCATCGCCCGCGCCGTAAATCGCCGGGGTGGCGAGCACCAGGCTCTGCAATTTGCTCTGACCGGTCTGCGCATCGAACGTATCGAGGGTCACGCTGCCGTACAGATTGAAGGCATCGCGCGTGGTCAGGCTCAGGGTCTCCAGGGCCGGCGCGCCGAATTGCGTATCACCGCGCAGCAAACGATCCAGCACATTCTGGTTCAAGGTCAGACCGGCCGGCACACGGTTGCCTGCGGCGGCCAAGGCCTCGGCACTACCGGCGTTGACCGCGCCGACTGCCAGAGCCAGATGACGCGTGCCGAAACGCACGGCTTCACCGAGTTCGAACTGGTTGTCCGTCGCGGCGGTGATGCTGCCATTGGAATACAACAGCGCCGGACTGCTGCAAACCGCCACGGCGCAGGTGCCGATGCGAATGCTGCCGGCGCCGGTGAAACCGCCGCCCGCCTCCGGCGCCAGGACATTGGTCCAGCCGTTCGACACCACCACCACGCTGGACGCGCCCGGTTGATAGATGTACCCGACCGTCGAGTCATACGCCACGTTGCCGCGCCCCAGAGCGTTGATCCCAGCGCCCGCTTCAACGGTGATGCCGCCATTGATCGAGTTGGTACGCAACAACACTTCCGGTGCCGCCAACTGCGCACCGTCACGCAGGACGATGCTGGCGGTGTCGCCGGTGAAGCCAATGATATTGCCCGCCGTGCTGTAGCTGACGGTCGGCATCGCACCGATGGTCAAACGCCCGGCGTTGAGGTTATTGAGCGTGTCGGCATACAGCGAAATGCCGCTGAAGCCCTCGGTGGGCGCCTGCCCGGTGCCGAGAATTTCAAAACTGCTGCGCGCGTTGCCGCTGCGCACCACGGCCGTTCCGACCAGCCCGCCCGCCGCAGCGTCGAACCGCGCCTGGCCCTTGAACAACAACGCGACATCCTGCTCGCCACCGTCAACCAGGCGCAGATCCAGCGTCTTGCCGTCCTGCGGTGCCAACGCTCGAGGCACCCCGCGCCGCACCGCATCGCTCTGGATGAATTGGCTGAGACTGGTTTCGTTGTATTGCGAGTAACGGCGCAGTACATCGGCCGAGGTCAGAATGACCTGTTTGGCCAGACTGTCCCGCTGGCCGGTGTTGGCAATCGACAACTGTCCGCTGCCGGTCCATGAACCGTTACGCAGTGGCAGCGCGCCCGTGGTTGTGCCCGCTGTCGCCTGACCATTGACCTCGACCCGGAAGGCGCCCGGCAGCAACGCGAACGTCGACGGCAACAACGTATAAGTACCCGCTGCCAGCCCCGGAACCCCGGCGCCGAGGGTGATCTGCTGGCCAATGCGCGGATCCACCGCGCCCGCCTCGGCCAGCACTGGCGCGTAGGCGCTTTGATTACCCGGCACGATGGCATACACGGGATTGCTGGCCAGCCCCGGCAGGCTGAAGGTGCCGTCGGTGGCATTGCGCACTAGCGGGTTGAACCGCGCATCCGTGGAACCACCGCGCCCGGAAACAAAACCGGCGCCGCGCAAATCGCCACCGCCGGACAGATCGATGACCGCACCGCTCTGCACATCAATGAACTGGGTGCTCATCGACACACCCGATGTTTCACCGGTGATGCCATTCAACACCACCGATTTGCCGCCAAAGCGGTAGTCGATACCGTCCGTGGTGCCACCGTACGGCATGACCAGCCCGGCGCCGCTGACCGACGTCAGACTGCCCGGCAGCAACCGCACTTCGCGGGTGGTGGTCAGCAGGTCATCGCCGAGGACAATCTTGCCCAGCGGCGCACGCAACACGCCCCCCTGTTCAATGTGCGCGGCCGAGAACGTCAACTGGCCAAACGCTGAGTACGGCGCGGCCACCGGCGCCGGGCCGTGACCGCCGATCCGCAGGGTATGCTCGGCCACCGCCTGCGCGCCCTGATACCCGACACGCACTTCAGCCTGCACATCAGTAGCGGGGTAAATCTGCGCCGCACTCAAGTTCAAATCGCCCGGCGTCCACAGGCGGCTTTTCTGATCGCCATCGGTTGGCGCCAGGAAGCGCAGATCACCACGGCTATCGAGGCTGACGTCAGCAAATGCGCGGCGACTGTATTCGGCGGCCGGCGCCTTGAGTTGCAGGATCGAACCTTGCGTGCCGAACGACAGGCTGTTGCCCACATCCAGCAGGTTCGCCGTCGCGCTGAAGCGAGCGTCCGACAGTTTACCGGTCGGGTTGTTGGTCGGGCGTGGGCGCACGGTGCCGACCACACTGTAATAGCTGCCGACACCGGACAAGCGCAGGTACGGCGCCTGCAAATCGACCCGTGCGGTGCCTTTGGAAGACTCGGCAAGGGACAGCGCACCGGCATACAGGCTCAGACTTTGATTCATGTGCAGATTGACGTCACCGTCGAACGACAACAAGCCGTTGCTCAACAAGCTCAGGATGTCGAAACCGCCGGACATCAGGCTGTCGGCATGCAGCCGCGCCTGACCATAACGCAGACCGGTATCGCTCTCGCCCGGACGCAAACCGGCTGCAAGTATCTGCTCCGTCGCGCGCTGATCAATGATCAACTCTCGAGGTGCGCGAACGTTGTTGTCCGCCGATTCGAGGTACAACGGCGTCTCCAGCGCCACCTCCAGACGACCGCCCGCCGCGCCGACACCGCCCGCTGCTGCACGCAGGTCACCCTCGATAAACAGACCCTTGTAAGAGCCGATGCCAATGCGCCCGCCGTCAGTCGCCACGCGCGTCGGTCCCTGGCCAGCGATATCCAGCAGTGCCTCGGCACCGGAGGCATCCAGCCGCGCACCTTGCCGCACAATCACGTAAGCATCGGCGGCGGTGGCCGTGGCGAGTTTCGCGTCGATCTCACCGCCGAGAATGATGCTGCCGCCCTTGCCGACCTGCCCATAGGTGCGACCCAAGGCATCGACTGCCGTGTTGGCTCGCCCGGCCACGTCCAGCACCGCATGCTCGCCGACCCAGATCGAACGGTCATGCGCGTTCGGGTCGGCCAACTGATTGGAGGTGGCCGGTTTGATCGAGCCGAACTGTTGCTGGCGAATATCGATCGTGCCGCCCCAGGCGTTGAGTGCACCGTCAACGGTGATCTGTCCGGCGCCGCGCAGCTTGATGCTCTGACCCGGATCGACGCTGATACGCGAATCGCGGCCCAGGGTCAGCGTGCTGTTGGCCGCGTCGATCAGGTTGATCAGGCTGGCGCCGCCTTGCAACGTCAGGCTGGCACCGGCGCGTTGCGTCAGCACGCCTTGGGTCGGATTTTCCTGAAACAGCGTTGGCGTCCACAGCTCCAGCGCCGCTTGCGGATCGACACCGCTGGCCATGCCTGGCGCAGCGTCGGCAAAACGGTAAACCGGCATCGTCACCTCGACGGCGGTGCCTTCGGCCACGTCCAGACCATTAAGGCCAATCAGGTTGTATGCGGAGAAGCCTTTTTTGAACAGATCGGCGGACAGCTGCAGCGTGGTGTCGGCCAGCAGCTTGTCGGTCTGGCCAATGAGGATCTTGTTGGCCTGTACCGTAAGGGTGCCGCCACCGGTCACGCCGTAGCCACGCAGATCGCCATCGAGGCGCAAATGCGATTGGCCCGGCGCGGAAATCGCGCTGGACTCCAGCGTCAGATCGCCACCCTTGCCGCCCCGGGTCTTGCCGTTGGCGAGTACCGCGCCGCCGGAAGAAACGTCGAGCAGACTGCCAGCACCGATATCGATATCGCCACTGCTACGGATCGAGATCAAACCACCGTTGAGGGAGGCCAGACTCGTGCCATCATCCGGGTCGGTGCGCAGATTGCTCCACACTCCACGGGTATCCAGTTGCACGCCGGCAGCCACGAGGACTTGCGTCGCCTTGTCGGCTTTCGCCGTGAGCCGAGTGTCGCTGCTCTCGGAGCCGGTGAACTGATTGAGAACGTTGCCCAGTCGCAGACTGCCGCCACGCGCCGTCAGGTCGGCGCCGACCTGCACATCCGGGGCATACAAGGTGATATCGCCACCGGCATCGACGATGAGCGCGCCGTCAACGACAACCTGATCCCTGGCCGCCACTTTAAGCGCGCCGAGACGGAAACCGTTGAGCTGCTGGTTATCGAGATACAACGTGCCCTTGCGCGCCTGCGACACGGCGCCGGCCAGATCCTGATCATTGTTGGCCACCGGTCGTTCGCCGCCGATCTGCACCTGGTCCAGCAGCGGATTGAGCGCATACAAAACGCCACCCGAAGCCGCCACATACGCCGGGTCATAACTGCCGACAATCAACTGCGCGCGACGGGCCAGCGCGGTCTGACTCTGTTCATAACCATCAAGCACTGGTTTCGGCGCCTGGTTCTGCCGCTCGCCCTGATACACCTCGCCGAGCATCTGCCCGTCGAGTACGGCGTTGGCCGTGGCAATCACCAGTTGCCCGGCATCACGCCCCACGATGTAACCCGACTCGAAACGCGAACGCGGGGCAATCAGCGGGTTGTAGAAGTAGCTGGTCTGGCCCCAGCGCTCGCTGCTGTCCTCGTAACCTTTGTACAGCCCGGTGTAGAGCAGATCGCCCGGCGCACGCGACACTTCATACAGCTTGCCGTCCGCACCGCGCAGCCAGCTCTGGCGGATTTCGCCGCTTTGCACATCCAGGGTGCCGCCGGACAAATTGATCAACGAGCCCTTCTCGGTGACCACATCGTTGCCGGCAAAGCTCACCGTACCGCCCTGCGCCATCCACTCGCCGACGCTGTGCGCCTGGGTGCCGAGATAACCGCCGACTTCAAGCAATCCGCCAGCGGTGTACCAGCGATCCGTGGCATAACCGTTGGTGCCCGCCGGCACGTAAACCAGCTCACGCACATCGACCCAGATATCGTTACTGTTGAGCGCGCCTTTGTCGCGGTTGACCGACGCGTCGCGCTGCTCGTTGCCTTGCACGTTGATCTTGATGTTGTTGTTTTCCATCGCCACTTTGACGCCGAGGGCACCGGAAACATCGATCATTGCCCCGTCGCGCACCAGGCTGCGACGCTGCGCCGTCACCGCCACTTGCCCGCCGGTGGCGAGGGTGATCGAACCGTTCTGGAACTCGACACTGCCGCCGCTCTGTATCTCGATGCGCGACTGATCGCCACGAATCCGGTTGTTCGCATTGACCGCACTGAGGGCGGCCTGATGCTGACTGTCGAGCGCCGTCAGATCGCTGCTGTCGAGCATGATCGCCGTGGCACTGCCTTGCGCCAGGGTGACACTGCCGCCGCTGTCGCTCGCGGGATTGGACAAGTGAATCGTGCCGCGAGACGCCACTGAGGTGCTGGCGAGCAATACGCCGTTCTGCACGACTTCGTGGCCGGTCAGAGTGATGTCGCCAGTGGCGGCCTGAATCAAGCCGTTGTTGCTGACCTTGCCGCTGACATCGCCGGCCTTGAAGCCCGGCGTGACTTCGTTGCCGAACGTGGTCGACAGCGCATTGCCCTCGGTGCCCGCGCCTTTGCGGATGTAGAAGCGGTCACCGGCGCCGAGCACGGTCTGGCCCTTGGCGGTACTGATATTGCCGTCGTTCTGCACTTCGCTGCCGAGCAGCAAGGCATAACCACCGGCATCGGTCGACGTCGCCGGTTTATGAGTCGTGATACTCGCACCGCGCTCGACCAACACCTTGCCGGCGGCATCGGTGAAGGTCGGCTGAGTACCGTTGCTGTCGAAATACAGCCCTCGGTCGCGGAACTGGATATCGGTAATGTTCGCTGCCGCTGCCACCAGGTTACGTACGTTGACCTGGCTGCTGCCGCTGAAAACGATGCCGTTGCGGTTGATCAGCATCACCGTGCCGTCGCCCTTGATCTGCCCCTGAATCTGGCTCGCCCGCGCATTCGGGTCGTTGACCCGGTTGAGCACCGCCCAGTTCGCCTGCTGGGCAAACTCGACGGTGGTGTTGCGCCCGACGTTGAAGGTTTCCCAGTTGAGGATCGCCTTGTCGGCGGTCTGCTCGATCTTCACCGTGGTCTTGCCGTCGGCCTGGGTTTGCTGCGGGCCCTTGGCGTTCTGCCAACCTTGGGTCAGGCTGTTATCGACCTTCAGACCGCCCTCGCCCAGACCGTCCGGGACAAACTGCACCGTGCCCAATGCAGCCGCGCGCCCGGCCGCCTGAGCCGCCTGCTGCGCGGCAATCGCGGCGACGGTGTTGTTCAAGGTCTGAATCGAGCGCTGCAATTGCTGATTGGCTTTTTGCTGCTGCGCCAAGGGTGGCGTCATCCCCGGCAAACTGCCAGTGCTCGGCCGTGCGGCAGCGGCTTGCTGCGCCGCACCTTTGGCGGCGAACCAGTTGGAGCTGAACGCCGTTGCCGCGTGCGCATTGCCCGCCACCAGACACAACGCCACCGCCTGCGCCAGTGGTTTGAGCAGCCACAGCGCCGGCTCCACGGCTTCACGTTTGAACGACTGGACGTTGGTACGACGGGATGGGCGAGCGAGCATCACTACGAGATCCTTTTTGGTTGCCACACTTTGGTTGCCACACATGCCGCAGGCGTGCAAAAACCTGCTGTTACGTCATAGGCAGTTGGCGGCGGTCGAGACCGAACGGATGTCACACAAACTTCATGTTGGGGGAGTATTCGCGCCGGGCCGTTCTGCGCCTTCAAAAAAATGGCAGCCCTATATGGGGCTGCCATCGGTTTGGCGGCAGTCACTTTTAAAGAGGACGACCGATGCCGTTGCACACGGCCGGGTTGTTGATGTCGAGGTTGTTGCCGGTGGTGTTGGTGATGAAGTTGGCAGTGACGGCGTTTTTCCAGCTCAGTGGCATCACCAGTAACTTGTGCGCCACCACCGCGGCATTGTTGCCAGGATTGCTGTAGTGGGTGGTCAGGAAGGCACGAATCTCGTTGGCCACGTTGGCATCCCTGTAGCACTGCCCGATGATCAAATTGCTGTAGGCGACCATTTTGTAGCCGTTGACAGGGTTCGCCACCACGGGCGACCAATTGGCGGGATTGGCTGCCTGAGACGCTGACGCCGGTGGCGCAACCGACGACAGTCCGAGCGCGACGTTGATCAGGGTTGGCAACACACCATTAAGACGCGCAACGACAGTGTTATCGCTCACCAGTACACCGTCCGGGCCGGAGTAACCGATTGAGCCGTCGACCTGATTGATCGTAGGCAGGACATCACTGTCGCTCGACACGCCGACCCAGTTGCTCGGCACTGTCGAACCTGACGGCTGGCGCGCCGCAGTGAACAGGGAATTGGTCGCGAACTTAACCGGGCAAACAGAGTTGAGGTGGCGAGTGAGGATTTCCGAGGTGCCGCTGGCGTTGTTCCGGTAGACCACGCGAATCGGTGTGGTGTCGGCAGTCCCCAGTAGCAGCCCCCACGTTGGCGCGTCACCCGACAGCGCCCTGCACAACTGGCTGCTCGTAAGATTGAGATTGCTGATACCGCTTTTCTTATAGGACACGGCGATTGCAGTGCCAACGGATGGCAGTTGAATCAGCGGGCCATAACTGGCGTTAAAAGCGCTCTGGTATTGGCTGATTTCGCTTGCCGTCAGGATCGAATCGCTGCCAGTGAAATGCACAGTGCCTGTAGTGCCGAACGGCGCAGCATTGTTGCTTAAAAACGCCGCTTTGCCTGCCCCGCTGCCAACAGCGGCGTAGCTGAAACTGGCGGGCAAAATGCTGTTGGCCGAGCCCTTGTACAGCGCGGCTGGCAACGTCGCCCCGCCACCGGTCACCGCCAATGCCTGCCCCGAAATCAGTACCGTCGCAGACAGCAGCGCAACCCTTCCAATTCGTTTGAACATGTCCAATCTCCTTATTGAATGCTCCGCTCACGGGAGCCAAAAAAAAATGGCAACCCCGAGGGGCTGCCATTCGTGTTGCGGTGTGAATCGAGCGCCTTACTGAGGACGACCGATGGTGTTGCAGACGTTGGTGTTGTTGATGTTCAGGTTGTAACCGGTAGCGTTGGAAACGAAGGTCTCATACACCTTGGTTTTCCAGGCCGATGGCACAGTCACGAAACCGTGGTTCTTGACGGCCAGGTCGTTGGTGGTGGTGTTGTAGTGAGTGGTCAGGAACGCCTTCACGTCGTTTGCCACGGCTGCATCCTTGTAGCACTGACCGACGATGAGGTTGGTGTAGGCAGCCAGTTTGTAACCGATGGCCGGGTTAGCCACCACTGGCGACCAGCGAGTCGGGTCAGCGGCCAGAGCAGCGGTCGCCGGTGGAGTTACCGAAGCCAGTGCCAGGGCAACGTTGGCCGAGGTTGGCTGTACGTTGTTGATGCGCGAAACCAGGGCGTTGCTGGTGGCGTCCACGCCGTCCGGACCGACATAACCGAGCGAACCATCAACGGCTGCAACGGTAGGCGCCACGTCAGCAGTGCCAGCGACGCCGACCCAGTTCGACGGCAGGGTCGAACCGGCTGGACGGGCGTTGACGAACGTCGAGTTGGTGGTGAACTTGGTTGGGCACACAGCGTTCAGGTGACGGGTGAGGATTTCCGAAGTGCCGCTGGAAACGTTGCGATAAACGATGCGGATCGGCGTGGTGTCAGCAGTGCCCAGCAGGCCGCCCCAAGTGGTCACGGTGCCCGAGAAGGCGTCGCACAGTTGCGCGCTGGTCAGGTTCAGAGCCGTCTGACCGGATTTTTTGTAAGGGATGGCAACCGAAGTGGCCACCGACGGCAGTTGGATCAGCGGACCGTACGAAGCACCGAAAGCGCTGTTGTAGGTGCTGATGTCCGAAGCGCTGAGTACCGAGTCGCTACCGGCGAAGTGCACGGTGCCGGTGGCGCCAAAGCCAGTGGCAACGTTGGTCAGGAACGCCGTTTTACCAGCGCCGCTACCTACAGCGGCGTAGGAGAAGTTGGCTGGCAGAATGCTGTCGGCAGAACCTTTGTACAGAGCGGCAGGCAGCGTTGCACCACCACCGGTAACGGCCATGGCTTGAGCAGAAGCCAGAGCGGCGACGGTCAGGGAAGCTGCGATCAGAGTGCGCTTGAACATGAAGAATCTCCTTTTCAACTAGGTTTGGGAACACAGGTTTTCGGGTGACTTGCATGACACTGGGAGGACTCACCGGGGCCCTCGCTAGCGTTGGCCTTGGTTAAGTCGCACTGAGAAATTCGCAGTTTCCGGTGACAGATAAAGGAAAAAACCTCGGGAGCTGAGAGCTGTTTCCGAAGGGATTTTCTCGGGTGTTTGTCGGCTGCTGTGCAGTGTCTGGATCGGGGGTTTGGCAGAATCGGGCTGGAGGCGTTGGCGGGTGGTTGCAGATGACAGAAAGGAGAACCCGAGGATGGGGGAATCGAGGGTCGGGTGATGCCAATGGTTTGGAAAAAAATCTGGATTATTTATTACCCTGACTGGCCCCTTCGCGAGCAAGCTCGCTCCCACATTTGAAATGCGTTCCCCCTGTGGGAGCGAGCTTGCTCGCGAAGGGGCCAGCCCAGCCACCACCATGACATCAGATACACGGCTACTGGACCAGTTGGTTGATCTCAATGATCGGCAACAACACCGCCATCACAATCACCAGCACCACCCCGCCCATCACCACAATCATCAGCGGCTCCAGCAACGCGGTCATGCCCATTGCCCGGCGTTCGATATCACGGGACAACGTCTGCGCAGCGCGCTCAAGCATTGGTGGCAGCGATCCGGTTTTCTCACCGCTGGCGATCAGATGAATCAGCACTGGCGGGAATACGTTCTCCACCCGTAATGCAGCGGCAAGGTTGACCCCTTCGCGCACCTTGGCCGTGGCCTCAGTGACACTCAAACTCAAGCGGTCGTTGGACAAGGTCTGCCGCGCCGCCTCCAGCGCACGTAAGAGCGGAACCCCGGCGCCGCCGAGAATCGCCAGCGTCGAGGCAAAACGCGCGGTGTTCAGCCCCAAGATGAAACGCCCGAATAACGGCAGTTTCAGCACCCGGTGATGCCAACTCAAACGTGCCGCCGGATTGCGTAGATACAGGCGCCAGCTCCAAAACGCGCCCGCCATGATCGCTGCGCACAACCAGCCCCAACTGCGGATGAAATCACTGGCGTTGAGCATCGCCAGGGTCAACCCCGGCAAATCCTGCCGCGCCTGGGAAAACGCGCTGACCACCTGTGGCACCACGTAACTGAGCAAGAAAATCACAATGCCGATCGACACCAGCCCGACCACACCGGGATAGATAAACGCGGTGAGAATCTTGCCGCGCAGGTTGTTGCGTTCTTCGATGTAGTCGGCCAGCCGCTCCATGACCTGCGCCAGATCGCCGGACTCCTCGCCGGCCGCAATCAGCGCACGGTAGATCTCGGGAAAGTCTCGCGGTCGTGCGGCTAGAGACTCAGCCAGACGCATGCCGCTGCGCACATCCGCACGCACGGCGCTGAGGGTGTGGGCGATGTGTTTTTTCTCGGCCTGCTCGACCGTGGCACTCAACGCCGCTTCCAGCGGCAGACTCGCGCCCAACAGACTCGCCAATTGCCGCGTGGCCCAGGCCAGATCGTTGTCCGAGAGTTTGGCGCTGAACAGTCCGCCACCGCCGTGGTGGGCGACGTTGCTTTCCTTGTGCACCGACAACGCGGTCAAACCGCGCCCGCGTAAAACGCTGAACGCCGCGCCTTGGCTGTCGGCCTCAAGGTGTCCGGACTCAATCTTGCCGGTCGCGTCGGCGGCTTCAAAACGATAGCGATTCATCAGGCGTCCCGTGTCACACGGAGGATTTCTTCAGGCGCGGTGGCGCCGCTGCGGATCCAGCGCTCACCGTCCTCGCGCAGGCTGAACATCCCGGCTTTCGCGGCCGAAGCGCGCAAGGCCTGCTCCCCTGCCCCTTGGTGAATCAGCGTGCGGATGTCGTCGTCGATGCAGAACAATTCGTGGATGCCGGTGCGGCCGCTGTAACCGGTTTGATTGCACGCTGCACAGCCGACCGGGCGCCAAGTGCCGGGGGTCGCCGGGTCTTCCTGCTTGCACTGATTGCACAGTCGCCTCACCAGTCGCTGCGCCAAAACCCCGAGCATTGAAGACGCCAGCAGAAACGGTTCGACGCCCATGTCGATCAAGCGGTTGACCGCCGACACTGCGTCGTTGGTGTGCAAGGTTGCCAGCACCAAATGCCCGGTCAGCGAGGCCTGCACGGCGATTTGTGCGGTTTCGAGATCGCGAATCTCGCCGATCATGATGATGTCCGGGTCCTGGCGCAGGATCGCCCGCAATGCCAGCGCGAAGGTCATGTCGATCTTGGCGTTGACCTGAATCTGGCTGATCCCCGGCAAGTCGTATTCCACCGGATCTTCCACGGTGAGAATGTTACTGGTGCTCGCATCGAGCCGCGCCAGTGCCGCGTAGAGGCTGGTGGTTTTGCCGCTACCGGTTGGCCCGGTGACCAGCACGATGCCGTGAGGCTGGCGGATCAGGTGATCGAGTTTGGCCAACACCTGCGCGTCCATGCCGAGGGTTTCCAGATGCAGACGCCCGGCCTGTTTATCGAGCAGACGCATTACCACCCTTTCGCCATGCCCGGTCGGCACCGTGGAAACACGAATATCGATCGGCCGCCCGGCCACGCGCAAAGCAATGCGACCATCCTGCGGTAGGCGTTTTTCGGCGATGTCGAGCTGCGCCATGATCTTGATCCGCGACACCAGCGCACCGTGCAAGGCCTTGCGCGGCGAGACCACGTCGCGCAGCGTGCCGTCGACGCGATAGCGCACCACTGAATGGGTTTCGAACGGTTCGATGTGAATGTCGCTGGCCTCGTCGCGCGCCGCTTGGGTGAGCAAGGCGTTGATCATGCGAATCACCGGCGCGCCGTCCTGGGTGTCGAGCAGGTCGGTGATTTCCGGCATGTCCTGCATCAGGCGATCGAGGTCGACTTCGTTTTCCGCAGCCCCGACCACCGCCGCCGCGCTGCCGGTGTCGGCATAGGCAGCGGCGAGCAAGCCATCGAGTTCGTCATCGCGCACGCGCTGAATCGTGGTCGCGCCGAATTGGCGCCGCGCTTCGCTGATCGACCAGCCCGGCGTTGACGGACACACCGTCAGCACGCCATCGCACAACAGAATCCGCTGCGCCTTGGCCCAGGCGTAAGGCAGCGCACTCATTGGATAGGCACCGCTTTGATCGTCGCGCGTGGCCCTGAGGCGGGCATAACCGCCGGCACACCCTGCGCCGCCGTCGGCAACTGCGGCGCTTGCATGTCTGGCATCGCCCAGCTGCGCTCCGGCTGCAAACCACCTTGCGCGCGGCGCATGAAGTCATAGCGATTGAGGGTGATGCTGCGCCCCGCTTCGCTGTCGCGGATGATGTACGGGCGCAAAAACACCATCAGGTTGGTCTTGGTGATCGCTCGGCGTTCGTTGCGAAACAGCGCGCCGATGCCCGGCAGGCTGCCCAGCCATGGCACCGCGTCGTTACTCTGGCTGTAGCCGTCCTGCAGCAACCCGCCGAGCACCATGATCTGCCCGTCATCGAGCAGGATGCTGGTGTCGATCGCGCGTTTGTTAGTGACGATCCCCGCCGAATTGGCACTGGCCGAAGCCCGCTCATCAATGCTGCTGACTTCCTGATAGATATCAAGCTTGACCGTACCGCCCTCGGAAATCTGCGGGCGTACGTTGAGTTTCAAACCCACCTCTTCACGGGTCACGGTTTGGAACGGGTTATTGCTGGTGCCGCCACCGCCCGTGACATAACTGCCACTGACAAACGGAATGGTCTGACCCACAAAAATACTCGCCGCTTCGTTGTCGAGGGTCAGCAGGTTCGGCGTCGACAGCACGTTGGTGCCGCCCTTGCTCTTCAAGGCCCGGGCCAGCACCTTCAGATCAAGAATCTTGCCGATGCCGGGGATGTCGACAGTGCCGTTGACGTAGCCCAGGTTCAAGCCTTGCGGCAGCACATCGATGCTGGTCTTGCCGTTGACGTTGATCCCCGAACCACCGAGATTGGCCCCGCCGATCACGCCGTTGCCGCCGAGATTGCCGGTCTGCCATTGCACACCAAATTCGCTGGCATCGTCCTCGCCGACTTCGACGATCAGGCTTTCGATGACCACTTGCGCGCGGCGCTGGTCGAGCAGATCGATCACCTCGCGCAAGTTGCGATACAACGGCTCCGGCGCGGAAATCAGCAAGGTGTTGGTGGTGGCGTCAGCCTGAATGGTCACACCACCGGCACTGAAGGCGACGTTCTGATCGCTGTTCTGAGCGCCGCTGCCGGTTGTGCTGCCACTGCTGCCCTGCGCGTAACTGCCGCCCGTGCTGCCGCTGCTGTTGGTGGTCGAGGTGCTGCCGCTACTTTGCGTGCCGCTCTGGCCATTCTGCCCAGCGCTGCCACCGGTACTTGCGCCCATCGCACTGAGCACCGAACGCGCACTGTCGCTGGTGCCGCTGTCGCTCTCGCCGGTAAGCAAGCCGCGCAAGGCCTGCGCGAGTTTCGCCGCTTGCGCGTTACGCAGATAAACCACGTGCAGATTGCTCGGATTGCTCTGCGCGTTGTCGAGTTTGTAGATCAGATTACGCGCCAGTTCGGTCCGCTCCGGGCTGCCAGCGCGAATGATGATGGTGTTGGAACGCGGGTCACCAATCACCGCGATTTTCTGCGTCGGATCATTGCCCGGCGCATCGAGCAAATCCGCGACCATCGGCGCGATGTCAGCGGCAATGCCGTTCTGGATCTGCACCACATCGGTGTCGATCGCGCTCGGCGAATCAATACTCGCGATCAACTGCGCAACGCGGGTCAGGTTCTCGGCGTAATCGGTGATGACGATGGTGTTATTGCCCGGATAAGCGTTGATCGGATTGTTCGGCGAAACGATCGGCCGCAGCACCGGAATCAGGTTCACCGCGTTTTCGTATTGCAGGCGAAACGTGCGCGTGAGCATGCCGTTACCGGCCGGTTTGTCGGCACTGTAAATCGGCCCGCCAAGCAGCTTCGCATCCGCCTCCGGCACCACCTGCGCCACACCGCCAACATCGACCACACTGAAACCCTGCATGCGCAACGCCGCCAACAACATGTCGTAAGCCTGCCGCGCCGGCACCTGACCCTCCGAGACCAGCGTCAACGTGCCCTTCACCCGAGGATCGACCAAAAACTGCTGCCCGGTCGAACGCGCTAACGCCCGCACCACCGCTTGAATATCGGCGTCGACAAAATTCAGCGTCACCGGTTGATCACCCAAAGGATTGCTCGGCAAGGCAATGCCCGACGCCGCCGCACCGCTGCGCGCACTCTTGGTGATGTTGTGTAATTGCTTCGGCACGGGGCGCGCCTGAGCCTGCGCGCGCTCGCGGTCGAGCACAGCGTCGCCGCTGCGCTGGGTGTTGGCCAGCGGCCGACCGAGCTCACTGTCGACCAACAACGGCGGCTGGTTTTGCGGTGTGCTGGTGTTGCTGCACGCGCTCAACGCCATCAGCAACATCGGCAACGCCAGACGTGCCGGTTTGGATCCTGACCCCTTCATGAAGCTTCCTTAGCGCCCAGCGCCTGATCCATGCGAACGGTGCCTGACAAAGTGCCGGCGGTGACTTCGGTCGAGGGGTTGTCTGCGCGTTGCAAACGGGCCTCGACCACTTGCAGAGAAAGTTGTGCCGGGTTGCTCAACAGCCAGTCGAGCACGGCGTCGGCCGGCGCCGCGTCGAAGGTCAACTGCCAAGCGCCCTGTGCCTCCTGTAGTTGGTAATGCCCCGCCAAGCCACTGGCCTGCAGGGTCTGCTCCAGCCACTGCGCCACGCTTTGCCCGGTGGGACGCACGCTGACTTCGCGCAGCAATACTTCCAACGCTTCGGTCTGGGCGCGCAGCTTTGGCGTCTCGGCTTCCCAATAAGCAATTTTCTTCAGCGGTGGCTGGATCAGCGCAACCCACAACAGCAGGCCGACCAGCGCAACGGCCATGCCGGCGACCATGCGTTTTTCACGCAAGGCCAACGGCTGCCAACGGGCCTGCAACTGGGCGTTAAAGCGTTGCCACTTGGCGCGATAGAGCGCGAGCGAGGCCTTATTCATTTTCTTCTGCTCCACCGCTGTCGTCGCTTTCACTTGGGCTGGCCTCTGTGGACGGCCGCAAGGTCCAGCCCTCGTCGTCTGCGGTCACGCTGATACCGGCCTGGGCCAAAGTGCTTTGCCACTCCTGATCTTTGCCGCCGCGACGGGCTTCACTCAGCAGACTCAGTTGCAAGACGCCATCGACAAACGCCAACCGCTCGACACTGCCGGCCATCGACGGCATGCCGCTGCCGGCCTGCAACACCAGACGATTGAAGGTCTGCGCCGGATCATCCGCCGCGCCCTTCTGCCGCGCCGCCAATTGCTGGCGAGCCTGTTGCAACGGGTTGAGGATCACCGGCAACTCGGGGAACGCCTGCTTTACCCGCAGGTTCATCTGGGTTTTCAGTTGCTGGCCCTGCCCGGCTTCGCGGGCGGCATACAGGTTCAAACCGATCACCCAAATGGCCACGGCCAACGCTGACAAAGCTATCGCCCTGCCCCAGCCGCGATGCTCGGTTTTTTGTTGCTGGACCGCGCCATGCAGCCCCCAACCCGGAAGCGGCCCGGTCCAGCGCTGCGCATCCGCCATCGGCAGTTCAGCACCCGGCGGCGGTTGCTCACCGATCCAGTGCAAAGTGACGCCTGGTTCCCACACCACACCATCGAGTCCGTCATCAAACAACGGCTGCACCCGCGCCGCTTGCACGCTATCGCGCAGCAACAAATGCCCGTCCTGCACGCAAGCGACGGTGCCGGGCAACACCGGCAAACTGTAAGGCGCCGGATAAAGACCGCGCAGATTCAGCCCAGCGCTTTTCAGCAACTGGCCAAAACCCAACAACTGCTGCCGAGGCGCCCAGGCGATCTGCACCTGCCCGGCCTCATCCCGCGAGCTGTGCGCGATATGCATCGCGCTGCTGTCGCCGAGCATCAAGGCCTGCGCCGCACACTGCACCGCCGCGACAATCTTGTTGGCCGGCAACGGCGGCAAATCGAGACTCGCCAACAGGCTGTCAGCCGGGTGCAGAAAACACACCAGCGGCGGCAGTTTCGACTGCTGACTCAACTGGCTCAGACTGCGGCGTTCTTCCCGCGTGACCACGCCCTGACGATCCAACCAGGCGCAGTGCAATTGACTGTGCAGATCCAGCTCCGCCAAGGGCGGCAACGCCACCTTCAACTGGCTCATACGCCCACCCGCGACCAGATCACCTGCGGCAAGCGGTCTTGGCTGCGATGCAACAACGCCTCAAGACTGACCCGACGCTGATCACGCCGCGCCTCACCGCGCAGGCGAAACCAGTCACTGGTGATGCCGACCTTGACGCTGGTCAGCTCCAGTTGCGGCATGCGCAAGCGGTTAACGAAGTCGCCACGGTTGATAAACCAGCGCCCGGCATCGCGCTCGGCGATCAGCGCATTGGCACGCTCCAGCGACAGCCCCGGCACGTAAGCGGCTAAAACCGGCGCGGTGGCAGTGTTGCCATTGAGCCAAGTGGTTGCGGGGATCACCGTCAGGTACGGCGCCAGTTTGCCGATCAGTGCCTCATTCACGCCATCGACACTGCGCAAATCATCGATGCTGCGCAGCATCGGCAGCGTCGGATTCTGCGGTTTGTGTGAAGCGTTGGGCGAGGTCGCGCGACCACTGTCGAACCCGCTTTTCGGCGCCTCGGCAATCTGCGCATTCAGCAGTCGCGGGTACGAAGCAATCACCCGCTGACTGATGCGTTGACTCAACCCGGCACTGACCCCGATCAACTCACACAAGCGCTGAAACGCCGCGACCTGCGCCTCATCGACACGCTCATTGGCGACCAGGTTGCGCAGATTGAACTTGCCCTGCTCATCCTCCAGTCGCCCTTCAAAACCTTGCGCGGAGAGACGCTGCGCCCACGGCTGATCAAGCCGGGTCAACGGATCGCGCTGACGTGCGTCCCAGAGCAATTGACGGCTGATCTCCAACCCACCCTGCACCCGCCAACGGCCCTGCACACGCTGCTGATCCGCCTCCAGCGCCCGGGTCGCCACGCTCTGACGCGTCAACATGCCCGCCGCAATCACCGCCACCACGGCCGCAATCAGCAACGCGCTGATAATCGCCATGCCCTGTTGCTTCGCCCCCTCAGGCGAGCGGCTGTTCATGGCCGGCCTTACAACTGCCAGGAACCGATATCGGCATTCACGCCGTCGCCGTCCGGCTGACCGTCGGCACCGAGGGAAAAGATGTCGATCTCGCCATTCGCGCCAGGGTTGAGGTACTGATAAGGACGCCCCCACGGATCGTTCGGCAAACGCTCCAGGTACGAGCGCCAATTGCTGTTCTTCGCATCCGCCGGCCGCTCAACCAGGACTTTCAAACCCTGATTCATCGACGGATAAGTACCGTGATCAAGGCGATACAGCTTCAACGCCTGCATCAACCCACCAATATCCTGCTTCGCCGCCGTCGCCCGCGCCTGATCCGGCCGGTCGAGCACTTTCGGCACCACCATCGCCGCGAGAATCCCCAGAATGACCACGACCACCATGATCTCGATCAGGGTAAAACCCTGCTGCCCACGCGGCGCGCGCATCGGTTGCTGACGCGATTTGAAAGGTGCGATATCCATCTCGACATTCCCTGGCTTGATTCGATTCGACGCGCAGTGTTGCAAGAAGATATGTCAGGGATGTTGAAAATCCTCGGGTGTTTTCGTCGTCAAGCCGTCAAGGACGCGGGTTAGCGTCGAGGGCTGGGTTTTGGCTTTGGGCCGTTTATGTGTGCGCGTTCGCGGGAAGCGGGTTTCACGTTGATTGAGGTGCTGGTGGCGCTGGCGATTATTGCCGTGGCGATGTCGGCGGCTGTGCGGGTGGCGGGGTTGATGACGCAGAGTAGTGGGGTTTTGCGGGATCGGTCGGTGGCGATGATAGCGGCGCAGAGTCGGATGGCGGAGTTGCGGTTGGAAGGGAAGTTGCCGATGGGGATGAAAGCGCTGGATTGTGATCAGGGGCGGCTATTGCTGCGCTGCGAACAGCTGATCAGCGCAGCCGAGAACGGCCGCTTGCTCAAGGTTGGGATTCAGGTGTTTGACCGCAACCAGGATGCGCCGCCGTTGGCCAGGCTGGAGACTTTGTTGTCCCGAACGGAAAGCCCCTCACCCTAGCCCTCTCCCAGAGGTAGAGGGGACCGATTGGGGGATATTCGAGAGCTGCACCGACTTGAAAGCCATTCATTGAATCCACAATTGCCAAGCTCACAAAGCCAAATCGAAGATCCTTCACCCAAGCCATAATCACCAAAATCTTCCAGGTCGACGTACCTCGCAAGACACCTCGGTCGGCCCCCTCTCCCTCCGGGAGAGGGCTGGGGTGAGGGCTGCTTCTAATCGCAAGCCCCCAAACCCGGCAACAGACTCGCCACGTTCTGCGCAATGGCCTGAACCAAAGCAACCATTCAATCAGCCCCATCCAAATCAACCAGCCCCACCACCGGAACCTGCCAAGCAGGCTTTTTCCCACTCTGACCATCAAACACCCGCCGCGCCTCGCGAAAATCATCCACGTGCTCCACAACCCAAGTCCAAATCGGCGACATGCGAACCAACAACTCCATCCCCAACGCCGTCAGCTCATACTCAACATGGGGCGGCACCTGATCCAACTCCCGCCGTATCAGCAAACCATCGCGCTCCAGCGCACGCAGCGTCTTGGTCAACATGCGCTGAGTCACGCCCGTCATCTGCCGTTTAATCTCGGCATGACGCATCGTGCCGTACACACCCAGGGCATGCAGGATACCCAGTGACCAGCGGCTACCGGCGTGAGCCAGGACTTCGCGCCGCACGCCATCATCGTCTCGTCTTAGCGTCTGGCAGATCGCTTCTGCCTGGCTAAGGGTTTCCTCATCGGTCATGTGTCCCCCTGGTATCACGCGTGTGCCTTCTTCTGAGCGCT
Source organism: Pseudomonas sp. ok266 (assembly GCF_900110195.1). NCBI lineage: Bacteria > Pseudomonadati > Pseudomonadota > Gammaproteobacteria > Pseudomonadales > Pseudomonadaceae > Pseudomonas > Pseudomonas sp. ok266. The sequence continues at coordinate 5,996 of NZ_FOCU01000023.1, read as the reverse complement.
GCGCAATCGTGCCAGCATCGCCAAATCATACAGACGACGGATCTCAGGAGACATCATGACCGAAGCGACCCACCCTTCCCCACAATCCATTCTCGTACTCGGCGCCGGCGAACTCGGCCTGCCGGTGCTGCGTAATCTTGCGCGGGTAGCCAAGCGCTCGCCCGGCAGCACCATCAGCGTCCTGCTCAGGGATTCGACCATCAACACGCAAGTCCCTGAGAAAAAGCGGGAAGTCGATGAACTGCGCAGTCTGGGTATCCAGATGGTCGCTGCAGACCTGGTTAACGATTCCATCGATCAACTGGCCGAAGTGTTCGCAGCATTCGACACCGTCATAGGCTGCGCAGGCATGGTCGCGGGCCGTGAAACGCCGATGAAACTGGCGACAGCCGCGCTCAAGTCCGGCGTGAAGCGCTATTTCCCTTGGCAGTTTGGCGTCGATTTCGAAGTGATTGGCCGGGGCAGCCCGCAGGATTTGTTCGATGCGCAACTCGACGTGCGTGAGTTGCTCCGCGCCCAGGATAAAACCGAATGGGTGATCATCTCGACCGGCATGTTCACCAGTTTTCTGTTCGAGCCGGTCTTTGAAGTCGTCGATTTTGAGAGCGACACCGTCAACGCCTTGGGCAGCCTGGAAACCAGCGTGACGCTCACGACACCGGAAGACATCGGCAAGCTGACAGCGGACATCGTTTTCTTCGAACCGCGCTTTCGCAACGAGATCGTCTACCTGTCTGGCGACACGGTGACGTATGGGCAGGTGACGAGCCTACTTGAACGTGTGCTGGGGCGGCCGTTCAAGCGTAACGTCTGGACGGTGCCGTACCTGATGCAGGAACTGGAAAAAGACCCCACTCACCACATCAAAAAATACCGCGCCGTATTTGCCCAAGGCAGAGGTGTGTCGTGGCCCAAAGCGGGGACTTTCAACGAGCGGCAGTCGATTCAGGTCACTACGGCTGAACAGTGGGCTCGGGATAACCTGGCAGTCGATTGACGCAAAGAAAGCGACCCACTCGCAGGTACAGATACGCGTACATCGTCTCAACATTGATCGCGGCTGAAGAGCAAGTCCGCTCCCACATTGGAACACGCTCAAAGGTGGGAGCGAGCCTGCTCGCGAAAGCGCCGGAATGGACACCCGATTAGTCACCAAGTGATCCCGACACCCGCATCACTCCGGCAACTGCAAATTATCCAACGCCCGATTCACCGCCAACTCCCCGAGCATGATCAACTGCGCAATCCCCGCCAGCGCATGGCGCTGCGATGCCGGCAACAGGCTGGAGACGTTCTGGGCGATGGTTTTGGCCGAAGCGAGTGTTGCACTGGCATCGACCAGCAGTTCTTCGGTTTTGTTGTCCGCCGTCACGGCGTACATCCCACGGTTTTTACGTGGAGGCGGCGTGGAACCGGGCGGACAGAGGTAATGGTCGAGCGCGTGGTCGGCGGCTTCGTGGAGTTTTCTGGAATCGATGGATTCGTAGGGGGAAACCGAGGCGGTTTCGGGCGGGTTGGGTGTTGGTTTGATCATGAGTGAATCTCCAAATCATAGAAAAGGAGCCATCATCTTTCGCTACCAAACGAAGGGGTGGTGGCCATACGAAGGTTGGTAGACCGGTGACTTGGAAAACCGGCGCGCCCGAAGACGCCCTGCGCATGACCACCATAAATACACAGCCCCAAAAAAGGCCTGTATCGGGTGACGCTATGCGCCAAGTCTAAGCCGGGCTACCAAACCCGATCGCTGATTCGTCAGCGACCAGACCACAATAGAATCCGACCCAAAAGCGCACAAGCCGGCGGATTCTGGCGTAGCTGTAGGCAAAGGCGCAAGGATGTGTAGCCTGGGAGAGTGTTTGGAGATGTATTTTTAAACGTTGGCGTTTATCAAGACCTTGTCGCGCCACGTCTCCCTAAAAAGATCTGCCTCCTATGCCGCGAATGGCGATGCTGGAGAATTGGCGGTGAATCAATCTTTGGATCATGTTGAGGTGAAGATCTAAACGTCTAATCGCATTAGCTAACAGAAGGAAAGAAAAACGCCGAAGTCTCCAGTTATAACTGACAACCCAAGCCAACTGCCTTTGGGGTACCCAATCAAGCGGCCGACTTGTTCTGTAACTACTAAATCAAAACCCTGTCATAGCCCGACAGATAGTCACCAAGAGTCCTTGGTTGATTATTTGTGCTCGTCATCCGTTGTACGCATTGATGCATTCCACACCAAAATCGTGAACAGATTCTGCCCCCCAGCATCCGCTCAAAGCATTGCGATGAATTTTATCGGATCTCGGGGTGGACAGTATGCTGGCGAAATACTAGCTTTCCAGTGGTAAATGCCCCACCCAAGCCAACTGTCGAATCGAACATTTGGAATCCGGATGCGAAGAGGGAATTTCTTGATGGCACAACATCATTGCGAAAGCTACGAACGTTTGCGAAAAACATCTTCAAATGGCGTTTTTTCATCTCTGGTTTTGCGCCCCCCAAGCTGGCGGTCGATTAAGCCCTGCCTACACGTCTACGTAACACCCCCTCATACATAAAAAGTCGAAAAAAATCTCTAGAGCAGGGAGTGCTTAGCCAAAGCTTTGCTTACGTATAATTAAACCAGCGGAGCCGTTATGTTCGAATCAATTGACCCATTGGATGTCTATAACAAAAACGTCAGTATTCTAATCGGATCGGGGGCTTCGGCGGATCTATTCCCAACTTTGGCGCTAGAAATTAAGGATGCAAATGGCGCACGAGAAACAATTGAAACGTTAGCTACAAAATTCGAATACTATCCGGAAAAGCGCGCAGCTCTATTCATGCATTATTACAACACATGCATCTACCCTGTTCAGACATTTGCCCCGACGGCAGTTAACACCTCAAAAGGCATAGACAATCTTGGGAATTATCAAACGCTATTAAAAACCCTGCTGGGCTTTCTAGATCGGCGAAAGGAACTAAATCGCAAGATAAACATCTTTACTACCAACTATGATGGCTGCCTCACACATAGCGCCGACCAAATTCAGGCGCAAGGGGCGTATGACTTTGTAATCAATGACGGTACATCCGGATTCCATAAAAAACATCTACACGCAAAAAACTTCAACACATTCCAATGTCAAACAGGAATTTTTGAACGCGCAAGTTATGGGGTTCCGCAACTAAATATTATTTATCTGCACGGATCTGTTTACTGGTCAAAACACGCAGATAAAATTGAGGTTAGCTATACCAAACAGTTCAACAATCTACTCACCACAAGAACAATCAACAAGATAATTCCATTTTCCAACTACTTAGGCACACCTGGCGGGTCTACTGCGCAGATCCCAAAGATTAATTTCACTAGCGAACAAATGGGTAAGTTTTGGCAGACATACAATAAACTACCTATCGTCAATCCAACGAAATGGAAGTTTCACGAAACAGTATTTGAAGAGCATTATTATCAAATGCTTCGATTGCTGAGCTATGAGCTTGAAAAACCAAACTCAATCCTTATCACTTTCGGGTTCTCCTTTGCTGATGAGCACATTCTCAAATTAGTTCAGCGCTCGCTGGCAAACCCTCAACTGAAGACGTTTATTTGTTGCTATAGCTCAGCTAGCGCTGCAAAGATGCGAAAGGAATTTCAGCAATGGAAAAATGTAACAGTAATCGGTCCACCAGATGGAACTAAAATGGACTTCGCCAACTTCAATAAATACGTTTTATCCCTCAAACCACAAACCTACATCCCACCAGAGGATGATCTTGTATGAGCATTGTCGTTGGTGAAGTGATCGCCGTGTCTGGAATTAGGATTTCTCTTCGTATTTTTGAAGACTCCAACCACGAAACAATTTTTTATGAAGGAATGAAATACCGGGGAGTTTCGTTAAGAGAACATCTCCTTATCCAACGAGGCTTCATTGATATTGTCTGCTTGGTGGAAGGAGAGTACCTAGATGAAAGAAAGCTCGATGTAGACGCTGACAAAAATACCTACGTCCGTAAAGTCGATGTTAGACCCATAGGATATATAGTTGATTATATTTTCTATGAGGGCGTGAAATACATGCCTATGATAAGAGATCAAGCATCGCTACTAAGCGAATCTATGGTCAGCAAAATATATGGCACCGAAGGGACAAGTGATTTTTCCATAGGTGTCATGCTAAAGGAGGATGTATCGATAAATCTTCCATGGACGAAAATATTTAATGGTCATCTTGGCATTTTCGGTAATACGGGGAGCGGCAAATCTAATACTCTCGCCCAGTTGTACACCACCTTATTTAGAGAAAAGCTTGAAGGACTGAAAAACAAAAGCCAATTTGTCATCATAGATTTCAATGGCGAATACACGGAAGAACAAATTCTTCCTGCCAAAGACAAAAAAATCACTATACTAGATACTAAGCGAGGCAAAAAACAATTCATGATCGAAAGCATTCACTTTTGGGATGCGCACACACTCAGCTTACTATTCCAAGCTACGACCAACACTCAACAGCCCTTTCTTAGACGAGTAGTAAGCGGCAGAGATAGATTTAAAGACATACCGCTTACAAACTACTTCATGAAAACCTTTCAAAAAGTTTTCAGCGCGAGCGAGCCAAAACCTGACGCGCTTGAACTGGCCAGAGAAATTTCCAGATTGGTAAGCTGTGAGGAACTAGAGAAGCATCTCGCTAAAATAAAATATAACGCCTCAAAGAAGTACTTCTCCATAGATGGCTTCTACTATGATTCCGATGGGAATAGCTACACGGCTTTATTAAGACCATTATTGGAAGCACATTTGGACCTAAGCGATCTCGATCAATTTGATGAGCTTATTTTGCGGTGCTATCTTCAACTCTGTCTGGATGTGCTCTTAGGCTATGCGCAATACGAACATATTCAGCCCCTACTTTCTCGTGCCAAATCATCTATTGAATCCCTTCGGAGAGTATTAAAAATTGTCGATGTACCGACACCACGCCATCTACTACAAGTGATTTCACTAAAAAAATGCAACAATGAAATCAAGAAACTCCTCCCCATTCTTATCGCCAAGAATTTCTATATTAATCACAAAGAGTCGGAAACTTTAAAAAGCCCACCAGCACAAACTCTTCACTTGATCATTGATGAGGCACACAACATTTTATCGGAACAATCCACACGAGAGCACGAGATCTGGAAAGACTACCGTTTGGAACTATTCGAGGAAATAATCAAAGAAGGTCGGAAATATGGCGTATATCTAACACTCTCGAGCCAACGACCTGCCGACATTTCTCCTACTATCGTTTCACAAATTCATAACTTCTTCATTCACCGCTTGGTCAATGAGCGAGATCTCATGCTCTTGGACAATACCATTAGTACATTGGACTCATCATCCAAGGCATTGATACCTACTCTTGCCAAAGGTTGCTGTGTGGTTACAGGCACAGCATTTGACATTCCAATGATTCTTAAAATCGCCCCATTAAACCAGGCACATCGACCTGCTAGCGATGATGTCAATTTGGAGGAGTTATGGGCTAACCCGAAACCCTTATGCGATATACTCGCTGCTCCCTTACATGACTGAAAGCACTCTTTATAAAAAGTCTAAAGTAAACCAACATACTCCAGGCAATCAACTCAATTTTTCTTAATACAATGGAGTGTTCATAATGAAGCGAATCAAGAGAAACCCTGGGAAATTTGAAGTCATCGACCTTTACACCGCTCTTGGCAGAGTACATGGATTCAAAGTCTCTCAAGATGACGACGCTAGAGAATTCATGGGGCTCGTAAAAAACTCATTAAAAGATTCATTTGAAGACAAAAAATTACTTCATGGCAAACGAGTTGAAGCACTGTTCGCCCACGTTGCGGGAGCGCTCGGCAGATGTAAATTTATAAAGCAAGAAGACAGCGGAGAAATTTTCACCAATGATGAAAATCTTCAACCACCAGACTATTTACTCATACTTAAATCAGGCGAGCGTTTTTTTGTCGAAGTGAAAAACTGCCAC
>NZ_FOCU01000030.1:0-1473 GCF_900110195.1 Pseudomonas sp. ok266 | reverse complement strand
TTTGTGAACATCGAACTTTCGGTTCGTTTCGTCTTCACACACCGCAATCTGGTCTCTTCGACGCAAATTGCTTGGGTGTTATATGGTCAAGCCTCACGGGCAATTAGTATTGGTTAGCTCAACGCCTCACAGCGCTTACACACCCAACCTATCAACGTCGTAGTCTTCGACGGCCCTTCAGGGAACTCAAGGTTCCAGTGAGATCTCATCTTGAGGCAAGTTTCCCGCTTAGATGCTTTCAGCGGTTATCTTTCCCGAACATAGCTACCCGGCAATGCCACTGGCGTGACAACCGGAACACCAGAGGTTCGTCCACTCCGGTCCTCTCGTACTAGGAGCAGCCCCTCTCAAATCTCAAACGTCCACGGCAGATAGGGACCGAACTGTCTCACGACGTTCTAAACCCAGCTCGCGTACCACTTTAAATGGCGAACAGCCATACCCTTGGGACCGGCTTCAGCCCCAGGATGTGATGAGCCGACATCGAGGTGCCAAACACCGCCGTCGATATGAACTCTTGGGCGGTATCAGCCTGTTATCCCCGGAGTACCTTTTATCCGTTGAGCGATGGCCCTTCCATACAGAACCACCGGATCACTAAGACCTACTTTCGTACCTGCTCGACGTGTCTGTCTCGCAGTCAAGCGCGCTTTTGCCTTTATACTCTACGACCGATTTCCGACCGGTCTGAGCGCACCTTCGTACTCCTCCGTTACTCTTTAGGAGGAGACCGCCCCAGTCAAACTACCCACCATACACTGTCCTCGATCCGGATAACGGACCTGAGTTAGAACCTCAAAGTTGCCAGGGTGGTATTTCAAGGATGGCTCCACGCGAACTGGCGTCCACGCTTCAAAGCCTCCCACCTATCCTACACAAGCAAATTCAAAGTCCAGTGCAAAGCTATAGTAAAGGTTCACGGGGTCTTTCCGTCTAGCCGCGGATACACTGCATCTTCACAGCGATTTCAATTTCACTGAGTCTCGGGTGGAGACAGCGCCGCCATCGTTACGCCATTCGTGCAGGTCGGAACTTACCCGACAAGGAATTTCGCTACCTTAGGACCGTTATAGTTACGGCCGCCGTTTACCGGGGCTTCGATCAAGAGCTTCGCGTTAGCTAACCCCATCAATTAACCTTCCGGCACCGGGCAGGCGTCACACCCTATACGTCCACTTTCGTGTTTGCAGAGTGCTGTGTTTTTAATAAACAGTCGCAGCGGCCTGGTATCTTCGACCGGCATGAGCTTACGGAGCAAGTCCTTCACCCTCACCGGCGCACCTTCTCCCGAAGTTACGGTGCCATTTTGCCTAGTTCCTTCACCCGAGTTCTCTCAAGCGCCTTGGTATTCTCTACCCAACCACCTGTGTCGGTTTGGGGTACGGTTCCTGGTTACCTGAAGCTTAGAAGCTTTTCTTGGAAGCATGGCATCAACCACTTCGTGTTCTAAAAGAACACTCGTCATCAGCTCTC
>NZ_FOCU01000005.1:0-444908 GCF_900110195.1 Pseudomonas sp. ok266 | reverse complement strand
TCGGTGCTCGTGTGTACATGCCGGACTATCGCCTTGCCCCTGAGCACAAGTTTCCAGCCTCTATTGACGACACATTGCGCGCTTACGAATGGTTGCTTGAGCAGAAAATTCCGGCTTACAAAATTGCGTTCTCTGGCGAGTCGGCTGGCGGCGCGATGGTTGTCAGCGTCATGGTTGCGGCGAAATCGAAGGGGCTTCCATTACCTGCGGTTGGCTCCTCCATCTCACCATGGGCGAACCTTGAACACACCGGTGCTTCCATGAGCAATCGTGAAGGTCTGGATCCTCTGAACTCCAAGCCTGTCTTGGACATCCTCGCCAGAGCATTCCTGGGCGACACATTGGCCAATCATCCTCTGGCCTCACCTGTGTTCGCGGACGTCACCGGTCTTCCACCAATCTTGGTGCAGATCGGCGAGAACGAGCTGATGTTGAGTGATGCAATGCGCCTTGCAACTCACTTGGCTGATAACCGAGTTCGCGTGAACCTGGAAGTTTGGCCAGCAATGTTCCACGCCTGGCACTTCTACGCCACCATGCTGCCAGAAGGTCAGCAGGCGATGGAGAGCTCCGTGCGCTTCATTGAGGCTGGCTTGGCCGACGCTAACCGCTAAAACGCAGAACAACCGCGATGGCTTTTCCTGCTGTCGCGGTTTTACTAATGCTGTTCCACAAAAGCTTCATCAGGCTAATAAAAAACCTGAGCAAGCGCCCTGCCCAACTCTTGTCACTTACCCCCCCTTCTTCGCAGGTCATGTCCACTGAACTCAGAACATGGTTTTTCCGATGACACGAGACCGCAGCACGATCAATCCCCGAGTCTACCCCGTCGTGCGCTACCTTAGAGCATCATCCGCATCACGGCGCGACCAGGAGCCATGGAATGAATCGCAAGCAGTTTCTCGAGCAACCGGACATGCTCGGCCTCATCGAGTGGCTAATCGAAAACCTTCCCGCTCTTCCAGTACATCTGAAGGTCGCGCGCAGTAGGCTCGTGCGCAACGCGATCGACTGCAAGGTTCAAGGTATCGAAGCGGCGAATACCAGTGGGGCGGGAATTGGGAGACGGTCAAGGCGGAGCTGCGCCGGCTGCGCATTCGCTTACGTTTGGCGGTTCGCGCCCGCGATGAGTTCGCCACGCATGGAGCCTGCGAAGCGATCCTAGCGTGGGGAAAAGTCGATGGCGCCGTCGGATTTCTCAAGAATCAAATGCACGACAAGAACTTGATGAATTACCTAAAGCAGTGCCAGGCGCTTCTCGCGCTGGACCGCAAGCAGCAGCTCAACCCCCTCACTAAGCAGAACATCCTAAGATTCGACTCGGGCATGACTAAGATCCATGCCCTGCTCGACACCACTGGCTCTCCAATCTATGACGGCCGGGTCGGTGCCGCCATCGCGCTGCTCTACTGCCTGTAACGCCAAGGCACCGGCACCACTGCGCCGCAGGTAGTGGACTTCGCCTGGGGGCCAGGGATCGGCGACCAGATTCGAAACCCAAAACACTTAAAGCCTGGGTACAACGGTACACCGCAACTCTCCACCACCAGTCGGCACCCTTGGGCACGGCGTCAGCTCCAATTAGGTTGGATCATCCGCGCGGTACTAGAAGGGTCCGAATTATTCGCCAAGCAGCCTCAGCTGGTAGACCGCTGCCACGCCTTTGAAGCTGGATTGCTCATGATTGGCTATGACCTACGCAGTCTAGTCCCCGACGGCTATACGATCCCAGTGCCGCCCAAGCCTAACTACCGGGTACGTAGGATGACCCGAGCGACCTGAGATAAACAAGCTGATGGTTGACCTGTATGTAGTTCTCAATACACAGGAAAATAGTCTTAAACACTCAAAAACGTCAGGACCGAAGAGAAAGACCAAACAACATTGGTAAAGAGACCACGCGTGAGCGCCAAAGCCTGCGTCCGCCCACGCGGAAGCCGTGAGGATTCCACCCAGAGCCGGTGGTTTTGTGGGGGTAAAAACGACCAAACATAAAAAAGGGTCGCGAGATAAAATCTCGCAACCCCTTGAATTATATGGTCGGGACGGAGTGATTCGAACACTCGACCCCTAGCACCCCATTCAGTTAGGCATTATGCATCCCTGGTTCGCGCTGCTCCCCTATAGAATCCTCAAGCCCAGTAAAACAAGGCCTTTTAGCGCTTCACTCTTCCAACGACCTCTATCCTGATCTACCCTTAGCTGACGAATTAGTGGGAGTAAATGTGGGAGTAAACTTTTCAGGAGGTTGATTATGGCCAAGCTCACTGCCAAGGAATTGGAAGCACTGACCGAGCAGGATGTCGGCACCATCATACGCGACGAAGGCAGCCTCGCGGGCAGGGTCTCACTCCGCAAAAAAGGTATCGCCATCCCCTTTTACTTCCAGTTTCGCTGGGAAGGAATTTACACCCGTTTCTCGTGCGGTACCTGGCCAAGCAAGTCGTTGACCGAAATCCGCAAGGAGCGCAACGAGGCACGAGACCTTGTAGCCAAAGGGATCAATCCTAATGAGAACAAGCGCGCAGGGAAGGTCAGACTAAAAGCGGAGCTGGCTGCACAACTCGCAGAAGCCGATCAGCAAAAATCTATGGAGCTGACGCTGCTAGACCTAGCGGGAGAATGGCTTCGCGATGGTGTCGCACGAAAGGATGGCAATGCCGAGCTACGGAGAAAATTCGCGAAAGATCTTTACCCCGCCGTTGGCTCCAAAGTCATCAGTACAGTCAGTGAACATGACTTGCGGAGCCTGGTGCGTTCCGTAATAGCTCGAGGTGCTACTCGTCAGGCCATCAGTCTTTTTTCGGATATCGTCCAGATGTTTGGATGGGCGCAGAAACGCCAGCCATGGCGAACACTGCTGGTCGACGGAAATCCAGCAGACTTGGTCGAAATTGATAAGCTTATACCCAGTGACTACCAGGAGGAGAGAACTCGGCTCCTCTCCTCCACCGAACTTCAAGAATTACACCAACGCTTTCAGAAAATGACTGCCGACTATGCAGCGCTACCTGCCGGCGAAAAGTACGATGGAATTCGCCCACTCAAACCAGAGTCCCAACTTGCGCTTTGGATCTGTTTGGGAACGTTATGCCGGATTGGTGAACTGCTTCAGGCCGAATGGAAAAACGTTGATTTGGAAAATGGTGTCTGGTTTATTCCCGTGGCAAACGTCAAAGGTAGCCGGGGAAAAAAGCAGGACCACCACGTGTTCCTATCTGCGTTTGCGATCCACTATTTCAACAAGCTTCGGCTGCTCACAGGAAACTCTCAATGGTGCTTTCCCGCAAAGCATCATGATGGTCATGTCGATCTCAAGGTCGTCAGCAAACAGGTTGGAGACCGCCAATCACGCTTCAAAAATCGCAAGCCGCTTTCACGTCGCCGACATGATGACACCCTGGTGCTGTCCGGTGGTGCCAATGGGGAATGGACACCCCATGACTTGAGACGAACGGGTGCAACCATGATGCAAGCCTGGGGCATAAGCCTTGACGTGATAGACCGGTGCCAGAACCACGTGCTGGCAGGTTCCCGGGTCCGCCGTCACTACTTACACCATGATTATGCCGAAGAGAAAAAAGAAGCTTGGAACCTGCTGGGCGAGAAGCTCACCGACATCATGATCGGCCAGGACGGTCTGGAGGGACTAGGTAGAGGCAACTCAAATGGGCACAAAGCGCCCATGACGACGCCTGCCTCGACCACCGGAAAATTGAACCCGAATTAATCAACATCTGAACGGCAATAGTCGTCCGTCGACCGTAAGCTATTATTTTTCCCACGGGGTGAGCTATGAATCACACTGACAAGGTTGACGGGCAGTATGCAGAGAGACTGACGGATCTTGATCCCCGGCACCAGGACGATGCCATAGGCCCCCAAAAACGTTGCGTGAGCATTTTCCAGCACAGCACCTACGACGGGACACAGCATTGGAACGCCCTTATTTCGATCGGTATGGCAACGAATGAAGAAAAATCTCCTCTTGTGGAGGAAATCGCTGCCGCGGGGTCTCCGCTAAACGACAATTACTTTATCGATGCCGAGAATCTGGAGCTTTGGATAAACAAGGAGCTCGCAGGACTTTGTCGGTACCGTAGCCATGGATGTGAAGATCTGGACAGCGAATCCGAAACACAGGGACCGTTGAGGTTCTTGTTCTCACTCGACGCCGTATTCGTTCGCCCGCTTTATCATTCATTAGGTTTTGGCGATATTTTGTCGGAACACCTAGCCGAACAGTTAATGGCTGGACTGCTCACACAATTGTTACAAATGAAATCACATGATGCTGGCGCGGACGTCGTTTTATTCGCGGACTTTGACTCCATCGAAGGAGATCGTTTCTTTGAAAATCTGGCCGAATTGATCGAGTTGAAAATTGAAATCGCCTCCAATTCACTTGGTATACCGATCACCTTCTCGACAGATTCAGGATATTAGAAAAGACGATGCCATCGGACCGTTGATGGATGAGACCCGAACGAAGCTTTTTCTGCAAATCAATCTGTCTAGCTGCTGATGCGGAGCGCGCTGCGTTCTCGGCTTGGATATCAGATGGATCTGGCGAGGTGTTGTAACGGAACTTAGCCTCGTGACTTTGGCGCCATGCAAGCATTTTTCCAGTCAATGCCTCACCAAACCCCGGCACCGCACGAACCGCAGAAGCCGTTATGTCAGCAGCAGTTTCAATACCAAAGGAGGTCAACGTAGCAGTCTTCGCAGGCCCGATGCCCGGTATTGTTGCGCGTCTTATCAGGAACCGATCCAAGAAGTCTATTCGCTGACGCGCCTCTCGTGTCGACTTCAGTTTTATCAGTACCTGCGCGAGATCCCCCTCAACCTGCCGATATCGGGCCACACAGTCTTCCAAGTCGGCACGTAGAACAAAAATCTCCTTCAGGCCAATGCGCTGCAAATGTGCCATCGATAGCAATCGCACCCGACTATCAGCATCCACGTAAGCCCTGCGAAACGGCGCTGGATCTACCTTGGCCTTAGTGAGCAAGCTACCGAACCGTAAACGCCCAGGCCTCCCCAAAGGAGTCCTAACTGCGGCACGTTGAAAAAGCCGATGATTGCCGCCAATAGTGCCAGGACACCGTAGATAGCTTTCTCTGGACCGTTGCTCTTTGCCTGAGTAACTGCCGCACTGGGCGGGCCTACATTTCCGCTCCAGGTAGGCAGGGCCTCTTCCGGCCGAGGAATCCGCACCGCGCGGATAGCTGCCCATACAGCTTCAAGATCGAAGGGCCCCGCCGTAGGAACATTCCCCACGACAAGCCCCAATGGGAACATTTCGAAACCAGACTGACTTGCTAGCCGACACCAAAGACAACTTCCTGCCGCACTAGGAAAGTAGTGAGTCGGGACATTTACACATTGACGCAAGCCAGCTTCGAGACCTTGAAGCAAACTCACCCACGCAGCCGGATCCGGACGGGAGGTAGCAGCAAGACCGAACGCCGACTCAAATGCAGCGGCAACCGACGACGGGAAATCCGCCAGCAGCACCGATCCGTACCGGCGGTGAGTTCATCGACATGAAACGAGGATGAGAGTCTTGTCGTCATCCGTTCGCTCGCAGAGCGCCGGACTGTTCAGGTATCGCGCAAGTGCGCCTGACAATTCAACCAAACGTCCCTCCCCTGCTACTTGGTCGACCGGATTAATCATCGGATCAAAGAACCGAGCAAAGGGCTGCTGTGTTGCTTGCTCCAAAGCGACTGACTCCAATCCATCCGAAAATAAAGCGAAGGCGTCATACTCAAAATCCAAATTGAAGGTACGCAGCCGAACCTCAGGGTCATCCGTAACGAAATAGGTCGTCGACGCGAACTCTCCGTTTTCTGGCCAGCACAAGGCCTCCCATACGCCAGCCTTACGAGCGACAAGCGCACTGTCGCCAATCTGCAAAGCCAAGACACGCCCTTTGAAAACCACCAGCATCACCAGCGTCGCAGCGAACTGTCGCCGAGTCAGACCACGCCGCGCGGCTGCCTCGGATAGACGGTCTCGCACCAGATCAATCCAACACAGGATCAGCTCATTATCTGGCAAGCTGTCATTACGTTCGAACCATGATCGGAAATTAGCTATCAGGCTGCGGCAAACCAAGGACGCGCCTTGCCCACCGTAACTCGCGCTGCCCGCTCCGTCGGAGACTACCGCACAGAAAGTATGCGAGTTGATCCGAGTAACGCTGTACCTGCGATGGCAGATTCCTTCAATACCTCAGCATGAATATTCAATACCCATGCCGAAGTACATCCCATGATCAAACCTCAAACAAGAATAAAAGATTGAGGAGATAGGCATGACCCCCCCCAAAATTCCCAACCTGGTGATTTCGGACGGCCCCAACGCAGCGCTGTTCCAGCCCGGACGCATCGGCCAAATGCAATTGCGAAATCGTTTCGTCCAGGCACCGATCTTCACTCAGTTCGCCAGCACCTTCGGCGAGGTCGACGATAAACTCATCGATTACCATCGGGCCCGCGCCCGTGGTGGAGTTGGCCTTATCATTACCGAGAACACCTCTATCGATTGGGAGGTGGGACGCACGGCCGGGCACCCGATCCGGATTGACCACGACAGGTTCATTGGTGCCCTCAGCAACTTGGTCGACGCTGTCCACGGTGAAGGCGCGAAGATTGCCGTGCAGTTGCACCACACCGGTCGCCAGAACTCTCAGGACAATACGGAGCGCAACGAGCCGCCGCTCGCGCCAACGGCGGGCATCACCAGCGCTTTTGGCACCCCACCACGGGCGATCGAGGAACACGAAATCCCCGGGCTGATCGATAAGTACGTCCAGGGTGCCCGCCGTGCCGTGGCAGCCGGCTTTGACGCGGTGGAACTGCACGGAGCCCACGGCTACCTGCTTGGCCAATTCCTCTCGCCGTACACCAACAAGCGCACCGACCGTTGGGGAGGATCGCTGGAAAACCGTGCCCGCTTCGCGCTCAAGGTGGTGCGTGGTGTTCGCGATCAGGTCGGTGCCGAGTTCCCCCTTTTGTACCGGCTCAGCGTTACCGAGCCTTACGAGGGAGGCCTCTCGCTGGAAGATGGTTTGGCCTTTTGCGAGATGCTCGAACCTTACGTCGATGCACTGGATGTGAGTGCGGGAAACTATGACACCGCAATGACTTTGCTGCCGATGGTTGCACCTGGATCGTTGGTCGATTACGCCAAAGCCGTCAAAAAGCGTGTGTCAATCCCGGTCATCGGTGTTGGCCGTCTCACCTGGCTCTTCGACGAGATGGCGCAAGCTGTATCCAACGGCGAACTCGACTTTGTGGCCTTAGGCCGATCGGGACTTGCCGACCCCGACACGGTTGTTAAAACCCGGCGCGGGGAACCACAGAGCGTCCGCCGCTGCCTAGCGGTCAATGAGTGCATCTCGCGTTGGATGTTCAACGGCAAGGGCACCCAGTGCGTTATAAACCCTGCCCTCGGTCAGGAACGTCGCGCGGAACAAGCTCGCCGGCCCGCATCCACGAAGCATCGTGTCCTAGTGATCGGTGGCGGGCCGGCCGGCTGTGAAGCCGCGATCCTGGCCGCAGAACGCGGGCACAGTGTGCTATTGGTCGAGCGTCACGACCGCATCGGCGGCCAGCTCCATGCTTGGGCAGCCGCGAGCCCATTTCGCATGGAGGTCAAGAACATGATCCGCTACTACGAGAGCGAACTCGAGCGAGTCGGCGTCTCAGTCCAACTCAATACCGATGCAGATGAGATCGACCTGGCCTCATGGGACACCGTGCTACTCGCTACCGGCACCGTTACGCAGGAACAAGGCCCAGATGTTGTCGAAATGCTGGCCAGCGAACAACTGCCCATGGCGGGCGAGATCACCGTTTTCGGTGAAACTGAGACCGCAATGTTCGCAGCCCTTTGGCTGGCTGAGCACGGGAAGAAGGTCAGCCTTGTCTCCCCGGCCGATGAAGTTGGTATCGATACCAACGACATGCAGCGCGGGCATCTCATAGGGCTGCTCAAGTCGTTGGGCGTATCGGTGACCACAGGTAGTGCCCTGCCCGTCGACGGTACCGTTGTGATGGCAACGGCCCGCATTGCTTCAACTGTCAAAGCTGAGCTTGTCAATGACGATCGCGTCCAAAGCATCGGGACAAGAGCCCGTGGCGGGCGGATGTATGAGGCTACCCAATCCGGTTTCTGGGCCGCATCCAAGATAGGAGAAATGCTATGAATGTCCGCGCGATCGAACACGTTGGTATCACCGTTCCAGACATGGAAGAAGCCACCAGGTTCTTTGTAGACGCCTTTGGTGCTGAGAAGCTCTACGACATGCTTGACGAGCCCCTGGGTGGCCCGGAGGTCGAAGCTGGCCTTGGCATTCCACCGGGTGCCGTGATTACCGTAATCCGCATGCTTCGGCTCGGCAACGGCCCCAACCTAGAACTGTTCTCTTACTCCGGTGTACAGCAGGCGCAGCCCGTAGTCCCTAGCGACTTCGGTATCCAGCACATCTGCATCTACGTTGACGATATCGACGTCGCGGCCAGTCGCCTGGAGAAAGCTGGTGGCATTCTGCTCAGCCGACCTGGTGTCCTCCCGGGCGGGGATGCCGGAAATGGGAACCGATACGTGTACACCCGGACGCCTTGGGGGAGCACTATTGAACTTGTGACTTACCCATCGGCGCAGGCCTACGAGTGTCATACTCACTTGCGCCGCTGGCGCCCGCGGCCGACTAGGCCGAATGACTTCGAAACCCAGGCTGAGTAACGACGCTCAAGCATTCGTGTAGCGGCTTGCCAGACGGACGGAAAGGCGCCGATCGGTGGCAAGCCGGTTTTGCGTGCAAGCCTAACAGATGTGCTAATTTTGGAGTGCGAGATGACGATAATCTACTAACACCAAATGCTTTTTAAGTGCTGACAAAAAACTCCACTACAAGTACAGATAATAAGGGAGTTGTGATGAGCGCCATCCTCTTAACGCCAGAAAAAATGCTGGACGTAATCCCTGGAGAAGTGACGATAAAAGGCACTGTAGAGACAGCGCCCGATGACGGTATGTCGCTCCGAGGGTATCGCTTTGACAAAACCGAAGTCAGCATCCCTTGCATGCGGGACTATGAGTTGGTGAGATGGAAAACAGGAACATCCAATCTTGGCTTTCATGATGGCGAAAAATGGCAGAAATGGTCGGTCGGAAATGATGACGTAACCATTTTAACACGAGGGGAGTCCTCTAGGTGGTACTGGATGAACGATATCGAGGTCAGTCATATCTATATTTCGCAGGCGATGATGGGAAAGGTTGCTAATGAAGTTTTTCAAAAGGATATTGATGGCGTTTTTGTAGACCATTGCCCAATTGTCAACGACGCCAAGCTCTCGAAGCTCATGGCGGCCTATGAAATGGAGTGCTTGAGTAATGAGCCAGGCAGCAGCATCTATACCCAGACGCTAGAAATACAGATATGCATTCATTTGATCCGGCAATATGTGCGGTGTGATCTTAAAGATGGTGATCGGGTGTCTCGCCTGTCGAGCATGAAACGAAATCAACTTCAGGATTATATTGATTCACACCTGTCCAGCCCTATTTCAGTGAAAGACATGGCCATAATTGTCGACCTTAGTCCGTCATATTTTGTTCGTGTATTCGGCACTGTATATGGGGTGTCCCCCCACCAGTATGTCCAGGCGCGCCGTTTAAAAAAAGCTGAACAGCTCTTGTCGACATTGCGCGATGTTCCGTTGAAGGCCGTCGCAATGGACTGCGGGTTCTCGGATCAAAGCCACATGACAAGGTTGTTTCAGGAAAAATTATCCATGACACCCAAGCAGTATCGGGAGAAAAACACTCCGAAGCTTTTTTGCTGCTCGACTGTACAGTGACAGTTAGAACGCTGCAGACTGTCTTAATGTTTTTCACCAAGCCATCACAAGCCCCCCCCTGGCATAGAAACACGGATGCATTTACCTTTTTTCGATATACGTAGTTATAGCTATCAGGGGCGGTCATAGTCTGCGTACTCCCCCAACTACCACAAGCTGACCATGGCGCAATTAACTATCTCTATACTCACCGGACTTAAAGGCAGATTTTCTGGTTCCGCATAGACTAATAAAGTAACTACATCGCACTCTCCGCCTGCTTCACTATTGTTGTGCCAATCCATCCCTTGGCCTCCACATTGGTAAATATTGAGAATGGCATGAATTATATTTCGTTAAAGTCAAACTCTCAACTTTAGCCCTTAATGCATCCAGAATTTTCAGCCCCCATATCAATACCTTACGCAACACATCTGAATGTGCGTGACGGAATGGTCTATCTGCGCACCACGCCACCTGACGGGTGGTTTCAATGACTTTATCTTTTATAACTACGAAACCGGATCACCAAACGACTTCACTTAGCAACTTTCGATAGTTAGCGTCGGCTTAAATTCTGCGCAGCACAGTACTAAAATCGTTTAAAAGTCCCAGCCAGAGAAGAAAATTTATATCCTCCAAGCGGGTTAAAAATAGATCTGCTCGAATTAAATAAAACCAAGGTACAATATGAGCATATTTCACTTTAACCTATCACAGCTCACAAAGTAATTACCTATCGAACCATAGAGCTGGAACAGCCTATTACTTTGCCTCTCCAATCAATAACGAATGGCGATATACGCCCCAAACAAATTTGATCGGGTGCCACATAAGACGCAATCACTTGCCTTCTGTCGTTTGACCTGGTGACCTGTAATTTGTCGGTTTACTGAGGTCAAAAGGGTGACGCCCGGGAGATTTAGAAGTGCTGAACGTGCTTCCAGGGTCGCCGGGGTAGATCTGGAGCACAGGGCAGTCAGACCGCCTGTTCAATACCGTATCAGTCACTATTACCTCGGCTTCTTCATGCGGCATGAAGAACAATCGACACCTGTCCCACCTGCGCCACATCGGAATTAGGGGGGTATTCAGGAAAGGCCCGGGCTAAGTACGAGGGCCTGAAGTCTCGATATTCCGTCCGGTAACTGCTCCTAGTCTAGCTCAATACCGGCGTCTGGTACTCAAACCTCGACAGGCGAGGAGCGGCGACTCCCAGCTCTTCGGCTCTCCCTTAAAAGGATTGGAATTCATTCTTCGCAAGAGGCTATCAGAGCACGAAACGAGCTGAACCCTGCCCACTACCAGGCACGACTAAAACCCAAAGTTAAATCAGCACTCCAGCTCATATACCAGCCATATCGTTACGATGTATAATAGTTTCCATTGCAAGAAAAACCGGAACATGCCCTTTGGCCCCGAAAAGATGCATCAGGCGAATGGAAGATGAAAGAAGACATCACAAGTAAAAGCTCAGAGTCCGAAAGCAAAGCCTATGCGGCCCCCGCATTAGAAAAAGGGCTAGATATTCTGGAAATGCTATGCGCCACAGATCAGCCTCTATCCCAACGTGAAATAGCGCAAAAACTGGGCAGAAGCGTGGGTGAAGTTTATCGAATGATAAACTGTCTTGTCGGGCGGAACTATGTAACATTAGTCGAAGACACATACAGCATCACCAATAAAATATTTGAGCTGGCACATAAGAACCCCCCGACGCATCGTCTTCTCAATGAAGCAAGACCCATTATGCATAAGCTATCAAGCGAGCTAGACCAGTCCTGTCATCTCACTGTTTATGGCCAAGGGAAACAAATGGTCATCGCCAAGGTGGACGTGCCTAGCGGAATGGGGTTCAGTGTAAGGGTCGGAGCGGAGCTTGACGTCATTGTCTCTGCGTCCGGCAGGGTTCTCCTAGCGTTCCAGGATAAGGGCGTTCGAGATCTACGAATTGAGGAATCCTTGGCACGGAGCCCTGAACATGAAGACCCACAATTAAATATCGTATTGGATCGCATTGAAAAAAGCGGGTATGAATCGGCACACAGTATCCAAGTTCGCGGCTTGTATGCAGTTAGCTTTCCAATATTGGACTCTCAAAACCACGCTATTGCTGCATTGACAGTTCCATATGCAGAACGAATTGATCAAAGCCGGCGGAAGTCAGTAGCTGAGGTACAAAGCGCATTAGAGGAAGCGGCTAAACTACTGTCCAGCAGGATCGGCGGAAGCCAAAAGAAATCGTGACCCCCGTCCTACAATTAATGAAGGCAAGCCCAGCATTGGACTTGCCTAGTCACAGGTAACTATTTGAAAGAGTAAGTGTAATTTAGATAAAGTCGTGTTTGGTCGATATCCGCCCCACCTTGACTGCCGGGTATCTCCGTCCTGAAGTTTCCTCGCATCAGAGACACACCAAAGTCCTTTAAAACCCCAGATTGAACAACGTAGTCCACCCGCATATCGCGCTCCCACTCACTATACTTTTGACCATTGCCGGCTCTATCTTTGATATTCTCTCCCTTGAGGTATGTAAAGTAAGCTTTTAATCCCGGCAAGCCGTTTGCTGCAAAATCATATGAATACTGTCCAAACGTCGTATTTTCGCCCGCCCGAACGAAAGTGTTGGCCATAGCGTCGGTAAACAAGTAGACGCTAGCACCGCCCTGCCCCTCCAGATTATTATTTCCATCCCTCACATTACCAGAACTCACATACACCATGGCACCATCATCGCTAACACTCTGATAACCAAGCATTAACGCACTGCTACCCAAGGTGTATGTGAACATTGCCGACCAAGTTTTATTATCGACCTCGCCAGGCTTACTAGCAAATCCACCAGCGTTATTGAAAATGTAACCACCAGCTCCAACCTTACCATCTGAACCATTATCAAAATACCGCAAGTCCGCCTTCAAAGACTGGCCAGGCACAATTTGATAAGTGTAAACCAGACCAAAGAAGTCTTGTACGTAGTAATTCTCAAGCTTGGAGTGATAATACTGCAATAACAAGTCTTTTCTAGGAGTCCAGTCGCCACCGAAAAAAACAAAACTATTCGAACCCCGAGATCCTCCACTCACCCCAAGGGCGGAATAGTTACTTGAAGCCCGGCTACTTCCATTGGTTATCTTTCCCCCTACCAAATTTAGACCATCAAACTCTTTGTAATTTATTACCCCGCCTTCAAAAGCCTGCGGCATAACTCGCGAGTTATTCGTAACAAGAATTGGCAAATTGGGGGCGAGGGCATTGCCTAGCTTTAACTCTGTCTTTGATATTCTTACTTTGGCGTTTCCGCCCAATCGCCCCCAGCTGTCGACAGGAGAGCCATCAGATTTAACGGGCGTCACCGTATTCACTGTGGAAGCTGATTCGTTATCGAAGCCGCCGTCTAAATTCAAACCTAAAAGGGCCTGAACGTCTAAACCGAACCCTACTGTGCCCTCCGTGAACCCCGAAAGATAGTCTACTCTGACGCCTTGTGCAGTTTGGCGCTGATCCACACCGCCTGTTTCACGAATGTCGTTTTCGTAGTAGAGAGTGCGTAGACCAACTGAAGACTTTGCATCTTCAAAAAAGCCCGCCCCCAAGCTATTAAAGCTCAGTAAAGATATAGACGCAGCCAAAACCGCCTTGGTTTTCTTCATTGGTATTGCCTCTTTAATTTTATTTTTGTTTTAATGGCAGAATGGGAGCTGGCTAGCTATGCACACAGCCAACTCCTACGCTAACGATACGTCAACGACAAGTTAATAGATCCAAGACAACTTCTCTAAGACGAGCCCGAAGATATAACTAGAAAAACTTAGTGAATATGACTCCCACCGTTAACATCAAGGGTTGTACCCGTGATGTATGAAGAAAAGTCGGAAGCAAGGAACAGACATGCACCCGCGATATCTTCAGCGTGCCCAGCTCGTTGCAAAGGAATAGCGGCTACAATCTCCTGATACTTCTCAGGACTCATGCCATCAATCATCCCTGTCTCGGTCATGGATGGGCAGACAGTATTAGCCCTGATTCCGTCAACTCCGAACTCCCTGGCGATGGTCTTGGTCAAGCTAATAACACCACCCTTAGAAGCGGCATAATGGGCTCCCCCCACCAAACCGCCTCCCCGCTGGGCAGCCACAGAAGCCACGTTCACGATGGAACCGAAACCTTGAGGCTTCATCACTCGAAGTGTCTCTTTGGCGAGGTTGAAGGCTCCCTTCAGGTTGACACTGATCATCCGATCAAAGTCAGCCTCACTTATGGATAAGACAGAGAGTGACTGCACAATACCTGCGCAATTGACCAAAGCGTCAATCTTGCCAAATTGGCTAATCACACCGTCTACAAGCCCCAGACACTCAGCTGCGCTTGATATGTCGCATTTACGGCCAACCAATACACTGTCGATTCCATATTTTTCTTCAATGGAATGTTTGATTGTGGAGGCAATATCATCATTCATTGCCAGATCAACTACTACTACGATCGCACCTTGACTTGCAAACAGACCAGCAGCCGCGTACCCAATGCCACGTAATGAAGCCGCGCCAACGATGACACAAACTTTGCCTTTAAGGATCATTATTTAAGCTCCGAGAAATAAGTTACTGTATACGAATCTAACGTGACATTTCCAGGTGACGAGTCTCTGGGCTACAGATAATCGCAATGAGCGCGACACTGATGATTACTCCGCAGAAGATCGTTACGGGCAAAGTTGATCCACCACTATTTTGCAGCAACCAAGCTACGACAAATGGCGTAGGCCCACCTGCAACTAGATTGGCGCCGGTATAAGCCGCAGCAGACCCAGAGTAACGAACCTTCGTTGGAAAGGGCTCGGCAAAGAAAGCAGGCTGTACTCCTGACTGAATCTGAAGGAAGCCTACAAACATGGCCATGGCAGCAAAGATGATGTACCAGTTTTTCGTATCAAGGAGCGAAAAATAGAGTAGCGATACAATCAGCATCATTACTGAGGAAAACAGCATGACTGGTTTGCGACCATACCGGTCACTCAGTGCTCCACCTGAGACCACCATTACTACTGCTAGAAGATTTGCACCAGCCAAGCATAGAAACGCACTTTGACTATCCATGCCTAGATTTTTGGTGAGATAGCTGAGCGAAAATACGGTAATAACATAGAAGCAAGCGGTTGGAGCACACCAGATAACCAAAAGCCGCAGAATGGTTTTCGGATACTGCTTGAATACCTCAAACGCGGAAACCTTTTCAGTCACGCCTTTATTCTGAGCCTTTTGGAATGCCGGGGTCTCAGTTACCCGCATCCGGATGTACACCCCCACGATAACCAACAGGAAACTCATCCAGAACGGAATACGCCATCCCCAAGACTCAAATTCCACGATACCCATGATGGCGATAAGAGCGAACATCATTCCATTAGCACAGGCGGAACTAAATGATGAGCCGATGTTAATGAATGACCCATAGAGACCACGCTTTTCTTTAGGCGCGTGCTCCATCGTCATCAATTGGGCGCCGGTAGCTTCACCGCCTAGAGCGAATCCTTGCATGAAGCGTAACAAGACTAGAAAGATGGGGGCGGCTATCCCTATTGTTTGATAAGTCGGAAGACAACCGATTAGGAACGAAGCCCCCCCCATCAAACACAAGGTATAAAGAAGAATATTCTTGCGTCCGATTTTGTCCCCGAGCATACCAAAGAACAGCCCGCCTAATGGTCTGGCGAAAAAACCAATACCAAAGGTAATGAAGGCTGCCAGAATGCCCATATTGGGATCCATAGCCGAAAAGAATAATTTAGGGAATATTGTTGCCGCAACAGCACCATATGCTGCGAAGTCTATCCACTCCAGCGCGGCACCGACAGAACTGGCTATCGTTGCCCGTATCGCCATAGAGCTTTCTGGCTTGGTTTCAGCCTGATCCAAAGTAGCTTCTTTCATAAAAACCTCTTGTAATTATTTTAGTTTTATTCTGACCTATGCTTCTACTGACTTAGCACGAAAATTTTAATGCAGAATGCTCTGCTAAAAGAATATAACTTCCTTGCGAGATATTATTAGTGACCTGCCAACGGAGCGACCAAACAGCTGATCAGGTGATTCGCTCTTCATGCCGAAGTGAGAGTTCTAATGAAGCGCGCCTGGTCAGCCAAGGAGATGGTCGATAGCGAGGATCACCGAGCCCGCGCTGAATGTTTGTTAAGATCTCCAAGATGATTCTGGGCCCAAAGTGATCGCCGAGTTCAAATGGGCCCATCGGATAGCCGAGCCCCAGTTCTACAGCAAGGTCAATATCGGATGGAGAGGCGATGCCCTGTTGAGCAATATCGCATCCGATATTCACAATCAGAGCCACAATGCGTTGAGCCACAAAACCCGTAGAGTCTTTGATAACAGTGACTGGGGATTCATCAAACCCGAAAAGCGCGTGACCTTCATTCTTGGCAGACCTATGGGTCGCCGGAGTGGTCATCAAGGTTCTTCTTTTTCCTTGAGTCAAAGGATATAAAACATCTATCGCAACAACGCGAGTCGCATCCAGGCCCTCCTCAACAGCTGCAGCCGTGGCATCCGAACCGAACGGTGTTATGACAATCAGGGAATCAGGACTGGGATGAAGTCCGTCATCAACCTCAACTCCCGCATTCCTGACCAGAGTGATCACACGCTCCGCAGCCGCAGGATATCGGTTACTTACCCATACCTTCTGAGGAAGCAAGGTGGGTACGGGCTCTTCCTCGGAAACACTCTGCTTGCCTTCCTCATAGCTGTAGAAGCCTCTACCGCTTTTGCGGCCAACTAATCCCCCAGCGAGCCTGACACGAGCTATCGGAGAAGGCCGAAAGCGGGGTTCTTCATAGAACTGGTGGTAGATCGACTCCATGACCGGCTGCGAAACGTCGAGCGCAGTAAGGTCGAGAAGCTCAAATGGGCCCAGCTTGAACCCAGCCTGCTGACGCATGATTGCGTCGATCTGCTCAGGAGTAGCTACTCCCTCGCCCAGAATCTTAAGGCCCTCGGTGTTCATCGCTCGACCAGCGTGGTTCACAATGAAACCCGGCATGTCTTTGGCGCGTACGGGCGTATGACCCAGAACTTGCGCAAAGGCCATCAAATCATCAGAAAAAGCCGGGGCGGTGTGCAGGCCATCGATGACTTCAACGACTTTCATCAGTGGCACAGGGTTGAAAAAGTGGAATCCAATGACCCTGGCCGGGCGGACACATGCACTGGCTATTTCCGTAACGGAAAGCGATGAGGTGTTGGTTGCCAAAATACAGCTTTCAGAGACGACCTCTTCGAGGGCCTGAAAAATTTCCTGCTTTACGTTAAGGCGCTCCACGACCGCTTCAATTACAACGTCACAGCCGGCCAACTCAGCAATCGTGGCCGCTGGATGTATACAGGATTTAGCTGCCTCCGCATTTTTCCCCGGCAGCTTTCCCTTGGCCTGGAGCTTATCTAGCATCAGGCAGATGTGATCATGTGCGGCCTTAACCGCATCGAGATTGGCATCAAAAACAAAAACCTTAATGCCTGCGACTGCTGCGATTTGAGCAATTCCTCGACCCATTGCGCCTGCGCCGACGACTCCTAATGTATTGATAGTTCTTGCCTGTGATCTGTTCATCGCTACACCTTCAGGTCTTATTATATTCGGTACTCGCCAAGCGTCTTAAACAGCCAAGGCTGCGCCGGTTGAAACTAGATCCTCGATGGCCTCAAAAGCAAAACCTAGCTCCTCGAGCAGCCTTCTCGTTTCCCAGCCCTTAGGCTGACTTGGGGTACCAGCATCCAAGTAATTTCCGTTGAAATTGACCGTGGATCGTATCCACGCGGTCTTACCTTCCGTGGGATGCATCTCATAGTTAATAAGGCCAACTGCTTGGAGGTGAGGATCTTTAGGTAGCGTCTCCAGGGTATGGCATGGCTTAGCGGCTATATCGGCAGCTCGGAAATCAGCCAACCATTCGACTGTTGTTTTTTCCAGTAATGGCGCGCCTCGAATTTCGAACCACTCTTTCACATTTTCCGCACGCCCAGCGACAGTGGAGAATCGCTGATCACCAATGAGATCCGTTTTGCCCACAGTTCCTAAAAACGCTCTGACTTGCCCGTCGGTGTTGACCGTAAATGAAATCCAGCCATCGGCAGTTTGTACCGGCTTGTTGTGAGTGCTCAAAAGCCTTTGGTCACCACCGGGGCCTACTGGGGGGTCGAAACTCTGTTGCGCCAAATGCTCCTGTAGAACAAATGCAGACATTGTTTCGAACATTGGAATTTCGAGGCTGGCGCCTTTTCCCGTCTCTCTGCGGTAGTACAACGCAGACAGAATTGAGCCCGCAGCAATTTCCCCAACGACATGGTCACAAATCAGCATCGGAACGTACCGTGGCACGCCGTCTCGTGCGAGTGAGAGGCCTGTCATGCCGGTAGCCGCCTGAATAACACTGTCGTACGTTGGTTCACCAGCATATGGCCCGTCTGTGCCATATCCTGTAATAAGGCAATAAATCTTGTCTGGGTACTCGCGCAAAATGCTTTCTGAGTCGATTCCCAACTTGACCAACGCTTGTGGCCTCATATTGGCAATTACCACATCGGCAGTCTTAACAAGCCTATCTATCACTTCCCGAGCGCCGGCCTGTTTCAAGTTGAGGCAGATATTGCGCTTGCCGCGATTCAAATGAAGGTAAGTGCCCGAATGTTGACCAGTCGGTGAAGCCCCACCAAGCCCTCGCATGAGGTCTCCCTCGGGACTTTCCACTTTGATTATCTCTGCACCATATTGGGCAAGCCGCGAAGAACACGCAGGGCCAACAACAACGCTGGTGAGATCCAATACGCGGATACCTTTGAGGGGCTTAATACTCATAAGCTTGCACCTCCATCTCCGCAGCCAACTTACCGTAGCTGTTGAACACTTTGATGGTCAGGACGTCGCTTTGGCTATCTTCCGCGATGGTCAAGCTGCGGCCACTGAACAACGGCGCCGTATACTTGATCTTAAGCTGCTTAGGCTTGACCTTCAGTTCCGAGCGCAAGAACTCTGTCAGCAATAATGTCGTCAGGCCGCCATTCACAACGAGATCCGGAAATCCCTCGACCTCTTGTGCATACGCTCGGTCGAGATGGATTTTGTGCGAATTGAATCCCAGGGCGGAGTATTGGAATAGCAATGTGTCATCTGGGGTGAGGATTTTCTGGCGACTCGGAGTGACAGGCTCCTCCACGCCGTCATACGAAGGCCGCTCGGTGCTTGCGGGCATTAAAAAGAATGTCTGAGTTTCGCTGATCGCTGGTTCCGACTCGCCAGCGACAATTAACTGATGCTCGATGACCGCTATAGCGATCTCGCCTGAACGAGTACTTTTCCTTTCAAGGCTAGCCATTGAGCTATGGCGGATGACATTGGCGCCAATCGGAATATCCCCACGGAAGGTCACTGAGCGTCCAGATTGCAGCAATCGGGGAAGCCCCAGCTCAGGAAGCGTAATACCTAGCCCTGGAAAACCGTCCCCGCGCAATTGCGATCTGCGTGTATCCGCGCCCAAGAGCGGAAAATGCCAGCCGCTAGGGATTGGCATGCCCTCTACAAAATCCTCTGAAGACAGATCCAGCATGGACGCCACACGACGCACGGTGCTGAGAGAGCAGCTTTCCAGCCTACCCGAAGCCTGAATGGATTCTTCACGCATGGAGTTCATCCTTCTATACCTGGAGCAAACCCGCTTAACATGGTTGCGCCAGTGAAATTGTTATTGTGTGGGCAAATCCTATCACAAACTATATTGGGAATGTAAAGTGAAAGCCTCGCACAAAATCACATACGAATCTTTTATTTCATATTTGAATGCGTGTATGATGACTCCGCAGGCCGTCGCCGACTCAGCTCCGAGGGAGCAATCAGCCATCGGTCAGCACAGCCGTAGCCGTCCCGCAGACGCCTCAGGACGCGGGACGTACAAGGCATGAGCCCCTTACCTCCAAATACAATTCGAAGGATCAGCCATGAAATTTCATTTCCATCACATGAACCTCTGCTCGGAAAACGTCACTCGCCTCTCGTCGTTTTATCGCTCCATTTTTGACCTCGACCGCATCGAGGACGAAGAGCACGTGCGCTGCAACACCGACACAGCCCATGGTTACAGCGCGGAAGTAGATTTCGTGACTGATGGCGCAGTCGAGTTCCACTTGGCGACCAAGGACATCGACCTGAGCTTCCGCATGAAGCAAGCCATCAATCCTCTGCACAGCGGTCACTTCTGCTTTCGGACGGACGATATTGAAGGCTTCAAGAAACGCCTCGAAGAGCTGAACATTCCGTATGCGGATTACGGGGTTTGGGCCATGGCGAATTGGTACCAGATCTTCTTGCAAGACCCGGATGGCAACATCATCGAAGTGCATCAGCCAATAACCAAATAAACGATACCAGCTGCTACCAGAAAGCCCGTCGTGCCCCTTCACATTCTTAATGTTTGGGGCATCGCGGGCTTCTTTGTTGGTGCCACAAATTCGGCGGTCTTCCAGTAGTTTCATCAGAGTCGATTGACTGAGATTCCGAGCTGATCGTTCCTCTGGCCTAAGGCCAATGCACCATCAAGGAAGGATCATATTGGCAACCGATTATTGAATCGTCAAAAGCGCTTAGGGCGGTGGCCAAATTCCGAATTTTCCGACCTGGAACCAGACCAGCCGCCCTGCGCTATTTCACTCAGATCAGAAGCGATAAAAATAGCTGAATCCGACACCGTACTGGGTGTCCTTTTAACCAATGGACTATCTTTGATCGCCCCTCCCATTCGGGTGGCGCCCAGGTCAAAGAACACGGAGTGATTAAGAGCCGGGCGCCAATCGATACGTATACCTGCCTCGGTATTAACTGTGGAAGCGCCCTGGTAGCCCGGGCGCCCAGCAATCACTTCACTCGCCATTACGCCGTAGTAGTAGTCCACATAGTTGCTGTCGACCCATTCGGTTGCCAACCGCGGCGTAAAGCCGAACGCTGCAGCAGCGAATCGACGATCAATCTGCAATTTTGCACGAGATCCTTTGCTGTTACTCATGGCGTCTGTAAGAACTTCGGCTGACAATCTGACCAAATCAGTTCTCCAGGTAGCAACACCGCCTACCCAGAAACTACTATCGCGATCACTCATGTCTCGAAGAAAAGGGGAGTCACCTGATTCGTAGCCTTCGCTGATGTATTTTCCGCGCAGTCGGAACGTCACAGGCCCTACCGATGGCAGCTTCACGTCCACGCCAGAACCGAATACGTGAACATATTCGCCCTCGTAGGTCACCGTCGGAAAGCCGCGTACCTTGTCGTCAAAATAACGATAGACCCGATAGTTCATGCCGCCGGCGAACCCAACGGCCCACTTTGAATCGCTGCTTTCGGTTTCCACCCGGCCCTCGCCATACGACTTTGTCATGGTGCCCGTGGTCTGCGCCGACGCAGACGCCATGGACAAGCCACCGGCAGCAAGGATTGCCAGCACCACGGGTAGAGTGCGAACGGGATTGGACGGAAATGCAGGGAAAGCATGTGATGACACGATCGAGTCGTCCGAAGAAGAATATTGAAAAGGCCTGACCGGAGATCG
Source organism: Pseudomonas sp. ok266 (assembly GCF_900110195.1). Taxonomy (NCBI): domain Bacteria; kingdom Pseudomonadati; phylum Pseudomonadota; class Gammaproteobacteria; order Pseudomonadales; family Pseudomonadaceae; genus Pseudomonas; species Pseudomonas sp. ok266. The sequence continues at coordinate 423,449 of NZ_FOCU01000005.1, read as the reverse complement.
GAAGGCGCTGTAGAACACCCATCAAATCATTCAAGGGACCTAAGAAAAGCTCCTATGCGGCTAAGTACCAGTACCGCATTTGCGGCGCTTCGCTTCTTCTCCTACTTCAGCCTGCATGCCACTTGTCTGGGTTGCGGGATTGCGACTGTCCTGGCTCAACGTGCGTGCACTAGTTTGCGCAGCCCGACAAAACCGGGGTCGGAAGCTTCAACTCCAAGTGCCAGAAAGCACACTAACGACCGATCGGTCATTAGTGGCAAGCTCTACCACCGAGCGATCGGTCAGTAAGCACCCGATTTTAAACCTGATGTTGCGGCGCGCCGCCCGAGACCACTCCATTGACCCACTGTCGATTTCAACGGTTGAACAGGTTGTCGACACGCAGCTTCCGCCAAAGCGGATCTGCAGGTTGAGCTGCCCCAGTGAGAGCAGGTAACGTTAGGCATTTCATTTAAAGAGAAAAAGCCGGGCGCTTCGACCGCGCATAGGCGAGGTACTCGACAGCGAACTTCGCTACAGATGCTTCCCCATTAGCGCTGGGCAGTCTGGGCAGTTGCGAATTGCAGGATGAAGGGATGTCGTTTATGACCTTGATCATGAACGATGTAACGACACCTTTGCTGTTGCCTTTCGCAACACGATCAATCAGTTTTTCTGATATCGCTGCCAGCCACAGGAAAACCACGGCGTTCGACTATTAGCTTGCAATCACATCGGGCGCTCATTCGGAGAGCTCCCTCTAATCACTACTGGTTAGGACGCAACAGCAGGGTCAATAACTTGCGATGTGAATCCTTGACCGCCTGTATTTCCTTTTGCGCTTTATCCTTACCCATAACCATTTGGGCCACTGCCGAATAGACCACCGGAGCCATCACAAGGCTGAAATGGTCGGTCAAGGGGCTGGATTTCACTATGCCGTCCGCCACATAGCCATCGATAAGAGCCTGGCGATCCATACGACCATGCATGTTCTTGGCCTCCCACTTCGCTAGCAAGTGCGGCACGCGATGGCCTTCGGTAATAAGAAGCCGGGCAATCGCAATCGTGTCATCGGTAAGCCCACCGTAGGCAAAGTCGATAAGGCGCTCGATAAAGTCATCGGCACTAGTGACATTCTGCAACTGACTCCAATTACGTTCCGAGCGGCTCATCAATTGCTCAAGGAGCGTTTCGAACATATCGTCCTTGCTAGCGAAATGAACATAGACATTCGCCTTCGAGATTCCCGCCCTATCGGCAATCTTGGCGATACTGGCGCCGGTGAAGCCCAATGCATTGAACTCGATCAGCGCCGCGTCGAGAATCTGCTGGCGACGAACTTCAGGGAGCAGTCGCGTCCTTTTCTTCCTTGGTTCAGACTGGAGTTGGAGGGCTGTCGGATTTGTTTTCTTCATACTGCCGTGTCATGTAAGAGTCAGGCCGTCGCGCAGACAGTGTCGACGGAGTTGTTTAGCTGTAGGCAGCTTCCCCGCGTTCCGCTCTCAATCAAGTTTGCGGATCATTGACAACGAACACGCGCGTAACACTTTACACCGTACGTCAGCCCCCCGGATCGGAGGCTGTGAGAAGACTCTGCGCGCCTTGTGGAACCGAAATGGGTGCTGCTTGCCAGTTGGCCAGTCTAGACTACGAAGGTTCGCGAACGCTCAATTTTCTTCTTCGAGCACCTTAATGCCTAGCCTTGGCAGCGAACTAAAGCATCCACGCATTGCTACTGTGCGCTGGCATGGCTTTCAAGCTTCGTATAGACGAAAAGACCGGACACACCTCAAGCGCCAAACCAATCATTCCGATACAGTTCCAGCAAAACCTCAAGTGGATCTCTCAGCGCCCGGTCAGACAACCGCTTCACCTGACTACGACATGAGTCGCCAGTGGCAAGCGGCCCTGCACCGGCCCCTCCTCCAGTTTTTTTCTGCCACGATTGATTGAAGATGGTTCGGGAGGTTTCTTGATTGCGCGCCTCATGGCCGTATGCGCCGGACATGCCACAACATCCCGAGGCCTCGACCGCCAGCTTCAGGTTGGCGCGACGGAAGACTTCCACCCATTGTATGCTGCGGGCAGGCACATTGGTTTTTTCAGAGCTATGGGCCAGTAGACGGTATCATTCAGCTGCCGATTGACTAGGTATTTCGGTTAAACCATCGAGCAGCCATTCTTGGGACAGTTCGACCTTTGGAACCGTCAACAGACCAGGGACTTTTTGATACTCCTGACGGTAGACCAATGTCATCGCCGGATCCAAGCCCACCAGACGCACGCCCGACTCTCAGCCACGCTTTAAATTTCTTGATCGTCGAATGGACACCCCCATGCAAGCAGACCTATTTCTGGCTCGACCCGAGGATCTAAATCTGCTTCCTTCGAATGGTGTCGTGAACGATTTCGGCATTGTCCTGAGTATGAAAGAAGCTGATGTTATTTTCTCACGCCTGATATCAGATATTGCCTGGCAGACCGATACGGCGCTCATCAATGGCAACGTCATCGAAACCAGGCGCCAAGTGGCGTGGTATGCAGACACCCCATCGCGCTACGTCCATTCCGGTGTCCTGAGACAATCGTTGCCATGGGATGTCGAAATCCTCGACTCACTCAGAGCCCAGGTTGAGCGCTTAACCGCAACGACGTTCAACTCGTGCTTGCTCAATCGTTATGAGGATGGCACCCAAGGAATGGGATGGCACAGCGACAGTGAGGCTATGGGTGAGCACGCTGTGATCGCGTCATTGAGTCTGGGGGGAACTCGAAAGTTTGCCTTCAAACACAAGAGCTCCGGTGAGCGTAGGGAAATGGCTTTGCACCATGGGCAACTGATCGTGATGCGAGGGGACACGCAACAATATTGGCTTCATGCGCTGATGAAAACCAACGCTGCGGTCACCCCGCGTATCAGCCTGACGTTCAGACGGTTCGCGTAGCCTGCACGTTTTCAACTCATCGTCGCGCCCCTCCGACAAGCGGCCCCTCAGACCATCAGCTAGCTACGTTGCCCCTGGAAAAACGCTATTGTATAAACACTGACAGTTTCTATAGAATCCACAAAGCACAAAACATCCGATTTCGAGCATCGCCAAGCCCATGCCCCAAAAGACCACCAAGTCCACGCCTGCCAAACCACGTAGCCGATCCTCGATTGGCGCGGTGCGCAGTCCACAAAGCACCGAAGCCATTCTGGAAGCGGCCGCCGCTATTCTTGAAGAGCAAGGGTATCGGGCGTTCACCATGGACGCACTGGTCGAGCGCGCCGGGTCAAGCAAGCCGACCATCTATCGATGGTGGCGCAGTAAAGGCGCTTTGTTGAGGGATGTTTACGAGCGCGCAGCGTTGACTTTCGTCACCTCCCCCGACACCGGGAATCTGGAACAGGATTTGATTGAGCATTTGCGCTCGCTTTGGAGTTGGTGGCGGTCCTCAAGCGCCGGGGAAACCCTTCGCAGTTTCTTCATTGAAATTCAGCTGGATTCAAAAGCCATTGCGGAATTCCGAGAAGAGTTTCTACCGCGCCGCGAACGTACTTTGCGCAAGATATTCGCCAGAGCAGTGAACGCAGGGGAAATTGTCGACGGTCCTGCGGTGGAGGTTGCCGTGTCAATGCTCACAGGCATGTCTTGGCTGCATCTGGTCACCGCGAACCTGGAGAATCTTGATGACATCGACAATTCGGTCGCTGTGATCGTCAAAGGCTTGAGAGTTCGATAGTCGATGGGGGGAGCAGGATCTTTTTTTGCCCATAACGACACTGACAGTTTTTATTAGCTTTATCGCGCTTTCAACCGATCACCTTTTGTTGCTGCACGTCAGTCTTTACCCCAGAGAATACCGTTCATGAACAGTCGAAAAAATGAGGAGTTTACGGACGTGCGATCCAGACGCCCCTTTGCCGCCCAAGCGTCAGCCTCTGTCTTGCTGATCCTGCTTGCCGGTTGCTCTTTCAGTGACTTGAAGCCCCAGTCCAGCCTGCTATCGCCCGGGGATGCCAGTGAAACCCTGGCCAATAGCGGCATCACGCTATCGCCAGCCGCTTGGCCAACCGAAACCTGGTGGACCAGCTTCAACGATCCGCAGCTCAACACTTTGGTTGAAGAGGCGCTCGCAGATAGTCCAACACTGCGCTCGGCCGCCGCTCGTGTGCACCAGGCCGGCGCCCTGGAGGCCGTCGAAAGCGCCTCGCTGTTGCCACGTATTGACGTAGCGGCAAGCACCACCCGCGAACGCTTCAGTGCTAACGGCACCACGCCTGCGCCTGTCAAAGGCACCTGGCAAAATGTCGACCAAGCGACGCTGAATGTTGGGTACGAACTGGATTTCTGGGGTAAAAATCGTTCTGCCGTGGAAGCCGCCGTGGGACGTCGACATGCGCTTGAGGTCGACAGCCACGCGGCTGCGCTGATGCTATCGACGTCCATCGTGCAAACCTATATCGCCTTGCAGGACACTTATGAGCAACTTGATGTTGCTCAGGCGTTACTGGATCAGCAAGTCAAAATTGAAAAGCTGACACAGCAACGCTTTACCGCCGAATTGGGCACGCAAATTGATATCAAGCAATCCCAAGCCTCGCTGCCCGCCAGCCGGGCCAACATTGCGGGCCTCAAAGAAGTGATTGAGCTGAACCAGAACAAGCTCGCCTCCTTACTGGGCAAGGGACCTGATCGTGGACGCTCGATCACCCGGCCCCACATGCAGGCAAACAACACCATCGCCCTACCCAGCCATATTCCTGCCGAACTGATCGGGCACCGGCCCGACGTGGTCGCTCAACGCTGGCGCGTAGAGGCATCGGGGCATGAGATTGATGTGGCCAAAGCCCGGTTTTACCCAAACGTGAACCTTACGTCCTTTATTGGCCTACAAAGCCTTGCGTTCGACACCTTCAACGATCACAGCAGCAGAATTTTGGGCTTTTCGCCGGCGATCAGCCTGCCGATTTTCGAGGGTGGACGCTTGCGCGGCAATTTGGATGCTCAGGATGCGGCTTACGACCTCGCCGTTGAAAACTACAACCAGACCGTCATCGACGCGCTACGTGACATCGCCGATCAACTGTCTTCGTTGCGTTGGTTAAAAGAACGACTGGCCCAACAACTCGAGGCGGTCAACACAGCCCAGGCCGCGTCCGATCTGGTCAACCTGCGCTATGGCGCGGGGCTGGCCACGTACCTGCAAGTGCTGGCCACCGAGAACGCGACACTGACCCAAAAAAGTCAATTGGTCGCGTTGCAATCCCGTGCGCTTTCTCTGCAAGCCAACTTGAGCCGGGCGCTGGGTGGTGGCTATCGCCCCGAGTTCTCCGCCACCCCCCCTGCACTCCCAACCGTAGCTGATAAATCATGACCACCCAAACGTCCTCCCCCGTCGATCCTGCTCAACCCAAAGCCTCCTATCGCCCTCAGTTGCTGCTGATCCTGGGCATTGTGCTGTTAATGGCGACCTTGGGCATCTGGTACCTGTTGGGACTGGGTACCGAATCTACCGACGATGCCTATGTGGACGGCAACATCGTTCAGGTGACCTCTCAGGTCAGCGGCACCGTGACGGTGATCAGTGGTGACAACACCGACCATGTCGATGCCCATTCGCCGCTGGTCACGCTCAATGCTGTGGACGCCGAAATCCAATTCGAGCGCGCTAAATCCAACCTTGCCCGCGCCGTACGCCAGGCGCGCACCCAGTATTACCAGGTGCAACAACTGGAGGCTGAAGTCAGCCAACGACAAAACGACGTAAACAAGGCCCAGGATGATGTACGCCGACGCAGTCAGCTTGCCGCCAGCGGTGCTGTTTCGCGCGAAGAGATTAGCCATGCCGAAGAGGTACTTAAAAACGCCTTGGCGGGCCTGGACGGTACCCGGCATGCACTGGCGATTCGCCTGGCCATGGTCGATAATACGACACTACGTACCCACCCCGATGTGCTGGTGGCTGCCGCTAATTTGCGCGATGCCTGTATTGCGCTGCACCGCAGCCAAATCTACTCGCCGGTTACCGGTGTAATCACCAAACGCAGTGTGCAGGTTGGTCAGCGAATCAATCCAGGCGTGGCACTGATGTCGGTGGTGCCAATCGATCAGGTGTGGGTGAACGCCAACTTCAAGGAATCGCAGATCCAAGATTTGCGCATCGGCCAACCTGTGGTTCTGCGTGCCGATGCCTACAGCCGCAAGGTGATATTTCACGGTTCCATCGTAGGTCTGGATGCGGGCACCGGAAGCGCGTTTTCGTTGATGCCTGCCCAGAACGCGACAGGTAACTGGATCAAGGTGACCCAGCGCGTACCCGTGCGAATCGCCCTGCAACCGCAGGAAATCGCCGACAACCCGCTGCGTCTTGGCCTATCCATGCGTGTGTCCGTTGATACCACCGACACCAGTGGGCAGGTGCTTAACAAGAAGACACCCGCGCAACCGGCCTACAGCACCAATATTTTTGAAAACGAGCTTAGGGACGCCAATGACGTTGTGGAGCAAGTGATCAGCGCCAACGATGACCGTGGCCAATATGCCAAGCATCTGAAACCTTGACGGGGTATTTCATGTACCGGAAAAACGCCGCGTTGTTGATCACCGTAGGGCTGCTATGCGCATTGGAGTATCTACAGGCCGGCATGATCGCCTTTGCCTCGGCCCCCATCCGCGGTGAGATCGACGCCAGCCCTGAAGAGTTCACGCTGATTGCGGCGCTCTATGCGTGTATTGCCGTGGTGGTTATCTCAAAACAACGCTGGTTGGTGGAACGGCTCGGCTGGCGTAACTTCATGCTGGGCTCCATCAGCATTTACGTGTTGGGGGCCTGCGTGTGCGGCGTCAGCAGTGACCTCACCACCTTCACCGCCGGCCGCGTGGTCATGGCGCTGGGCGGCGCATCGTTCATGACCTCTGCGCGACTAATGGTCAACTTACTCCCGCCGGGTCCCGGGCGATTCGTCGGGGTAAAAGTATTCGCCACTGGGCTGGCCATTGGCACGGCAGCGGCGCCCTTTCTTTCATCACTGGTAGTCGTCGAGGACACATGGCACGCGATCTTCTGGCTACTGATTGTCGGTGCATCGGTAGCGGCCGTTCTCTGCACACGTTTTTTACCCAACATACCTATTCACGAGGATGACCGGACGCCCTCCAGCCCGGCGAATATCCTGTTGTTATCCGTCAGCACTTTCTTCCTGCTGTATGTGCTTCAGCGTTCCTACTACGATTTTTACAACGAGATGTTTATCCTCCTCACCTTCGCACTGCTCGCCGCCTTGGGCGTGTACATCTTCTTCCACGCCGAACACGGTAAAGAGGCGCCCTTCCTTAAGGTCAAGGACTTGATGCAGTCTCGTTACATCCTCGGGGTTGCGTTGTTCTGCTTCACCTACATTGTGCTGGGCAGTAACAACTACATCTTGCCGTATTTCCTGCAAACGGCACTGGGTTACTCCTGGGACACCATCGGTACGTTCCAGGCCTTCGGCTTGGCTGGTGCGTTGTTGACATGGATCGTCATGGCTATCGTCATTCCAAAGTATCCAGCTCCGAAGAAGTTCTTCGTAGCGGGCTTCAGCGCCCTGATCTGCTTTGGTGTGTTGTTGTCATCCCTGACTCCCGACGCCAATATGTGGTCAAACATCCTGCCTGCACTGGTGCTTAACGGCTGTTTCGTGATGCTTGTACTCGCCACGGCGGCCATGCAAACCTTTCGCGATGTGACACACCATGACACGCTGTTCGCCCACGCCTATCAGATCAAAAGTATGCTGGCTCAGATTGCCATGGCACTTGGCACAACCGTTGCCACCTTGTTCCTGCAATGGCGCACCACTCTGCAATACAACAATCTCAATGGGCATTTCAGTTCAGGCGATCCGCTCTATCTGGAACAGACTCAACTGCTGACTCAGGCACTCACACCTGCCGCAGGTGCGGGCCCAGCCAGTCAGATTTCGGTATCGACGCTTGCCCAATCCCTGCACCAACAATCAACCCTGGTCGCAAGCATGGAGTATTTCTGGGCTGTCATCGTAGTCGCCAGTGTTGCATTGGTCATTTCCATGATGCAGAAGACCTTCAAGTGACGACCGCGGTAACCTTTGGCAATCAAAGATCATGATAAAACTCGACCATCAAGAGTTCGCTGTTTCATGTGTATACGAAGGCAGAACAGAGCGATCACTTCCTAGCATTCAAAAATCCAGAAAAAAGTCACCTCAAATAGTCAGTGAGAAAACAAAAACCTCTTCATTAATAAATTATTAACAATACTAAAAATATCTTAAAGCCTTTTAGGCATCGTCCACTGCAGCAAGCCAGCAATTTTCTGAGGTTTGCAATAGAACGGGGGATGTCATATTGATTCGCACAGCACTTATATACTCTTCGCCCAACCGATCAAGCCTCTTGGCCCTATTTCGCCATGAGGGTTATTTTATGACGAAGTCAAACCGCCTCTTCGCGCGTGACAAATACCGGTTGCCTCGTCCAACACTTGTAGCCATTGCCACAAGCATACTATCGGCGAGCTTCCTACCGTCCGCATGGGCACAGACGAACGAGGAAAAGTTCCGCGACGGTGGTTCGCAATGGGGACTCGGTATCGGCGTGGCGATGGAACGGAGGCCCTATCGCGATTTTGACGATAAGACGCAGGTCCTTCCAATTATCACCTACGAAAACAAGTGGGTCAGCCTCTCTGTTCCTACCCTCGATCTGAAGCTACCGTCAGCCGGGCCCGTTGAATTCCGACTACGCGCACGATATGCCAATGATGGTTACGATTCAGATGATTCCTCTTATCTAAGCGGCATGGACAAGCGCAAGAACAGTGTTTGGGTGGGTGGCGCAGCCATTTGGCACAACGACTTTGCGAACCTGACAACAGAGGTGCTGACTGACGGTTCGAGCAACAGCAAAGGAACAAAGTTCAAGCTTCAGGTCGACCGCCGTTTGTCATCAGGTGCTTGGGGGTTCACTCCACGGATCGCGGTGCACATGGTCGATAGCAAATACGTCGATTACTACTACGGTGTACGTGCATCAGAAGCCCGCATCGACCGACCCCTTTACGACGGCAAGTCCACTACCAACATCGAAGTGGGCCTACGCGTGGACTATGCCGTTACGCCGAAGCAGTTGCTGTTCGTCGATGTCGGCGCTACCAGCTTCGGCAACGGTATCAAGGACAGCCCGCTGGTTGACCATTCTAACCAGACAGGACTTCGTGCAGGTTACGTTTACCGGTTCTGAGTGAGGCATGCCCTTCCGCGTTTAACATGCGCCCCACCACGGAAAATACAGGTCAAGGCGCATCATATCCCAGAAATAAAATCAGGAGTGGAAGGCTCAATCGGTCAGCTCCACGTGCACTTTTCGTCCGTTGGTTGGATACAGTTTCGCATTCATATCCAACCGTACCTGGACTTGTCTCCCTTCAGGCTGATCAGTGTGCGCATGTCCTTCCGCCACGCAGGAGCCAAGCATGAATATTGCCAACTGGCTGGACGAAGCCGGCCGTCGCTTCCCGAAGCGCCCAGCCTTGTTCGAGGGACAGCAACAAGTCGCCAACTACGGCGCCTTTGTCGCCCAGGTCCGGCACCGCGCTGTGTATCTGATCGACGAGCATGCCATTGCCCCCGGTGACCGGGTCGCACTGTTCATGAAGAACTGTTGCGAATACCTTGAGCTGCTCTACGCCATCTGGTGGGCCGGCGCCGTGGCGGTGCCGATCAACTGCAAGCTGCACCCGGTCGAGGCCGGTTGGATAGTGCGCAACGCCCAGGCTCGGCTGATTTTCACCGATGGAGGCCAGGTATTCGCACCCGAGACTCTGTCCCAGGCGTGTCGAGAGCTGGATCGAGAGGACATGGGAGCACTCACCTCGGCCGCTTCGCCGCCGGACACGCCTCATCAGCGTCATGCCGATGACCTGGCCTGGCTGCTCTACACCTCCAGCACCACTGGCGACGTCAAGGGGGTGATGCTGAGCCATGGCTACCTGACAGCCATATCACGGGACTGTTCGCCCGACGCCGATCCGCTCGACGTCGATGAGACCGTGGTGTATGCGGCGCCGATGTCTCACTGCGCCGGTCTCTACAGCCTGATCCATGTGCATAGGGCCGCTCGCCATGTCGTCCCGGAGTCCCGCGACTTCAAGGCCGACGAACTGTTCGAGCTGGCCAGCGGGTTCGGCAATATCACGTTGTTCGTGGCACCCTCCATGTTCAAGGACATGATCGAGCAGGCGCGCCGCCAAGGCTACGACGGTAAGGGCATCAAGACCATCATCTATGGGGACACCCCCATCTACCCGACCGACCTACGCAACGTACTGTTCAAGAACAGATACGGCGAGTTCCTCAAGACGGAGCTACGCCTGTGGTTGAAGGCCAGAGACAACGACACCTCCGCGTTCTGAAGAACATTATCCTTCGTACAGAGCCTAGTATTCAGGTACATCGCACCGCCCTCCCGCAACCTCAACCATCTCCGGCGAGAGCGGTTTTTCCTTAAGCAGCAGAGCCAATATCAAGGCGATTCCCATCATTATCAGCGCGCCCTGAAATACCAAACGAAAAGCGACGAGCATCATCTCGGTATTCGTGGCAACGGACATCCCTCTCGTCAGAATTGCACCAAATGCTGCTGCGCCCGTGGCGCCACCCAGGGTTTTGAAAAAATTAAGAGCCCCTGTCGCAACCCCAAGGTGGCGGTGCTCTACAGCGTTCTGCCCAGCCAGTAGGACGACCTGTATGAAAAACCCCAAACCAACGCCAAGTATCGCCATCATGAATATGACGAGCCAAAGTGGCGTCGTGACTTGCACCAGACTCAACATAAATAGCCCGCCACCCGCAAATAGTGCCCCCAGGATAGGGAAAATGCGGTAACGACCTGTGCGAGAAATGACTGCCCCTGTCAACGCTGTTGCGACGATCAGCGCGAGCAACAAAGGGACAATGCTGCTACCAGAGAGAAAGGCTGACAGCCCGAACACTTTCTGCAGCATTAGTGGTACGAAAAACATGGCAACAAACAGCGTTGCTGTAGACAGGAAAAACAATGCCGATGAAATCGAAAAAATGCTGTTGGCAAATAGTATCAGCGGCGTAATCGGCTCAGATGCATATCGCTCGACCTGTAAGTACGCAATGAGGGACAACAGACTGACACCCGCCAAACCGAGTATCTGCCATGACCACCAAGCAAAAGTACTGCCACCCTGAACCATAACGAGCAAAAACGATGTGGTAAAAAGAATCGAAAGAAGCGAACCGGCAATATCCAATCGGTGTGCGCTTTTATGAGTGGGTAGATGCAGGCGAGTCGCGATTATTACAAAGGCCAGCACACCGATTGGCACGTTGATCAGAAATATCCAGGGCCAACTCCAATGATCCACGATCAATCCACCCAACACTGGCCCGAGAATGATTGCTATAGCAGGGACGATTCCGAGCGTGGCCTGGTAGCGTGCTCGCTCACGGGGTGAAACCATATCCCCCACAATTGCCATAACCAACGAATTGAGCCCTCCGCCGCCTATGCCTTGCAATGCACGAAATCCGATCAGCCACAGCATCGTTGGAGCAAACGAACAGAGCGCGGAACCAAGGACGAAGATAGCTACCGAGGCTTGAAACACCTTTTTCCGTCCATGCATATCGCCAAGCTTGCCGAAAATTAACGTGCTAATGGCGCTGGTAAGCAAATAGGCAGTAGCAATCCAAGGGGCGTTTGCAGCATCGCCGAGCTCCTCACCAATCTGGGCAAGTGCAGTGGCGACAATGGTTTGATCCAAGGTGGATATGAATAACACCAACATCAAAGGCAATAGTACGGCTGAAACAGAGGTACCTGTTAAGGGCTGTTTCGTATCCGGAGATCGGTAGTCGGCACTTGGCATATCGGTTTCTCAACTAGGGGTTTCAGACTTGAGCCATACCGCCGTCCATAGCGAGGATGCTGCGTGTTAGGGCGAGTTTTAGCACTGACGAGAAATGGCGCTGTACTGGCCATCTCCTGCGCCTCTCTCCAGCGCTTTATCGATATTGCTGCGTACGCTAAACGAGGACCTTGTTGAGCTTTTTTGGGTTATACGCGGCCACCGCCAATACCCATACGGCCCCATCAACGGCGCCACCGATAAACCTACGTCGCTGGAAACATCGGTCACTAACGTGACCTTACGAGAGAGTTTGGATACAGATTCAGTCATCGAACGCGCCTCCAAAGCGACTTGTCATCAGCTGATGACATCATTACTCCACACGGCGTTTGCCAATGTCAACAACTGATGACAAAATCGACTCATGAACATACAAAAGCAGTCAAAAGCCTCTACTCTGGGTGCGCAGCGCACTGCTCAGGGACGAAATTCTGCGGAAACGCGGCAGCGCATTTTCTGGGCCGCGCGGCAGTGCTTCTCATACAAGATCTATGAGAGCGTCGGTATGCGCGAGATTGCCAGCGTTGCCGGTGTGGATGCGGCACTGGTAAGTCGTTACTTTGGCAGCAAAGAACAATTGTTCGCCGAAATCATTCAGGGGGCATTCAACGTCGAGGAGCATTTACCTGATGATTTGGAGGATGTCGGTAAATTTCTGGTTGAGCGCGTACTGAGCAAGAGCCCTGTTCCCAATGATAACGGATTCAACCCATTGAGTTTGCTATTGCTGGCCTCGGCAAGCCCTGCGACATCTACTGTTGCGTCTAGTCGATTTCATGTCGAGTTTGTGCAACCACTAGCGCTCAAGTTAGGCGGTAGAAATGCCAACGTACGAGCAGCATTAATAGGCTCCTATGTCATCGGACTTGCCACGATGCGACATCTGCTTAACTCACCGGATCTGGACAACGCTTTAAAGGACGAATCTGTGACGCTGGTAATTGCTGCAATCCAGTCTTGCGTATCCCCGCCCTGATGAGACGGATCAACGTACGTTAATTACTAGTAAACACAGCCCTTTAACCGGTTTACTGCCATGTGCACTCTTAATAAAAAACAAATTGCCATGCCTCGTATGCCCTAAAGAACCTATCCTCTGTGATCTCGGAGTGACTCTGTATGCACCTGCTCTTGGTAGAAGATGACTCCATGCTCGGCGAGGCGATTTGTGATGGGGCGCGTCAAAGCGGCTGGAGTATCGACCACGTGTGCGATGCTGTTTCGGCTCGAATAGCTCTGGTCAATCATGCTTATGTAGCTGTACTGCTTGATATCGGCTTACCCGGCGACTCGGGGCTTACGGTGCTGCGCTCAATGCGCAGCCGCTGCGACTCTACGCCTGTGCTAATGTTGACTGCCCGGGGACAGCTCAGCGAGCGTATTCTCGGCCTGGATGCAGGTGCTGATGACTACCTGGTCAAACCTTTTCAGTTCGATGAGCTATGGGCTCGCGTCCGCTCGGTACTCCGACGCAGTCAGGGGCGAGTCACTCCCATTTTTACTCATGGCGATATTCAAGTCGACCGAAGTCGTAGAGTTGTCAGCAAGGCCGGCATGGACGTGACGCTAAGTTCACACGAATACCGGACACTGCTTGCGCTGCTCGAGCGTCCTGGACATGTAGTCACGCGCGACCATTTGCAAGACGTGGTATATGGCATCAACAGCGCCGTGGAAAGCAACACCATCGCAGTCTTTATCCATCAATTACGCCGCAAATTAGGGGATGACTTAATTCGCACTGTGCACGGTCACGGCTATGTAGTCGGGCAGCCACGCCCATGAAGTCGAAGTCGCTACATGGACGGATGATCTGGGTGCTTGTTGCAACTATTGCTCTATGTTGGGCAGGAGCGCTGGCCATGCTATTCGCATACTTCACCCACAACAAGACCAGCACATGGGACGAAAAACTCCAGACAATTGCTATCAGAATCCTGATGACTATTCCGGCCAATAACAAACTCCAAACAATCCTGGGGCCAGGCCTTAAATTGCGCAACCCCGCACTCGCGGAACACGATAAACTCGTATTCCAAGTATGGTTTGATCGCAGCAAACTGGTAGCACGCACTCCCGGTGCACCTGAAGTTGCTCTGCGGCCAGACTTCATTGAGGGCGTTGCTTCGACCGTTATTGAAGGGCAAAGGTGGCGGGTTTATTCCGTGTCAGACAGCACCGGCCATGTTGATGTACAGGTCGGCAATCTGCATAGCGTGGTAGATGCGGAGATGCGACACGATGCGCTGATCGGCTTGGTGCTTGCGACGCTACTGCTTTTACTGGTGGGGGGAGTGATGTGGTTCGTAGTTCGCAACACCCTAAAACCGGTGGTGGCCCTTGGTACTGCGATGCGCAATCGGCGCAGCTTTGATCTCACCCCCCTACCTTCGGTACCGTTGCCACGAGAACTCCATCCGCTGGTTGAATCCTTCAACCACGCGCTCAAGCAACTCGACGAAGCTGTCGAGGGCGAGCGCCGCTTCATCGGCAATGCAGCCCACGAATTGCGTACGCCCCTATCGGCACTACAGGCACAGGCTCAGATAGCGTTACGTGCTCCTAGTGTCGAAGAGAAAGATGTAGCACTTACGAAGCTACTCACGGTTGCTCAGCGCAGCACTCGCCTGTCCGAACAACTGCTCGACCTGGCTCGCCTCAACTCGGGTGCCAATGCGCCGCTGCATTCACCTGCTGACTTGAGTAGTCTCGTGCTGCATGTTGTGCACGAGTTCGAGATCTACGCCTGTCAGCAACAGCGCTCGATATTTCTCGACATCCACCAATGTATGATTCATTGCGACATCGATGAAATCGGAATACTGCTTCGCAATCTGGTCGACAACGCATTACGTTATACCGCCAAGGGCGGGCGTGTATGCATAAGTTGCGGATACCAAGGAACAGCAACACTGGAACAAAACAACAACGTCTACCTTGAAGTGACCGACGACGGGCCGGGTGTTCCAGAGTCAGAGCGCGAAGCCATTTTCGAGCGATTTCACCGAGTGGCTGGAACACTCACACGGGGTAGTGGCATCGGGTTGTCACTGGTAGCCAGTATCGCTCAACTCCACTGCGCGACCATAGAAACTCACGCCGGGCTTGATGGTCGGGGGCTTGCGGTGCGCGTGGTGTTCCCAGGAGCCACCTCCGTCGATGGCTCCATAAATTAGGGACGCCGTCCTGAACTGAGGGACGTTGCGCCAGTGGCCCTGACCAAATGAAGCTACCCTCTCCACTCAGGGCTTGGTCCTGGGCAGCATGCGGACGAGGATGTCGTCCTTATCAAGAAAATGGTGCTTAAGCACAACCAGCAAATGCCCACCAACGAGCGCACCGCAAAACCATGCGATCCACGTATGCACCAACTTGGCCACATCGTAGAGATCAGGATTAGGGGCGACCAACGGCGGCAACACAAACAAGCCTGCGACGAGGATGGCTTTGTCCGCCACTGAACTCCAGTACCAGCCGGACACAGGCAGCGCCATCAAGGCCAGGGCATAAAGAAGCACGTGCCCCAACGCCGCCCCGCGCTGCATCAGCGGGCTCATGCTGGCCGGCAAAGCGGGTGGGCGCTTTATCAAGCGCCAGAACACCCGCAGCACAATCAGAAAGAGCAAGGTACTGGCGGCAGCCTTATGCAGGAAAGTCAGCTCATGGTGAGGGTTGAGCTCCTCACGCCAATGGCTGGCGAGGATGCCCACACACCAGCTGCCGAGCCAGATCAAGGCCATCCCCCAATGCAGCCACTTGGCCGTGCCGGTATAGCCATCGGTTTTTGATACCGTCATCGTTTCATCCCTACTCTCTAAATGCCTGGTGCGATGCACGCAGTACGCGCGCGATGCGATCCTATAGAGCTTTTCAGCAGGGATAAACGCCAAGAAAATCGCCGCTGCGTAGAAAAAATCTCTACATATCGCTACAGAGGAATGGTCAGCTTGACCCAGTAAGCCTCCCCTTCCGGACGGTTGCGCACCTCGCTTTCCTTTTGCCATTTTGCGGTCACGAACCAGCCGGAATCGCTCGCGTACTTGATTGACGGGCCAATCGCAAACGCGCGCCCTCGGTTATCCTCGATGCGTTCGCCGTCTTGATGATCGTCGGTGGTCTGTCGATACATATACCCCCCGACGCCCACCACCCAACCATTACCCAAGCCCCAACCCAGTGAATAGTCAGCGTGCAGTTCCTGCCCTGAGCGATAGTCCGTGGCGCGATTGCGCAGATTGAAGTCGTACATCACTTTGATATCGGCATTCACCCCGGCGGGATCGACGTACGAGAAGGCAGCAATCGGCTCGAATGCCCAGTAATTGCGGCCAATATTTGCCAGGTCGCCGCGGTCATAACGACCGGTGGGGGCGAAGATATCCAGCGCGTAGATCGCATGGGATTTATCACTGTAGTGATAACCGAGCGCCGGGCCAAAGATGATATCGCCCATGCCCGTTTTCTTCTGGTGCTGACCGTTCACGTCCACCCGCAGGTCGACCAAGGGCACGTTGAGGTGAAACGCCAGGTCGCCGTCGAGTACCTTTTGTTCGGTCACCCAGATCAGCCTGGGAGCAATCACATCGGCGCTCAGGTGAAAATCATCGAGCGCCGACTTGCCCCGATTATCCAGGAGCCGATCAGCACGATAACTTTCTGCAAAAATCTGTGTGTAGAAACCAGGTGGCGGCATGGCCCCGGTCATGTAGTTTTCGGCGCCCATCGGATAAGACGATCCACCACCCTCGGTAGCCTGGGCAGCGGGCAGACCAAATGCCAGCGCGCAACCGACAGTCAACGCCGGCATTTTGGACAGGACAGTTACAGCGACAACGGTTTTTTTATTATTCATTGTGGCAACCATGTGTGCGTTGAGAATTCGCAGGCAGCACCGGGCGCGACACCCGGAGTGCCGTGATCTAATCGGACCGAGTAAACGCCGGCTCCATAGAGCCGGCCTCTATGCTGTGTGGTTAGAACGGATAAGGCTGGTCGGAAGGTTCGACCGTGACCCATTTCACTTCGGTGAATTCTTCAATGACTGCGCTACCGTCAAAACGGCCGTAGCCACTGTTCTTCATGCCGCCGTAAGGTGCCTGTGGTTCGTTTTGCACGGTGGCTCCGTTGATATGCACGCAACCGGCGTCCAGGCGGCTGGCCAGGTCGAGGGCGAGGCTGACGTTACGGCTGAAAATCGCCGAGGACAGGCCGAATGCCGTGTCATTGGCGACTTCCAACGCTTGCTCGGCCCCTTTCACACGCACGACTGTGGTCACGGGACCGAAGGTTTCCTCATCGTAGATCTGCATGGCCGACGTCACGCGATCGACCAACGTCGGTGCCATCTGCGCCTGCTCCGCCAGCCCACCGGCGACAATCGAGGCGCCTTTGCCAATGGCATCATCGAGCAGCTGATTAATGCGTTGGACCGAGCCTTGGGCGATCATCGGGCCTACGACACTGGCGGGGTTGGTCACCGGACTACCCTGCTCCAGGCCACGAATACGCGCTGCAAACTTGGCGACGAAGGTGTCAGCAACCGCCTCATCGACCACAAACCGTTCGGTCGACATGCAGATTTGTCCCTGGTACAGAAAAGCCCCGAACACCGCTGCATTGACCGCACCATCCAGATCCGCATCTTCCAGCACAATGAATGGCGCCTTGCCGCCGAGTTCCAGTAAGCAGCGTTTGAGGTGTTTAGCGCAGGTCTGGGCAATCATTCGGCCGACGTTGGTCGAGCCGGTGAAATTCACCCGCCGTACCGTATCGTGGGCAATCAACACTTCGGTGACGACGCCGGCATCTTCGGGGGCAGAGATGATGAAGTTCACCACGCCCGCCGGAAACCCTGCGTCATAGAAGGCTTGGGCCAGCAGCTCATGGGTACGCGGGCTGTTCTCCGAACCTTTGAAGATCACCGTGTTGCCGCAGGCCAATGGGTAAGCAATGGAACGAGTGCCCAGGATCACCGGACCGTTCCACGGCGCGATGCTCAACACAGTGCCGGCGGGCTGGCGCAGGGTCACGGACAAAGTGCCCGGTTTATCGGTCGCCAATGTTTCGCCTTTGATTTGCGTCGTCAACGCAGCGGCTTCGCGCAACAGGTTGGCCGAAGCGCCCACGTTGAATTGTGACCACAATCGCGATGCACCGATTTCTTCGGCCATGACGGTGCAAAAAAGCTCCATCTTGCCTTCCAGCGCATCCGCAGCGGCCAACAGAAGCCGGCGACGCTCGGTTGGGCCGACCTTCGACCACGTCTTGAACGCTTGCTGGGAAGACGCCGCAACGCGCCGCGCATCGTCTATGCTGCAAGCGGCACCCGTCGTGACGACCTTGCCGCTGATCGGGTCGATACGCTGGTAGGTCTTACCGTTAGACGCCGCTTGCGCGACGTTGTCGATTACGAGTTGAACATTCATCAAGAGGTCCTTTGGGTGAGCCTTAGGAATTACGCCAGATCGGCCGTGGCCGGCATGCGCAGAATCGGTTTGATGGTGATGCCGCTTTCGCTGTCGGCCATGGCTTCGTTGACCTGGTCAAAGGTGTAAAACCGGCACAGTTTGTCGAAGGGGAAGCGGCCTTGCAGGTGCAGGTCGACCAGCGTGGGAATAAACGCGTTGGCGACCACGTCGCCCTGGACAATGCCCATGATTCGCTTGCCCGGGATCATCACGTCGTTGATGTTGAACGCCACTTCGGTGCCCATCTTTGTCGCCCCTACGATTCCGCAGGTGCCCAGCGTGGTGAGCGCGTCGATGGCCTGACGCAGCACTTCTGCACGACCGGAGCATTCGAGGCTGTAGTTCACCCCGCCGCCGGTGATTTCACGAATGCGCTGAACCGGGTCTTCTTCACGGCTGTTGATCACATGAGTCGCGCCCACTTCAAGGGCAAGGCTCAAGCGACTGGGGGTCACATCGACGGCAATAATCGTAGTAGCGCCTGCAACCTTGGCTGCCATTACCGCCGCGAGGCCTACCGCGCCTGCGCCAAACGCAGCAAAGCTGGCGCCCGCCTCGACTTTCAGGGCCTTGAGCACCGAACCCGCCCCCGTCTGAATGCCGCAGCCCAGCGGGCCCAGCAATTCCAACGGCGCCTTTTTCGACACTTTCACTACGCTGCGCTCGCTGGCGATCACATAGGTTGAGAACGACGACTGGCCAAAGAAGTGGTCATGTATCGGCGCAGCGTTGTCGCAGCTGCAGGTCGAGGTACTGCCATCCAGCCGCCCGCCGCCAAAGTTCAGCGGGTGCATGTGGGAACAATGCGCGGGGTGCCCGGTTTCGCAAGGCAGGCACAAGCCACATGACATGTAGGTCATGACCACATGATCACCCGGTGCGATGGTGGTAACCGCTGCCCCCACCGACTCAACAATACCGGAACCTTCGTGGCCCAGCACGATCGGCAACGGCGTCGGAAAAAGCTGATCACGCACGACCATGTCAGTGTGGCAAACCCCTGTCGCTACAATACGCACGCGCACTTCATCGGCGCGCGGTATCCCCAGCTCTGCACGTTCGAGCTGGAGTTTGCTTCCGGCTTCACGCAATACGGCAACTTTGATTTCAATGGGTGCTAGTGTGCTTTGGGACATCTACTTATCCTCTTTAATCGTTCAGGTTTGAATGCTTCGACTTAAGCGGTTTGCCGCGCACGCGGGCGGCTGCTTCGCTGTTGCGCTTCCAGGCTGGCTGCCGGACGCAGCTGAAAATCAAATGTCATTTGCGCAAAACGTCCTGTAAGACCATGGGCAGCGGCCAGCGCCTGGTCTTCGATGAACTGCACCTCGCCGATCAAACCATCACGCGTGGCGTAGGCAAAGTCATCCCAGAGGTACTTGTCGTTGGACAGGTTGATCTGGGTAGTGAGGTGCTCATAACCGTGGGCGGACAGGAAAAAGTGGATATGCGCAGGGCGCTGACCATGCCGCCCAAGGTAATTAAGACACTCCTGGGTCGGGCCTTCAGGATCGCAGCCGTAGCCCGAAGGTACGATGCTCCTGACCCGATAACGCCCGTCAGCGTCGGTCACAATGCGTCGGCGCAGGTTGAATTCTGACTGGCTTTTGTCGAAGTGCGAGTAGCTGCCTTTGCTGTCCGCTTGCCACAGGTCGACCAGGGCCCCCGCGATAGGCTGTCCTTGCAGATTCAGGATTTGCCCTTCAATAAAAAACGGCGTGGCGACGCGGTCTTCCGAGCCGTCGTCCATCCGCGCAAAACCCTCGCGAAGAGGCGCACCCGCTACATAGAGGGGCCCTTCTATCGTGCGCGGCGTGCCACCGGTGCGTCCGGCCTCGGCTTGCTTGGCATCGTTGAGCAGATCGAGAAAATGCTCCACGCCCAGGCCTGCCACAAGCAACCCCGCCTCGTTACTCTTGCCGAGTCGGTTGATGTACTCGACCCCCGCCCAGAACTCATCATCAGTGACCTCAAGCTCTTCAATGAGCCTAGCGGTCTCTTGCAGGATACGCAGCACAATGTGCTTGTTGCGTGGGTTGCCAGCAGCGTTTTTCAGCCCCGCTGCATCGCGGAAAAACTCAAGCATGTCGGGGGTATGGGAAATGCGGACAGTCATGGTCGTTTCACCTATTTATTATTGTGGTCAGGCGCACCAGCGGTTCGGTGCTGGCGCTGAATGCATGCACTTCAAACAGCCTCTACCCAACCGAGCCGAGTGCGAGCCTGTAAAAGGTCCAACTGCATATCGTGATTCCATAACCAATCGAAACGACTGGCCAAGGTGGTCGACAACAGCGACTCCTGGCCCTCGACTTGAGGGTCTCGAAATTCGTAAAGTTCGCCGGCTTCCCAGGACGTACGTTGCACACGGCAGGCGCGCGGTCGACGAATCTCGTCATACACCTGCAAGACGTTTTGGGCGTTGCTCTCTAGTACTCGCGGGTCGCCCAACAGGCGCGCAAGCAGCCAGGCATCTTCGAGTCCTTGGCCAGCCCCGGCGCCTTGATGGGGCAGCATGGCGTGGGCAGCGTCACCGATCAGCCCGACACGGCCATGGGTGTAGCCTGCAAGCTCATCGAGTTCATGAAGCGCCCACAACGTCGGCGCAGGGATGCACTCAAGCAATACACGTACGGCATCGCCCCAGTGCGCGAAGGCCTCCAGCATGTGCTCCTGGCTGGTGCTTTTGACCCAGGGAGTGTCCTGCGGCCACACCGGGTTGGGCTCGGAGCGATCAGACACGAAGGCAACCACATTGATCAGCCGACCTTGCTTGACCGGGAACGTGAGGATATGGGCGTCGAGCCCCAGGTACATTTGCGGGACATTGATCAGGTGCTCATCGACGCCGGCCGCGCGATATGCCTGGCGCAGTTGCTCGCTGTCGATCATGCCGCGGTAGGCGCAGGTGCCGCTGAATCGAGGTGCGACCAAAGGCAGGCCCAGCCCCTGAAGCACATAGTCGCGCAGGGATGACTTGATACCGTCGGCAGCGATCAGCAGGTCACATTCGTAGTCAGTGCCATCGGTGAATTGAACGCTGACCCTGTCCCCTGTCTCACGCACGCTGACCGCGCGCTTATCGAAGCGGGCAATTCCGTCCGGTAATTGCTGGGCCAGCGCATCAAGAAAATCGGCGCGGTGCACGGAAGATTGACCCACGCCATCGGCGATGCTGGCACCGAGGTAGCCGGCATCCACACCGCGGCGCCATTCAAACCAAATGTCTTGCCAGGGTTGTGGCGTGCGGTCAGCAATGCGCTCATAGGGTGTGCCGATTCCCAGGCCTTCGATGGCACGCACTGCGTTTGCACCGAACGATACACCGGCGCCGACCTCACCGAAGGCCGGCGCGGCTTCAAATAACGTCACGTCCAAATGTGTGTGACGGCAGAGATCAAGTGCCAGGGCCACGCCAGCGATACCGCCGCCGACGATGCCCACTTGCAAGACAGAATGAGGGCTAGTCATGGGAAAACCTTATGTTTGTTTTTGGAATAGCCCGATCATGACTATTCATAAACCATTGATAAATGCCCTGCCCTCCATACAAACTATCACCAACGTGAATATAAAAATGACTTAATCCGCACGCCTGACCGAGAGCATCCAAGATGAATCTGCGCGAGCTGGACCTGAACCTGTTGGTGATCTTTAACCAATTGCTGGCAGACCGAAGTGTCTCAATGTCGGCGGATAGCCTTGGGCTGACTCAACCGGCCGTCAGCAATGCGTTGAAGCGTCTGCGCATCACATTCAATGATGAGTTGTTCGTAAGGACCCCCAAGGGCATGCAGCCAACCCCCTTTGCCGCGCAATTGGCTGAGCCGGTATCACAGGCGATCGGCTTGCTGCACGGTGCGATCAACCGCCACGATGAGTTCGATCCAGCGACCAGCCAAAAACGCTTCGTCGTGGCAATGACCGACATCGGGGAGATTTATTTTGTGCCGCGATTGATCGACGCGCTGCTCAAACTGGCCCCTGGCATTTCGGTGAGTACGCTGCGCAGCAATGCTCAACTATCCGAAAGCCTGGCCAGCGGAGAAGTGGATCTGGCGGTCGGACTGCTGCCGGACCTGCAAGCAGGCTTCTACCAGCGGCGTCTGTTTCACCATCGCTATGTGTGCTTGTGCAGAAAAGACCATCCACTGACTCAACAACCAATGACCCGCGAACGTTTCTGTGAGTTCGGGCACGTCAGGATCGTGGCCGCCAGTACCGGCCATGGAGAAATCGACACACATATGCAGCGTGCTGGCCTGCAACGCGAGATTCGCCTGGAAGTACCGCACTTTGTCGCAGTTGGGCATATCCTGCAGAACACTGACTTGATCGCCACCGTTCCCGAGCGGTTCGCCAACAGCTGCGCGCAGCCGTTCGGCCTCACCAGCCTGCCGGTTCCGTTGCCCTTGCCCGAGATCGCCATCAATTTGTTCTGGCACGGCAAATACAACCGGGACCCTGCCAATAAATGGTTTCGACAACTGATGTTCGATCTGTTCAGCGATTAAATGCGCGCACCGCCTTTACTGCCAATGCGCACATAACTTGACCAATTCGTCGACCACATACCGAACCTTGGGGCGCAGGTGCGACACCTTGGGCCACACCGCATGCACATCAACCGCTTCAGGCTCATAGGCTTGCAGCACCTCGACCAGCCTGCCCGCCTCGATGTCATCCTGGAACAGGCTGCGCGGCATCTGGCACAGGCCGGCGCCAGCCACCGCGGCAAGAATCATGGCTTCACCATCGCCAATCTGATGAGTTGAAGGGGGGGCATAACGGACGGTCTGACCCGCCTGCATCACTCGCCAAGCCAGCGGCTGGCCGCGGCGATGGCCGACGATGCAACGATGCTGGGTCAGCTCTTCCAAGGTTTGCGGGGTGCCGAAGCGCGCAAGGTAGTCAGGGGAAGCGCAGACGGCCCAACGTTGGCGGGTCAATCGTCGTGCTACCAGGCCGCTGGTGTCCTGCAGTTCGCCGAACCGTACCAACAAATCGATACCCTCTTCGAACGGGTCCACCAGGTGATCGGAAAAGGTCAGGCTCAATTGCAGCGCCGGGTATTTGTTGGCGATCTCAAACAACAGTGGCGCGACGACCCGCCGTCCGAAGGCCACCGGAACATCAACCCGCAAACGTCCTGAAGGTTCACCACCACCTGGCCCCAGCCCGCTTTCTGCGGTGCCGATTTCCTCCAGCGCCGTGGAGCACGCTGCGAAGTAGGCCTCGCCATCGGCGGTGAGCGAGATCCGTCGCGTCGTGCGATGAAATAACTGCGCGCCCAAACGCTCTTCCAAGCGCGCGATGGCCTTGCCCACGGCAGATTTCGACAGCCCCAAGCGCTCGGCTGCCTGGGTAAAGCTGGACGAGCGCGCCGCCACGACGAAGGTGATAACGCCCTGAAAAGAATCGATAGGTACCATGCTGCGCCCACCATTGTAGAATTTTGATCTACCCACATTATAGTTTAAAGCCGTTTATCGCCACAGTATTCAACAGTAAGATGGATTCCAGTAAGACAACGGTGCACTTCGCGCACCTCTCCCAGATCAATGTCCTAGAAGGAATACATCATGCCCGTCGTACGTGTGAGCTGGTTCGAAGGTAAAGAACACGCGCAGAAAGCTGCTGTTGCAGCCGATATCACCGAAAGCATCGTTAAACACACCGGTACCGATGCCAGTTACATTTACGTGATTTTCGAAGACGTAGCCGCATCGGATTGGGCAGGCGCCGGCAAGCTGTTCGGGGAAGCCCCCGAAAAATCCTGACGCCCCGACCTGCACCGCATGCATCGGCTAATTCAGTGATGCTGCCTTGCAGGTTTTTGTCATCCATCTGCCGGAGACCACCACCACCATGCATCCCCATATTTCCTGCCTGTTCTCACTTGCGGTAAAACCCGCAGAGTTCGCTGAATTCAAAGCACTGATCGCCACAATCGTTGCTGCCACCAAGGCTGAGCCGGGCACACTGGTTTACGAATACAGCGTCAACGAAGACAACAGCACCGTGCACATCCTTGAGCGTTATAACGTCGATGCCGTGGTAAGCCACGTCGACACCACGTTTGCGCCTTTCGGCCAGCGTTTCCTGGAGCTGTGCACCATCACTAGCCTGGTGGTCTACGGCACCCCCGACGCTGAAATCCGCAAGCGCCTGGACCCGTTCGGCGCCGTCTACATGACGCCATTCGACGGCTTCAGCCGCTGAGTTGAAACAGGGCGCAGGCTCAAGAGTGACAACCGTGTCCTGCGCACCACCATCCCGCACAGAGATCACCATGTCCGTTATCGCCGAAGTTATTAAGTCCCGCATTTCCGCCAACAGCTACGACACTGAACGTTCATTGACGGACGCCCAGGTCGCCGAGCTGGTCAACCTGGCCACCCACGCCCCTTCCGCTTTCAACCTGCAAAACTGGAAGTTCCTGGCCGTGCGCAGCACCGAAGCCAAAGCGCGCCTGTTGCCATTGGCATTCGGCCAGCAAAAGGTCATGGATGCCGCCGTGACGTTTATTGTCTGCGGCACCCTGAACCCGCATGTCACCCTGCCTGCCGCATTGAAGCCGACCCTGGATGCCGGAATCATTGACCAGTCGATCTACGACATGTGGGTGGGTGCGGCTCAAGGCATGTATCAGGAAAACCCTCAGTTGCAGCGCGACGAAGCTATTCGCTCTGGCTCGCTCGCCGCGATGACCCTGATGTTGGCCGCCAAGGGCCAAGGTCTGGTATCGACCCCAATGATCGGGTTCGATCAGGCCGCAGTGGCCAAGGAATTCGGTCTGTCAGAGGAAGAAGTACCTGTGATGTTGATCACCGTTGGCTACCCGGGCTCGGCCAACTGGCCACAAAAGCCGCGTAAAGCCGTGAACGACGTATTGCAGTTCGTTTAAGCCCTCGCTGCTGTGCGTGCCTGGTTCACGCCAGGCATGCCATGGCATGGGTAAATCGACTCTCAACCATGACCTGCCACAAGCTGTGAAACACAAATGTCATGACTCAAACACCTGCTTCGTTACGCGCCATTTTAATCGCTGCCTGCCTGGGCTTTCTCGTCGTGCAACTCGACGTCAGCGTAGTGAACGTCGGGCTGGGTGCTCTAAAAGCCGCCTTTAACGCCGACCTCACCGGACTGCAGTGGGTCATTAACAGTTACGCCTTGCCCTTCTCTGCCTTGCTAATCCTGGGGGGAGCCTGGGGTGACAAATGGGGGGCAAAATCCGTGTTCGCAGCGGGTTTTGTGATATTTACCCTAGCCTCAATCGGCTGCGGCTTGGCCAACAGCATGAGTGTCCTGATCACGATGCGTGTGATTCAGGGAATCGGAGCCGCATTGCTGATCCCTACTTCATTGACGCTGATCCGTGTGTCTTTTCAAGACCCGGACCGACGTCGATCCGCCGTCGCGCTCTGGGGGGCTTGCGGCGGAATTGCTCTGGCCGCCGGGCCGGTAATCGGTGGTTTGATGATCGAGTACTTTGGATGGCGAAGTGTCTTTCTGCTGAATATTCCAATCGGTCTGCTGGCGATCACCCTGATCCTGCGATACGCACCCGCGTCCCCTCGGGTCGATAAACACATCGATATTCCGGGGCAAATCAGTATTGCTTTGTGCCTTGCATCCTTAACCTATGGCTTGACCGAGTCGAGTGCGCAAGGCTGGAGCGCTGAGACACTGACAGCCATTGCTGTTGCGCTGGCCTGTGCGGCAGCGTTCGTTGGAATCGAGCGTCGCGTCAAGGATCCCATGCTGCCGACACGCCTTGCCCGCAATAAAATGCTCGGCAGCATGGCGCTGGCCGGCGCTGCGATCAATTTGACGTTTTACGGCGCAGTGTTCGTGTTCAGTATCTACTTTCAAACCTTCCTGCACTACGACGCGTTCAAAACCGGGGTGTCATTCATCCCCTTGACGGCGGTGCTGACCCTTTCAACCCTGCTCTCCTCACGCTTCGCCAAACACTTCAGCGCCACACGCATCATCACCACAGGCTTTAGCGTTCAGATCGTAGGGTTTCTCGTACTGTCGCAGATCACGGCGCAAGCCTCCCCGTGGCTGCTCAATGGCGCACTGATGCTGGTCGGCATTGGCAGCGCAATGTCGGTGCCGTCCATTACCAATTCGATGTTGTCGTCTGTGTCCCAGCACGATGCAGGGATCGCCTCGGGGTTGATGGCTTCTGCCAGGCAGTTGGGCGGCGTGTTAGGCGTTGCCGTCTCGGGAATATTGATTGCGCATGATGACGTGGCGTCGTTCTCGCAAGGGATGGCGAACGCAATGCTGTTGTCTGCGTTCGCCTTGCTGGTATGTATCGGGGTGAACCTGTACGTGTCCCGCCAGCCCTGAAGGCCAGTTAGACGATATCGTCTACCACGCCGCCGTCGACTCTTAACGAAGCGCCGGTGGTGGCCGATGCCTGGGTGGAGCAGACATAAACAATCATGTTGGCCACTTCCTCCACGCTGGCGGCACGCTGAATGATCGAGCTTGGACGATGCTGCATGACGAACTCGGCAGCCACCGACTCAAGGGATTTGCCGGTGCGTTCGACTTCGCCCTTCATCATGTCCGCGACGCCATCAGACAGCGTAGGCCCCGGCAGCACGCTATTGACGGTCACACCACTGCCGGCGACCCGTTTGGCCAAACCACGGGCCAGTGCCAATTGGGCGGTCTTGGAAACGCCGTAGTGAATCATGTCCGCGGGAATGTTTCGCGCAGACTCGGAAGCAACGAACACCACCCGACCCCACCCGCGATCAACCATGGCTGGCAGCAGCGCGCGGCTCAAGCGGACGCCTGACATCACGTTGGTGTGCCAGTAGTTGTCCCACACGTCATCACCGGCTTCAAAGAAATCCTGTGGTTCGTAAATGCCGGCGTTGTTCACCAAAATGTCGATATCACTGATGCCGTCCAACAAGGTTGCAACACCTGGCGCGGTGCTCAGGTCGGCAGCCACACCCCTGACACTGGCACCGGGCACCTCTGCCAGCAGACGGGCTACCGCTGCGTTCACGGAGCCTTCACTGCGGCCATTGACGACGACGGCGGCGCCTGCCTCGGCAAGCCCCTTGGCCACCGCAAAACCAATGCCGCCGGTCGAGGCGGTAACCAGTGCGCGTTTCGTCTTCAGTTGGATATTCATCATTTCTCCATCAAGAATGTACGGGCGTGTATACCCGCCATCAGTTCCTACCGTTACGTAGAAAACAAAGCGGCCACTGTATGGCTTAGCCGCTCCTGGATAAATGTCAATTCAGGTTGGTGATCTACAACAGTCTGTTTCAAAAGAGCTCAGGTTCAACGAAGTCTGCACCGAAATTCTGGATGGCGAAGTCGAGAAAACTGCGCAGCTTGGGGGTGAGCCGGCGATCGGGTGCGTACAGCACGTGCAAGAGGCGACTGGGTGGCGGGTAATCCGGCAGCAGCGTGACGAGCTCCCCAGCGAGCAGTGATTTGCGCACCAGCTCCACCGGTTGGAGCAGTATCCCCAGCCCGGCCAGGGCGGCACACAGCAGCGGTTCGCCATGATCGGCCATGAATCGACTGCCGACGGGAACAACGACGGTTCCTTCAGGCCCATCGAACGTCCAGTGCGTGCGTAGCTCGGTGTGGGAAAACCCCAGGCACTCATGGTTCTGCAGGTCCCACGGCGTCTCGATCGGGGGCTTGCCTTCGAGGTAAGACGGCGCAGCGCACAACACTAGCCTGTAGGGTGCCAACGCCTTGGCAACCAAGCCACTGTCGGCCAGTACACCGACCCTGAACACCACGTCAAAGCCCTCATCGATCAGATCAACCGCACTGTTGGCCAGGCTCAGCTCGACGCTCACCTGCGGGTTGGCCTCCATAAATGCAGGCAGGCATGGCGCGAGGGACTGCATACCAAAACTGACGGGCGCATTGATGCGCAGCCGCCCGCTTGGGGCCGCCTGGGTATGAGCTGCGAGGTTTTCGACGGTTTCAACTTCGGCCAGGATAAATTTGGAACGTTCGTAAAACTCGCGGCCGAAGTCAGTGAGGCTTTGTCTACGGGTGGTGCGGTTGAGCAAACGTACGCCCAGGTGCTGCTCCAAATGATGCACATGCTTGCCGATCAATTGCGCCGACATCTGCAACGCGTCGCCAGCGGCACTGAAGGAGCCCATTTCCACCGCTTTGACAAACGCCGCCATGCTGCTCAGACGATCCATTACCAATGATCCGTTTCGAATGTTCAGGCATTTTGAGTATTTATCCTGGAACTGTCCAAGGTCTATCTTCGCTTGGCAGCGAGTTGACGGTAACGGGTGCGGGCCAACTGATAGCCGGCGCTGGAAATCGTCGCTCGACCGTTACTTGAATCGACACAGGATTGGACCGTGAAGTACCCCCTGATCAATCAATCGCTCCCGGCCATGCTCGGCGAAGACTTTTACTTTCCCCACGAAATCATTGGCCAGGCCTTCCGCGCCTCGGACTTTCCCGACCTTAAAGTCAGCAGCTTCAGCACCAGTGACCGCGTCAATCTGGCGTATTGGGAAGCAGGTGAAGGGCAGCCGTTGATTTTTATCCCGGGTTGGTCGGCCAACGGTGCGATGTATTTCCACCTCATGCACATCCTCAGCAATCACTATCACGTCTACGTGCTGGATGTTCGCAACCAGGGCTTCTCCGAAAAAACCGCGTCGGGCAATCGCATTTCCCGTTATGCCATGGACGTTAAAGAGTTTGCCGAGCATCTGGGTGTGCCTGAGGCGCACTATTGCGGTTGGTCGATGGGGGCGTCGGTGATGTGGGCATACATCGATCTGTTCGGAACCCAAGGTATTCGCACCTTGAGCATCATCGACCAGGCACCTTCAGTCTATTGTCACGCCGATTGGACAGAACAACAGCGACTGGATGCCGGGGCTTTCACCACCTCACCGGAGCGCATGATCGACTCCTACGTGAACATGACACCGACCAACCAATTGGTTTCACGAACTCGCGTACTTGAGCGCGCAATGGCACTCGACTCACCCTATTTTCACAATGCAATCAGTCTGCTCCAAGCGGCCATAAAAGACGATATGGCATTTACCGGATTGGTGCTTTTCGATCATGTCACTAACGACTGGCGGGACGTCATCCAAACCAAGATCGACGTGCCCACCGCGATTTTTACTGGGGAATACAGTGACTGGCTGGACAGTCAGAAGTGGATGAACTCAGTGATCCGCGACTCGGTACTGTATGTGTACGACAAGACCGAACAAGGCGACCACTTTCTGGCATTCAAGAATCCGCAGAAATTCGCCGCTGACCTGCACAGCTTCTTACAGCGCTCCTGATACGTGCCGATTCAACCCTTTAGCGCTCCCACTCGGGATGGGCGAAACGTTCAGTCAGAAAGCTGATCAGTGCCCGAACCTTGCTCGCCAGATGCTTGCGCGTGGGATAAACCACGTAAATGCCCAACTCGATGGAGCGGTATTCAGGCAGGATTTCCACCAGCGTTCCGGTGCGTAAATCCTCACCGACCATAAAGCTTGGCTGCAGGGCAATGCCCCCACCCGCAAGGGCGATACTGCGGCACGTATCGCCATTGTTGCAGCGCACGCTCGAACGGGTGCGCACGCTGACACGACCATCGGGCCCGTCGAATAGCCATTCATTGCCCGTCGCAAAGTTGGTATAGGCGATGACGCCATGTTCAGCCAAGTCCGTCAGTGTGCGCAGCGGGGGATGACTCGCCAGATAATCGGGGGAAGCACACAGGCACATACGCGTGCCTGCCAGCCGGCGTCCCACCAGGGATGAGTTCTCCATGCGCGCAATGCGTATCGCTGCGTCGAAGCCCTCATCCACCAGGTCTACCAAACGGTCATTAAGGCTGATATCCAACTCGACATTTGGGTGGGCGCTCATGAACGCCCCCCACAGCGGCGCAAGGTGCAAAACGCCGAAACTGACCGGCGCATTCACCCGCAACACACCGCTGGGTTCCGGTGCTGCAGACGATACAGCCTCCTCTGCCTGATCCATCAGGGCCAGCACCTCCCGTGCCTGATGGTAGAACTGCCGGCCCTCCTCGGTCAGCGAGAGCTTGCGCGTAGTGCGATGCAGCAGCCGAGCACCCAAACGTTCCTCAAGGGCACTCACATACCGCGAGATAGCCGCCTTGGACATTTCAAGGGCGTCGGCCGCGCCTACAAAAGTACCTTTATCAACCACCATGCAGAACACCTGCATCTCTAACGCCCTGTCCATAACTGTCTCACTTAGTGGAACTATCTATCACATTTGGCCTTATTTATCCCAAACTCACAACCTATAAACTGAGCCCATCGAAACACACACCAACGCGAAAGAGGTCGATATGAAAATTACAGTAGTGGGTACCGGCAACATGGGTTCAGCGTTCGCCAAGCAGTTGTCTGGCGCCGGTCACGTTGTCCGTATTACGGGCCGTGATATCCAGAAGGCAGAAGCGCTGGCAGCCCAGTTCGATCAGGTAACCGCCTTTAGCGCAGACCAGGCATTGGGCGACAGCGATGTGGTGGTGCTTGCCACTGCCTACGCAGACGCCGCCGCGGCGCTGCAAAGCCTGGGCGATCTGACCGGCAAGGTCGTCATCGATATCACCAACCCGCTCAGCGCCGATTACATGTCGCTGACCATCGGCCACGTCACCAGCGCCAGCGAAGAAATCGCCAAGGCAGTGCCTCAGGCCCAGGTCGTCAAAGCCTTCAACACCTTGTTTGCTCAAGTACTGGGCGATGGACCGACGTTCGCCAATGACCAACGTGGAAGCGTATTCGTGGCCAGTGACAGTGAACGCGCCAAGCAGACAGCAATAGCCCTGGCTCGCAGCCTGGGTTGGAACACCGTCGACACCGGTGGACTGATCAACGCTCGCTACCTGGAGCCGCTGGCAGGCCTGAATATCTATCTCGGCTATGGCGCCGGCCTGGGCACTTCCATCGCCCCTGTTTGGCTTAGCAAGTAACCCCTTCGGAGCATTCCACCATGAACACCCCGCTCCCCCTGTTGTTTGTGTCTCATGGTGCTCCAATGTTCGCCATCGAGCCTGGCCTGGCGGGTCCCCGCCTGGCTCAGGTCGGTCGCGAGCTGCCGCGACCTGACGCCATCGTCGTCCTCTCTCCACATTGGATGACGCGCGGCGAAGTCCTTGTCACGGCGAGCACCGCGCCTGCGACCATCCATGATTTTGGAGGGTTTCCCGACGCACTGTATAAATTGAGCTATCCCGCACCGGGCGCTCCAGCCTTGGCTGGGCACATCGTAGACCTGTTGCAGGCCGCCGGCTGGCAGTCGCGACTGGACGCTCAACGCGGTTTGGACCATGGCGCCTGGGTACCGCTGCTGTACCTGGCACCCGAAGCGGATATCCCGGTGGTCCAGATCTCCATGCCAGCCAGTCTTGACACTCATCAGGCCTGGAAGCTGGGCGACGCGCTCAAGCCACTGCGGGATATGAATGTACTGATCGTCGCGTCAGGCAGCCTGAC
This sequence comes from Pseudomonas sp. ok266, assembly GCF_900110195.1. NCBI lineage: Bacteria > Pseudomonadati > Pseudomonadota > Gammaproteobacteria > Pseudomonadales > Pseudomonadaceae > Pseudomonas > Pseudomonas sp. ok266. The sequence goes on along the minus strand of NZ_FOCU01000005.1, from coordinate 391,537 downwards.
CCACAACTTGTACGAGTTCCGCGGAGCCACCCGCGAAAGCGCCGCCTATGTCGATGCGTTCGCCGCGTGGACAGCTAAAACCCTGCAAGACGGTAACACCGGGCAATTGCTGGACTTCAAGCAATATGCGCCGTCGGCTGAGCGGGCTCACCCCACCGATGAACACTTTCTGCCCTTGCTGATCGCCCTGGGCGCAGCCGGGGAAGGCTACGAGACACAGGTATTGGAGGGCGGTGTGACCTACGGCGTGCTGGCAATGGACAGCTACTTGTTCTCCTCGGCCCCGTCCAATGGCCACGAACCTATTCAACTGACTCAAGGCACTATCGACCATGCGTGACACTACATTTTCCGACGCAGCCCGCGAACCACAAACCGGTCTGTTTTTCCGCAAAGGCTGCAGTACCTTCACGCCTAAAGGTCGCCTGATTCTGCTGCATGGTGTGGGCTCGAACGAAGCCAACCTTGCAGCCCTGGCTAAATCGCTTCCTGAAGACTTGGAAGTCATTCTGTTGCGCGCGCCCTTGCAGGTTGGCCCGCAAGGCTTTGCCTGGTACCAGGTGAACTTCACCAGCAACGGCCCGTCCTTCAACCAGGAACAGGCAGAAGCAAGCCGCCTGCTGTTGCAGCGCTTTATCGAAGCACTGCCCGCCCTGCCGACGGTAATCGCAGGCTTCAGCCAGGGCGGCATCATGAGTGCGAGCCTGGGCGTCACTGAACCTGAGCTGGTGGCAGGCTTTGCCATATTGAGCGGCCGCATGCTGCGCGAGATTGCCCCGCGGATCGCCTCAGCCGAGCGCCTCAAGTCGGTCACGGCGTTCATCGCCCACGGCCACCAGGACGCCGTCCTGCCGGTGGACTGGGCGAACGAGGCTGATGCCTGGCTGGATCGCATCGGCGTCAAGCACGAAACCCATTTCTACAACATGGCCCACGAGATTATCGGTGAAGAACTGGCCGACTTTTCTCAATGGCTTAGCCACACGCTGTCCCTTCCCAACTAAATAAAAGGAGCTACACCATGATTGATTCTCGCACTGCACCCTACGCCGCATTCGTGATGCGCCTGGCACTCGGCATCATGTTCATCGCCCACGGCTTGACCAAAGTGCTGGTGTTTACCCCGGCCGGCACCGCAGGCTTTTTCGAGTCCATCGGTTTTCCAGGCTTCCTGGCCTATCCGGTCATGGCGTTCGAAGTGATCGGCGGCTTGATGCTGGTATTAGGTGTGTATGCACGCTGGGTAGCGGCACTGGCAGTGGTCCAGTTGTTCGTCGCCGCGACCGTGCACTTCGGCAACGGCTGGAGCTTCACCAACGCCAATGGCGGCTGGGAATATCCGATCTACCTGAGTGTGACGGCACTGGTCGTTGCATTGCTGGGTGAAGGCGCCTTTGCGGCCAAGCCATCCAATAATGCGTGATTGAGCCATACGCAACCGCTGCCGGCGCCCTGGCCACCCAGCGCGCCGGCAGTTGCGTTTGGCGCGCTACAGCGGTTCACGTCAGGCGTGAGGCCATGAAGCTGACAAACGCCTTGATCTTGGGCAACGGCTGTCGGCTGGACGGCCACAGAATGCTGAACGTACGGTGATCACTGATGTACCGGTCCAATACCGGCACCAAGCGCCCTGCCGCGATGGCATCCTCGATAAAAAAGTCGGGCAGGCAGGCGATGCCCCGCCCCGCCTCAGCCATTGCCAGCAAGGCTTCAATCGCGTTCGACGTCGCCGACTGCCCCAGTTCCAGCGCGTCTTGCCCTTTCTTCGTCACCAGCGGCCAGGGATCAAGCTTACCGCTGGTGGGATAGCGGTATCGCAGGCAAGCATGGTTCGAGAGGTCCGCCGGCCGCGCAGGGACACCCCAACGTGAAAGATAGTCTGGCGATGCAACCAACCGGTGGCTGTAGCCGTTGAGCTTACGCATCATCAGTCGGGAGTCGTCGACTTCGCCGATGCGCATTACCGCATCGAAGCCCTCTTCAATCACATTGACCAGGCGATCACTGAACTCCAGTTCCAATTCCACTTCTGGATACGCCTGCTGAAACGCAATCAAATGAGGCATCAACCGCATGCCCAGCTGTGGCAAGCCGACGCGTAGTTTGCCCTGGGGGTTACCGGCAGCTTGAGTGAGCTCACGCTTGGCGACTTCATATTCCGCAAAAATCCGCTGACAACGCTCCAGAAAAAGGCTGCCTTCCGCCGTCAAGGTAATCGCGCGGGTAGACCGATGAAACAGCCGCACGCCCAACTCTTCCTCCAGCCGCGCAACCGCCTTTCCAACAGCCGAGGAAGACACCCCGGTTCTACGCCCGGCCTCAGTGAAGCTGCGGGTATGTGCTGCCTGAACAAATGCGCTTAGCGCGCCGAAATGATCCATGAACAGCCTCATTTATTTGAGCGTTATTTTCACAAATGATCGGAATTTCATCCTGTTTTTCTTTCCAATCATAGCGCCTATAGTCCCCTCCATCGTGACTTTATGGAGCGCGTCTCGCCTTCAACGTCACCGCCATCTGCTACTACGAGCGTACCCCGATGACCTCTCAACCTTGCGCACGCGCAATCGCCCCGGAGCTTCAGCAGCACCCTGGTTATGCCCGCGTATTTAAACAAGGGCATTTGACCTTCGGTTTTATTGCCCCGCTGGAAAGCTACCCGAACAGTCCAGGCCCTACCCTGCAGGATCACGCGCAGATGGCTCAACATGTAGACGAAGCCGGATTCTCCGCGATCTGGCTGCGCGATGTGCCGTTTTATGACCCCAACTTCGGGGATGTCGGCCAGATCCTCGATCCACTGGTCTATGCAGGCTACCTGGCTGCCGTGACCAAGCACATTGCGATTGGCACGGCGGGTATCGTCGTGCCGTTGCGCGATCCACTGATTGTCGCCAAGCAGGCCGCGAGCGTGGACCAACTGCTGGGCGGGCGATTCATCCTGGGGCTGGCCACTGGCGACCGGCCGATCGAATACCCGGCGTTCGGCCTGGATTTTGCCAACCGCGCCGAACGCTTTCGCGACGCACTGGGCATCATCCGCGCGACTACGCAAAGCCATTGGGCCAAGCATACATCGCGTTTCTATGGCCAGTTGAACGGTGAAATTGACCTGGTCCCCAAACCCGTCGGGGCGCGTTTGCCGACCCTTATCGTCGGCCACGCAGGCCAATCGCAGGAATGGATCGGCGAGCACAGTGACGGGATTCTTTCCTACACCTCCAACCCCGCGTTGATTCCCCAGGTGATCGAACGCTGGCGTGCGGTCTGTGGCAACGAGGTGCACAAACCCTACGGCTACGGCACGTTGTTTGATCTGGATCGCGACCCGGACCATCCCGTGCAGGCAGGCCGCGTACTGCGCGCCGGGCGCAATGCACTGATTGAGCACTGGAAACGCCAACAGGATCAGGGGGTGGGTCATGTTGCCCTGCACTTCAAGCCGCAACGCCGCCCTGCCGCTGAAGTCATTGATGAGCTAGCTGAATACCTGCTGCCGCACTTTCCCAGCATCACCCTCCCCGTCGCCCCTCAACCTTTGCAGGCCGCCCAATGAATCGCGCCCTTCACCATATGGATTTCATCTTCCAGACCGCCATGGGCACCTACCCCCTGGCCGCGCAATGCGAAATGCTCGCCGAGCATGGCTATCAAGGCTTGACGATGTCTGCATGGAGCCAAGACCTGAAGTCGATTCCTCAAGTCAAACCGACCTGGGGCCTGGACGTGGGCGCGGTTTATTTGATCTACCGCAAGGGCCTCGAAGCGTTCGTGACCCAGGTATTCGAGAGTATTGAAGGTTGCACCACAATTGAGCTGGCGTTGCATTCAGGCGATCAGGTCACCAATTTTGACCGTCGCATGCTTGAGCGCCTGTTGCCCATCTGTGAGCGCAGAGGCCTGCATATCAACCTTTATCCGCACGCGCGCTATGGCATGCAAACCACCACCGAAGCCATCACACTGTGCCGGGAGTTTAACCATCCTCGGCTTAATATTGTGTTCAACGGGTATCACTGGTACGCCACTGAAGAAGGCGCTCTGGAAGAACGCCTTGATGCAATGTGGCCTTGGCTCCAGCACGTGAACATTGCCGGCACACGTCGCTCTCAATTGGGTTGGGGCGGCCTGGCGACCATCGAACCGCTTGATGAAGGCGAGATGGATAATTTCGTCCTGCTGGGCGCCCTTGAACGCCGCGGTTTTACCGGACGTGTTGGCGTGCTGGGATGGCAAAGCATGGGTGGCGACGTTTACGGCAACCTACGCCGTTCAGCCACAGCGTTTCGCTCCATGGAGCAACGCCTGGCCGCACACCCGGAGTGGGCCCTACTGACCGAAACGCCACGCTAGGCGAGGAGACACACCGTGGCCCATCGCGTCCATGCACTCGATTCATTTTTTTACTCCTCAATGGGTGTTTACGCCTTCCAGTCGCAGTGCGAAATGCTCGCCGAACTGGGTTTTGACGGCATCACTGTTTCTGCCTGGGGCGGCACGCCGCTGACCGACCTGCGCCTGCTGCCGCGCGTTGGAGAGCAGCACGGCCTGCGCGTCGAAGGCCTGTATTTGGTGCTGCACGAAGGGCGCAATGATCACCTCATACGGCGAATCATCGAAAGCGTCGAAGGGGTGGAACTCATCGAACTGGCAGTCCAGACCTCGGTCAACGGCAGCTCGGCCATCATGCGCTTCATCGAGTCGGTGCTGCCCATTGCAGAACGACGCGGCTTGAGAATTGCGCTGTATCCCCATCTTCACCACGTCACCCAGACCACGGCTCAGGTGGTGCAGATCTGCGAATACTTCGCTCACCCGCGCCTGGGTACATCGTTCAACGGCTATCACTGGTACGCCAGTCAGGAAGGCGAACTTCAGCAGCGCCTTGAAGCCATGCAACCCTGGTTGATGCAAGTCGTGCTCTCAGGCAGCACGCTCAGCGAACTGGGCTGGGGCGGCGCGGCCACGATGGAACCGGTTGATCGTGGAGAGTTGGACAACTTTGCCGTGGTCGCAGCGCTGAACAGTGTCGGCTACACCGGCAGCATTGGCGTGCTCGGTTGGGACTATGGCGGCGATATTTACCTGAAGCTGCAACGCTGCCTGACAACCCTGCGCGATATTGATCGTCGCCTGGGACGTCATCCGCACTGGTCTGACTTTACATCGCTGTAACGCCCTCTCCACCTGACATGAAAAAGGAGCCTGCAATGACAGCCCTCTCTGTGCTTGACCTGATGATGATTGGCGAAGGTAAAACCTTCACTGACACACTGAATGACGCGGTCGCTTTGGCGCGGGATGTGGAAGCCCACGGTTACAAACGTTACTGGGTCGCCGAGCATCATGACCTGCCAGGCATCGCTTCCTCGGCAACCACACTGCTGGTCCAGCATCTGGCAGCGGCCACCAACACACTGCGCGTGGGCTCCGGCGGCATCATGCTGCCCAACCACTCCCCATTGATGGTGGCCGAGCAGTTCGGCACATTGGCCACCCTGTTCCCTGGCCGCATCGACCTGGGTATCGGTCGAGCACCAGGTTCAGCGGGGGCGGCCATCCGCGCCCTGCGCGGTGACGCTTCAGAGCGTGACTTCACGCAGGACATTCAACACTTGCAGGATTACCTGGCGGACAACGAGCATCAGCCGGTGCGGGCGATTCCCGGCCCCCACGACGTGCCACTCTGGCTCCTGGGCTCAAGCATGAACAGCGCGGACCTTGCCGCCAGGCTCGGGCTGCCCTATGCCTTCGCCTCACATTTCGCACCGCGTTTTTTGATGGATGCAATTACGCACTACCGTACTTCGTTTCGCCCATCTGAGGCGCTCAAGCAGCCCTACGTGATCGCGGGGGTCAATGTCTTTGCTGCCCCGTCACGGGCGGAAGCCGATTATATCGCCAGCTCTCACCGCCAGTGGGTGTGCAACCTGTACGCCGGCAAAGCAGGCTCGCTACCGCGCCCCTCGGAGGGTTTTATGGACAGGCTTACAAACATTGATCGGCACACGCTCAACCAGGCGATGCTGTGCACGGCGACAGGTGACCAGGACGACGTCGGCAGTTGGCTACGCCAGTTCATTGCAACGACCCAAGTGGATGAACTGATCATTGATGCACGCATTTATGACGCCAAGGCGCGTTGCCGATCCTACCAACTCATCGCCGAATCTCTGGCCGACATGCTGGGTTGATCCAACCTGCATCGATGGGACAGTCCATGTGTGAACAACAGCAGAAACGCCCCCTGCCTCACGTCGATGCCGCCGTACGCGCGATTGCCCATCCGCTGCGGCGGGAAATCCTGAAGTGGCTAAAGGCCCCACAGTTGTATTTCCCCCTGCAAGAGTGGGACGTTGAACGCGGAATCAGTGTCGGCCAGATCACCCAGCGGTGCGGCCTGTCCCAATCGACCGTGTCCCAACATTTGGCGGTCCTCAAACAGGCGGGCTTGGTTGATGCCTGCCGGACGGGGCCCTTTCACTTTTATCGGCGCAACGAAGCAGCAATCGAAGCGCTGGCGAAATCGCTACAAGATCAACTCCAGAATCAGCCAGGTCGCCCCCGCTAGACACCTGCTCCGAAGCCATTACAGCCGGGGCCTCGCGGGCATTAGAAACATAATGCGATCAGTCCCCAAACAAAACACCCATGTTTGTTTGCAAGGCGGGCCAATATACTCCCATCCAGTATATTCACATACTCCCCCTCAGTACCGGCGTACACTGGCCACCACGCCTATACTGGAGTCGTTCAATGCCACATTCGCCCGCTGAAAAAAAACGTGTATTAGGCAGAGTCAATCGGGTCCGGGGCCAACTGGATGCCCTGCAAGCTGCACTTGAACAAGGTTCTGAATGCGGCCCGGTTCTGCAACAGATTGCAGCGCTGCGTGGCGCGGTAAACGGTTTGATGGCTGGCGTTCTAGAAAGCCATCTCAGGGAAGAGTTTTCACAGCTGACCGACACGTCGCAGGCACAGCGTGCCTCGATCGATGAAGTGGTTTCACTGGTGCGCACTTACCTCAAGTAAGCCCCGAACCCTTCAGGCCCTACGCTGCACCAGCCATACGAGCCTTACCACTTGGAGAAAAACCTTTATGAAATCCCGTGCTGCAGTTGCATTTGAACCAGGCAAGCCACTTCAAATCGTCGAGATCGATGTGGCGCCGCCGCGCAAAGGCGAAGTGCTGATCAAGATCACCGATACCGGCGTGTGCCATACCGATGCCTTCACCTTGTCTGGTGATGACCCTGAAGGCTTGTTTCCGGTGGTTCTGGGCCATGAAGGGGCTGGCATCGTCGTGGAAGTCGGCGAAGGTGTCACCAGCCTCAAGACGGGCGACCACGTTATCCCTCTGTACACCGCCGAATGCGGCGAATGCCTGTTCTGCAAGTCCGGCAAGACCAACCTTTGCGTCGCGGTCCGTGAGACCCAGGGCAAAGGCGTTATGCCCGATGGCACTACGCGGTTTTCCTATAATGGCCAGCCGCTCTATCACTACATGGGTTGCTCGACATTCAGTGAGTACACCGTGGTGGCGGAAGTCTCTGTCGCGAAGATCAACCCAGACGCCAACCCTGAGCACGTATGCCTGTTGGGCTGCGGCGTAACCACCGGGATTGGCGCAGTGCATAACACCGCCAAGGTGCAACCGGGGGACACCGTTGCAGTATTCGGTCTCGGCGGTATTGGTCTTGCCGTTATTCAAGGCGCGCGCCAGGCCAAGGCCGGCCGCATCATTGCCGTGGACACCAACCCGGGCAAGTTTGAACTCGCCAAGTCTTTCGGTGCTACCGACTGCATCAACCCGAAAGACCATGAAAAGCCGATCCAGCAAGTCATCATTGAAGCGACCGGCTGGGGTGTGGACCACTCGTTCGAATGCATCGGTAATGTGAATGTCATGCGCGCTGCGCTGGAAAGTTCGCACCGTGGCTGGGGGCAATCCATCGTCATCGGTGTGGCCGGCGCGGGTCAGGAGATTTCCACACGTCCCTTCCAGCTTGTGACTGGTCGCACCTGGAAAGGCTCGGCGTTCGGCGGCGTCAAAGGCCGTACGCAACTGCCGAAAATGGTTGAAGACGCGATGAAAGGCGAAATCGAGCTGGCGCCTTTTGTCACCCACACCATGCCACTGGAACGCATCAATGAAGCGTTCGACCTGATGCATGAAGGCAAGTCGATCCGCACCGTCATCAAGTACTGATGTGAGGCCCGGGGGCGGCAAATCCCTCGGGTCATTTCGAGTTCCTTAACGATCTGGAGATACACAGTGAGCGACATCAAACTTCATCCATCACTGGATAACGGTCTATCCCCTGCTGCCGCTGACTTTACCGGGGGCACTCTGCAATGCCTGTGCGCCGCGGATAAGGTCGAGGTGACCATCGCTGCCCAGACCCTGCATAACCATGCCTGTGGTTGCAGCAAATGCTGGAAACCGGCGGGCGCGACATTTGCCGTCATCGCGGTGGTGCCGCGCGATGCTGTCAGCGTCACGGCACATGCCGACAAGCTCGCCATTGTGGACAAGAACGCAGCCATTCAGCGCCACGCCTGCACTGCGTGCCACGCGCACCTGTACGGGCGTATCGAGAACAAGGATCACGCCTTCTACGGTCTGGACTTCGTTCACACTGAACTGTCGCCACAGACTGGTTGGTCTGCGCCGGGGTTCGCGGCGTTCGTTTCTTCGATCATTGAAACCGGCACCCCTCCTGAGCAGATGAAGGGCATCCGTACACGTCTGCGCTCAATCGGCCTGGAGACCTACGACTGCCTATCCCCGGACTTGATGGATGTATTGGCAACCCAAGTCGCCAAGCTCAAAGGCATCGCGCAGGCTCACTGATACGGGTAACCGTCAGTTCTGCACTAAAAAAGGCGCCGCCAATCGATTTGAACAATTGACGGCGCCAAACCGTTTTCGAGCGCTGTAAACGCCTCAAAACGGGCACCCAATCAAGTGGCTAGTGCACAGCCTTTTGTCGCTTGAACCCATGCAGCAATGCGTCAGTCGCCACGATCGCGTCATACACCAGGTCCGGCGTCACCGTGAAAGGCATGTTGTGCATCGTGTCGTTTTTATCGCAGGCCAACTCGGCGACTTTTCTCCACTCCGCTTCTTTGAAGTGTTTGAGCCCCAAGTCTTCGAGCGTCAGAGGCAAACCCACGGCCATGGCAATGTCCACCACCTCCTCAACCTCCGCCATAGGCGCAGCTTCCATCACGAGCTGGGTGAACAGGCCGAACACGACCTTTTCCCCGTGTTGTGCACCGTGCAGGTCATGCACGTTGGTCATGCCGTTATGGATCGCATGCGCAGCGGCGCAACCACCGGACTCAGCCCCGACAGCCGACATGTAGATGGTGGCCTCAATCGTATTCTCCAGGGCAGCCGTAATGGCTTTCTTCTGCACCGCGAATGCCGCTTGGGCCGAATACTTTTTGATGGTCTCGTAGCACGTTTGCGCAATCGCAAACCCGATCAATGTGGGTTTGAGCATCTTGCCGTCATTGCCCAGGATCAGATTGTCACGCTGCGCGGCAAAGCACGCTCGCGCCTCGAAATACGTGGCCAGACCGTCACCCACACCCGCAGCAAAAAACCGCGGGGGTTGTTCGGCCAGAATGCGTGTGTCGGCTAAAACAACGTCCGGGTTTTTGGATAAAAACAGATAGCGATTGAACGTATCGTCGTCGTTGTAAATCACCGAAATCGCCGTGCAGGGCGCGTCCGTGGAGGCTAGCGTAGGCAGGATCAGCACGGGTTTTTCCAGGAAGTGTGCTGCCGCCTTAGCGGTATCCAGGGTTTTCCCGCCACCTATCCCCACGACATAATCAGCCCCGCGTGCCACCTCCACGTGCCTGTTGATTTCACTGTCGGAACATTGCCCACCAAACACGGCCAACTCCGCGCGTTGTTCGTTCTTGAACCCCGGCATCGCTTTCTCATGAACCCGGCCGACGATAAATTGATCGCAGATCAAATAGGCATTGGCCCCGAAGGCTTTGCCATGTAGTGCTAAATCCACCAGCGCATCGGCCTGGACCAGAAATTTGGCCGGCGATGCAATGCCTTTGGTAATTGTCATCTCATTCCCTCACGTCGCCTGCGCAAAACGCTCAACGTATGCACGCTTGAGCGTTCCCCAGCGCTGATGACGAATCAGTTAAATACCATTCCGCCATCGATGATCACGGCCTGCCCGGTCATGTAGTTGGAGTCAGGGCCGGACAGGAACGAAACACAGGCCGCCACATCTTCGGGCTGGGAAAGTCGCTTCAATGTGATGTGCTGAGCAAATTGTTCCATTCCCCATTCAATGCTTTGATTGGCGTTATCGGCCACGTCCTGGGCGACCTTGCGCATCATCGGTGTGTTCACGATGCCAGGGCAGTAGGCGTTTACCGTAATACCCAGATGAGCCAATTCCCGAGCTGCGGTCTGGGTGATACCACGCACGGCAAACTTGGTCCCGCCGTACACCGCCAGGTCAGGGTTGCCGATATGACCCGCCTGCGAAGAAGCGCTGATGATTTTGCCGCCGTGACCTAACGCCTTGAACGCCTTTACTGCTGCCTGTATGCCCCAGAGCACACCGCCCACGTTGATGTCGAACGTGCGGCGATAGATCTCTGGCGTAATCGACTCGATGGGCGCAATGGGCGCAATGCCTGCGTTATTGATGACCACATGCAGGTCACCCAAACCATCCACCGCGGCCTGCACGGCCTTGAAAACATCCTCGCGGTCGGCCACATCGACCTTAATCGCCAGGGCTTTGCCGCCGGTTCTCCTGATGTTTTCGGCCACCTGACAGGCTGTTTCAAGGTTCATATCGGCACAGGCTACGGCGAAACCATCGGCCGCCAAGCGCAAGGCAATGGCCTCTCCAATCCCTTGACCGGCACCGGTTACAAAAGCAACTTTTCCCAAGGACTTAGTCATGCTGGTGTTCCTTCTTATTCGTGATGGGGGTTACAGACTGCTCACACATCTGCCCAGGCTCAGAAGCTTGCCTGCAGCTTCACACCGGCGACCCAGGCATTGTCCACCTCGTAGACGCCACCTGGATTGCGCACGTACTGCACGTTCGGGCGCACGGTCAGCCAGTTGGTCACGTGTACGCCGTAATTAAGTTCGATGTTGTATTCGCTGTGCTGCACAGGAACGTACTGTGGGTCGTCGTAATCACTGATGCCCGTGCTGTCGTTGATAAGGCGCTGGCGCTTGGTCACGTCGTCATTGACCTTGAGACGTGCGATACCCACGCCGAGGTCATCTTGGGGCCGCGCATCAAACGGGCCTTTGTAGACCGCGCCGATATTCTGGAAGCTTTCGATACCACTTGTGGCTTTGTCATGCACGGTCAGGCTGGCAAATACACTCAGACCGCGCGAAGCATCGCCGTTATGGGTTGTGAGCTGCTGTTGGCCAATGATCCATGCGCCGTGTTTGCTGCTGCGTGACTTTGGCGCCTGGCCGGTCAACACCTGCGGGTTACCGTTGACGTCGTCGTACAGATCGTTGGCGCTGGCACTGCTGTGGTAGTAACCCAAGCGGTATTCACCGGGTAAGGCATCTTTACCGACGGTTGGCTTCCAGATGACCTCCACCGGCACCAACGCGCCTTTGGTGCCACTGCCGCTGAGCTTGAAACCGTTGCCTGTCTCCAGGTACGACGGATTTTGCTCATACACCCCGACCTGCACCGCCCAGCGATCATCGAGGTTATAGCGCACGCGCCCGCCCCACTGGCTCACTGGTCCGCTGTACCAGACATCACCGGCGACGTTGCCGATGGGGGCACTGCAAAACGACAGACTCTGGAAGTCGCAGGGAAAACTGGCGAAGTCTTCGTTGACGCCCACGCGGCCGAACTTGAGATCCAGGGCGCTGTTGAAAAATTTCTGGCGGTACCACATCTGGGTCAGGCGCCAGGTCTGTCCCCTGCCCCACACCTCCTGCACCGAACTGAGTTGTGGCGCGCGGGGATCGGAAACGCGCTCGTTGGAGAGGTTGTTGCCGTTGCGTTCCGTCACCAGCAGCTGGAACTCTGCGTCATTCCAGCCGAGTAATTTTTGCAAGTCCAGGTGAGTGCCCAGTGCCCATTGCGCGGTGTAGCGCGCCGTACGGTCATGGTTATAGCCTCCGTGGACATTGGTGGCAGCTTCGCCGACGTAACCGACGATCACGTCAACGCCCTGCTCCAGTAGCTCACTGCGTACCCCGCCCCAATCTCCGGTTCCCCATTTCGAGGAAGCGTCGTCCGCCGAGGCCGGCACAGCGATGCATGACAGGAGCCCGAGCCCCAGCGGCAATTTCCAAGCGATGTTCATGTCGATTTATCCTATTGTTTTTATGTTTTACGACACAGCGTTGACCGGACCGCAGGGCAGCGCCCTGGCGGTCACTCAAGAAAGCAATCAGTTGAAAAATGGGGCGCTACAGATCAAATGCCGGCCAGGCACAGGTATTTAATCTCCAGGTAATCCTCCAGCCCGTATTTGGAGCCTTCGCGGCCAACACCCGACGCCTTGACCCCACCAAACGGCGCGGCTTCGGAGCTGATAATGCCGGTGTTGACTCCGACGATGCCGTACTCCAGCGCCTCGCCCAAACGAAACACCCGGCTCAGGTTTGCGGTGTAGAAATACGCCGCCAGGCCGAACTCGGTGTCGTTGGCTTTAGCGATGACCTCGGCGTCATCGAAGAAGCGAAAGACCGGTGCAAGCGGGCCGAAAGTCTCCTCTTTGGCGACGCGCGCGGTGTCCGGCACATCCACCAGGATCGTGGGCTCAAAGAAATTGGCGCCCTGGGTATGTGCACCACCGCCCAGGACTACCTTGGCGCCTTTGGCCAAGGCATCCTCAATATGCTCGCGTACCTTGGCGACGGCCTTGCCATCAATCAGCGGCCCAAGCGTGACGCCCTCGCTAAAACCATCGCCAATCTTCAGAGCGCCCACCGCGCAAGCCAGTTTGTCGACGAAAGCGTCATACACCTTGTCATGCACGTACAAGCGATTGGCGCAGACGCAGGTCTGCCCTGCATTGCGAAACTTCGAAGCGAGCGCACCCTCAACGGCAGCGTCCAGGTCGGCATCGTCGAATACAATAAAGGGCGCGTTGCCGCCCAGTTCCAGAGAGACTTTTTTGATGTCGTGAGCGCATTTTCCCATGATCTGGCGCCCGATCTCAGTGGACCCCGTGAAGGAAATCTTGCGTACGACCGGGTTGCTGGTCAGCTCCTCGGCAATCTCTGCCGCAGCACCCGTGACCACCGACAGCACACCTTTGGGAATGCCTGCCTGTTCGGCGAGGTACACCAGCGCCAATGCCGAGAACGGCGTCTGGGAGGCTGGCTTGATGACCATTGTGCAACCCGCGGCCAGCGCCGGACCGGCTTTGCGGGTGATCATTGCGCTGGGAAAGTTCCACGGAGTAATGGCGGCGCAAACACCCACGGGCTGCTTGATGACCAGCAGACGCTTGTCCGTTGCGCCTGGGATGATATCGCCGTAGACCCGCTTCGCTTCCTCCGCATACCACTCGATATAGGACGCGGCGAAGACGATTTCACCCAGCGCTTCAGGCAGCGGCTTACCCTGTTCCAGCGTCATGATGTGCGCTAGGTCATGCTGGTTTTCGATAATCAAGTCGTACCAGCGCCGCAACGTATTTGCGCGTGCCTTGGCAGAAAGCTCACGCCAGGCCGGCAACGCGTGCTCAGCCGCTGCGATGGCCCGGCGTGTTTCAGCCTTGCCCATGCGCGGCACCTGGCCGATAGTGGCGCCCGTCGATGGGTTGCTCACTGTGATCGTGGCTTCGCTGTCTGCAGCCAGCCATTCACCGTCGATAAAGGCTTGATGACGCATGAGTTCGGGGTTGTTCAAGTTCATTGCAGGTTCTCCGTTACGCGACGCTTGGTCGCGCCTTCGACACTGACGGCCTTGAACTTGAAGCCCCGGTAGTCATCGTTCTTGACCGCTGCCAAATGTTCGTTGAAGGCTCCCAATCCCCCCATGTAGAAATACACCTTGTTGCTTTTGCCGGGGATATTGGCACCGAAGATCCACGAATCGGTCTTGGCGAACAGCGTCTGATCGGCAATATCCTGGCAGGTCTTGCCCCATTCCTGCTCGCTTTGCGCAGAGGGCTCCACGCACGCCAATTCGTTCTGTTCCATGAACCCAACCAGATCGGAGACCCATTCCACTTCGGTCTCAATCGTCGGCGGAAGATTGGTAAACGGACCGTTAGGCCCCAGGATCATGAACATATTCGGGAATTTGGCGGTGGCCACCGACAGGTAGCTGGATGGGCCGTCAGCCCAGTGATCCTTCATCGAGGTGTTGTCACGCCCACGGATATCGATGCGTTTGTAGTTGCCGTCTACAGCGTCAAAACCGGTGGCAAACACCAGCACATCGAGTTCGTGCTCAACCCCATCTGCCGTACGAATGCCCTTGGCAGTGATCTCTTCAATCGGGTTGGCCTTGACGTCAACCAGCGACACATTGGACCGATTGAAGGTAGCGTAGTAACCGCTGTCGCACAGCGGGCGCTTGGCGTAAAGATCGCGGGGCATCAACTTGCGGGCTGTTTCCGGATCCTTGACGATCTCGGCGATTTTCTCGCGAACGAAGTTTTGCGCCTCGATATTGGCCTCTTCACTGGTGGCGATATCGTTAAAGGTCTGGAACATGTAGCGAAAGCCACCGCCGCCGTCCCAGGCGCGCTGGAAGATGGCTTTGCGTTCAGCCGCATCAACACTCATGGTGGGAATGTCGCTTTCGGGGAAGCCGAACGCCAAGCGCGAGGACCGCACCTCCTGCCAGATCGCGTCATAATTGCGTTTGATGTCGTCGACGTAGTCGCGACTGACCGGACCATTGCCCACCGGCACGGTGTACTGCGCAGAGCGCTGGAACACGGTCAGGTGCCCGACGGTCGGTGCGATCGCAGTAATGACCTGACACCCTGTCGAACCCGTGCCGATTACCCCTACGCGCTTGCCTTCCAGCACAGCATCGGCCGGCCAGTTGGCGGTGTGATACATGTGCCCCTTGAACTGGTCGAGGCCTTTGATCTTGGGCACATTCGTTGCGGACAACAGGCCCAGCGCCGTTACCAGGTACTTGGCGCTGTATTGATGACCATCATCGGCCGTGACCAGCCAGCGGCTGCTCTGCTCGTCGAACACGGCGGCGGTAATGCCTGTTTCAAGCTGGATATCGCGGCGCAGGTCATGGCGATCCACTGCGTGGTTCAGGTAGGACAGGATCTGCGGCTGGGTCAGGTAGCGCGTGGTGATGTCCCATTCCTGGCACAGTTCGCGGTCCCAGGAGAAGCAATAGACGAACGATTCACTGTCGGATAGCGCGCCGGGGTAGCGGTTCCAGAACCAGGTACCGCCGATGCCACCGGCCTTGTCGAAGGCGCGCACCTTCAAGCCCAGTTCATCGCGCAATTTCTTGAGCATGTAAATGCCGCCGAAACCTGCACCAATCACAATGGCGTCGTAGTTGATAACGTCGGTGCCAACGGAACGTTTGGCCAGAACTGTAGTTGTCATTATGTTCTCCTGTTTCGATCAAAGCGCCTGCGGGTTGCAACTCAAAAACAAAGTTGCAGGCAAGCCGTATCCGCTCCCCTGAATAAGGATTCAGCGGACGTAAAATTGATAAGTGAGCGGGGTCAGTTAGAGCGAGAAGCCGCCATCAACAGCAATCGCCTGCCCGGTAACGTGGGGTGCGCACGCCAGGTAGACGGCCAATTGGCCCATGTCTTCGACGGTTTGCGCCTGCCCTTGAGGCAGCAGGCTGGACTGGTGCCGCTCCCAGGATTGCACTTCGGTTTCGCCCGGTTGCGCCCAGCGCGCGGAAAGCCCCTCATCACCGCGCCACATTCCGGTGCCCACCACACCGGGGCAGAGGGCGTTGACCGTGATGCCTTCGCGGGCAACCTCCTTGGCAAACGCGTTGGTAAAACCGATCACGGCGAACTTGGAGGCGCTGTAGTGAGAGAGGTCCGGGAAACCGACTTTGCCGGCAATCGAGGCCAGGTTGATGATGCGGCCGAAGTTGTGCTCGCGCATCAACTTGAGTTCGGCCTGGCAGCAGAGGAATACGCCACGGGCGTTGATGTTCATAATGCGGTCCCACTCGCTGACGGCCAGCTCTTCGACCCGACCGAGGCTCACCACGCCTGCGTTGTTGACCGCCACATCCAGGCGGCCAAACTGCGCCCTGACCTGCTCAATCAAACTGGCGACACTCTCGGGTTTGCTGACGTCAACTTGCAGGGCCACAGCCCGACGCCCCAGGGCCTGGACCAAGGCGGCAGCCTCTTGCGCGATCCCCAAATCGTAATCGGCCAGCACCAGGTCTGCGCCCGCCTGGGCAAGGCTCAGCGCAATACCCTGGCCAATGCCACGGCCAGCGCCTGTCACCAGGGCAACCTTGCCGTTCAGGGAGAAATTCACAGCGTTGAATTCGCTCATGTACTGCCTCTGTCGTTATTGTTGTTGAGATGCGACCGTTCGACGCGGCCTGCTGAGACAGACAGAGCAAG
Source organism: Pseudomonas sp. ok266 (assembly GCF_900110195.1). Taxonomy (NCBI): domain Bacteria; kingdom Pseudomonadati; phylum Pseudomonadota; class Gammaproteobacteria; order Pseudomonadales; family Pseudomonadaceae; genus Pseudomonas; species Pseudomonas sp. ok266. Next base: position 374,956 of record NZ_FOCU01000005.1, on the reverse strand, counting down.
TGGGATGCCAACACCTTTATATCCAGCCACAAAGCCCGGAATAGAAGGCTCAATGCTTGATTAATCGCAATCGCCCCACTGGCTGTCGCAAGACATAACCGCTCCAGTCTCACGTGGGACGCTGCGAATACTGAGCGGTTATGTCTCACCGACACCGGCTGACGGATTCAGCTTGAAGGGAGTGGCCAAGCCGCCTTTAATGGCCATCAACAGAAAAATAAGATCTAACCTTCGGAGGTACCATGTCCTCTGGTTTTTCGAAGACTCATGTGGAACACGTGAGTCGCGTATTGCGCACTGCCCAGAATGCCCCGACTCTGCCGGTGCCGAATGCCATCCTCGATTCCTGGCGTCGCTCGGTACAGCACTACAAGCTCGACCCGGGGTCTTTACAGGGCCCGAGGGTGCTGGAGGCTCACCAGATCAATGAGCATCGCCAGCGTGTCGACGATTTCCTGCACCTGGCCGGTGATGAAATGTCGCGGCTGCACAGCCGCGTACGCGACGCCGACTACTGCGTGATGCTCACCGATACGCTGGGATGTACCGTCGACTACCGGATCGACTCGGCCCTGCGCGGCGAGTACCGTCGCTCCGGCATGGACGTCGGCACATGCTGGTCGGAAAAGGAAGAAGGCACGACAGCGGTCAGCGCGGTGTTAATCGACAAATTGCCGATCACCGTGCACAAGCTTGATCATTTCCGTGCAGCGTTTATTGGCAATACCTGCTCTGCGGCGCCGATATTCTCCCCCAGCGGCGAGATCCTGGCGGTATTGGACGTGTCTTCAGTGCGTGCTCCAGATGACCGGCGCAGCCAGCATCTGATTCGGCAAATGGTCATTCAAAGCGCCACAGAGCTCGAAAATGCCTACTTCATGTACAGCACCCAAGACCTGTGGGTATTACGGGCGCACCCCTTGCCCGGTTATGTCGACAGCCAGCCGCAATGCCTGTTCGCCTGGGACCGGGATGGCCGCATAGAGGCGCTCAACCCCGCCGCGCGGCGCCTGCTGTTACAGCGCTGTGGCCGAATCCCCGCGCATATTGACGAAGCCTTCACCTCAGCCAAGCTGCCCGCAGCCGGGGATGACAGCCTCCACTTTCTGCCGTCGATGGGGTTGCATGTGCGACTCAAGTCACCCCGCCGCCCCATCAGAGCCCCAGTGGCCAGCCACCCGGCATCAGCGCTGGACCCCAAGGTTGCGCAGGCAATGGAGCTGGCGGTACGGGTCAAGGATCGTGGTTTGCCTGTGTTGATCCATGGTGAGACCGGTGCGGGCAAGGAGTTTTTTGCTCTGCAACTGCATGCCGCCAGCAAACGTCGGGACAAGCCCTTTGTCGCGGTGAACTGTGCGGCGATTCCCGAGAGCCTGATAGAGAGTGAATTGTTTGGTTATGCTGCTGGCGCCTTTACCGGCGCCTCAACCAAAGGCATGCGAGGCCTGTTGCAGCAGGCCGACGGCGGCACTTTGTTTCTCGATGAAATCGGCGACATGCCCCTAGCCCTGCAAACCCGCCTATTGCGCGTACTCAGCGAAGGTGAAGTGGCGCCCTTGGGCGGTGCGCGCACCCAGCCCATCGATATTCAGGTGATTTGTGCCAGCCACCGCGATATTGCCACGCTGGTTGAAACCGGCAGCTTTCGTGAAGACCTGTTTTTCCGCCTGAGTGGTGCGCGCTTCGATATTCCGCCGCTGCGCGAACGCAAAGACAAACTGGCGTTGATCAACACACAGTTGGACGACGAATGCCAGCGCTCGGGCGAGCGCCTGGAACTGAGCGAAGCTGCACTGGAGATGCTCTTGAATTACAGCTGGCCGGGCAACATGCGGCAACTGCATCACGTGCTGCGATACGCCTGCGCCGTGTGTAAAAGCCAGGTGATCGGGGTGGATGATCTGCCAGTAACGCTCGGCGCGAGTGCGCCGGTAAAAGCCCAGGAGACCGTCAGCGGCAGCCCGGAGCGCCAGGCGTTGATCGACACGCTTGTGCGCAATCGCTGGAAACCCCTGTTGGCCGCGCAAGACCTGGGGATCTCCCGTGCAACGCTGTACCGCAAAGTGAACCTGCATGGCATCAAAATGCCCGGCAAGGGCTCGTACAACTGAGCCTGCGGCAGGCGGGCTCTTCGCTCGCCTACCGACAGGTTCTTACAGCGCCTGCTGCAGCGCCGGGACGGCTTCGAACAAGTCCGCCACCAGGCCGTAATCAGCCACCTGGAAGATCGGTGCTTCTTCGTCCTTGTTGATCGCGACGATCACTTTGGAGTCTTTCATACCGGCCAAGTGCTGGATCGCGCCGGAGATACCGACGGCGATGTACAGCTGTGGCGCAACGATCTTGCCGGTCTGGCCGACCTGCATGTCGTTGGGTACGAAACCGGCGTCGACGGCCGCGCGGGATGCGCCGACCGCAGCACCCAGCTTGTCGGCCAGGGCGTACAGGTGCTTGAAGTTGTCACCGTTCTGCATGCCACGGCCGCCGGAAACGACGATCTTGGCAGCGGTCAACTCAGGGCGATCCGACTTGGCCAGCTCTTCGCCAACAAAGCTGGAAGTGCCAGCGTCGTGGGCAGCGGAGACGGCTTCAACGGCAGCCGAACCACCTTCGGCGGCAACCGGGTCGAAACCGGTGGCACGTACGGTGATGACTTTGACCGAAGCAGTGGACTGTACAGTCGCAATGGCGTTACCGGCGTAGATCGGGCGCTTGAAGGTGTCGGCGCTTTCTACCGAAACGATCTCGGAGATCTGGTCAACGTCCAGCTGCGCGGCAACGCGTGGCAGGATGTTTTTGCCGTTGGAGGTAGCGGCAGCCAGGATGTGGCTGTAGCCAGCGCCAAGCTCTGCAACCAGAGGAGCGACGTTTTCCGGCAACTGGTGAGCGTAAGCGGCGTTGTCGGCCACCAGCACTTTAGCCACGCCAGCGATTTTCGCTGCGGCTTCAGCCACGGCGCCAGCGCCCTGGCCTGCAACCAGCACATGGATGTCACCGCCGATTTTAACGGCAGCCGCAACGGTGTTCAGCGTGGCCGGGGCCAGCACTTTGTTGTCGTGTTCTGCAATAACCAAGATAGTCATTTCTGGCTCCTTAACTCAAAGCACCTTCGCTTCGTTTTTCAGTTTCTCGACCAGTTCAGCCACCGACTTGACCTTGATACCCGCGCTGCGTGCAGCAGGCGCTTCGACTTTCACGGTCTTGTTGGTGGAGGCGGTGGAAACGCCCAAAGCGTCAGGAGTCAGCACTTCGAGAGGCTTCTTCTTGGCTTTCATGATGTTTGGCAGGGACGCGTAGCGCGGCTCGTTCAAACGCAAGTCGGTGGTGACGATGGCCGGCAGCTTCAGGGAAACGGTCTGTGCGCCGCCGTCAATTTCACGGGTCACAGCTACGCTGTTGCCGCTCACTTCGACTTTGGAAGCGAAGGTGCCCTGGCCATAACCGGTCAGCGCAGCCAACATCTGGCCAGTCTGGTTGTTGTCGCTGTCGATGGCCTGTTTGCCGAGGATCACCAGCGGTGGCTGTTCCTTGTCGACAATCGCTTTAAGCAGCTTGGCAACGGCCAGGGAGGTCAGTTCTTCAGCGGATTCGACGAGGATGGCGCGGTCGGCACCCAAAGCCAGCGCTGTGCGCAGTTGCTCTTGAGCAGTGGGCGGGCCAATGGAGACGACGACGATTTCAGTCGCCACGCCTTTCTCTTTAAGGCGTACGGCTTCTTCCACGGCGATTTCACAGAATGGGTTCATCGACATTTTTACATTCGCAAGATCGACGCCTGAGTTGTCCGCTTTAACCCGGACCTTGACGTTGTAGTCGACCACCCGCTTGATGGCTACGAGGACTTTCATGGAAAACTCCATTGCAAAAAAAGAGCCCGGCTCGGGTTCGGCGCGCCGGGAAAGCGAATCAGCGCGAGCCCAACTGCTCAATCACGCCGCTGGCCTTCAGTTGCGCCAGGCGCTCGTCGTCCAACCCCAACTGACGCTTAAGCACTTCATCCGTATGCTCACCGAGCATCGGCGCCGGGCGCAGGTATTCCACCGGCGTACCCGACAGCTTGATCGGGCTGCCGACGGTCACGAAATCGGCCTTCAGCGGATGGGGTATCGTCACCAGCATATTGCGCGCCTTGACCTGAGGCTCATCCAGCGCCTGGGCGATGCTGTTGATCGCGCCTATTGGCACACCCCTAGGGTGAATACGATCGATCCATGCCTGCGCACGCCCCTCAAGGAAATGCCGAGACAAGATTTCGATAATCGCTTCGCGATTGGCCACACGGTCGGCGTTACGCGTGAAGCGTGGGTCTTCAGGCAGGTGTGCGAGGTCAATGGCCTCGCACAACGCGACGAATTGCGAGTCGTTGCCGCAGGCGATGATGAAGTCCTGGTCACTGGCGCGGAATACCTGATACGGCACGATATTGGCGTGAGCATTGCCATATCGCCCAGGCGGCTTGCCGGAGGCCAGGTAGTTCTGACTCTGGTTGCACAGGGTGGCAACCTGCACATCCAGCAACGCCATATCGATATGCTGACCGACCCCGGTCTTTTCCCGGCTAAGCAGCGCCGCCTGGATCGCCACCGTGGAATACAACCCGGTCATCAGGTCGGAAAAAGCCACGCCGACCTTTTGCGGTCCGCCACCGGGCAAGTCATCGCGTTCCCCGGTGATGCTCATCAGCCCGCCGATGCCCTGCACGATAAAGTCGTAACCGGGCTCGGCAGCACGCGGGCCGGTCTGCCCGAAACCGGTGACGGAGCAGTACACCAAGCGTGGGTTCAACTCCGCCAGCGACGCGTAATCCAACCCATACTTGGCCAGGGAACCGGCCTTGTAGTTTTCGATCAGCACGTCGCAATCGGTCGCCAGGGCACGCACCAACGCCTGCCCTTCCGGGCTGGCCAAGTTGAGCGCCACCGATAACTTGCCGCGATTGGTCGACTGATAATAGGAGGCCTCAGAGGTCAGCTCGTCGCTCTGGCCTTTCATCCAGGGCGGCCCCCAGCCGCGGGTGTCGTCACCGACGCCTGGCCGTTCCACCTTGATCACTTCCGCGCCGAGGTCGGCAAGGGTTTGCCCGCACCAGGGCCCGGCAAGTACACGGCTCAAGTCGAGCACGCGGTATCCAGTCAAAGCACCCATGTCATTTCACCTTTACTTGAGCGTTCACACGCGCTCGATAACCATCGCCAGCCCTTGGCCGACACCGATACACAGACTGACCACGGCGAAGCGTTTTCCGCTTTCCTGCAACGCCCGCGCGGTACTCAGCGCCAAGCGCGCGCCTGAGGCACCCAGTGGGTGGCCCACCGCGATCGCGCCACCGTTGGGGTTGACCCGAGGATCGTCAAGCGCAAGGCCCAGCCCCTTTAGACAACCGAGCACCTGGCTGGCAAACGCTTCGTTGATTTCGATGATATCCATGTCCGCCAGCGTCAGGCCGGCGCGGGCCAAGGCTTTGTTGATCGCCTCCACCGGGCCGACGCCCATGATGCGCGGCGCAACACCTGCGGCGGCGCTCGACAGAATTCGCGCCATAGGCACTAACCCGTGGCGCTCACCGGCGGCGGCAGTACCGATCAGCAGTGCCGCCGCCCCATCGTTTACACCTGAAGCGTTGCCGGCGGTGACCACACCACCTTCGTGCAAAGGGCTTAGGCGCGTGAGGGCCGCAAGGTCGGATTGTGGGCGTGGGTGCTCGTCTTGCTCGACCAGGTTGGGCGGCGTCTTCCGACCAGTGGGGACACTTACACCGAGGAGTTCGTCGTTGAAGAAACCGCGCTGGCGTGCGGCGTGGTAATTCGCCTGGGAACGCGCAGCAAAAACATCGGCCTGCGTCCGGTCAATGCCGTACTCCTGGGCCACGTTGTCGCCGGTCTGCGGCATGCTGTCGTTACCGAACTCGGACACAATCCTCGGGTTGGGAAAGCGTGCGCCGATGGTGCTGTCGAACACGGTGAAATCGCGGCTGTAGGCCGCCTCTGCTTTGGCCATCACGAAGGGAGCCCGGGACATGCTCTCCACCCCGCCGGCAACGAACAGTTCGCCTTCCTGACAGGTAACAGCCCGGGCGGCATCGATTACGGCAGCCAGCCCACTGGCGCACAGCCGATTGATCGTCTGCCCCGGCACCGTCACAGGCAAACCGGCGAGCAGCGCAGCGTGACGCGCAATATTGCGGCTGTCTTCACCGGCCTGGTTGGTATTACCAAGGATCACGTCTTCGATGGCATCGCCAGGGATGGCATAGCGAGCCAGCAATTCCCGGATAACATGGGCCGCAAGATCATCGGGCCGCACGGGCGCCAGCGCGCCAGCGTGGCGACCGAAAGGCGTGCGCAACCCTGCAAAAATATAAGCGTTGAGCATGGCAGTTTCCTAAGCGTTAAGGGATCAAGTCAGGGTCGGTTCGGGATGGCACAGCGACAGGCTGAGTGCCGCACGACGGCGCAGCCACGGGCCAGGTCGGTAACGAGGGTCACCGGTCAGTTCAGTCATGCGCTCCAGGATAGTCAGCAAACGCCGGGGCCCGACGCTGTCCCCCCAGGCCAATGGCCCTTGCGGGTAACCCAGCCCCCGGCGCACGCCTTCGTCCAGGTCTTCGACGCTGGCAATGCGTTGTTGCACGATATCGCCCGCCAGGTTGACGATCATCGCCAGCACCCGCTGGGCCACAAAGCCGACACTGTCATTGATCACGCTGACACCCACACCATCGCGTGCCAGCAATGCGTGTGCGGCATTGCGCAGGTCGACGCGGGTGGTGGGGGTCAGCATCAGGGTGCGGTAACGAGTGCAGTCGAGCAGCGGGTCGATGCAAACGGTACGGGTCGGGTCGGTGGCAAAGCGTTGCGCCGCGCGAGTGGCGTCATCCCCATACGGTGCCAGCAGGCACAACGCATCATCCGACGGTGTGGCCCCCTGCTCTACCTGTGCGCCGAGTTGCTCCAGCAATGCGCTCAAGCTGGCGCGGTCATTGTCGTTTTCGGTACCCAGCCAGACGGGCGGAAACGCCTCCACAGTAGGTACGGCCTGCGGCTCGGGCGCATCCACCCTCTGGCCATCGACATACCGGTAGAAACCACGCCCAACCTTACGCCCGACATACCCCGCCTCGAGCATCTGGCGGGTCAGCGCGGCCGGACGATAACGCGGTTCCTGGTAGAACTGGTTGTAGATTGACTCGATCACCGGGTGGGACACATCCAGCGCCGTAAGGTCGAACAACTCCAGCGGCCCCATGCGGAACCCCAAGCCTTCACGCAGGATGCGGTCAATCTCTGCGGGTTCCGCTACGCATTCCTTGAGTATCTGCAGGGCTTCGGTGCTGTAGGCACGCCCGGCGTGGTTGATGATAAAACCGGGGGTGTCCTTGGCCCGGATCCCGCGATGTCCCATCCGCGTAGCCAGCGCTTGCAAGCTGTCGCCGACGCGCGGATCGCTGGCCAAGCCATCGATGACCTCCACCACCTTCATCAGCGGTACCGGGTTGAAGAAGTGAAAGCCCGCCACACGTTCCGGGTGCTTGCACTCACGCGCGATGCTGGTCACGGACAGCGATGAGGTGTTGGTGGCCAATATGCAGTCATCGCGCACCACCGCTTCAAGTTGGGCCAGCAAGGCCTGTTTGGCATCCAGGCGCTCAATAATGGCTTCCACCACCAGGTCAACATCGCTGAGCTCGGTTAAAGCCGTCGCCACCCGCAAACGCTCAAGTGTTGCCTGGGCATCGCTGCCGGGAACCTTGCCCTTGGCAACCAGCTTATCCAGGGTCTGCCCCAAGTTTGCGCGAGCGGCCTCGGCGGCGCCCTCGCGGTTGTCGAACAGCAAGACTTCAACACCTGCCTGGGCTGCGATCTGGGCAATGCCGGTGCCCATGACGCCGGCACCCACCACCGCCATGCGCTTGATTTCACGTGTCATGGGTCATTCCCCCGAAAAGCTGGCTTTGCGTTTTTCCAGGAAGGCGTTGGCACCCTCCTTTTGATCCCGCGAGTCAAACAGCAACTGGAACGCCTTACGTTCCAAGGCCAGCGCACTGTCCAGGGGTAAGTCGGCACCGAGCAACATCACTTCCTTGATCTGCGCAACCGCCAACGGTGGCAATGCGGCAATCTCTGATGCGAGCTCAAGCGCGCGCGGCAACGTACGCTCATCACTCACCACCTCGCTGACCATGCCCATTGCAAGCGCCTCGGGCGCGGGCACCAGGCAGCCCGTCAGCGCGATACGCATGGCCTGGAACTTACCGACCGCACGGATCAGCCGTTGCGTCCCCCCTGCGCCTGGCATCAGGCCGAGCTTGACCTCAGGCTGGCCAAAGCGCGCCGATTGCCCGGCGACAATAATGTCGCAGTGCATCGCCAGCTCGCAGCCGCCACCCAGGGCAAAACCGTTGACTGCGGCGATCACCGGCTTAGGGCAACGAGCGATGGCATCCCAGAGGTATTCCGTGTGACGACGGTACATCTCTATCGGGCTGGCCTGGGCGAACTCGCGGATGTCGGCGCCGGCGACGAAGCACTGTTCGCCGCCAGTGAGGACAATCGAACGTACCCGCGCATCAACGGATAGCGCGCGAAAGCTCTCGGCCAGTTGCTCACGTACTGCGCTGTTAAGGGCGTTCTTGACTTCGGGCCGTTCAATACGTACGACAGCGACGCCATCCTCGCGAATCTCTACATGCACGACCGGTTCTGGTTGGGAGTTCATAGCAACCTCTTATATTGTTTCGCCAGACGAAACTGAGTACCGTAATTACGATCCATCATAGGGAGGCTTCCAATTCTCTGTAAACATAAAACACGAAAAATCTAACAAAACCCAATGATTACTGGTATTTAGCCACAAACAACAAAGCCATTTGTTTTTTTAACGCAAGCGAATATAATTTCGCCAAGCGAAACTGTATTTTATTTTCTTGCATTTTTTTAAAGTGAGGTTCTACCATGGCTCGCATCAAGGCAGATCAGCAGGCCGCTGACACGACCAAGGGAGCGGATGAAATCGGGTTACTGAAGATGGGCATGCTCGACCCCGCCAGCGCACTGAGCGACGACGAAAACAGCGGCCAATTCGTGACGGCATTGGCACGCGGCCTGGAACTGATGAGGTGTTTCACCCCGCGCGACAACGTGCTGGGCAATCAGGACCTGGCGCGCATGACCGGCCTGCCCAAACCGACCGTGACGCGACTGACCAATACGCTGATGCGTCTGGGCTGCCTCAAACGAGAAGTGCATTCGGGCAAGTATCAGCTGGATGTCGGGGTGTTGGGTTTTGGCTACGCCATGTTGTCGAACCTGGCGATTCGCACGGTGGCCCATCCGTTGATGGAGGAGCTGGCGAACCACGCCCAGGCCGCCGTCGCCATGGCCTCTCGTGACCGCCTCCAAATGGTGTACCTGGATGTGGTCCAGGGCCAGGGCAACATGACCATGCGTCGTCAGATCGGCAGCTACTTGCCCCTGGCACAGAGTTCAGTAGGCCGTGCATGCCTGGCGGCCATGCCGGAAACCGAGCGGGAGTTTTTGCTCGATCACATTCGCCAGCGCGAATCGGAGCAGTGGCCGGCCATCCGCAAAGGGCTGGACCGGGCATTCAGAGATTACGCCGACTACGGCTTCTGTCTGTCGATCGGTGAGTGGCATCGCGACGTCAATTCCGTGGCCGTGCCGTTGGTGCACCCGCAATACGGGTTGCTGACGTTCAACTGCGGTGGGCCGAGTTTTCAACTGCCCCGCGAACAGCTCATGGACGACATCGGGCCTCGCCTGATCAACATGGTTAATAACATCGGTGCCGCTGCTCGCTGACGCAACGGAGTAACGGCGCCCCAATAAAGAACCGCTCGCCTGCGAGCGTTAGGAGCGCACATGATCCGTGATACCGAAACCCTGCAGATTCTTCTGGATTCACTTCGTCAGTTTGTCGGCGAAGTGCTGATCCCTCGGGAAAACGAGGTGGCCGACACCGACGCAATCCCCCAGGACATCGTCGAACAGATGCAGGCCATGGGTCTGTTTGGTCTGACACTGCCGGAAGAGTTTGGCGGGCTGGGCGTCACCATGGAGGAAGAGGTGAATATCGCCTTCGAACTGGGGCGCACCTCCCCGGCGTTTCGCTCCTACATCGGCACCAACAACGGAATCGGCTCCATCGGCATCCTACTCGATGGCACCGAAGCGCAAAAACACCACTACCTGCCCAAGCTCGCCAGCGGTGAACTGCTCAGCTCCTTCTGCCTGACCGAGCCCGACGCGGGCTCTGACGCTGCCTCGCTGAAAACCAGCGCTGTACGCGAAGGCGACAGCTACATCCTCAATGGCACCAAGCGCTTCATCACCAACGCCCCGCACGCTGGCATCTACACGGTCATGGCGCGTACCAGCACTGAAATCAAGGGCGCTGGCGGCATCAGCGCATTCATTGTCGAACGTGGCACGCCAGGCGTTTCCCTGGGCAAGCCCGACCACAAAATGGGCCACAAAGGCGCCCATACCTGTGATGTAATCTTCGAGAACGCCCGCGTTCCCGCCAGCCAATTGATTGGCGGTGTCGAAGGTGTTGGGTTCAAGACCGCGATGAAAGTCCTCGACAAGGGTCGCCTGCATATCGCCGCGTTGAGCGTGGGCGCTGCGGAGCGGATGCTGGACGACGCCTTGCGCTATGCACTGGAACGCAAACAGTTCGGCAAGCCCATCGCCGAATTCCAACTGATCCAGGCGATGTTGGCCGACAGCAAGGCAGAAATCTACGCCAGCCGCTGCATGGTGCTGGATGCCGCGCGCAAGCGCGACGACGGCCATAACGTCAGCACTGAAGCCTCCTGCGCCAAAATGTTCTCCACCGAAATGTGCGGCCGCGTCGCCGACCGTTGCGTGCAGATCCACGGCGGCGCCGGTTATGTCAGCGAGTACGCCATCGAGCGCTTCTACCGCGATGTGCGCCTGTTCCGCATCTATGAAGGCACCACCCAGATCCAGCAGATCGTCATCGCGCGAAACATGATCCGCGACGCGCAAGGCTAAGGCGCACGCTTCCCCAGGTCCAGTTCCACCCCATAAATACAATAAGGTAACTCCATGGACGCTACTGCTCAGGCAAGTGCGACTGCGCACGCACAATCCAGCACTTGGGTGCTGGTCTTCATTTTTTGCTTTCTCGGATTATTGATCGACGGTGCCGATTTGATGCTGCTGTCCTACAGCCTCAACAGCCTCAAGACTGAATTCGGCCTGACTAACGTCGAGGCCGGCAGCCTCGGCAGCTTTACCCTAGCAGGGATGGCAATCGGCGGTATCTACGGCGGCTGGGCCTGTGATCGGTTCGGTCGGGTAAAAACCGTGGTCTGGAGTATTTTGCTGTTCTCCGTCGGCACCGCCGCCTTAGGTCTGACCCATAGTTACTGGCAGTTCGCGCTTATCCGATTCCTGGCCTCGCTGGGCATCGGCGCGCTGTACGTGGCGTGCAACACCCTGATGTCCGAGTATGTCCCCACTCGCTACCGCACCACGGTACTCGGCACCCTGCAGGCGGGTTGGTCCGTAGGTTACATCGTCGCGACGCTGCTGGCCGGTTGGATATTGCCTATTCATGGCTGGCGCTGGCTGTTCTATATCGCGATTATTCCGGTGACTCTTGCGTTGGTGATGCAACGCTTCGTGCCCGAGCCCCAGGCTTGGATCAACGCCCAAACCGAACGCGCCAAGCAAAAAATCGCCGGCATACGCAGCGGATCCGTTGTAAAGCGCGAAAGCATGTACAAACAAATTTTCAGCGACCCGCAGGCAAGTCGGATGTTCATCTGCTGGGCTCTTACTGCCGGTTTCTTGCAGTTCGGCTACTACGGTGTAAACAACTGGATGCCGACCTACCTGGAAAGCGAACTGGGCATGAACCTCAAGTCCATGACGGGCTACATGGTGGGCACCTATACCGCGATGATCCTTGGCAAAATCCTCGCAGGCATGGCCGCCGATCGTATCGGGCGCAGAACCGTATTCGCCTTTGGCGCCCTCGGCACGGCGGTGTTTCTACCGGTGATCGTGCTGTTTCAAAGCCAGGACAACATTCTGTGGATGCTGGTCGTGTTCGGCTTTTTGTATGGCATTCCGTATGGCGTCAATGCGACCTACATGACCGAAAGTTTCGAGGCGAAGTTACGCGGCTCTGCGGTCGGTGGTGCTTATAACATTGGCCGTTTGGGTGCTGCGGTAGCACCTGCGGCAATTGGCTTTTTGGCCTCCCATGGCTCGATTGGCGTAGGTTTTCTGGTCATGGGCGCGGCCTACTTCATCTGTGGCGTGATTCCAGCACTGTTTATCAGGGACAAACAATTCGATCCGCAAAATCAATAGGCCTGCATTGCACACATCGAGTGACAGTCGCGCGCCATGAAAAAAGCTGGTTCTTACAAACGCTCCTTATCCACTCATTTTCGCTCCCAACGACTAGATACTTAATTTGTGCAGCTCCAAAAAGCCACTAATGACCGATCATTCATTATGATATAAAATTTTCGTCGCCCCACGACTGAGGACATTCTCCGGAGAGGCATCATCGCCACCAAGATGGTAGGCACGCGAATTCTGTCCTGCTCGCTACAAGCACAGAGAGCGGAAAATGCAGCGAAACCAAGGTCCATCACGCCATCAGACGGCGTGATGCTGCATTCGCCCGTTGCGCTAAGTAACGCTAAGTAACGCTCCATAGCGTCAGAAAGCCGTTCGGGAGATTCAACACACAGATCAATGTGCCGCGACGATTAGCCCTTTGGTCAATTACAGAGCTACCGCGATAGGACTACCGAAACACTGGTGCAACGCCTTGGCTTACTTATCAATTCTCAGTACTTGGTGAGGGATGCAATCGAACTGGCGATCAGCACCGCCAGAGGCCTATAGGTAGAAGTCACGCTTAGTGTCTGCGTAATTGATGCAGATTCAGAGACGTTGCCATAGAGACGTTTCGCGGGAGGCCTATCCATCGGGAATGGAGGTCCGTTCGCATATGTCTTCAAACAACTTTAATCCGCACGCCAAAACCTTCTATCGGCCCATCGACGCAGCATTGCGTTGGTGCAACCTCACTCGTTACGAAACGCAGATAGTGCAAGCTGATTGGTCCTGTCCAGAAAAACTAAGGATCCTGTTTCCCCAATGGCCTTGCCTGCAAGCCAATATCGAAAAAATTTATGACGCCGTCCGGAATGGCGAATTGCCGTATGGCTGTTTCGGTATATCGGTGCCCCTGTGCACTCCCGTAGAACTCACTCTGTTGACGGTACGACACTCTGACCTACGGCATTGGATGCAAATCTACTACCCCGATCAAAAACCCGAGTTTCTGTTCGGCGCAGACGACACTCAAGGTAAAATCAGCCTGGGTGTTTACTTTGCACTCCAGGCCGAGCGGGATGCCCTCCTGCGAGAACGCGATACTCTGCAACGTCAGCTCCAAGATATCGAAGCTGACCTTCAGGCACTGGGATTTGAGCAGGAAAGCCTTAAAACGCTGGTCAAAACGCAGGGACAGCTCAGCGATCGTAGTGAACACACCTACCTGCAGATCATCGGTGCCTTGGTCAACACCGTCTTGGACATGTCGCCCGCAGGTAAACCTCTTTCCGTGTTCAAGAACCAAGCCGCAATCGTCGATGCTTTGACCGCGCGCCACAATGACATTCCCGGTCTCAGCAAACGAACTCTGGATAAAAAGTTCGCGGCAGCCAATCGCGCTCTCAAAAAAACCATCTGAACCAAATCATTGCACTGCAATGCCCGCGATTGCAGTGCAATGACTCCCTCGCTTTTCTGCTATTCAATTCAGGTCACTTCCCATCACGTGCCAAGCGGCGCTAGGAGTGACCATCATGTCCATTTCATCCGTCCCGCTCGCTGACGTCCCTCAACCATTGGCCGAACGCCACATCATGCGCCGCGACGAAGTGGAGCGAAAAACCGGTTTTAAACGAGCACATATCTACAACTTAATGAAGGAAGGTAAGTTTCCCCAAGCCAAACGCATTGGACTGCGTGCCGTGGGCTGGGACTCTCTGGAAATCGAGCACTGGATTACCGAACGCCTGGCGCAGCAGGCATCGTGATGACCCTGCGTGTGGTGTCGGTCATTTCCACCAAGGGCGGTGTGGGCAAGACCACGGTGGCTGCCAATCTCGGCGGCCTCCTGGCCGATGCCGGCCTACGCGTACTGCTACTGGATCTGGACAGCCAACCCACGTTGTCCAGTTATTACCCTTTAAGCCGTGCAGCGCCTGCGGGGGCCTACGAACTGATCGCGCTAAACCTGACCGATCATCAACACATCATTTCCAGCACAACACTGGATAACCTCAATCTGATTATCTCCAACGACGATCAAGGCAGGCTGAACACATTGCTGCTGCATGCGCCGGATGGTCGTCTACGCCTGCGCAACCTACTCGATGGATTCCGCGAGCATTACGACCTGCTTCTGATTGACACGCAGGGTGCGCGCAGCGTGCTGTTGGAGATGGCGGTCCTTGCCTCTGACCTGGCAATCTCCCCGATCACCCCGGAAATGCTCGCTGCACGCGAGCTGAGCCGCGGCACACTGAAACTCATTGGCGACTTGGAACCCTTCCGCCATTTCGGCATTGCCACGCCGCCGTTGCGGCTACTGCTGAATCAAGTGGACTCGGTCAGGCTGGATACACGGATGATTGTGCACGGATTGCGGGAAAGCTTCGCGACGGCAACGTCGATTTCCGTTCTGAATACCGCAATCCCCAATCGAGTGGCCTACGTGAATGCAGCCTCCTTGGGCCAGCCCGTTCACCGGGTCGAGGCTCACCGCTCAAGCGGCCGGCGTTCGCCCTCAGCCCTGGAAACCATGCGCGCCCTGGCCATCGAACTGTTTCCCGAGTGGCGCGCCGTCATTTCCACGGTTGGCCCCAGTACGAAGAGACCATTATGACGATCGCCAACCTGACACCGCCATATTCGCTCGAGGCAGAGCAAGGGGTACTCGGCGGACTGATGCTGGACAACAGTACCTGGGATTTGCTGGCTGACCTGTTGAAACCCGAGGATTTTTTTCGCTCGGAACATCGCGCGATCTTCAAAGCGATCGCCGCCCTGGCGCAACAGAATCGCCCCTTCGACATCGTGACACTGACCGAACAACTCACCGAGCAACCGGAGTTGGGCGGGCTAGCCTACCTGGGCGAGCTGGCAAAAAACACACCCTCGGTGGCCAACATCAAGACCTACGCCGAAATCGTCCGCGAACGCGCTCATCTGCGCCAACTGATTCTGTTGGGTTTCGCTTGCAGCCGCGAAGCCGCCGAACCACAAGCCAGCAGCCAACAGGTGCAGGAGATGTTCGAGCAACGGCTGTTCGCACTGGGCCAGGCGCAACAGCGGCAGGAGTTCGTCGATCTAAATCGCTGCCTGCTTGATGTGATCGAGGAGATCGACCAGCACTTCAACAGCGGCGAGATCACCACCGGCGTTCCCAGCGGACTGATCGATCTGGACCTCAAGACCGCCGGCTTTCAGCCGGCCGATCTGGTGGTGGTCGCGGCTCGACCCTCGATGGGCAAAACCAGCCTGGTGCTGAATTTTGTCGAAACAGCCCTCGCCGCCCGCCCTGCCGCATCAGTGCAGATCTACAGCTTGGAAATGCCGGCACGGGCTCTGGTCTATCGACTGCTGGCCATTCTGGGGCATCTTTCTCTGGCCAATCTCATGAAAGGCCAACTGAGCGATAACGACTGGCCACATCTGACTGGCGCCGCAGCTAAGCTGCAGGGCTACGGGGAGCGCCTGATCATCGATGACAGTCCCGCCCTGACCTGTATGGCGTTGCGCTCGCGAGCCCGTCGCGCGGCTCGTCGCTACGGAACACCCGCCCTGGTGATGGTCGATTACCTGCAATTGATGCGGGCACCGGGTCGTGAAACGCGCCATCTGGAGATCGCCGAGATAACTGCCGGTCTCAAGGCCGTGGCCAAGGAGTTGAACTGCCCGGTCATTGCCCTCTCCCAACTCAACCGCTCCCTAGAACAACGCAGCAATAAGCGCCCGGTATTAGCTGACCTGCGCGAATCCGGTGCCATCGAGCAGGACGCCGACCTGATCCTGTTCGTCTACCGCGACGAGGTTTACCACCCCGAGAGTGTCGATCAGGGCACTGCCGAACTGATCATCGGCAAGCACCGCAATGGCCCAACCGGCTCCCTGCGGGTTTCGTTCATTGCCGAACAAACCCGCTTTACCGCTTTGCATGCCAATACCGCGTGGCAAGGAGCTTCCTGATGCGTCACGATTTCGCTAAAACACCACCATCTCAACTCACCGCGCATGCCGTGCAAGAATTTACAGATGAGGAGTACTGTACCGTACTGTTCCGCCTCCAAGGCGGCCGCCCTGCGATAAGTGAGCTTCTGCTCGACCTGTCCCAACACTTTGAAAGCTCAGGTGCTGTGGAGATCGTCAGAGTCCAAGCCGGTGACTATCTGAGTGGTGAGCCATCATGAGACATGGCAAATGAAAAAGCCGACTCAGGAGGACATCACTGGCAAGCTGCGGGCAGGCAATTTCGTGCACAGTCTTGAGGTGGATCAAGCCTCCGATCCTGTCGTCGATACGCCCATGCTGGTGACCCTGGAACAGCTGCGCCCGTATGAGCACAACCCTCGTTTCATCCGTAATCCACTGTACGACGATATCAAGGCCTCCATCCACGAGCGCGGCCTGGATCAGCCGCCACCGATCACCCGCCGTCCCGGCGAGGCGTACTTCATCATCCGCAACGGCGGCAATACCCGCCTAGCGATTCTCAGCGAACTGTGGCAAGAGACCCGTGATGAACGCTTCTTTCGCATTCACTGCCTGTTCAAACCCTGGACCAATGAAATCAGTGCCCTGCTCGGTCACCTGGCCGAAAGCGATCTACACGGTCAGCTCACCTTTATCGAGCGTGCGTTGGCAATCGCCAAACTCAAGGCCATGTTTGAACAGGATGGTCCCTCACTGCCACAACGCGAACTGGCCACACGCCTTGCAGCAGGTGGTTATCCGATATCACAGTCGCATATCAGCCGTATGCTCGGCACCCTAGATCACCTGCTGCCGGCCATTCCACAAATCCTCTATGCCGGTTTGGGAAAACCCCAGGCGGAGCGCCTGATTGGCCTTCGCAGCCAGGCCGAACAGACATGGAACCGCTATCCGTCTATCGCTTATTCATTCAATGAATTCTGGCTCGACACATTGACAAGTTTCGATGCAGAGCCGGATACCTTTGAAGTCGAGCACGTCCAAGATGAACTCCTTGAGCGGATGAGCCAACTGCTCGGGCAGTCCTATCGAATGTTGGCGCTGGAGTTGACAGACAGCCAACGCCCCCACCCGACTCCAGGCATTGGGGTAAGCGCTTTGCCAGAAATCGGCCAACCCTCGATACAGCTCGAGTCATCCCCTCCCGCTCTCGATACTCAACCCGAAACCCCTGAACCTCGGCCTCTAGGTGGCGAAATTGCGAAAGAATCATCCTCCCGGACGGAGGCTCAAATAGAGCCATCACCCGGTCCCCTTTCACGAGTACAACAAATCCGCGAGCTGATCGCCCGCGAGACGATGAGCGAGCCGTTGTCGGATGCAGAGGCGCATACAGTCGCTCCCACTTCATCTCTGACTGACGGATTTCATTCGGTGGGCGATGTCTGGCACATCGAACGGGCGCTCGACGCACCCGAGCAACTGCGCTTAGCCATCGTTTACCTGGCACGGAGCATCGCGAATTACGGCGGACAGGCCGATAGTGTGGTCGAGCAGAAAGATGGTCTCGGTTATACCCTGCGGCTTGAACCGCTCGAGCGGGCCTCACCCCGGGCCACTGGCATTCAGTTGCTGCTTACCGCCCTGCTGCGTGCTCATGACGACATAGATTGGGACGATCGCCAGCACCTGCCTTCAGCCCTGTTCGGACAACTGCTCATTGGTGTCTACGAAATTCCACTCAATGATCACCCCACCATGGATGTGGGCTTAGAGCGTCTGCCTGACGAGCAGTTGATCAACCTCTTCCGGCTGATCCGCCTCGCCCGACGGTTGATCGATCTGACGCACGAGCCTTCGTCCCCCTCCTCGGAGGAACTACCATGAGCTCGTCCTTCAACCTGCTCAATCAGGCCATGCTGACTCAAGTGCTACATGAGCTGCGCCTAGGCAACTTACAGCGCTGTAAGGCGCTAGGCGCGGGCGAAGACGACCTCGGTCTGTTGCAGTCCTTGCCGCCCACCACCTTGTCGCGCCTGGCACATGCCAGCGTGTCCTGGGTCGAGATCCGAATCGATTCACCGGTCTTGCGTCGCCTGATCGAGCAAGCCGATCGCGACGAACAGAATGAGCGGCTGATCAACCGGGCACTCAAACTCGGCGCCAGCAGCACCATCATGTATCAGTGCTTCGGCTTGGCCCATTCGGAAACCGCGATGCGCCGACGTCTGCTCAAGGTCGAAGCCCGCAAGGGCCGTCCTCATCACCTGAGCGAAGCACAGGAACATGCGCTCTGGCGACGCTGGTGCCAGTTACGCGAGCAGGAAGACACTGACGATCAACTCGATGCCATGCTGATGTTGGCCGAAGAGCAACAGATCAGCCTGACGGTGGTCTGGCAGCAAATCGCTCTGCACAGCCTCCGTAAGTGAGCGCGGTGGTGACCTCCCGCTGGCAACGGGTACTGCAACAATGCACCCGACACTTAGAAGATCAGTGGCCGGCACGCCCACCTTCGCCAAAGCCTTCCCTCTACGGCCAGCAGGCCGGATTTCTGTTCAGTGGCCACTCCATCGATACCGTGCCACGTCGCCTGCTGCTGGACAGTCGCTTGACACCGTTGGAGCGCAACGCCTGGCAGGTGTTTCGCTTGTTAATGGACGGCCAGGGCTTGGCCACACCTCGCTACCAAGACCTGCAGCCTTATTTATCGACCATTCCCTATGGCCCTGCGGCCTCTCGAGAGACAATTGCGCGAGTACTTACCGTGCTCAGGCTCACCCGCTGGCTCAGCCTGGTGGCGCGCGGACGCGATCAAACCAATGGGCGTTTGCAAGGCTCGCTGTATGTGCTGCACGACGAACCGCTGACGCCTGCCGAAGCCATGGAGCTGGATCAGGACTATTTAGAGCTGGTCGGGCATTGCCTCGGTCACACCGCCAAGAACGTCCGCATCGTGGCACAGCACACTCTGTCGGAGATCCAACGAGATACCGATATTGACCAGCGCCGATTGCCCACACGGCTGGATATCCTGGGCGAACGCTTGACAGAGCATGCATTGGATACCCCCACGTCCGGCGTCTCCCTGCACGAATCCGAACTGGGCGAAATCTCCACCGTTCGGATTCGTGCAGCCCATCGTTCGGAATCCGAACCCGGTGTGCAACCCAGCATTCACGACTCCGTTCGGAATCCGAACGCGGCCTGTACTGTATTAAAAGAGCGTATGAGTACAGTACCGCACGTGAACCCCAGTACGGACAAGCTGACGGTGCATTGGCCAGCGTCGTTGCACCTGAGTCCGGGTGAACAACATGCTGTGGTCATCGCACTGAACAAACTGGAGCCCAGCGATCGCCAAGCGGTGTTGAGTGAGGCTGGGGCCCGCTGTGCTGCCGGTGGAATACGTAAGCCTGCCGCTTACTTAATGAGCCTGATCCAGCGCGCACTACGCGATGAATTCCATCCTTGGGCGGGTCAGACTGCATCGTCACCCGTCGTTAATTCAGGCCCGACTGAACCACCGCATCGCCCCAGGAAACCGGAAGAGCCCCTATCCCCCTTGGTGCAGGCCTGCCTGGAGGAGTTGCGTCAACTCTCCGGTAAACACCCTGGCTGCCAGTAGATTTCATGCCACTGGCATCAAATCAGACCCCGCCCTGAGCCCCTTGGGTGTTTAGTTAGCATTTGTCCCCGTGCCAATCATGGACGTCGATGGATTCAATGCCACAGGCATCAAATCAAGCTCGTCGTAGGAACCCCGTCACACGATAAACGTAGCCAATGAGGTTCTGTTGGTTCCCCGCGCTGAACGTGGACATCAGTGGATCTGATGCCACTGGCATCACCCTAGGGAGAGGTCGGCGACATCCATCCAACACGCGTAAACCGAACAGGCCGCATTCAGCTTTTGGGCTGCCCTTGACCCTCAACTATCGCAACGTTCCCGTCCAAGCTTATGCGAGGACAACACCGTGGCCGATCACTACCAACTCAACCTGGGTTCATTGCGTAGCAGCATCACCCTGACCCTGCACACGCACCACGCTGCACGTATCTGGCAAGGCCGGACCGCACGCGAAGGCGTTCACTCGATCATGGGCATGGCCGGTTACATCAGTGTCACCAACCTGATCAAACAAACCGCCGCCCAGGACGATCCCTATGCCGACTGGGCCATCGTGCAACTCGAAGAAAAACTGATGCAGGCCAAAGCTGGGATGCTGGAACTGACCCAGCAGTTGGATCGAGTCAGGCAGGACCTGCCGACACAGATCGACATGAGCGACAACCTCAACATCCACCCCGTCACCTTGCCGTTGTACATAGGCAGCCAGCTGGGTTTTCTGGCGGTCTACCTGCTGACCGACTACGACACTCTGGTGCGCCGTACCCTATTGGCCCATCACACCGCCCTGATTGGCCGCATCGACATGGAAGCCTGGATCGACGATGGCGCCCACCTGCTGCGCAGCCTGTTCGGCCAGGCACAGCGCTATCGGCATGCCGGCGTCACGCGCGATGACATGGCGGCGAACAACGCCCGTGCCATTGCGGTCATTGATAAACTGGGTTTGCCCCCCATGGATATCCTTGAGGGGCATCGCCGCTCCCAGTTCGCGCCATCGATCATTCGTCGTGGTGCTGTGACAGTGGATGACGCTGACGCGCTGGTAGAGGACGCGGGAGAGCCATCTGCGACAACGGATGAGCAGGAGGACGAAGCATGAATCCCCTGAGCCCGACTCAACCAATACCCTTCGAAGCGCTGACACCGGATGCCTATCGACAGCTCGAACACGCCGCCTCCCTAAAAGGCCTTTTAAAACCTTTTAAGGGTAAGGGGGAGTTGGAACACCTGGCGCAGGTGGCGAGGGAAATCGAGGCGCAGTTACGTCACCTGATGGAGGCTGTGGTACAGCAAGCCGGACAGCCTCCTTACTCACTGCTGGATATTCGATTGGTGCTGCAGAACACCAGCGCGGGCAGCACCTTTTTGCGTTGGCGCACCCGTGACTTCGCCCGCATGGGGGTTGCGGTCTGGGAACGCCAGGTCGGCAACCAAACCCTGTCGCAGGTCGTGCGCGAGGGATTGCACCGTTTCGAATGCGATCGCATTGCACTGAACCTGCAAATGAGTGTGGTGCATTCGCTTTACCGCCAGGCCTCGACCTGCGCGATCAAAATGGCGAGTGCCGAACGGTTACTGCGCCAGCTCACAACAGCAGCGGAGGTATCACGATGAGTACTTTTTTCGTCGGCGAAGGCAACATCGGCAGTGCGCCAGAGTTCCAGGAATTTCCATCAGGCAATGACGAGCCACGGCGTTTGCTACGGCTGAATGTGTACTTCGACAACCCCGTGCCACGCGAGGGCAGCTATGAAGATCGAGGCGGCTATTGGGCGCCGGTTGAGCTCTGGCACCGCGAGGCTGAACACTGGAGCATGCTGTACCAGAAAGGCATGCGCGTGCTGGTCGAAGGTCGCACCGTGCGCGATGAGTGGGAGGACAGCGAAGACAATGCGCGGGTGACCTTCAAGATCGAGGCCCGACGAGTCGGTATCCTGCCTCACCGCGTGCACAACGTGGTCATGCGGGAACGATCCAGTGAACCGGCGACATCTACAAAACAGGTCGAGCAAAGTGCAGAACGGGCCAGCAGTCAAAGTTCTTCGGTTACCTCAAAACCCAGAAAACGCAAAGAGTAATCGGCCAATAACTGATGTAAGCCGGCATGCAATTTGCGCCTCTGCGCGAAACACACGAACGGTGCTGATTCGTCTCTCGAGAGTGGGAAGACCAGTAGTCAACGCTACCCCAGACTTCGCTTAACAGAACGAGGTACCATTGCCTTGTCATCGAGATCATGCAATGGATACGCACTGTGGGACTACTTGCCTATAGGTTAGATGGGACGCCCATTGTCTCGGTATTCCTAACGGACGAAGAATGGAAAACCGAAGCACTGAACAAATCCCGGGACCTGTTCATGCCCGAGACCAAAAGCCAAGCAGTGCCCAAGGTCTCTCGGCTCGGGCATCGTTTCTTTTCCCACAAGCCGGGTGAGCGCGGACTCAGTCAGACAGGGGTCGAGAGTGCTGATCATGTCATGCTCAAAATTAAATCGCTTTTTGCTGCAACAGCCGCGAGTTGGTCTGCACTTCCTGAGCAGTCAGGGGCAACAGCTTCCGGTAAATTTTATCGGGCTGACGTTCTTTGTACTCATCCGAATGGCAAGAGCAGAGTCGCCATCGAAATACAACGATCGACACAGCGTGATGTCGATTATGAAGAACGCCAAAAGACCTACGAGGAAGCAGGCATTCGTTGTATCTGGATCGACATTTCCAAGAAAACGTATCGTCATCACATCAGTAAGCCAACCAAAGCGCTTCCTCGATTTGAGTGCAAGCGTGAGTCTGCCGACAGCACCGACGCCTACCTTGTGTCCATCGAAAAGCAAGACATCGATTTCTTTGAGTTCATTCTGGGGGCACTCTCCGGGAAACTCAGATTCATTGAGCACGAAGTTACTACCTCTCTTCATCACATCAGAATCCATCGAAAGCGATGCTGGAGCTGTAAAGGTTACATCTGCCTGCTTGATCCGGAATTTACGGATGATCTCGTTCGGCAGATGCCGAAAATCGTCTCCACGATCCATCGCAAGACCTCGCACATTCGGGATATGTGCAGAATCAAACAGATTCACTTCAAGAAAAGAGGAGTCAAAGAACACGTCTCCTGCTGCCCTCACTGTGGTATTGCGCAAACCTATTCTGAACTGAACCATGGTTTTGAACTGGCTGATCACGTAGCGTTTCTCGCCATAGCCCGCCCCGCAGGTCTTTTACCCAGAAGGTTCTGGTCCTGGGAGACTCATCCGAAACTTGAAATGCTTCCGGTGCCAGGAACCGCGTTTCTTATCACAGGAGAACCTGACGACGACTCCGTCTTGCTCGATAGCCTGTGCGAAAACCTTAAAGGGTGCCATTGGTAAAATCAGTACTTACTGATGGCTACGGACCTGGCGGCCCTCCGGTTCTTGGCTTCCCCTCAAAACTAATATGAGCAACCTGCCATTCAGGTTTCTCATATCTCGAACCTGCTGTTTCCAACCACGCTGCTCCGAACTCAATCCGGAGCAGTTCTATGCGCCTCTTCCTCTGCGAGAAACCTTCCCAGGGGCGGGACATTGCCAAGGTACTCGGGGCCACCCGGCGTGGTGATGGCTGCCTGACCGGCACAGAGACAACCGTCACCTGGTGTATCGGCCACCTACTGGAGACAGCACCGCCTGAAGCCTATGGCGCTCAGTACAAGAACTGGTCGTTGGATCATCTACCGATCATTCCCGAGCAATGGCAGGTCGAGGTCAAACCCAAGACCGCGGCACAATTCAAAGTCATCAAGCGCCTGCTCAGCGAAGCCACCACCGTCGTTATCGCGACCGACGCCGACCGCGAAGGTGAAATGATTGCCCGCGAGTTACTGGAGCTCTGCAAGTATCGAGGCCCTGTTCAGCGCCTCTGGTTGTCCGCACTCAACGAGGCGTCGATTCGCAAAGCGCTGTCCTCGCTGAAGTCTGGTCAGGAGACCTTCCCGCTCTACCACTCCGCCCTCGCCCGCAGCCGTGCCGACTGGTTGATCGGCATGAACCTCAGTCGCTTGTTTACTCTCCTCGGACGGCAGGCGGGATACGATGGAGTATTGTCGGTTGGACGCGTCCAAACACCCACTTTGCGCTTGGTGGTCGATCGGGACCGTACGATTGCCAGCTTCGTCTCGATGCCCTACTGGGACGTGGAGGTGCACCTGTGCTCAATGGGACAACCATTCATTGCATCGTGGTTACCACCACGCTCAGGGCGAGATGAGGCCGGTCGTTGCCTGCAGCAAACGCTTGCCCGTCACGCGGTCCAAGCGATCTCCAGTGGTAAGGCCGCCACAGTACTCTCGCTACAGACTGATCATTTCCGCGAAGCGGCGCCTCTGCCCTTCGACCTGAGCACATTGCAGGCAGTCTGCTCGCGCAAGTTGGGTCTCGGCGTCCAGGACGTCCTGAACATCGCCCAGGCTCTGTATGAAACCCACAAAGCCACCACCTACCCGCGCAGCGGTTGCCGCCATTTGCCAGAGAGTATGTTCAACGAGGCACCCGCGGTATTCGATGCCCTGCTCAAAACAGATCCCGCGCTGCAGCCCGCATTCGGAAGACTCGATCGATCACTGCGCTCCCGCGTGTGGAACGATGCCAAGGTCACCGCGCACCACGCCATCATCCCCACCACCCAGCCGGCGAACCTTGCGCGGATGTCCGAACAAGAACGCCAAGTCTACGAACTGATTCGTAGCCACTACCTCGCGCAATTTCTTCCACATCATGAATTTGATCGAACCCAGGTCGAACTGGAGTGTGGCGAAGAACGATTGACCGCTGTTGGCAAACAGATCCTGGTCCAGGGCTGGAAAGGCTTGCTCCATGACGCCACCGAAGAGGATGAGCCCAGTCAAAAGTCCCAAGTATTACCCGTCCTACAACAGGGTACGCAATGCGCAGTGGACGACGTCGAACTCAAGTCCATGCGCACCGCCGCTCCCAAACCTCTCACCGAAGGCGATCTGATCAAGGCGATGAAAAATGTAGCCAAGCTGGTCAACGACCCACGTCTGAAACAGAAACTACGAGACACCACCGGAATCGGTACCGAAGCCACACGAGCCGGCATCATCAAGGGGTTGATTGATCGCGGTTATTTGCTGAAGAAAAAACGCGCCTTGATGGCCTCCGCAGCGGCCCATACCCTGATTGAAGCGGTACCCGCGGCAATCGCCGATCCGGGCATGACCGCGATCTGGGAGCAGGCCCTGGATGAAATCGAAGTGGGACGCCTGCCCCTGGATGCATTCGTCGCCAAGCAGGCGAACTGGATTGCGCAATTGGTCGAACACTACCGAGCACTCACCTTGGCGTTACCGGTCGAAACCGGACCGACTTGCCCCATTTGCAGCGCCTCAACGCTCAGGCGTAAGGGGAAATCAGGGCCGTTCTGGTCATGCTCCCACTACCCAGACTGCAAAGGCACTGCGCAGATCAGTAAAGATACGGGTCGCCCATAACGCACAATTGGAGATCGATAGGGCTATTGTGATCACTTACTGATGCATCATCAGCGTCGGCTAATCTCTCTCCAAGTCGCTCAACGGTTGTCCGACTTCACAACTGAGGCGGTGCCTACTGCATTTCATAGCGCCTCCAAATTGGGGGCTTTAAGGTCCGGCTGCAACGCAGAAAGCCACGAGATAAGTTTTCTGTTATCTCGTGGCCCGGTTCAGCGGTTCGAGGAGATCAATCCTCGAGTGCGCGGACCCGCTCGTGGCGTTGTTGCTCGTCGGGTTGCGCGGAGGTCTGCAAAGTGAAATCGAAGTCGATTTCGGCAAAGCGACCGCTGACGCCATGGGCCGCCGCACGCTGTTGATCGTCGCTGAAGGTGATCTTGGCGATCAGCTCATCTCGGGTGGCGTAGGCGAAATCGTCGTGCAGGTACTGATCACCATCGAGGTTGATCTGGGTGGTCAGGTGACGATGATCCGGCGCGGAGATGAAGAAGTGAATGTGCGCCGGCCGTTGACCATGACGGCCCAGTTGATCGAGCAGTTGCTGGGTCGGACCGTCCGGCGGACAGCCATAGCCCGACGGCACGATGCTGCGAAAGCGATAGCGACCCTCAGCATCGGTGACGATACGACGACGCAAGTTGAACTCCGATTGAGTGGTATCAAAGTAGGAGTAAGTGCCGCCGGTGTTGGCGTGCCAGACATCCACCACCGCCCCGGCCAACGGTTCGCCGGCGGTGTTCTTGACCTGGCCCTGCATGAACAGCACCACACCCGGATCGACGCCGTCATCCAGTCGCGCTTCGAAATTTGACAGCGGAGCACCGGCCACATACAGCGGGCCTTCGATGGTTCGCGGAGTGCCGCCGGATTTACCGGCCTGCTCGTCTTCGGCATCCATCAGCAGGTCGAGGTAATGCTCCAGGCCGAGCCCGGCCACCACCAACCCCGCCTCTTGACGCGCACCCAGCACGTTGAGGTAGTTGACGGCTTTCCAGAACTCTTCCGGGGTCACGGCCAAGTCTTCGATGATGTTCACCGAATCCCGCAGGATGCGGTAAATCAGCGCCTTGACCCGCGGATCGCCGGCTTCGTTATGCAGACCGCTGGCGTCTTCAAGAAACTTCTGGGCGGCGGCAGTGTGGGAAATCTTGACGTTCATGGTGGTTCCTCATCTTGTAATTATTAGCGTAGCGAACTGAACAGGCTGGGTTCAGCGGTCATCCTCGCGAATGGAAGAAGGATGCCGGCACAGCGCGGTGACTTCGATTGCCATGTACGGGTACAGCGGCAATTGCATCAGCAGGTCGTGCAGTTCCTGAACGCTGTCGACATCGAACACGCTGTAATTGGCATAAAGCCCGGCGATGCGCCACAGATGACGCCACTTGCCTTGCTCTTGCAGGCGCTGGGCCAGGGCTTTTTCGTCGGCCTTGAGCTGAGCGGCGCGTTCCGGGTTCATGTCGACCGGTAAATTCACCGTCATTTTTACGTGAAACAGCATGATGCCCTCCTCAGGCTTGATGAACGGCAGTGGATATTTTGTCCCGACGGAAAAACGCCAGGCGCTCTTCATCCAGGCTCAGGCCCAACCCCGGTGTTTGCGGGACGTGCAGTTGAAAATCGCGATAGACCAGCGGCTCGCTGAGGATGTCTTCGGTGAGCAGCAGCGGGCCGAACAACTCGGTATCCCAGCTCAGTGTGTTGAGCGTGATGAAGGCATGGGCCGAGGCCAGCGTGCCGATACCGCCTTCGAGCATGGTGCCGCCATACAGGCCGATACCGGCCGCCTCGGCAATGGCGGCGGTTCGTAGCACGGCGCGTGGGCCGCCGTTCTTGGCGATCTTCAGGGCGAATACCGAAGCGGCGCCCTCGCGCGCCAGGTTGAAGGCGTCCTCTACACATTCGATGGATTCGTCGGCCATGATCGGCGCCGGGCTCATGGCATTCAGGCGCACCATGCCAGCGCGGTTGTTGCGCGAGATCGGTTGTTCGATCAGGTCAATGCCGTTGCTGCCGAGGATCCGGCAGGCCCGCAGGGCAACCGCTTCGTCCCAGGCCTGATTGACATCGACCCGCACGCTGGCGCGATCGCCCAACGCCTTTTTGATCGCAATGACGTGGGCCAGGTCGCGGTTGACCTCGCCGGCACCGATTTTCAGCTTGAAGATTCGATGGCGGCGCAGGTCGAGCATTTTCTCCGCTTCGGCGATGTCCTTGGCGGTGTCGCCGCTGGCCAAGGTCCAGGCCACCGGCAGCGCATCACGAACGCGGCCACCCAGCAGTTCACTGACCGGCAGGCCAAGGCGCTTGCCCTGGGCGTCGAGCAAGGCACTTTCAATACCCGACTTGGCGAACGTGTTGCCCCGAATGCTGCGCTCCAGGCGCAACATCGCGGCATTCACATTGCTGCTGTCCTGGCCGATCAGCAGTGGCGCGAAGTGTTTGTCGATGTTGGTCTTGATGCTGTCCGGGCTTTCATTGCCATAGGCCAGACCGCCAATGGTGGTCGATTCACCGACCCCTTCAATGCCATCGGCACAACGCACGCGAATGATCACCAGGGTCTGGTTCTGCATGGTGTGCATCGCCAGCTTATGGGGGCGAATGGTCGGCAGATCGACGATGATCGTCTCGATCGATTCAATGGCAGTTGCACGCATGTCGATACCCGTCAGGTTCTTAAAGTTCTGGAACGGATTCTCGTACGGCTTTTTCCGGGCGGCCAATATAGAATTGGTCTGACTCGATACCTTTAAGGTATTTAACAGATCGACGTCCGGAGGCCTCATGGAACTGCGTCACCTGCGGTATTTTCAGGTGTTGGCTCAAACCCTCAACTTCACCCGCGCCGCCGAACTGCTGCACATCGCCCAACCGCCGCTGAGCCGGCAGATTCAGCAGCTGGAAGATGAACTCGGGGTGCTTCTGCTGGAACGCGGCCGACCATTGAAACTGACCGACGCCGGACGGTTTTTCCATGAACATTCCACCGCCCTGCTCGAACAATTGGGCAAGGTTTGCGACAACACACGGCGGATCGGACTGGGCGAAAAGACCTGGCTGGGCATCGGCTTTGCGCCATCGACACTCTATGGCGTGCTGCCGGAACTGATCCGCCGACTGCGCAGCGGCGAGCCTCTGGCGCTTGAGTTGGGGCTCTCGGAAATGACCACGTTGCAACAGGTGCAGGCGCTCAAGGCCGGGCGCATCGATGTCGGCTTCGGGCGCATCCGCATCGACGATCCGGCGATCATCCAGACTGTTTTGACTGAAGACCGACTGGTCGCCGCCCTGCCCGCCGGCCATCCATTACTGGCCGGGCCGATCAGCCTTCGGGACCTGGCAAAAGAACCCTTCGTGCTCTACCCCGGCAACCCGCGGCCCAGCTACGCCGACCACGTGATCGCGTTATTCGAATCCTATGGTGTGCATATCAACGTGGCGCAATGGACCAACGAGCTGCAAACGGCCATCGGTCTGGTGGGGACGGGAATCGGGGTGACGTTGGTACCGGCCTCGGTGCAGTTGCTGCACCGCGACGACATTGGCTTCACCCCGGTGCGGGAAGACAACGCCACCTCGCCGATCATTCTCAGCCGACGGGTGGGTGACGTGTTACCGGGGCTGAATTATTGTTTACAGATGATCGATGAACTGCTGCCACGGCACCAGCTCCGCTAGGCTCATTACAACTGCCACAAGCTGCGATCTTTTTACTTTACCGTTGTAAACATTATCAGAAGATCGCAGCCTGACCATCCCAAAGCGCGCCAATGTTTGGCCGCCTCTGCCTTGACGTCTCCAACGCCCTCTGCTGTAGTGCCTCAGGATCATCGCCAACGGCGACCCAAGACCGATTCGCTCCGGGTAGCTCGGTCGGACTCCTTGAGTTCGGAGCCTTCTCTTCTGCGGGATTTCATTCCCGTTTTGTGCTCGACCTGATGGTGGTGGCGGATGACCACTGTTGCCTTTGCTAGGCAATAGCGGTCATCCGCTTCGGCGATCGTATTCAGCCCCGGAGCCCACCGGGGAAACATTGGGCACCCTTTGTGCGCGGATGCGTGCCAGCATGCTCCGACCCAGGCCACGACAAGGGTCGGTTGGCGAGTCATGATGCAGTTAAACCAAGCTTTGCGAGGAGCTTGTCGACTGCGTAAGGCCGCCAAAGGTGGCTTTTCTGTTCCTCGCCTGGCACCCCGCCAGGCCCACTCTTCAGTTTCTTCAGTCCAGTGACTGCCACTGAATTCCGCCCGTAAAAAACTGGGTTTCAGCGTCTTGACGCTCCCCTATGACAGGCTTATACCAAGGGCGTGGTTCGCTGTCGTTGACAGCCCAGCCCAGGTAGCCAGAACCTTCAAGGCTACGCCACGTTCGTGGTGGTTTACCCAAGTGCGATCAGCGTTCGGAAGCTCGCGCGGTTACCGCTTCAGCGGTGATGAATGCCCACTACCCCATGCCTGCGGATCACCACCTCAGACGGTTTTCTGCTGCACAGCTATTCCCCAGACGCATCGTTCTGATCGTCATCGGCTTGCCGGTGGCGAGTCGTTCATCGCTCGACTTCACCTTACCCACCCTGACGGGGGCTCACTTCCCCGTCAGGGCCTGTGCGTCGCCGTTTTCCCTTGAAACAGGAGAACCACCATGGCCCACGCCAACCAATCCCAAGAAGCGACCACTTACTTCAATCTGCACACCACCGGTATCGGTTACCTCAACCGTGTTCGTGAAGTACAAGTCCGCCGCGGCCAACCCTTCATGGCCTGCGATATCGCCGCCCTGCACGGTGCCACCGATGCCGTGGAGTACACCCGCTTCGACTGCAAGGTCGCTGGAGGCGAAGCTGAACGTTTGATTCGTCTCTACATGGACGCTGTCAACGCCGAGAAAAAGGTCTTGCTGTCGTTCCGTATCGGCGATCTATGGATTGATCCGTTTCTCTACGAGAAAGGCGATAAACAAGGCCAACCAGGCGCCAGTCTGAAAGGTCGTTTGCTGTTCATCGACTGGATCAAGGTCAACGGCACGTTCGAATACAAAGCGCCCGCCAGGCAGGAAGCAACAGCACCTGCTGAGCAAGCGCCCACCAGTGAGCCATCTCCAACATCGGCTGAGGCCGAAGCTGAGGGGACCGACGAACCAACAGAGGCTCAGGTCGAACCTGAATCTTTACCCACTCCCCACACGGCCCGCCGTGATGCCACCCGTACCGTTCAGTCCGCCTGAACAGTCAACGATGTTCCACATAAAGGCGCTCCCTCGAGCGCCTTTTCTTCAATAGCACAGGAGAACGACATGGAATCCTTCTGGCTTTGCGACGACTGCCTGTTTGCTACTGCTTACGAGGACTACAGCACGTTATCGCTCTATTACACGACGGATGAAATTGAGAAACGCATCGCCGGCATCCATCGAGAACTGGTTCGGTTAATGCCCATCAGTGCCGACTTCGATCCCGAAACTGGCTGGGGAATAAAAGCTTTTTCCCCATTGCCCTGCGACGGTTGTAGTTCGCCCCTACACGGTCAACGCCACCGATTCACGCGGCTGTAAACAGCGCGCCATCTGCTAACGCCCGCGACTCCACACCCACCTCGGGGACACCACTCCCCTCGGGCGTGTACCCCTGATTGTTCCCTTCGGAGGTACCACCATGAGCACCCAACTCACACTGATTGAGACCTCGGATTTCGAGGCTGATCGCATTGTCCAAGAAAACCAGGTGATCGACGAAGCACTGCATATTCTGGATCGTCGGCTGTTCGCCCGCGGCCCTAACCTGACGTCGCCTGACGCCGTGGCTTCATACCTAAAACTGCACCTTGTGCAACAAGAGCATGAAGTCTTCGGTGTGATATTTCTCGATGCCAAACACCGGGTGTTGGCGTTCGAAGTCCTCTTTCACGGCAGCATTGATGGTGCCAGCGTTTACCCCCGCCAAGTCGTTAAGCGCTCCCTAGCGCATAACGCCGCGGCCGCCATTTTTGTTCACAACCACCCCTCAGGTTGTACGGAACCCAGCCAGGCGGATCGCATCTTGACCGCACGGTTGAAGGAGGCCTTGGCCTTGGTCGAAGTGCGCGTACTGGATCACTTCATCGTCGGTGAAGGTCGTCCTCTCTCCCTTGCCGAACATGGCTGGTTTTAACCCTCACAGGCGTCTTCGGGCGCCTTGTTCATTTTCATTCTGGAGAACCTTCATGAACCCCACACACCAAGCTGCAGCCCTGCTGGCGGCCTCAAACCCATTTGCTCGCAGTTACGACAACCTTCATATCGAACGGCTGCTACTGATCACCTACGAAGACGACTGCCCTCCCTGCTTTCGACCAGTGCATGATGCACAAGCCCATCTGTCCGACGACGAGCTGGAACTGTTCCCCTGCCTGTTCAATGACGATTTCGCCGTGATCAGGGAAGGCCACTCCATTCCGGATAATTTGGATGAACGCTGTCAGTCCAGCGGGCTAGTGCGCCAAGTGATCTACGCTGTGATGGGCGAAATGCTCAACGAGCGGCATCACCTCGGTGATCTGTACTCCCTGGAAGAGGCCCAAGCCATGGTCCATCACTTGAGCTTCGAAACAGGACACTACAGTCGAGCCTGGGAAATCAGTACCGCGCACCTTCCCGAAGAAGCGATGCTTTATCTGGAGGAGTGGGTCAGTCACTTCGTTCCGAGGCAAACCGGCCTCTTGTTCGAGCTTTTTACGCTGCCAGATTGCTGCGGTATCGGTTGCAAACTGATCGGCACGCCATGGACGGACGAGAACTTGCTGAACATTGAGGGCAATCGTTATTCGAGCTTGAGACAAGAACAACTCGACGCAGGCACACCGGAAACCTTGGTCAACGTACTGTATTTGGCGGCATTGGCGGATGTGCGATTGTTGATCTTCGACCCCGACGCTGCCGTCTTGGATGGGCTCGCCATTTTCGATGAATAGCAACGTGTTCAGCGTTAACACGACCCACCTTGAATCAACTTTCTCACTGAATCGCTCCTTCACCTCATGTCAGGTTCTGCACTGAATCTGACATGAGGTTTTTTCCATGGAGCGTTTTTTCACGCCTGTCTGCCTGCTGGGTTTGTTGAGCGCCTGCACCGCGCAAATCCCCAACCCTTTGCCGACCAATCCAGAGATCGACAGTTACTCCAATCGGGCCCAGCACTCGAAGGGCATAGCCGAAGAAAGCCATCCGGCAGAGCTTCGTTATGGCCGCTACACGCTGGTCAGCACCGAGCCCACCACGGAACAACGCGATCTTCTTGCCCAAATCATTGACGTGAGCATCCCGTCCAGCCTGAACCCTTCAGTGCAGGATGCGTTGCAGTACGTATTGCAGCGCTCGGGCTATGCGCTCTGCCCCGTTACCGCGTCGGTGAGGGTGCTGTTTACTCGGCCCCTGCCCGCGGCCCATTACCGGCTCGGCCCGATCTCTTTGCGCCGCGCGCTCCAAGTGCTCGCTGGACCCGCCTGGCAACTCACGACCGATGAGGTCAGCCGTTCGGTCTGCTTCGAACAGCAGAAAACTAATGCCAACGGCATGCTAATCACACCAGTCTCGCCCCATCAATCGGAGGCGCGTCAATGAAAGCCTCAACGTTTCAAACCCTCATCATTGGGCTGCTGTGCCTGACAGTCGCCGGTCTGAGCGGTGGTTTGTATAACCAGTATCAGCGTATGGCCGAGCTACAGAGCACGGACACCCAACGCCTACAAACTCTGGACTCCCTGCAACTTGATTCAAGCGCGCTGAAGGACGCACAAGAGAAGCTGCAGTACGAGCTGAAAGACCTGAAGCAGATGGTCGATACCGGTGAGCAACAGGCCAATACCCTCGATCCGATGCTGGATCAGTGGGCACAAGAAATACAGGAACTGCGCGACAGTCTGGCAGCCCGCGCCACCGTGGCAGACCTGACAGCGTTGCGCGCACGCCTTGAACAGGTCGAGCAGCAGTTCCAGGAGCACAAGACCCAGCCATCACCCCCACCGCCATCGCCTTCCGCGACCAAACCTAAACAGACCGCCCGCCCCAAGCCCGTCCCGCTCTCGCCACCGTTCTCGGTGTTGGGGGTCGAATCCCGTGGTGGTGAGCGCTTTTTGGCAGTCGCACCCCATGACAGTCGCTCTCTCATAGATGTTCGGCTGCTGCATAGCGGCGAGCATCTCGGAGCCTGGCACCTGAAAGTGCTGGAGCCGCACTCAGCCATCTTCGCGGTAGCCGCTCAGCCAGACCAGACCGTGCACCTCCCTTGAGAAGCGATCATGAACAGAGCGCTACTGCCCTCCGTCGCCTGTCTCGTTTCGCTACTAATCACCGGCGCTGCGATGGCTAACCCCATCACGACACAGTCACAGATCCAAGACACGCAGTCCGCTCCGCTGGGGCGCTCTCAGTCTGAACAGGCGGCAAGCTGGGGGCTGACGGAGCAGGAGTGGACGCGCTTCGAACAGATCCAAGCCGGCCCGCGCGGTTTCTGGAGCCCAAACCTTGATCCGTTGACCGCACTCGGGGTCGAGGCCCAGACCGACCAAGAGCGCCAGCGCTATGCCGAATTACAGGTAGCGCTGGAAGCCAAACGCGCCGAGCGCGAACTGGTCTACCAAAACGCTTACACCGCGGCCTGGGCCAAGCTGTTTCCCGGGCTGCTGCCGATCCAGGGCATGGCATCCCCATCCCCTGTCAGCTCAGCGGTCGCGCGGAGCCTGGCCCTGTTTGTGGAGGACCACTGCCCGGCCTGCACCGCCGAAGCGCAGCGTCTGCAAAGCAGTGACACGGCGTTCGATATCTACCTGGTGGGCAGCCAAGGCGAGGATGAACGCGTCCGTAGCTGGGCTCGGCAAGCAGACATCGACCCGACCAGAGTTCAACGCAGGCAGATCACCCTGAACCATGACCGTGGTCGCTGGTTCAGCCTGGGTGCCCCGGGGCCATTGCCTGCCACATTTCAACAGGTGAATGGACAATGGCAACGCCTCGACTAAGTGGTATTACGCTGATGTTTGCGATGCTGGCGGCTCAGGCCGAGGAGCTTCCGCCGCCAGCCTACCAACTGGCGGCGCATGACGCCGACATCCCTTCTATGGTGCTGTTCGCGATTGCCTTGCAGGAGAGTGGTATCCGCGTCCGTGGTCGACTGCTGCCCTGGCCTTGGACCCTGAACATCGCCGGAACACCCTACCGCTTCACCACTCGCCAGGCCGCCTGTCACGCCTTGCTCCAGGCGCTCGCCCGACATGACGCCAAGCGGGTCGATGTCGGACTCGGGCAAACCAACCTGGGTTACCACGGACAACGTTTTTCCAGTCCCTGCGAAGCCCTCGACCCCTATCGAAATCTCGCGGTGACCGCCGCGCTGTTGCAGAAGCATCACGCCGCCACCGGTGATTGGGTGTCGGCGGCCGGACGCTATCACCGCCCGGCAGGCGGCGCGCCGGCCGCGCGTTACCGCGCCGGCTTTTCCCGGCAACTCGAACGATTACTGGTTTCCTTCGAACAAGGCACACCACCATGAAGCGAATCGCCATTACCTGTTATTTCACCCTGCTCTTGGCACCTTTCGCCCAGCCGGAACTGACCGTAGCCGGGGATCAGCCTAGCGACTTCACCCGACCCCATTTTCAGGTTGCCAGGCCGCCCATAAACAACAAGACCCAGCCTGATCGGACCATGCATGCGGACCTGTCCACGTTTGCCGATGAAGCCTGGATATTGCCCGTCCGCAGCTCTCACTTGAGCCCCGGTCAGATCACGTCTCGCGCCCTGAACATGCCGGGCTTGCGACCATTTTTCCTGGTCGGGGAGGATCCCCAGTCACTGACTTGGTTGCGTCAACGCGCGGCCGAACTGCACGAAATGGGCGCGGCCGGCCTCGCCGTCGAAGTGGCCGACACCGAAGCTTTGGCGCGGATTCGAACAGCCGCTCCGAACCTCACCATCCTGCCGATCAACGGTAACGACATCGCCACCCGCTTGCAGATCGAGCACTACCCCGTCTTGATCACTGCCACCTCACTGGAACAGTGAGTCCAGGTCATGGCCGAGCATGCGATGGAATCCAAGCTCCGGCCAGCGGTGGAGCTGTACACCGTAGCGATCTGCATCGCGGCCGCAATGCTGTGCATGTCCTCGCCCTGGGCCGTGGCCCTGTCACCCGAGATCGGGCAGGTTGCGGCGCTGGCCTATGCCCTGTTCGGCCTGATCCGCCTACGACAAGCCTGGGAGGTGTTGCGCTATCGACGCAATATCCGCCGGCTGCCCCGCTACGAACTGACCAGTCGGCAGATTCCGGTTAGCCGTAAGCGTTTGTTCATGGGTCGCGGCTTTCGCTGGACCCGTCTACACACCCAGCGCTTGGTCGAGGCCCAGGATCCGGCGGTCGCCCACTATGTCGACCAACCGACCAGCTACCGTCTGGCCCGTGGTCTCGAACGGCGCCTGGAGCATGCACCGTTTCCACTCTCGATACTGGCCCGTGTCACTGCCTGGGATAGCGTCTTCAATCCGTTGCGCCCTTTGCCCCCGGTCGGTGGCTCGCCGCTGTTGCATGGGGTTGAACCCGACGAAACGGAAGTCAGTCTGCCGCTGGGCGAACGGGTCGGACACACACTGGTGCTGGGCACGACCCGTGTCGGCAAGACCCGGCTCGCCGAGGTGTACATCACCCAGGACATTCACCGCGTCGAACACGAGGTCGTCATCGTCTTCGATCCGAAGGGCGATGCTGATTTGCTCAAGCGGATGTACGTCGAAGCCAAGCGGGCCGGTCGGGAGAAGGAGTTCTACGTCTTCCATCTGGGCTGGCCAGAGATCTCTGCCCGCTACAACGCCGTGGGACGTTTCGGGCGCATTTCGGAGGTGGCATCGCGTATCGCCGGGCAGCTCAGCGGTGAAGGCAACTCCGCGGCCTTCCGCGAGTTCGCCTGGCGCTTCGTCAACATCATCGCCCGCGCCCTAATCGAGCTGGGCCGACGCCCGGACTACCTGCAGATCCAACGGCATGTGGTCAATATCGACGCACTGTTCATCGAATATGCCCAGCAGTTTTTCGCCAAGACCGATCCGAAAGCGTGGGAAGTGATCGTCCAGCTTGAAGGCAAACTCACCGAGAAGAACATTCCGCGGCATATGATCGGGCGAGAAAAACGGGTGGTGGCCATCGAGCAGTACCTGGCGGTGAAGCGGGTATTTGATCCAGTAATGGACGGACTGCGTTCGGCAGTACGATATGACCGTACTTACTTCGACAAAATCGTTGCCTCGCTACTGCCGCTGCTGGAGAAACTCACCACCGGTAAGACCGCCCAACTGCTGGCCCCCAACTACACCGATTTAGATGACCCGCGACCAATCTTCGACTGGATGCAGATCATCCGTAAGCGCGGCATCGTCTACGTCGGTCTGGATGCGCTGACCGACGCCGAGGTGGCCGCCGCGGTGGGCAACTCCATGTTCGCCGACTTGGTCTCGGTCGCCGGACACATCTACAAACACGGCATCGACCATGGCCTGCCCGCATCGAACAACAGCAACGACAAGTTGCCGATCAACCTCCACGCCGATGAGTTCAACGAGTTGATGGGCGATGAGTTCATCCCGCTGATCAATAAGGGCGGCGGTGCCGGTATCCAGGTAACCGCCTACACCCAGACCCTCAGCGATATCGAAGCACGTATCGGCAACCGCGCCAAGGCCGGCCAGGTTATTGGCAACTTCAACACCCTGCAGATGCTGCGGGTGCGCGAAACCGCCACCGCTGAACTGCTCACCCAGCAGTTGCCCAAGGTCAACGTGCTGACCAAAACCCTGGTGTCGGGTGCCACCGACACCTCCGATCCGGATGCCAATACAGACTTCACTTCCTCCTCGCAAGACCGCGTCAGTAGCACCAGCGTACCCTTGATCGAGCCCGCTCATATCGTCAGTTTACCCAAGGGGCAAATGTTCTCCTTCCAGGCCGGTGGGCAGCTCTGGAAAGTCCGCATGCCTTTGCCAAAACCCTCCAACGACGATGCCATGCCCAAGGACCTGCAGGAGCTCACCCAGCGAATGCGGGCCACCTACAACGAGCAGGCGGGGCAATGGTGGAGCGCAAGCGGTGGCGGCCCGACAACAAACTTCGATCTGGATCAGGTGGGGTAGCCCTACCCCTTCTGGTTCCTTTTCAGCAAGAACACACTCGAGGGACGTCGTAACGACAACAGTCCTGTGGCGCAGAATGGAGTGAACGATGGCGACTTCCACACAGAACACGCCGCCACAACCTATCCAGCATCCGGGAATAATCGTTTCGGCCATCGGCCTGGTCCTGCGCATCATCGGCTTGCTGGTTGCCTCATTGCTGCTCTCGATCCTGATCGAGTTCGCCGGCCTGCTGCTGTTCTGGGGTGATCAGGGCTGGCGGCATAGCCAGGCCATGCTGACCAGTGAACTGGGCTGGCTCAGTGAGTATTTCAAAGCCTCACTCATCCTCCAACAACCCGGGCAAACGATCGTTCAGTTGCTGGATTTCCTCAATCAGTGGTTGTTGGTCAAGACAGGCTTTGTGGATTTTGCCCAGCAGGCTCGGGTGTCGAGCCAAGGCAACGGCTTCTGGAGCTGGACCAATCAGTTCTACGTGAGCATTGAGGATTTTGTACTGGCGGCGGTGTATGTGACCTTTACCTTCGTGGTGAGGCTGACCATTTTAACCCTGGCCGCTCCGCTGTTTCTGTTGGCCATGTTCACTGGTTTTGTGGATGGCTTGATGCGCCGCGACCTGCGCAAATTTGGAGCTGGACGAGAAAGCAGTTTTGTTTATCACCGCGCTAAACGAGCAGTGATACCTCTGCTGATCGTGCCCTGGGTCATTTACCTATCCCTGCCCTTTACGCTCAATCCCATGGCCGTTTTTTTGCCTTGCGCCGCGATGCTCGGGATCGCGATGGCGATCACAACAGCAACTTTCAAAAAGTACCTCTAGCTGCTTAGTTAAGCATTGCCTTGAACTGATCACTGGATGACGCCATTTTTCTTGAGAATCAAAAAACACGGACCAACTTGGCTTGCTCTGGCATTTCCAGATCCATGAACAGTTATCGTCAGAACCCATCAGCTCACTTTCAATAACAACCTACCACTTCACTTCGTGGTGCGGGGCCGAGAACTCCGCTTCTTAATGAGGCATTTTTGTTTCCTGGTTGTAGTCACCTACAGAGCGTCGATATCTCCGCCAGATCCTGCGATACACCGTGTATGTTTTCGCCTTCTCATCAGCCATTGTGAATCCCATTTTCGCGGACGCGAAAAGCCTTCCGTGAAACCTGGGTGAAGATGGCGAACAAGCTCTGCAGCCTCGCCGAAGAGGACGAAAGCGCTGGCCGGCTGTTCTCCGCCGGCGAGAAATACAACCTCGCCACCACCTACTACCTGACTTGCGAGCGCCTGCAGGCCCACGCGGTGCCGCCGGGCGCTAAGCGCTTAACCAGTGCCGTTGCAGACCTTCACCTGAGGCGTCGATCTGTCCGGGAAAAACTGCCAGCGGGCGGAACCCGCAGCGACATCGTTGCCCGGCGCATCGCCATGGAAGGCGTGCCCCTGGGCGACTTCTGCTGCCCGCAGGCGGTGGCCTTCGAACCGTGTTTCGACTGCGACGTGGTCTGAGGCACCAACCACGACTGGTGTGATGTGCGGAAGCGCCGACTGGAAAAGGAAGGCAGCTTCCCGGTACCCCGTTACTGATCCCTCGCGTGCTGGGGCACCACGGACATCGACGAGTTCATGGCTCTGGCCGAACAGGTGCACCTGGACGGCGTACTGGATCGCATCCGCATACCATTCCGGGTGACCCACGGTGAGCAGGATTCGCAGATCCCGCTGAAGTCGGTCCATCGCACCTACGAACAACTAGTTAATCGTCCATAGCGAGAGCAGCAAATTTTCACCGAGCGTGAAGGCGACGTGCAGCGCTCCAGCTTGGACAACAGCATCAACGCTGGCCATTACGTCGCCGACTGGGTGGCCGAAGTCCTGGGCGGCAAGACCGTCTGCCCCTCCTCTGCATGCCGCAGGCCTTCCCTGGTGCGCCCCGAGCCAAGGATGGATGACGGCTGGGTTCAACGACCAAGCGCCGCCGCCAACCGCCCTGGATCGATTCCCCCCGCACTTCGCACCAACCCCGCCCACTCCGCCCTCCCAAGGGGCGCATTAGATGCCGTCGCCTCCGGCCAATACGAAACAATGCGCTTTTCCACGATGCATTTGTGCGCCCTTGCTTTGTCGGCGCAACGGTACATTGGAAAGCCTCAGGTCCCGCAGAATGACCGGTAACACACGACCCTGGTTGCCCTGTCCCTCTGCCAACCATCAGGAGTTTTTCTATGACCCAAGCGCCTATCCGTACCCTGCAATTGGCTGGCTTCGTCTTGCTGGGCCTGAGCGCCTCTAGCGCCCAGGCCGAAGACATTACCTTTGTCTCCCAAGGCGGCGCCTATCAGGAAGCCCAGAGCAAAGCGATCCTCGAACCGGCCGCGAAAAAGCTCGGCGTGACCTTAAAACAGGACAGTTCGCCCAAGGCTTACCCGATCATCAAGACCCAGGTGGAAAGCGGCAAAGTCAGCTGGGACGTGGTCGATTTACCCACCGGTGATTGCATCCGTGGCGAGCAGGAAGGCCTGTTCGAAAAACTCGACCTGACGCTGATTCCCAACGCCGCCCAGTTGCCCCCCGAACTCAAGGACGACTACAGCGTCGGCTACATCAGCTACTCTACGGTCATGGCCTATCGCACCGACGCCTTCAAGGGCGACAAGGTGCCGAAAACCTGGGCCGACTTCTGGAACACCGACCAATTTCCCGGCCAGCGCTCCCTGCGCAACCTGCCGCGCCCGACCCTGGAAATCGCCCTGATGGCCGATGGCGTGCCACCAGACCAACTGTACCCGCTGGACGTCGAGCGTGCCTTCAAGAAACTCGAACAGATCAAGCCGCATATCGCCACCTGGTGGACCTCCGGTGGCCAGTCCGCACAGTTGATCAGCGATGGTGAAGTGGACCTAATCCAGGCCTGGAACGGCCGCATCAGCGCGGTCCAGGCCGACGGCGCGCCCGTGGCCTTCGACTACAACCAGGGGGTGCTGGAAACCAACTCGCTGTGCGTGCTCAAGGGCTCGGCGCACAGGGTCGCGGCGATGAAATTCGTCAACGAGGCGATTGATGCCAAGCTGCAAGCCGCCCTGCCGCTGATCATCGATTACGGCCCGCTCAACCCTGAAGCCTTCAAGGTTGGGGTGATCCCCGCCGAACGCGGAGCCAAGTTGCCGTCGTCACCGGAAAACATCAGCCGCCAGGCTCTGTTGTCGTCCAAATGGTGGGCCTCCGCCGAAGGCGTGAAAGCCGAAGAGCGCTGGCTGGCCTTCGTCCAGAAGAAGTGACGACGCTGTCGCGCCCGGCCGGGCCTCATCAGAGGCCCACTCACCGGGCGCAGGACATGCCGCCGACCCTGGCAAATACGCAATAAAGCACTTTGCCGCGGCCTATTTATAGCCGCTTGCGCCGCCGCCCTGGCCGTACATTAGAAACGTCGCCGGCCCGGGTGCGCCCCTAACAATAACGACCGGCTGCACGCTTATTTGCACCTGCCCCTCTTTGGGAGTCCTCGCATGACCCGATTCCAGCACTCCACACGGCGGCCCGCCGCGATCGTTCAAGCGCACCGGCGCGGCCCAGCCGGCAACGGAGGCCAACATGTCTAACGCCTACCTGGCCAAATCCATGCCCGACGCCAGCGACGGCCCACAACCCTCGTCCAGCAGCCTGCAAGCTATCGCCTGCGAGGAGCGCAAGGAAAACACTTCGATGCTGCTCCTGCTGGCCCCGGCGTTGGTGGTGGTGGTGGTGTTGCTGATCCTGCCACTGTGCTGGCTGGCCCTGCAGTCGGTGCAGACCGAAGATGGTTTCTCCCTGGCCAACTACCTGCGTATCTTCCAGGAACGCATCTACTGGGACACCTTCAGCCTGACCTTCAAGATCAGTTTCATGGTCACCGTGCTCTCGATTTTCCTCGGTTTCCCCATCGCCTACGCCGCCTCGCGGCTCCAGGGTTTCTGGGCCAACCTGATCCTGATCTGCGTGATCATCCCGTTCTGGACCAGCGTGCTGGTGCGCTCCTACGCCTGGCTGGTGCTGTTGCAGCGCCGCGGACTGGTCAACCAGACCCTGCTCGACCTCGGGATCATCGACCAGCCGCTGAACCTGATGCACAACACCACTGGCACGGTGATCGGCACCTTGCACGTGATGCTGCCGTTCATGGTCCTGCCCCTGTACTCGGTGATGCGCAAGATCCCCCAGGACCTGCTGCAAGCCTCGGAAAGCCTCGGCGCCAAGCCGTTCTATACCTTTCGCCGGGTGTTCCTGCCGATGGCGGCACCGGGGGTCATGGCCGGCTCGATCCTGGTGTTTGTGATCTGCCTGGGCTTCTTCATCACCCCGGAACTGTTGGGCGGCGGGCGCACCATCCTGGTGTCGATGCTGGTGCAACGTAACGTCGAGCTGTATCACGCCTGGGGCGCGGCGAGTGCCGTGGGCCTGGTGTTGCTGCTGGTGGTGTTCCTGATCTTCTGGGGCATCAACCGCTTTATTCCCATCGAACGCATTCTGGGAGCGCGCTGAATGAACTGGCTAGCCAACCTGCGGCGCGTGCGCCTGTCCCACCTGGCCTTCACGGTGCTGGTGGCGTTGATCCTGCTGTACCTGATCCTGCCGGTGCTGATCGTGGTGCCGATGTCGTTCTCCGAAGCGCGCTTTTTGCAGTTCCCGCCCAAGGAATGGTCGCTGCGCTGGTACGAGGCGTTCTTCAGCAGCGCCGAGTGGATGTCGGCGGCGCGGGTCAGCCTGATCACCGCGCTGGTCACGACCCTGGTCAGCCTGCCGGTGGGCATGGCCGCGGCCTACGCCATCAACAACTCGAGCCTGCGGGTGGTGCGCACCCTGCAAATCATCCTGCTGTTGCCGATGATGGTGCCGGTCATCCTGATCGCCGCCGGGGTGTTTTTTGTCTACGCCCGGGTCGGCCTGATCAGCACCCTCACCGGCCTGGTGCTGGCGCACATCATGCTGGCCCTGCCCTACGTGATCATCGCCCTGCTGGCCGGCCTGCGGAACTTCGACATGTCCCAGGAAATGGTCGCCCGCAGCCTGGGCATGAACCGCTT
Source organism: Pseudomonas sp. ok266 (assembly GCF_900110195.1). Classification (NCBI taxonomy): domain Bacteria; kingdom Pseudomonadati; phylum Pseudomonadota; class Gammaproteobacteria; order Pseudomonadales; family Pseudomonadaceae; genus Pseudomonas; species Pseudomonas sp. ok266. The sequence goes on along the minus strand of NZ_FOCU01000005.1, from coordinate 332,363 downwards.
CCGCGCCTTTATGGCGGTGACCCTGCCGCAGATCAAACCGAGCCTGGTGTCGGCCACCCTGTTCGCCTTTATCACCTCCCTGGATGAAACCGTGGTGGCGCTGTTTATCTCCGGCGGCGACAACCAGACCCTGACCAAGCGCATGTTCACCGCTTTGCGCGACGAGATCGACCCGACCATCGCCGCCATCAGTTCCCTGCTGATTCTGGCGTCCTTGCTGCTGGTGGTGGTCGCCGGGCGCAACAAGCCTTCCTGAGCCGTTGGCCGTCACCGCGAGAGCTGATCGCGGTGACGGCAGATCCTGCCGGCAAACGACGCAATTGAGCAGCAAACACCCACTCAACAGGCCAGCTCGGCATCGGCCGCCGGCGAGCCTTTTTTACAATCGGTCCTATCGTCCGGACCTTCAAAGGCACTTCCCATGTTGAAAAGCACCCTGCGTGACCCTTCCCTGCTCGTCGAGCGCGCCTACGTCAACGGCGCCTGGATCGAGGCCGACGACGGCGCCACCCTCGCCGTGACCAACCCCGCCGACGGCAGCCTGATCGCCCATGTGCCGGCCCTGCAGGCCGCCGAAACCCGACGCGCCATCGAGGCCGCCGAGCAGCGTTTCCAAAGCTGGCGCGAGGTGCCGGCGGCCGAACGCGCGCGGTATCTCGAAACCTGGCACCGGCTGATCCTGGAAAACCAGGAAGACCTGGCCCTGATCATGACCGCCGAGCAAGGCAAGCCCTTGAGCGAATCCCGTGGCGAGATCGGCTACGGCGCCACCTTCGTCAAATGGTTCGCCGAAGAAGCCCGGCGCATCTACGGTGACACCATCCCGGCGCCCACCGCCGATCGGCGGATCCTGGTGATCAAGCAGCCGGTGGGCGTGGTCGCGGCGATCACCCCATGGAACTTCCCCAACGCCATGATTACCCGCAAGTGCGCGCCGGCCCTGGCTGCCGGTTGCACGGTGCTGGTCAAGCCTTCGGAGCTGACCCCGCTGTCGGCCCTGGCCCTGGCGGTGCTGGCCGAACGCGCCGGGATTCCGCCCGGGGTGTTCAACGTGCTCACCGGCCTGCCCGCTGGAGTAGGCGGCGAGATGACCGGCAACCCCGCGGTGCGCAAACTGTCGTTCACCGGCTCGACCCGGGTCGGCCAGTTGCTGATGAGCCAGTGCGCCAGCAGCATCAAGCGCCTGAGCCTGGAGCTGGGGGGCAACGCGCCCCTTATCGTGTTCGACGACGCCGACCTCGACCTGGCGATCACCGGGGTCATGCTGAGCAAATTCCGTAACGCCGGGCAGACCTGTGTCTGCGCCAACCGGATCCTGGTCCAGGACGGTATCTATGCGCGCTTCGCCGAGCGCCTGACCGTCGCGGTGGCCCAGCTGAAAGTCGGCGACGGCCTGAGCGACGGCGTGACCATCGGCCCACTGATCAACGCGGCGGCGGTGGACAAGGTGGCCTTGCACATCGGCGACGCCCTGGAAAAAGGCGCCTCCATCGCCATCGGCGGCGCGCCCCAGGGCCAGAGCCTGTTCGTCCAGCCCACGGTGCTGCTGGACGCCACCCCGGACATGCTCCTGGCCAGCGAAGAAACCTTCGGCCCGGTGGCGCCGCTGTTCCGCTTCCAGGACGAAGCCCAGGCCCTGGCCATCGCCAACGACACCCCCTATGGCCTGGCGGCCTATTACTTCACCCAGGACATGCGCCGGGCCTTTCGCGTCGGCGAGCGCCTGGAGTTCGGCATGGTCGGCCTCAACACCGGCGTGGTGTCCATGGAAGTCGCGCCCTTTGGTGGCATGAAGCAATCGGGCACTGGCCGCGAAGGTTCGAAATACGGCCTCGACGAGTTCCTCGAAATCAAGGCCTGGCACATCGGCGGACTGGACTGAGAACAACGGCGCCGGGCGGCAGATTCTGTTGCCCGGGCACGGGAAAACGGCACGAACCAGGCCAGCGCCTGTGTTCAGATGACAGACAAACACTGCGGGCAGTCCCCGCGCTGTGCATAGGAGAACGCTGCATGAAGTTCACTGAAGGTTTCGAGTCGGTCAGCGTCAATCAAGTCTGCAAGCACTACGGTTCCCTCAAGGCCCTGAACAACGTCAACCTCAAGGTCGAAGCCGGCGAATTCATGTCGCTGCTGGGCCCTTCCGGTTCAGGCAAGACCACCTTGTTGAGCATCCTCGGCGGCTTTATCCGCGTCAGTTCCGGGAGCATTTTGTTCGGCGAGCGCGACGTGACCCTGATGCCGCCGCACAAGCGCGAGATCGGCGTGGTGTTCCAGAACTACGCGCTGTTCCCGCACATGACCGTGGGCGAGAACGTCGCCTTCCCCTTGCGTGCCCGGGGTGAAAACGCCGCCAAGAGCCGCGACCGGGTCAAGCAGGCCCTGGCCACGGTGGAACTGGGCGGCTATGAAAACCGCTCGATCGCCGCGCTCTCCGGCGGCCAGCGGCAAAGGGTGGCCCTGGCCCGGGCGATTGTCTTCGAGCCCAAGCTGATCCTGATGGACGAACCGCTGTCGGCCCTGGACAAACAACTGCGCGAGACCATGCAGATCGAGCTGCGGGCCCTGCACAAGCGCCTCGGCGCGACCATGATCTACGTCACCCACGACCAGCGCGAAGCCCTGACCATGAGCGACCGCATCGCCATCATGCGCGGCGGGCAACTGGTGCAAGTGGACACGCCACGGCGCCTGCACGATCACCCGTCGGACGATTTCGTCGCCAGCTTTATCGGCGAGAGCACGCTGATTCCCTTGCAGCGCGGCAGCGGCAACGGCCTGACCCTGGGCGCCACCCCACTGCGCACCACGCGGCCGATCCCGGCCTCGGGCGACCTGTTCCTGGCCCTGCAATCGGAGAAGCTGCTGCTGGACAACAACAGCGCCGGCCCGGAATGGAACCGCCTGCGCGGGCGGATTTCGGACATCGTGTTCCAGGGCGAAAGCCTCAAGGTGTTTGTCGACCTGGACGGCGGCCCCACCGTCAGCCTGCGCCAGCCCAGCCACCATGAAGGCAACCTCAGCCTGCCGCCGATCGGCGCGCCGATGCTGATGCGCCTGCACCCCGAAGACACCATCGTGGTGCCCCGGGCCAGCGCCTGAGGCCAGCCCTGCGGGGCACCCGGGCGGAGGTCCGGTCGCCCCGCTCCCGCGCCCGGCATGGGCACAGTCAAATGTTTCGCCAGCCCCCTGAAAAACAGTCGATCACAGCGCCGGGCCAGGCAAATTCAGCGCGTGGCGCGCCGGCCAATCCTTATCCTGATCACAGACCACCCGCCAAGCACGGCGTTTATGGAGATCGAGATGAATTCTGCACTAACTGAAAATCAACGCCTTCTGGCCCTGCGCGAGCAGCACGTTCCACGGGGCATCGCCACCGCCCACCCGGTGGTGGTCAGCCACGCCCAGGGCAGCGAAGTGTGGGATGTGGACGGCAAACGCTACCTGGATTTCGTCGGTGGCATCGGCGTGCTCAACGTCGGCCACAACCACCCGAAAGTCGTGGAAGCGGTGCGCCGCCAGGTCGGCGAAATCTCCCACGCCAGTTTCCAGGTGGTGGCCTACGAGTCCTACATCCAGGTCGCGGCACGCCTGAACAAAATGATCGGCGGCGACCAGCACTACAAAAGCGTGCTCTTCACCTCCGGCGCCGAAGCCGTGGAAAACGCGATCAAGATCGCCCGTGGCCACACCAATCGCCCGGCGGTGATTTCCTTCCGTGGCGGCTTCCACGGCCGCACCCTGCTCGGCGTGACCCTGACCGGCATGAGCCAGCCCTACAAACAGAACTTCGGGCCTTTCCCGGCCGAGATCTACCACGCCACCTACCCCAACGAATATCGCGGCATCAGCGGCGACGACGCCCTGGCCGAACTCGACACCCTGTTCGCCACCGACGTGGCGCCGGACCGGGTGGCGGCGATCATCATTGAGCCGGTGCAGGGCGACGGGGGGTTCCTTGCCGCACCCAAGGCCTTCCTCCAGGCCCTGCGCCAGCGCTGCACCGAACACGGCATTGTGCTGATCCTCGATGAGATCCAGGCCGGTTTTGGCCGAACCGGCACCCTGTTCGGCTTCCAGCACGCCGACATCCAGCCAGACCTGGTGACCGTGGCCAAGAGCCTGGCCGGTGGCATGCCGCTGTCAGCCGTGGTCGGCCGCGCCGAGATCATGGACGCACCCACCCCCGGTGGCCTGGGCGGCACCTACGGCGGCAATGCCGTGGCCTGTGCGGCGGCCCTGGCGGTGATGGACCTGTTCGAGGAACAGGACCTGCTGGGCCAGGGTGAACAACTGGCGGCGCAACTGCGCGAAGGCCTGCTGGCCCTGCAAAAACGCTACCCGCGAATCGGCGACGTGCGCGGCCTGGGGTTTATGCAAGCCATCGAGATCGTCGCCGCCGACGCCGCCCAGAGCCCGGACGCGGCCCTGGCGCAGAAGATCATCGACGAAGCGCGCAACGCCGGCCTGCTGGTGATCAAGTGCGGCGTATATCGCAACGTGGTGCGCTTCCTCGCGCCGCTGGTGACCACCCCGGAGCAACTGGCAGAAGCCTTGCAAATGCTTGACCAGGCCCTGGCCGCCGCCGGTGCCTGACCGACGCCCGCAGCACCCAAGGTAAAGGCCAGGCCCGACCCGCTCACCCCGGGTCGGGCTTTTGCCTGATGACTCAGGAAGCCCATTAGGATTACCCAGGAACGGCACATGAAAGTTACCCAGTACAAAGCGTTGGGCCTGTCCTTCGGCACCCTGGTCGACCGCGAACGGGGCATCGTCGAAGGGCTGCGGCCGTTGTCGGTGCAAACCACAGACCTGCACAGCGACGAGCAGGTGCTCAGTGCCTATCGGCGCATCGCCCTGGAACTGGCCGCCCAAGGTCACGCCAGCAGCGCCACGGCGTTCCATGGCCAGCTGTACCAGCGCCTGGCACATCAATTGCGTGTGGTTCCGGGCTGGGATGAAAGTGTTGCCTTTAGTACCGCGTCCGGCCAATGGCCGATTTTCGAAGACGCGCCCGGCGCCTTGCAGTACCTCAGCAAGTTTTATCGGCTGGTGCTGATCGCTCCGCCCCATGGCATGGACATCGATGCCCTGACCCTTCGTTTGCCCATCGAGTTCGACGCCATCATCGAACCCCAGGCCAACGATTGGCACGCCAGCCTGGAGCAAGCCCTGGACCGGCTGGGCCTGCAACGGAGCGAGATGTTACCGGTACGCAGCACCGAAGCGGATGATCCGTGGAACCTGCGGGTGGACTTCCCGGTGTGTACCTTGCGCCGCGACCAGCGCCAGCCGTGGAACCACTCGGAGCAGGCCCTTGACGGCAAGCGCTGTGAGTACGCCAGCCTGGCCGACCTGGTGCACGCGCACCAGAAGGCGCTGCACGCCTGACCCAGTATTCAAGACTGACATAGCGAGGAGTCAACGATGGAAGCGGTAACCAAACTCGATCGTATCGACATCAACATCCTGGTCCAGCTGCAAAAAGACGGACGCATGACCAACGTCAGCCTCGCCGAAGCCGTCGGACTCTCCCCCAGCCCCTGCCTGCAACGGGTCAAGCGCCTGGAAACGGCGGGCTACATCAGCGGCTACGAAGCCCATGTCAACCTGGCCAAGTTCGCCAACTCGGTGACGGTGTTCACCGAGGTCACCCTGTCCGACCACAAGCGCTCCGACTTCGCCAAGTTCGAGTCGAGCATCCGCAATATCGACGAGGTGCTGGAGTGCCATTTGATCAGCGGCGGGTATGACTACCTGGTGCGTTTTCTCACCAGCAGCATCCAGCACTACCAGGAGCTGATGGAGTCGATCCTGGACAAGAACATCGGTATCGAAAAGTACTTCAGCTACATCGTCATCAAGTCGCCGGTGGTCAAGAGCACCGTGCCTTTGCGCAGCCTGCTGCGCTCGGCCTGATCAAGAAAGAGACGGGGCCGCACGGCCCCGAGGTTGGCCTCAGGAGAGGATGCAGAAGATCTTGCGCACCGTCTGCGCGCTGGTCCAGGCGTTGCTCGCCCCCGCCGGCACCACCACGGTTTCCCCGGCCTGCACGGTGCAGGGCGCCGCGCCCTCGGGGCTGAGGGTGACCGCGCCCTTGAGGATGTGCATCAACTCGCAGTAGCCCGGCTCCACGGTCTTGCGCTTGTAGGCTTCACACACCCAGACACCGATGCGCAGGTTGGCGGCGCTGAACAGGGTCTGGCTCCGGGCCTGGGGCGTGGCGCTGAGCAGCACCTCGGCGGCCGGCGGATTGCACGGCTGCAACTCAAGGCAGGGATCGATCTTCAGCGGTTGGGGCGGCATCGGCGCGCTTCGCGACAGGCCAGGAAAGACCATGCACAGGTAGCGCAGGTCGCCGGGCTGGTGCCAGTCCAGGGTGATGCCCCGTGGAATCACGAAGCAGTCCCCTGGGTGCAGGCCGATCCTGAAGCCCTCGCCCTGCAGAACCAGGGTGCCGGACTCGACGATGCCCAGCTCGACCCAGGGAAAGTCCTCGATCACCCGCCGCGTGCCCGAGCTTTGGTGCACACCCACCGCGTAGCCTTGGGCCGCGTCGTACCAATGCAGGGAGCGGCCACTGGCCAGGGGGTCGTCGACCCAGGTCAGGTTGTCGCTGGGCAAGCGCCGGGCGCTGGCCGGGTGGCAGTAATGCAGCATCGCAGGCATGAATTCAGACTCTCGGCTTAGCGACCAATCAGGTCGAGGAACTGCTGCCAGCCCGCCGCCAGGCGAACGCCCGGGGCGCGGAAGGCATGCAGGGGAATGGGCTGGAATTTCTCGCCCGCCAACAGGCCGAGGTCGACCTTCTCGCCTGCGCTCATGCGCGCCAGTTGCCCGCCCATGTAGGTGGACATCGCCACCCCGCCGCCGTTGTAGCCGATGGCGTAGAAGCTCTGCTCATCCAGCTGGCCGGCGTGGGGCAGGTAATCCAGGGTCATGGCCACCAGGCCAGACCAGCGAAAGGCGATGGGCTGCTCGCGCAGGATCGGAAACACCTCGCCCATGCTGCGCTGCAAGGCGCGAAAAGCTGCCTCGGAATCGTTCTTGCCAAAGGCCCCGCGCCCGCCAAAGATCAGGCGGTCGCCCACCACCCGGAACCAGCGCAGCATGCGCTTGGTATCGCCGCACACCTGGCCGCCGGGCATCAGCGTGGCCAGTACCGCCGGGGCCAGGGGCCCGGTGGCGATGATCGCGCTGCGAAAGGGAATCAGCCGTCGGTGCAAGGTGTCGGTGACCGGGGTCAGGTCCGAATAACCGTTGGTGGCGTAGATCACCTGCCGGGCGCTGACCCGCCCTTGGGGCGTCTCGATGATCATCCGCGGGCCCTCGCGGCGGACCTGTTGCGCCGGGCTGTTGATGTAGATCTTGACCCCGTTGCCAGTGAGGCTGCGGGCCATGCCCCGGGCGTAGTTCAGCGGGTGGATGCCGCCCGCCTTGGGGGTCAGCAGGCCGCCGTGGAACAGGTTGGAACCGGTGCACTCAGCGACTTCGGCGGCGCTGAGCATGTAGGACGAGGCGCCACCGGTCTCGCGCTTGATCCACTCGGCGGTGGCTTGCAGCCCCGACAGGGCGTGAGGGTTGTGTGCCGCGGCAATGTGCCCGCCCATGTGCAACTGGGCCTGATCCAGGCCCAGGGCCTCGACGGTTTCCACCAGGCTGTCCACGGCGTCGTAGCCGGTGCGGTACATGCGCAGCGCGGTGTCACGGCCAAAACGCGCCATCAGCGCGGCAAAACCCACGCGAAATTTTGGCGACACCACCCCGCCGTTGCGCCCGCTGGCGCCCCAGGCCAGGGTATTGGCGTCGATCAGCAACGGCTCGCGGCCGCTCAAGGCGATATGCCGGGCGGCGCTCAAGCCGGTGTAGCCGGCGCCGATGATCGCCACATCGCACTGGCGCTCACCCTCAAGCGATTGCAGCGCGGGGCCGGGTTCGGCGGTGGCCGCCCATAAGGTCTGAAGAGTCATTGCCGGCTTCCGAGAAAAAGGGGCGCCGGCACGATAGCTGCGGCGCCCGGGGGCTCAACCCAGTTCCTGCTCTACCGCGTCGGCCAGTTGGGCCAGGGTGTGGTAGTGGTAGTGGGGCTTGGTGTGCTCGGATTCCAGGGTGCCGCCGCTGCCCTTCTGCGCGTGCCGACGTTCGATCCAGCACACCTGGTAACCCAGGTCCACGGCGACGCCGATGTCATGGTATTGGCTCTGAGCCACGTGCAAAATCTGCTCGAAGACAATGCCCTGGGTCGCCAGCACGCCACGGGTGTAGGCAAAGAACTGTGGGTCGGGCTTCTCGAAGCGCACGTCGTCCACCGTGACCTTGACGTCGAAGGGTTCATCTAGGGTCTTGGCCATGTAGTCCAGGGCCCAGATCTGCGAGTTGGTGGTGGCCACCAGCTTGAAGTGCTTGCGCAGGCGCTTGAGGGCCGCCACCGAGTCCGGGAAGGCCGGGAAGTTCTGCACCGCCAGGGCCAGGCCGCGGGCGTACTCGGCGTTGTCCGGCAGGCCGAGCTTGGCGGCGATCAGGTGATAACAACGCTCCAGGTCATCGGGCCACCAGCCGGAATCCGGCAAGGCCCGGGCTTCGCGGTAGGCCTTGAGAATTTCGTCATCGCTGCGGGCCTGGCCGGCCTCCCCCGCCACTTCACGGACGTGGGCCAGGATTCCGGCTTCGAAATCGATCAGGGTGCCGACGACATCAAACGTCAGGGCTTTGAACTGCTTGAATGACATAAAGCGCTCCGCAAGGTAGGTCAGGGGGGATCGGAAAATCCGTCTGCATGGATTATCGACCTCGCTGCGGCACGCAATATTCCGTTTTCAGCCACCCCTGAGGCATAACCTACTGTTTTTTTACTCGCGGCGGCACAGGCACCCTTACGGCGTGGAACGCAGGGCTTCGGCCAGGCGCAAATGTGGGTAGGCGGCGTCGATCTGCGCCAGGTCACTGTGCATTTCGGTAACAATCCAGTCCCTCACCGCCGCCACCAACGGCCGCAGCGGTCGGTTGCCCGGCGACACCAGGCAACAGCGCCGCGCACTGACCCGCACCTGGTCTGCCGCAGGCAGCAATTCGCCCTTGGCCAGGCAGTGCGAGACCACATTCAACCAGCCCAAGGCCATGCCCTGGCCGAGCAAAGCGGCCTGCACCACCACTGCATAATCGGAGAACACCTGGCTGTTGTCGGCCACCCCGGAACGCTGGCCAAGGGTGTCGAAATGCTCGACCCAACCGCGCTCCTGGCTGTCCATGCTGATCAGGGTTCTAGGCTGTTTGCGCGAGCGTTCCTGGAGCAAATAGGCGTGGTACTGGCGGTTGCACAGGGGGATGGTAATCTCCGGCAGCACCAGTTTATCCGTGGCTTTCAGGCTGCCGACCTCGAGGTAACGCATGCCCAGGTCGACGTCCACCAACGGCCCGCCGATCTTCCCCGACATCAGTTGGAAGCGCAGGTCGACGTTGGGAAATGCCTCGCTGAAACGACTCATGCGCGGCATCAGCCAATGGGTGGTAAAGGCCGTGGACACCGACAGGGTGATGGTCTCGATGCCGGTGGCGCGGGACTCGATTTCGCTGATCGCCGCCTCGATGGTGCTGAAGCCTTCCTGGACCCGGCGATAGAGGATGCTCCCGCTCTCGGTGAGCCGGGCACCGCCGCGCACGCGCTCGAACAATTGCACGCCGAGGTGTTCTTCAAGGCGCCCGAGCATGCGACTGACCGCCGGCTGGCTGACGCAGAGTTCTTCCGCCGCCCGGGTGAAGCTGCCACAACGGGCGGCCGCTTCGAAAACGAACAGGGAACTGGAGCTGGGGAGTTTGCGACGTAGGTTTGACATGATCTGATATTATGCCTGACCCAACTATTAGTAAATTGCCGCCACACAAAAGCCGTGACTAATCTTGCGACGCCAGACGCCCCGTCCGCCCCACTCCTGTGTCCGGCCCGCGGCGCATTTTTTAAAGACCAGCAAGAGGCGCCAACTTCATGGAACACGCTCTGCAGTTCTACATTGACGGTCGTTGGGTCGAGCCCCACGGTCGCGAACGCCTGGCGGTGATCGACCCGGCCACTGAAACCGCCTTCAGCGAAATTGCCCTGGGCAACGGCGCCGATGTCGAGGCGGCGGTGCAGGCGGCAAAAAAAGCCTTCCCAAGTTTTTCCGCCACTGCCCCCGCCGAACGCCAGGCCTTGTTACAGGAGGTGTTGCGGGCCTATCTGGCGCGCTACGACGAGATCGCCGCGATCATCACCCGCGAGGTCGGCGCGCCCCGTGCCCTGTCCCACGCCTGGCAGGCCGGCATCGGCCGCATGCACCTGGAACAGCTGATCCGCAGCCTGGAGCACTTCGACTTTCAACGCCAACGGGGCACCACCCTGATCAACCAGGAAGCGGTGGGCGTGGTGGCCCTGATCACCCCGTGGAACTGGCCGATCAACCAGATTGTGTGCAAGGTCGCGCCGGCCCTGGCCGCCGGCTGTACCATGGTCCTCAAACCCAGTGAGATCGCCCCGCTCAACGCGCTGATTTTCGCCGAGGTGCTGCACAGCGCCGGGGTGCCGCCCGGGGTCTTCAACCTGATCAATGGCGACGGCCCCACGGTCGGCACCGCCCTCGCCGCCCACCCGGATGTCGACATGGTGTCGTTCACCGGCTCAACCCGGGCCGGGGTGGAAATCGCCCGGCTGGCGGCGCCCACGGTCAAGCGCGTGCACCAGGAACTGGGCGGCAAGTCAGCCAACATCCTGCTCGACGATGTGGCCCTGGAAGCCGCAGTGACCCAGGGCGTGAATGCCTGTTTCAACAACAGCGGCCAATCCTGCAACGCGCCCACGCGCATGCTGGTGCCCGAGGCATTGCACGAACAGGTGGTGGCCATCGCCGCCCGCGCCGCCCAGGCTCATCGCCCGGGGCCGCCGGACGCCGACGACACGACCTTGGGCCCGGTGATCAGCGAACGTCAGTACCTGGCCATCCAGCGCATGATCGGCATCGGCCTGGAGCAAGGCGCGCAACTGGTGGCCGGTGGCCTGGGGCGGCCCGAGGGCCTGGAGCGCGGCTACTACGTGCAGCCGACCATCTTTGCCGGGGTCACGCCGCAGATGACCCTCGCCCGCGAGGAAATCTTCGGCCCGGTGCTGGTGATCCTGCCCTACCGCGATGAAGCGCAAGCCATTGCCATGGCCAACGACAGCGTGTTTGGCCTGGCCGCCTACGTGCAGTCGGCGGACCTGCCACGGGCACGCAAGGTGGCCCTGCAATTGCGCGCTGGCAGCGTCTACATCAACTACCCGGACTGGGACAGCGCCGCGCCCTTCGGTGGCTACAAGCAGTCGGGCAACGGCCGCGAATACGCCGAGTGGGGGCTGGAGGCTTTTCTGGAAACCAAGGGCATCGTCGGCTACGGCCACTGACCTTGCGGCGTTAAAACCGCGACCGCCCCTTAGGCGGTCGCGGCCTTCCGGGCCTCCTGTGCCGCCTCGGCCTTGATCAGGTCAGCGATACGTTCGGCCAGCATGATGGTCGGCACATTGGTGTTGGCACAGGGGATCGATGGCATCAGCGATGCGTCACACACCCGTAACTGACTGACGCCGATCACCCGGCCATCGCTCAAGGTCACCGCCTGCGGATCATCGGCGCGGCCCATGCGGCAGGTACCGGACGGGTGCCAGGTGCCACCGACCTGGCTGCGCACAAAAACCCCTAGCGCCGCGTCGTCGGCGAGCAACCCTTGCAGGGTCACGCCCTGGGTCACCAGGCGCCGAATCAGCCAGCCACACAGCGGCCCGGCCAGGTCCAGCAAACCGCTCAAGGTGCCACGCAACAGCCCATTGATCCCTCCCGGACGAGCCACCTTGGCCACCCGCGGCGAATAGCTGGAAGGGAACACCACGCTGCGTTGCGCATCCAGAGAGGCGGCCCCCAGTGTGCGAGCGCCAAAGCGCAAGGCGTCTTTCAGGCGCTGAAAATCCCGCGGGTCGGAGAGCATGTAGAACTGGACATCGGGCTCTTGCAACGGGTCCGCTGAGACCAGCCGCACCCGCCCGCGGGAATAGGATTTATTGACCCAGAAAAACATTGAACCCAAGCGATAACCGATGGAGTGCCAGCCCGAACGGGAAAGGATGGCGCCGTGCATATCGCCGCTGGGCGTCTGCGCCAGGCCGGAAGAAAAGCGCACGATCGCCTGCTCATGGTGTTCATTGGCAAAGGGAGCGCGGCCCTTGCGGGTCAAGAGTGCCGACACCGCAATCGACGGATGCTCCATCAGGTTGCCACCGACGCCGGGACGGTCCGCCACCAGTTCGATGCCCAGGTCCAGCAACTCATTCAACGGGCCGACGCCGCTGCGCATCAACAACGCCGGGCTGTGGATCGCCCCGGCGCAGATGATCACCTGACGCGCCGCCAGTTCCAGGGTTTGTCCATCGGCCAGGCGCAGGCGCGCACCCACCGCGCTCCTGTGTTTGAACAGCACCTGCTCCACCAGGCAATCGGTACGGATGCTCAGGTTGTTGCGCCGGCGTACCTCATCGGTCAGGTAGCACACCGAGGTGGGAATGCGCTCACCCGCCTCGCTGACGCCAATCGCCCCGACGTACACCCCGTCTTCCCAAGGGCCGTTCTGGTCCGGCTTGCGTGGCAGGCCCTGCTCGCCCAAAGCACCGATCACCCCTTTGACAAAGGGCGAAAGGGCCGCATCCGGGGTCCGGCGAATGCGCAGCGGGCCGTCCTGGCCATGCAGCGGGCCACTGAAATCCGTGTCGTTTTCCAGCTTGCGAAAGTACGGCAGGCAGTTGTCCCAGCCCCAGCCTTCGGCGCCCAGTTGCTGCCATTCGTCATAGTCGGCGGGAGCACCGCGATTGGTCATCAGGGCATTGATCGCCGAGCCGCCGCCAAGGATTCGCGCCTGCTCGTAACGCCGCTGCTGGCGCGTGCCGGTGCCCATCAAGGCATTGAGGCGCTGCCAGATATTACCCAGGTCCAGGTAGGCCCGGCCCGGGTAGCGGCTGCGAATCTCCGGCGGCATGCTCGACGCCGAAATATCGCGCCCGGCCTCCACCAGGCACACCTGTTTGTCCGGGTCCTCGGAGAGCCGGGCCGCCAATACGCAACCGGCAGAACCGCCCCCGAGGATGAGGTAGTCGATCATCGTGCTCATGGCATTCCCTGTGGACAGCCCATCGAATCAGCAACCCCGGCAGGCGCCGCCACAAGGCGGCCCGCCGCCGGGTACGACACGGCGTTACTGAACGAACTTCAGCCAGCGGTCCTTGGCGGCAATACCGGCCGGCGACGCCCACCATTCTTCGGAGAGCAACGCCTGCTTGGCGGCGTTATCCGGCGTGCTGGGGAGCTCCTTGGCGCGTTCCGCGCTGATCTTGCCGGTGCTGAACGCCGCCGGGTTGCCCGGGCCGTAGTCGATGTGCAGCGGCAGGTTGGCTTGCAGGTCCGGGGACATGGCCTCGTTAATGAATTGCAGGGCGGTGGCGTAGTTCGGGGCGTTTTTCAGCACGCACAACTGGGTGTTCTGCAACAGTCCGTCGTTGTAGGTGAACTCGACCTCTGGCTTGTCCTTGCGCACCGCGCTGGCGCGACCGTTCCAGATCATCAGCATGTCCACTTCGCCGTCGCTGAGCAGCTGCGCCGACTGCCCGCCGGAACTCCACCACACGGCAATGTCCGGCTTGATCTGTTCCAGGCGCTTGTAGGCCCGGTCCACGTCCAAGGGGTAGAGTTTTTCCCGGGGCACGCCGTCGGACAGCAGTGCCGCTTCCAGGGTGCCCATGGGGTCGTTGCGCAAGGCGCGCACGCCAGGGAAGTCTTTGACGTTCCAGAAGTCGGCCCAGCTCTGGGGCACTTTTTTCAGGGCCTTGGTGTTGTAGGCCAGCACCGAGGAGTAGAACTCGTAGGCCACCGAGTACGGGGTGCGATAAGCCTCGGGCATGCTCTGCACGTTCGGCAGCTTGCTCAGGTCCAGGGGTTCGATCAGCCCTTCGCGACCGCCGCGCAGGCAGTTCGAAGGCGGGGTGTCGATCACGTCCCACAGCGGTTTGCCGGCCTCGCCCTGGGCTTTGACCATGGGCCAGGCATCGGGAACGCTGTCTTGTTTGATGGTGATATTGAGGCGTTTAGCGGCGGGGTCGAGGATGGCCTTGGTCTGCGCCTCCTGATACGTGCCGCCCTGGGAAACAAAGGTGATCTGCGCCGCCAGCGCCGGCAATGCGGCCCCGGCGGTCAGGCACATCACGGAGAAAACTGAACCGAGCGACAAGACTTTCATGGCAATCATCCTATTAAGTCATTTGATTCGGCAGACTCAAAAAATGCGACTGAACACCTAGGAACCTTGTGGCGGCTTCGGTCTGTTTTTTGTTTTTACCGAGCGGGCCCAACCGACGTTACAAGAGTGCGCCGTGCCGGACAACTCACCAATAGTCAGGACAAGCATAGCTTCAGGTTATGTATAAACACCCACTGCCTTGATCGGTCATGGATGCACCGCATAGGGCAGGCGTTTTGCCAGCTGCTGGGCCAGGTACTGGCTGAACACCGAGATGCGCTGGGGAATATGACGGCGGTGCTGGTACACCGCGAAGATGTCCGCCCGCGGTGCCTGGTGATCCAGCAATAACGCGCGCAGACGCCCATCCTCCAAGTATTGCTGGACATCCCAGCGGGATCGCAGAATCAGCCCGTGCCCCTCCAGGGCCAGGCTCAAGGCCACTTCACCGTCATTGCTGGACAGGGTGCCGCTGACTTTATGGGCGTACTCGCGGCCGTCCTTGTGGAAGCGCCAGATCGCGTAATCCCCGGAAAACTGCCGCAGCACGATGCAGTTGTGCTGGGCCAGGTCGGCTACCACTTTGGGCTCAGGCATGTTTTCAAGGTATCCAGGTGCTGCACATAATAGCCGCGGATTTTCCAGCAGGCGCACGCTGATCAAGCGAGAATCCGGCGGTTCGCCCATGCACACCGCAATGTCGAACTGGTCGTCCAGCAGGGCCAGGGGCTGGCTGCTCAGCTCCAGGGAAATCTCCAGTTGCGGGTGCAAGCGGGCGAAGCTGGAGACGATGGGCGCCAGGTGGCGGCGACCAAAACCCAGGGTGCCATTGATCCGCAGCCGCCCGTGCAAGGTCGGCTGGCGCTGGTTCAGGGCGCTCTCCAACTCCTCCAGTTGCCGCAGGATCGGCCGACCGCCTTCCAGGTACAGCGCACCCTCCGGGGTCAGGGCCAGCTTGCGCGTGGTGCGTTGCAGCAACTGCACCCCCAGGCGCTGTTCCAACTGGCTCAGGCGCTTGCTTACCGCCGGCAGCGACAGGCCCAGGTGGCGCGCCACTTCAGTGAGGCTGGCGCGGCTGGCCACCTGTTGGAAGAAACTCAAGTCGTCGATGGTGCTCATAAATTCTTTCCAAAAATCTAAGAATGGCTTTCGTTTCAGGCTAATTATTTATTCCGCGTTCATACATACACTCAGTGCCGCTACCCAACAATCCCTGGAGTCGAACCATGAGCAAGTCCAGCTACAAAATCGCCGTGATCCCCGGTGACGGCATCGGCAAGGAAGTGATGCCCGAAGGCGTGCGTGTACTCGATGCGGTGGCCCGCCGCCACGACCTGGAACTGCAGTGGGACTGGTTCGACTTCGCCAGTGCCGATTACTACCTGGCCCACGGCAAGATGATACCCGACGACTGGTTCGAAATTCTCAAGGGGTACGACGCCATCTACTTCGGCGCGGTGGGCTGGCCCGACGTGGTGCCGGACCACATCTCGCTGTGGGATTCGCTGTTGCAGTTCCGCCGCGAATTCGACCAGTACGTCAACCTGCGCCCCTGCCGGCTGATGCCCGGGGTCAAGGCACCGCTGGCCAACCGTAAGCCCGGCGACATCGATTTCTGGGTGGTGCGCGAGAACACCGAAGGCGAGTATTCCAGTGTCGGCGGCAAGATGTTCCCCGGCACCGAGCGCGAGATCGTGCTACAGGAAACCGTGATGACCCGGGTCGGTGTCGACCGTATTCTCAAGTTCGCCTACGACCTGGCCCAGAGCCGTCCGAAGAAGCACCTGACCTCGGCCACCAAGTCCAACGGCATCGCGATCACCATGCCTTACTGGGATGAGCGCGTGGTGGAGATGGGCAAGCGCTACCCCGAGGTCAAGGTGGACAAGTACCACATCGATATCCTCACCGCGAACTTCGTCCTGCACCCGGACTGGTTCGACGTGGTGGTGGCCAGCAACCTGTTCGGCGACATCCTTTCCGACCTCGGTCCGGCCTGCACCGGCACCATCGGCATCGCTCCTTCGGCCAACATCAACCCGGAGCGCAACTTCCCCAGCCTGTTCGAACCGGTGCACGGTTCGGCCCCGGACATTGCCGGCAAAGGCATCGCCAACCCCATCGGGCAGATCTGGTGTGGGGCGATGATGCTCGAACACCTGGGCCACCCCGAAGCCGGCGCCGCCGTGGTCAAGGCCATCGAAGCCGTGCTCGAACAAGGTCCGGACGTGGCGCCGCTGACCGCCGACATCGGTGGCAAAGGCACCACCGAAGCCTTGGGCAAGGCCATCGCCGCCCTCTGCTGAGCCCCGGGTGGCCGCCCATTCGGGCGGCTGCTGCGGCCAGTGGAATAAAATTCAAAAGCTGCCGTCGCCGCGCAGCGATTCAAAAGAATCTACTGCCGGCGCTGGGATAGGCTGAGCACAGTCCTTCAGGCGGAGCCTCTCATGGTCCTTCTCTACAAAGCCGATTCCGAGCGTGGCCATCAGTGGCAGGCGTTGTTCGCCGAGCACGCCCCGGACATCGAAGTCAGGCTCTGGCCGGACGTCGGCAACCCCGCGGACATCCGTTATTTGATGGCCTGGCAGCCGCCGGAAAACCTGCGGGACTTCCCCAACCTCGAAGTGGTGTTCGCCACCTCGGCGGGGGTCGATCAGTTCGACCTGCGGCAGTTGCCCGAGCAGGTGCCGGTGGTGCGCATGCAAGACCCGGGCATTGTCCAGGGGATTGTCGAATACGCCTGCATGGCGGTGCTCAGCCTGCATCGGCAACTGCCGTTGTACCTGCACCAGCAGCGCCAGGGGCAGTGGCAGGAACAGCCCTGGGTGCCGGCCCGACAACGCCGCGTGGGGGTGATGGGCCTGGGTATGCTGGGCAAGGCGGTGCTACTACACCTGCGGCCGTTCGGCTTCAACCTGCGGGGCTGGTCGCGTTCGCCGCAACAACTGGACGGCGTCGAGTGTTTTGCCGGTGCCGAGCAGTTGCCGGCCTTCCTCAGCCAGTGCGACACCCTGCTCTGCCTGCTGCCCCTGACCGAACACACCCGTGGCCTGCTCAACGCCCGCACCCTGGGCGCGCTGTCCCGGGGCGCGAGCCTGATCAACCTGGGGCGTGGCGCGCACCTGGTGGAGCAGGATCTGCTGCAGGCCCTGGACAGCGGGCAACTGAGCCACGCGATTGTCGATGTGGTGCAAGAAGAACCGGCCCATGAGCAGCACCCATTCTGGCAACACCCGAACATCTGGCTGACCCCGCACATCGGCGCAGTGACCCTGCCCGAATCTGCGTTCGCTCCATTGCTGGACAACCTGCGCCGCCACCAACGGGGCCAGGCCATGTCCGGCGTCATCGAAAAACACCAAGGCTACTGAAGAGGGACCATCCCGACCCTGACGCTCTGCATAACAACAAATCAGCCCGGAACTTCGAATGTCCGGTAGAGCAACCGGCGCGGCGCTGATTCGTTCCCGCCCCGCCGAGCTGACACTGCCCTTAGCACTCCATTGCGGTACTACTTTTTTTGGGAGTTTCACCATGTCGAAAACACTGAAGTTTGTGCTGCTCAGCGGTTGCCTGAGCCTGGCCGTGGGCCAGGCCATGGCCAAGGACCTGACCGTGATTTCCTACGGCGGCGCGAGCAAGGACGCCCAAGTGGCGGGCTTCTACAAACCCTTCGAAAAAGCCACCGGGACCAAGATCATCGCCGGCGAATGGAACGGTGAGATGGCCAAGGTCAAGGCCATGGTCGACACCAAGAGCGTCAACTGGGACGTGCTCGACATCGAAGACAACGACCTCAGCCGTGGTTGCGACGATGGCCTGTTCGAGAAGATCGACATGAGCCGCATCGGGCCGGTGGAAGACTTTATCGACGGCACCGTGCAGACCTGCGGCGTGGGGATTTTCGTCTGGTCCAACGTCCTGGCCTACAACACCGAGAAGCTCAAGACCGCGCCCCAGGGCTGGAAAGATTTCTGGGACGTGAAGAAATTCCCCGGCAAGCGCAGCCTGCGCAAATCCGCCCGCGGCGCCCTGGAATTCGCCCTGATGGCCGACGGCGTGGCGCCCAAGGACGTGTACAAGGAACTGTCCACCGACACCGGCGTGAGCCGCGCCTTCGCCAAGCTCGACGAACTCAAGCCCTACATCCAGTGGTGGGAAGCCGGCGCCCAGCCGCCGCAATACCTGATCTCCGGCGACGTAGTCATGAGCTCGGCCTACAACGGCCGGATCTATGCCGCCAAGCAATCCGGCGCACCGCTGAAAATCGTCTGGGACGGCAACCTCTACCAGTTCGATGAGTGGGCCATTCCCAAGGGCACGCCGAACCTGGACGAGGCCTACAAGTTCATCAAGTTCGCCATGCAGCCGGCGCAGCAGAAAATCTACACCGAGCACATGGCGTACGGCCCGTCGAACAAAGGCACCATCAGCCTGCTGAGCCCGGAACTGGCCGCCGACCTGCCGACTGCGCCGCAGAACATGCAGAACGCCTTGCAGATGGACGTGGACTTCTGGACCGAGCACGGCGAGAGCCTGGAGCAACGTTTTATCGCTTGGTCGAGCAAGTAACTTCCGGCAATAGAAGCGGGCGGGCACTGAGGATGGCCCTATCCTCAGTGCCCGCCTCAGGCCTGCCACAACCACCGAATAATGTCGCCTCACGCAAGTCGCATAATCTCGTTACTACGCAATCCTGTATGCATCCACACAACGGCGATTGCCTGAACCATCGTCAGTGGGTAGTGAATCTCCGACAGTAAATCCTTGCGCTCTAGGTGCAGACTCACCCGAATAAGCTTTAGCGAGCTTGAATCGTCAATGACACGAGGATTGACACCGGAGTTGAACGCCACGGATGGGGGCGTCGCAAGATGATGCAGGGGGCTGAATTTCAAACGCCCCCCAGTCCATAGTTCGAAATCAATACGCCTGAGCAATACGCTGAGGCGCACCGCACGACCGAGAATGGGCAAATCACGAACGACTCGCTCGTAATACTCATGGGTGGTTTGACCAAGGCTTTCTGTACCCACCACAGAACGGGAATCAGGTGGAATGGGGAGTCAGATCGATCTGTAGCGCGTCACCATCAGGCTTGATCGTGACAACAGAAAAGCCCTCCCAAAAAGGAAGATAAGTATTAACATCGCGCATAAGAACGCCGGTTTGTTGGATGTGCTAGCTCGTATAAACATCATCAATCAAATCGGCGTTCTTGTTTCTGTGTTTCCTGGAGCTCAATGAAGAACAAAAAAAAGCGATTCATCAGACCTCAGATTTCTTACGGAATAATTCGACCTCTAACTTGATTCTGCTCCCAGATCCATATGGGCCAGCATCATGCCAACTACCGTCTTTCGCTGCTTACTACTCTCGCTGGCTATCGTCGATGGCAGCAGCTATGCCGCATCTGGTCATGAGCGCGAACAACTCAGCCTAGTCCAGCAGCAACTCGACACTATAGAGCGCCTTGCAACGCGAGCTAAGACAGCCAGCACGACTGAACCCGACGACCGATATCGATTCGACTACACCCGCTTAATCCGGGACATCCAGCGCATTCGTCAAAGCGTTCAGGGCTATCTCTCCCCCTCCCGCGCTCAACCCCGCGATCCCGGTGAACTGCTCGGTGATTACCGCCTCGACACTCCGTCCCCGGAGTCTTCGCCATGAGCATGACTGAAGCTCAGAGCTCAGCTTTCCACAACGCCTCCGGCTTCTCGGCACAGAGCAGTTCGACGCTCTGGCTTTCCCTGGTTCTCGTCCTGGCTTTGCTGTGGTGTGCCTGGGTGATGTGGACGGCTTACCGGGGATGGGCGACAGGCAGTGTGCGCTTCGGTGCGTTTGGCGGCAGCGCCGCGCGCGTGCTGCTCACCTTGTTGGTTTTGATGTTCTTCACCCTTTCCTAATCCAGGAGATCGCCGTCATGTTCGAGTGCCTTGTCCCCCTGAAAAACAACCTGCGTGATCGTGCAAGCCAGCGCTTGATCGGCCTGCTGTTGGTACTCGGTCCAAGCCTGGCTTTTGCCGAGCTCCCCACTATGGAAGCCCCTTCGCGCGGCGAAGGCTCCGGGTTGATCGAGACGATCAAAAACTACGCCTACGACGGCGGCATCCTGCTCGGTCTGCTGATCGCTCTGCTCGCTTTTCTCGGCGTGGCTTGGCATTCGCTGACGGTGTATGCCGACGTGCAGAACCAGCGCAAAACTTGGAAAGACCTCGGCGCGGTGGTCGGTATAGGAGCCCTGTTGGTGGTGATCATCATCTGGTTCCTGACCAAGGCCGCCGCGATTCTGTGAGGTTGGCATGAACGACACCATCGAACTCCTTGCCGACGGCACCTTGGTCTTTCTGCCGGAACGACTCAATCGAGATCCTGCCGTATTGCGCGGTTTGACCAATGATGAGATGTGGGTAGCGCTCGGCACCGGCGCCGTCATTGGCCTGCTGCTGGGTGTTCCTCTGGCGATCGCCACTGCCTCCATTGCCGTGGCGCCAACCGGCATGATCGCGGGCATGGCGCTGGTGTTATTTGCCGGTGGCACGCTACTGCGTCGGGCCAAACGGGCGCGCCCCGAGACCTGGTTGTACCGCAAGCTCGAATGGGTCCTGGCCAGCCGTTGTCACCTGGGTCGCGGCAGTTTGATCCTCCACTCCGGCGCCTGGACGGTTCGCCGTTCTCGTCGACTGCGCCCCGCCCTATCCCGGTGGCAGCCATGAGCCGCTTTCGGAACAAGGTAGATGCGCAACAGGCCCATATCTTCAGCCTCCGTCTGGCGGTAATGATCCTCGCCCTGGTCTGTGCCGGACTCTGGTATGGCTGGCGCTCGACACCGACCGATCTGACCGTGCATGTCCCACCGGATCTGCGCTCGGGCAGCACGCGCAAGTGGTGGGATATCCCCTCAGAGAATGTCTATGCCTTTGCCCTGTACATCTTCGGTCAGCTCAACCGCTGGCCCTCGGATGGCGAGCAGGACTATCGCCGCGCCATCTATGGCTTGCAGTCGTACCTGACACCCGCCTGCAAGGCCTTCCTCGATGGCGACTACGAGTACCGCAAGGCCGCCGGCGAACTGCGCCAGCGGGTGCGTGGCGTCTACGAAATTCTGGGGCGAGGATACAGCGAAGATCCGGAACTCAGGGTCAAGCAACTCGACCGCGACAGCTGGCTGGTCAAGCTCGACCTCAACGCCGATGAGTATTACGCCGCCGAACCGGTGAAACGGGTGGTGGTGCGTTATCCATTGCGCGTGGTGCGTTTTGATCTGGACCCCGAACGCAATAAGTGGGGGCTGGCACTGGATTGTTATCAGGGCACTCCGCAAAAAATCGCCCTGCCTGGAGGTGAGCCATGAAGCGGATTTCTACCCTGGGACTCACCGTCGCACTGATGCTATCGGGAGCTGCAACGCAGGCCGTCGAACTGATGCACTGGGAACGCCTCCCCCTCGCGGTCCCACTGGTGATCAATCAGGAGCGGGTGGTCTTTGTCGATGAGGCTGTTCGAGTCGGCGTGCCCTCAACCCTGACGGGCAAGCTGCGCGTGCAATCAACCGGTGGCACGCTGTACCTGCGCGCGTCGGAAGCCATTGCCCCGACCCGACTGCAACTGCAATCGGTCACGACGGGCGAGATCATCCTCCTGGATATCGCGGCCACTCCTGGCGATCAACCGCTGGAGCCCGTGCGTATTCTCAAGAATGCTCAGGTGCAAGCTCCCGAGGCTGAGTCCAGCACCGCCTCTGTTCCAGAACGTACACCGACCCCGGTCGCTTTGACGCGCTACGCCGCGCAAAGCCTGTACGCGCCTCTGCGCACCGTGGAGTCCCTGCCCGGTGTACGCCGCGTCCCGCTCAAGCTGCGCACCGAACTGCCGACCCTGCTGCCCACCGAAAACGTGTCCAGTACGCCTATCGCCGCCTGGCGACTCGGTGATTACTGGGTGACGGCGGTGAAGTTACGCAACCGTGGTTCAGCGACGGTGCAACTCGATCCGCGCTGGCTTCAGGCCAAGCTGTTCGCCGCGGCCTTCCAGCATGCTTTCCTCGGGCCTGTCGGCAGCGCTGAAGACACCACGATTGCCTACCTCGTCACCCGCGGTGCCGGCCTCGAACACGCCGTGTTGCTTCCGCCCGTTGCGCGAGGTGCTGACGATGAAGGCTAACGCATTGCTCAAATGGCTAGTACCGGCTGCGCTGCTGGCCGTGGTGTTGATCATCCTGAAAAGCTGGGTCGCGGGCGGCAGCACACCATCTCCAGAGAACCCGGCTGATCAGGGCAATCTTCAGTTATCCACCGAGCAAGCCAAGTCGCTCGGCATTGCGGGCGATACCCCGCGTGACACGGTCGCCACCCTGGTCGGCCAGGTGAAGGCCATGCGCAGCGACATGCTCGGTTTGAAGAAACACAACGATTCACTGCAGACGGAGAACAACCGCCTGCGCGAGCGGGAAAACAGCGTCGATTCGCGTATCCAGACGGCACTTGGCAGCGTAACCCAGCAGGTCGACGAAGGACGCCGCCAAGCCAACGAGGCCCGACTCAAAGCAGAACAAGACAGTCGTCAGGCTCGCGGTCTGCTGACGCAATTGCAGGACCAGTTGTCGGGGCTGACCAGCAAAGGCAAGGATATGCCAATCGGATTGGGGCTTGAGCCGGGCGACGGTGCTCAGTTCGACGGGCAGCATTCTGCCAATGATGCGATGCAGTGGATTGAGCCCTCGGATGCTCCGCCCACCGATGCCCGAGGCAAAACCACGACCTCCTCCGCACTGAGTCTGCCGACTGCCTTCAACTCACTGGAAGGCTTGAAAGATAACGCCATTGATCGCAGCCAGAAACAGCTACGTGCAGCCACCCAGGGTGAACGTGACCTGACGCGATCCGCTGATCGTACCGAAGGCGCGAAGCCGATCTACACCATTCCCGAAAACGCGACATTGATGGGCTCGGTCGCCATGACCGCGCTGATCGGCCGAGTCCCGGTGGATGGCACAGTGAATGATCCCTATCCCTTCAAGGTGCTGGTCGGTCCGGAGAATCTGACTGCCAACGGCATCGACCTGCCGGACGTCGCAGGTGCCGTGATGAGTGGCACGGCGTCCGGGGACTGGACCCTGTCCTGCGTACGCGGACAGGTCGAGTCAATCACCTTTGTGTTTACCGATGGCACCATCCGCACGGTGCCTCAGCCGAAGGCGGTAGCCAGCCGCACTGCCTCCACCACCCAGAGCTCGAACACCGACAAGATCCGTGGCGGACTCGGTTACCTGTCCGACCCGTATGGCATCCCGTGCATCGCCGGCGAGCGCCGCTCGAACGCCCAGCAGTACCTCGGCAGCCAGAGTCTGATCACTGCGGCCGGTGCGGGTGTCGCCGCCTTGCTCGGGGATGAGCAGAACAACAACAGCGTGATCAGTTCGGGCGGCAGTGCCTTCGGGGTCACCAACAGCACGGGCAACAGCGCGCTGAATTCAATTCTCAGTGGTGGGGTCAGCGATATCCGCGAGTGGGTCAACAAGCTCTATGGCGAGGCCTTTGCTGCCGTGTACGTGCCACCGGCCGCACAGGTCGCGCTGCACCTCGACCATGAGATCACCATCGACTACGAGCCCAAGGGCCGGAGCGTTCGCCATGAAAAAGACCATGCCTCTCTGCCTGACCTGGATTAGCGTGCTCTGCTGGGTTCTGGCGGGGTGTTCCACCGACAAGGACACGCTGCTGCCCCATGGCGAGCAAACCATGCTGGACATCTGGAACGGCGCCGGTTCGCAAGGCACTCAGCAGCAACTGCTGGATGCTCGGCAGCAGTTACGCCGCCCGTTGGCTCAAGCAGATTTCTCCGTTGCTCTCCAGGAACCGTACACTCGCACAGCAACGAACGAGATCCGCAATCTGTTCCCTCGCTTGCCCAATCCCGATCTAGTGCTGTACGTGTATCCGCATTTGAGTGGTACCGAGCAGGCACCAGTCCCGGGTTACTCGACAGTCTTTCCGTTTTACCAACGTGTGCAGTACGCATTGCCGGGTGAACGTCAGGAAGACTTGTAGTGCGTAGCGGCGACTCGGGCAACCGCACTCCCGCGTGGAAAGCTTGGCGCAACCCGTCGCGCCCGCGCGCGACCTTGGCCGATGAAACCGCACTGTATGCGCACAATCCCAGCTTCACCGATCATCTGCCTTGGGTCGAATACCTCGACACCGAGCAGTGTTTTCTACTGGATGACAATCGCTCGGTGGGTGCGGTGTTCGAGTTACTGCCCATCGGCACCGAAGGGCGCGAACCCGATTGGTTGAGGGCGGCCCGCGATGCCCTCGAGGATGCCCTGCAGGATAGCTTTGACGAGTTGGATCAAGCGCCTTGGGTGGCGCAGTTTTTCTGCCAGGACGACAACGATTTCACCCCCTATCTCACCCGACTCACCGACTATATCCGGGACAGCGCGCGAGGCACGGTCTTCACCCAGGCATATTTGGAGCTCAGCCGCCGTCATCTGAAGGCCATCACCAAGCCCGGTGGTCTGTTTGAGGATAGAGTGGTGACGCGCCTGCCGTGGCGCGGAAACAACCGCCGGGTGCGCCTGGTGGTCTATCGCTGGCTTGAGTCTAACGCTGAGGAGACGGGACTCAACCCGGTGCAATCCCTGCATCAGGCTTGCGAACGTATCCGTGCTTCGTTGCAGGCTTGCGGGGTGCAATCGACGCGAGTCGATGGCCGAGGTCTGTATGCCTGGTTATTGCCCTGGTTCAATCCGGCACCCAGGCTCACCGATGAGGCGCCCGAGGAGTTCTACCGCCGCGTGGCCTATCCGGAGTCGGGCGACGGTGAGTCGCTGGCACTGCCCTTCGACCACGACTTTGCCGAGCGACTGTTCTTCAACGAACCGCGTTCGGATGTGCAGCACGGGCTCTGGTTTTTCGATGATCAGCCCCACCGGGTGATGGTGGTGGACAAACTGCGACGGGCACCGTCGATTGGTCAACTCACCGGAGAAACCCGCAAGGGCGACGCAGTGAATGCCCTGTTCGACCAGCTACCCGAAGGCACGGTGATGAGTCTGACCTTGGTGGTGAAACCGCAGGACGTGCTCGAGGACCAACTGAACCGCCTGGCGCGCAAAGCCATCGGTGAAAACCTGGCCTCGACCCAGACCCGCCAAGATGTTGAAGAGGCTCGTGCGATCATCGGTCGCCAGCACAAGCTGTACCGCGGCACACTGGCGTTCTACGTGCGCGGTCACGATGAACAGCAATTGCACCAGCGCTCGGTCAGCCTTGCCAACACGCTGCTGGGTGCGGGGCTACAACCGGTACGCGAAGGCGATGAAGTCGCCGCCTGCAACAGCTACCTGCGTTGGTTGCCGATGGCTTACAACCCGGCCCGCGACACGCGTAACTGGTACACCCGCCTGATGTTCGCCCAGCACCTGGCGAACCTGGTTCCGGTGTGGGGCCGCAGCACCGGCACCGGCCACCCGGGCATCACCCTGTTCAATCGTGGTGGCTCGCCGTTGAGTTTTGATCCGTTGTCACGCCTGGACCGGGCCATGAACGGTCATCTGCTGTTGTTCGGCCCCACCGGCGCCGGTAAGTCGGCCACCCTGGTCACCCTACTGATGCAGGTCATGGCGGTGTACCGCCCTCGCCTGTTTATCGTCGAGGCCGGCAACTCATTCGGTTTGCAGGGCGACTACTTCGCGACACAGGGCTTGTCGGTCAACAAGGTCCAATTGAAACCTGGCGCCTCGGTCAGTCTCGCGCCCTTTGTCGATGCTTGGCGCCTGGTCGAGCAGCCGGATCAGGTGGCGAGTCTGTCGATCGACGAGTGGGACGATGAGGTGGTAACCAGTCGCGAAGACCAGCGCGATGTTCTTGGCGAATTGGAAATCACCGCTCGGCTGATGATCACCGGCGGCGAGGCCAAGGAAGAAGCCCGCCTGAGCCGAGCGGATCGCAGCCTGATTCGCGAGTGCATTCTGAATGCGGCACAGACCTGTGTCGCGTCGGGTCGTCAGGTACTGACCCACGACGTGCGCAACGCCTTGCTGCGCGTCGCCGCTGACCCGCACTTGCCGGAGAAGCGTCGTGAGCGTGCCCAGGAAATGGGCGAGTCCATCGACCTGTTTTGCCAGGGTTTCGAGGGCGAACTTTTTGATCGCGAGGGCACGCCTTGGCCCGAGAGCGATGTGACCATTGTCGATCTCGCCACTTACGCTCGCGAAGGCTATGAGGCACAGATGTCCATCAGCTACATCAGCCTGATGAACACCGTGAACAACCTTGCCGAACGCGACCAGTACCTGGGCCGACCGATCATCATGGTCACCGACGAGGGCCATATCATCACCAAAAACCCGCTGCTGGCGCCATTCGTGGTCAAGGGGACGAAGATGTGGCGCAAGCTCGGCGCTTGGTTCTGGATGGCGACGCAAAACCTTGCTGACTTCCCCACTGCTGCGCAGACCATGCTCAACATGATCGAATGGTGGATTTGTTTGAATATGCCACCGGCGGAGATTGAAGAAATCGCTCGCTTCAAGAAGCTTTCACCGGCGCAGAAAGCCTTGTTGCTCTCCGCCAGCAAAGAGCCGGGCAAATACACCGAAGGAGTGGTGCTATCGAAAAAGCTCGAAACACTGTTTCGAGCCGTACCGCCCAGCCTCTATCTCGCCCTGGCCATGACGGAGCCCGAGGAAAAAGCCGAGCGCTGGACACTGATGCAGGAGAACGGCTGCTCAGAGTTGGAAGCGGCTTACCGGGTAGCTGAACGGATTAATAGAGCGCGAGGAATAGAGCCAATATAAGGGAGGTGCGGCGCCCCGGGCTTTGGTCAATCCGGCAGCTAGCCGTTGGACACCTTTTCAACGTAGGCATCCATGAACCAGTCAGGGACCTCATCAACCTTGAATTCAAGGTCAGTCCCATCCGTAACTTCGGCAAGCAGCACCAGGTCGGCACCGGAGTTATCGAAGATGTAGGCCCGGTTCGAAGCTGCAATAGCCGCAGGTAGCAGGCTCAGGCAACGGCCATAGCGCTGGACAATTTTTTCTGTGGGAACTGGGTGCCCACCTGCCGCGACACGGTTCCTGACCCTGTTGATATTGATATCAGGGTCTTCAGTTGCCACAAAGTAGAGGTAGGTTCGGTATCCCCACTCTCTTGCTTTGAGCATAAAAGCGATTTTGTCGTCGCTAGACATCACCGTTTCGAAGGTGAAAGACAGCTGGACTTCGAGGAGCTTGTTCCGAATGAAGTCAGAGAGCACGGAGGCAAAATAAGAGTTCATCGCTACCGTCTGGAAATTCAGGCCGTTGCTGCTAAAGCCTATTTTGGCCGCCTCCTCATCGAGCCCGGCGGACCTGACCAGCCGATGCGCCCTAATGAAAGCGAGGACCTCATCACACTCAGCCACCAGTTGAAAATCACTGAACTCCAGACGACCGCTCTCTTTGGCAGCCTTCTCGATTTCATCCGGGTTAATGTAGATACCGATCAGGTGGGAAGGGATGGCACTTTTCATCGTGCTCTTACCGGAGCCGTTGGGTCCAGCAAAGACCCTCAACCGAGGGACAGTCATGAGCAGCGGCGCACCTTGATTACGCCACCCTGCGTCACTTTGTGCTTGGGCTTGGCCACCCGAATGACTTTGTGCTTACCGTCAGCAGTCGTTTCAACAAGCATGCCGTTCATGACTTCCATCACACTGCGGCCGGCAGCCAGGGCGTTGATATAGGCGGTATTGATGGCGCCTTCAGCCATGACCGGGATCTTATCCTCCAGTCGGCTCACCAGATCGTCACTCAACACTCGTTTGGCTTTCATATCGCGCTCCACGTTCTCAGAGCGTGCAGAATCTGCACTTAATCAGAATCTTAGCTACGTAAACCTGTTTGTAACAGGACGAAAGCTACCTCTGTCAGCCCCCATTCTAGAGGAATGGCGTCTGGAACCATACCTTTCAAGAGATTTTCACGCTCAATGCATGACCGGCGACATTTGAAGCAAGTGCCGCCCTTGGTGCCGCACCCAAATAAGGGAAGCGCTATCTCCTACCAAGTGTTTCAGCCGTGGACAAAAACGTAATAAGCGACTACCGCTCTTAAACTGCAATCGGTTGGTCTGCGCCGTTGTGGCCAGATTGAGTGCAAACGGGCGATCAAGACGATGCAATCGCCTATGACCAACAGGATTACTGTGACGCGCTCCGAAGCCGTTGCTGAATCCTCAACAGAAAACCGGCCTCGAAGGCATCTTGGCAGTCACCGACAGGAAAGGTCTTGCGGGTTTGCGCCAGTTCCCACCACAGTGGAATCTCGCCGGGCGTATCAAGCCAAGCCTGAGCACATTGGACGCCACGTTCGATCATCGACGCAAACTCGTTGCCCCAAGGTGTCTGAAGACTTGGGCAACCATCCGCCGCAGGAATTGAAATGTAGTTTTCGTCCATACACACCCTAGATTTCTGATTTTATTGTTAGACGCTGGACCCAGCCTCGAAATCTTAACGACACCAAATGAACGCTTGATAACAGGCATAAGCCTCAAATGGCGTAGATCAATACCAATGTAGACTATATCCCGTGGATTGAGAGTCCCTCAAGGCGCAATTTGCGCGCATGACTCAAGACTACGAACAGCTTCGTCTGCAGCTGGCGGAAAACATCCGCTGGATGCGACGCGTGAAAAACCTTACCCAAGAGCAGCTCGCGCTCATGGCCGAGGTGGATCGCACCTACGTCAGTCAAATCGAACGATGCACGGGCAATCCGTCGCTGTTGGTCCTGTGCAAGCTCGCCAATATTTTCGAAATTACCGCAGATCAGTTACTTGTGGAACCCGATATCCTGCGCAGCTCCCTTCACGTCAAATAATAGTCTCACGTCTCACAAACCCGATACATCCGCCTTCATAATTTCCACTGACAGTCTTCAGTTCCTAAGCGAACCTGCCCAGGCCATACACTGAGAGCCTGGAAAATGCCTGTTGCCTGCTCGTCAATCCCGCCCACAAAGCTACGGCCCTTGGCGCTGAGTATCCTGCTGGCGTGCGGCCCAAGCGTGGCGCTGGAAACCGGCAGCATCACGTCCTCCGTGCTTTCGCCAAGCTGTCTCGAATACAGGGTCGTCGGTATTTGTTTCTGGCTGCTCTGCACACCCTTCGGCTGCACAGTCAAAACCTCGACCAAGGTTCGTCATTTCATTCCTGAACTGGTGGTCTCGAGCTACGCCACCACCGGCAATAACCCTTGGACCGAGATGGCCACCCTCTCCTCGCCCATCAGCGGTGCGGAAGGTGGCGGCAACCTGATCACCCCGAACACCCACCGCGACAACCTGCCCCGCTTTAAGAACGTCGATGGTATCGGCCACCCCGGTGGCTGGATCGCAACGCAACTGGCTTCGCAATCCGGCTATGCCTGCGCCAGCGGTGCAACTGCATTCATGCCTTACTACCTGAGTACCCTGGACTCACTGGCCTGGCGCCATGGCATCCCGGAAAGTTTCTACCCCGAGTCGCTCGTGCCGGGGACCCGTGAAATTGGTCGTCAGGCCTCGGGAAACATGTGGGGCAACGTTTATCCCCGTCAGGGCTTTCTGGTGCAGCCCGACGACTTCAAAGCCGCCGCAGTCATGGCGCAACGGGCCGGCGATGTGATGACCCGCAGCTGGCAGCCGCATGTGTATGTACCGCTCACACCCATACCACGCGACGGCTACTGGCCGCCTGGCCCGATCGTCGAAAACGACGCCTCAACCCACAAATGGCAGTTGCTCTACCCCCAGGTTCAGCCCACGTGCGCCATCTTCCCCAGCGATCCGGTCCAGAGCACGGATGGCGGCTACGCCTGGTCGTTGTGGCGCCCCTATAGCTGCTGCAAGCGTGAGGGGCAGACCTTCCTGTTCAGCATCGACTTCGAAGGAGGTGCTTCATGAGTCGGTTTCTCGTACGATCCTGGTTGGGCATGATAAGTCTGTTGCTCTGTGGACTGCTCGCCATGGCCACGCATGCCCACGCCGCCGAAGGCGATTACCGCCTGGGCACTCAAGGCGAAGTGCTCGATGACCGAGTGATGTACACCATTGGTGGCGGCTCGGCAGTCGGCTCACCGAGTTCGCTCTACCGACCCAGTGGTCTCGGTGTCGGCGGGTCATGGCGAGCGAACATGATGTGCGGAAACATGAGCCTCACCAACACCCTACAAAACCAACTGAACGGCGTCACCGAAGGTTTCCAGCAGATCATGGGCAGCATCGTGCAGAACGCGACCCAAGCGGTGATGTCGCTGCCGGCGTTGATCATCCAGCGCGCCAACCCAGGCCTCTATGAGTTGCTCAGTAACGGGGTGATGCAGGGGCGCATCGACTTCGACCGCTCCAAGCTGACCTGCCAGGCCATGGCCGAAAAGATGGCGGACAAGGTCGGTCAAGCCGGTTGGGGCGAGCTGGCCAAGAACCAAGAAATGCAGGGCAATCTGGAGCAGACCGGCGGTGATGCGGTGGCGGCGGTGAAAAACACCGAGACCCGTAACGGCAACAATGGAGTGTCCTGGGTCGGCGGTTCGAAGGCAGGAGGCAATGGGCAGACACCCATTCGAGTGACCGCCGACGTGGTGCGCGCGGGCTATAACCTGCTGCATAACCGGTCGGTGGATGATACTGCCTCGATCAGCAGCAGTGATTGCCTGGGTGGGGCTATTTGCCAGGCCTGGACTTCGCCCCAGGAGGAATCCGAATGGGCCGTTCGCGTGCTGGGCGAGAGCGAGGTCGCGACCTGCGACAGCTGCGAAACCCTTCGAGCTACCGCTGGCAGCGGATTGACGCCGCTGATTCAGGCGGCCTACAGCGAACGTCTCAAGGCCCTGCAAGGGCTGCTGTCCGGCTCACTGTCACCTACCCCTGACAATCTGGCTAAAGCCTCGAGCCCAATGCTGCCGGTGACCCGTGGCGTGATCGAAGCCTTGCGCGACGATCCCGACCAGGATCTGCTGGCGCGACGCCTAGCCAGCGAGACGGCCCTGTCCAGCGTACTCGATAAGGCACTGCTGCTACTGCGCACGCTACTGGCGGGCAGTCACGAACCGAACATCGCCTCCGCCGAACCAGCGCAGACCGCCTTGACGAAAAACATCGACACCCTGGAGCGAGAAATTCGCCTGCTGCAAACCGAGCTGCAGATACGGCAGATGCTGACCACCAATACCGCCAGCCTAGTGCTCGACCGGCATGCCGGTGGTGCCGATGCTTCGCGTACCGTCGAGCAAGGCGACCCCGAGCCCGGTCGACTCAATGATGCTGACGCCAGGCGCAAGTGAGCCATGAAACGCTCACCGCTATTCACTTTGCTTGCGAGTCTGGGGATTGCCTCGGTGATGATCCTGAGCGCCGCATTAGTTACATGGATCGGCCGAACTGCGCTGGGTAGTTTCGAGGCCTGGCAGCAGGCATTCGAATCCGTACGGCCCTATCTGCGGTGGTGGCGCGCCCTGCTCTACGCCGCCCTCTTTGCGCTCTGGTGGGATCTGCTTCGGCGCTACCGCCACCGACCACAGGATCGACTGCGCGTGAAACGCATCGGAGCATTAGGGCTCGTACTCTTTACCTGCGTCGAACTCACCCGACTGTGAGGTCACCACCATGCTCATGAGCACCAACAGCTACCTGGAGTTTTACCTCTCTCTCCTGGCCTGGATCATCAACAACGGCCTCTGGAGCGTCCTGTCCGACACCGGGCTGTTCGCCGCGCCCTTTGGTGCAATCATCCTGCAAGAATGGCTATCGGCCCGCCAGCAAGGCGCAGATGAAGGCAACAAGGGGCTGCTCTCGGTACCGCGGATCGAGAACCGGTTGTGGCTGGCCTACATCGTCGTGTTGTTTGGCTGCGCGCCGGTCTTTCCGTTGAGCCTCTCGTCAATGACGTTCGATGATGTGGCGAGCCAGCGCTGCGGCGTGAGTGTGGCCCAACCGGCGGAAACCGCCTGGGGGACGACCTTCAATACTATCGGCGAACGCTCCGCCAACGTACCGATCTGGTGGTTTCTGGTGCATGCCTTGAGCAAAGGTGTGACCGCGGCGGCCACCGCCTCCATTCCTTGCGCGCCGGATATCCGCCAGATGCGCATGGAGATCGACAGTTCACGCATCGACAGTCAGGTCCTGCTGCAGGAAGTCGCCGATTTCACTCGCGACTGTTATGGCTATTCTCGCTCCCGGCTGTTCACCAACCGCCCGCAGTTGGACAAGGCACAAAGTCACGACGCAGCGTGGATCGGTTCAAGCTATTTTCTCGACACGCCCGGCTACTACGACACGGATCGTTCACGCACTCCGCGAGTCAGCTGGCCGTATGACGACAACCGCGATGTTTCCTTACCGCGGCTGGAGAATGGCGCGGGCTACCCCACCTGCAAGCAGTGGTGGAGTGATAGCGGTGTTGGCTTGCGCGAGCGCTTGATCCAGCAGGTCGATCCCTCGCTGCTGACTCAGCTGAAAGGTTGGTTAACTGGTCGTTCGAGCAACGAGATCGAGGATGCCACCCTGCGTGAGCTGGTCAGCCCGCGCCAGCAATCGATGTCCATGTCGCCCGGACAGGTGTACCAAGACTATGGCTCCAGCGCCCGCGGCGGATCGATCAATCAGGGGCTCAATAACCTCGCCACCAATACCGGATTGGCACTCGGCTCCTTCAGCAACTTCCCGGCAATGAATGCGCTACGAGCCACCCTGCCGATGGTGCAGGCTTTCCTGATCATGGGCATCGTCATCAGCTTGCCGCTGATCTTGCTGGTCAGTACCTACCAGTTGAAGACCGTCATGACGGTGACGTTCGCGCTGTTCACGCTGCACATGTTGAGCTTCTGGTGGGAGTTAGCACGCTGGATCGACTCCAGCATGCTCGACACCTTGTACAACCAAGTTTCGACTTCCAATCAAGTGCTGTTATCGCTCCCCACATCAGGCTTCATGGATGGGACCGTCACGGCACAGGTGATCGAGTATGTGATGGGGGCGATGTTCATCGTACTACCGATGCTGTTTCTAGGGGCCATGAGCTGGGCAGGATATTCAGTCGGCAACGGGATTCAAGGCATGTTGGCGAACGGTAGCAAAGCAGCAAGTGACTCAGCGAGCAAAGGTACGGATCAAATATTGGGTGCTGCTAAGCGCTCAATTAGATGACTTGCTGTCGCCTACATAATGCCCGTTGTCGTCGAAGTCACCGATATAGAGGTCAGCACCTAGATAGTCTGGCCCTGGATTTTTCTCTTGTTGATCCGCACCAATAAAAGCCCTGAACCATAGCAAAGTAATGACAGCCAGCATCATCACAATGAAAGTAACCAGCCAAGCACTGACAAAGAGCAATCCTCCGATCAATGCCAGTTTGGCAATCAGAAAGCTTCCACGAACAAGTAATGTATCTGCAGGCATACCTGCTGACACCGCACGCTCAGCCACGCGGCACTCAAACGCTTTCACCTTGCGATACCCGCGCTTTATCGACATGCCACAGGTATATGCCCAGCGGTGGGCGCGGGAAACCTGAACACGGTTCTGAGTCGGCATGGCCTCACCCTCTTCTGAGCGTTTTCATGGTTGAGACAGGAGTAACAGCCTACTACTGAAAACTGTCCGTGCCTGACCGTTTATCAGTTTGCCCAGCCGAAAAATCTTCATTGGAAGGCAGAAGACAAGCCCCGCAAAACAGCTTCTCTGCTGTGATTGACCCATATAAATCGTCCAGCTAAATACTAGGTACGGATCGCTGTTACCGACAGCACCCTGCCCAGATAGTCAGGACCTACAAGACTATGTCACCTCGGTGATGGTTCTCCCCAAGTGCGATTAGCGTTCGGTAGCTCGCACGATGACCGTTTCTACGGTGATGAACGCCTACTGCTCACCTGAGCGCCTTTCGAGCTCTGCTCCCAGGCAAACCTTTTTGTTTTTCTTCAACCCACCGCGGGGAAACTCTTTCCTGCACGGGACAGGTTTCTTCGCGCTTTCAACGGAGGCACACCATGTCCGACTCACTTACACCGGAAGCACTGAACACCCTTCGGTTGCCTATTGTATTTACTCCTGGCGCTTGGCAACGCGCAGTACTGCTCGAGCACTCAGGTCATCCTGAAAAGCTGCAGGTCGACCGGCTGAGCCACGTATTGCGCGCAGCCTTCGAGGCTCACCTGACCTATCCACACGAGCCCTATGTGCTGTTCGAGGTAGTCCACATTCAACCAACCGATCACTTAGACCACGACTCGTTACTGCAATTGAGTCTCAGCCTACTCCAAGAACCGGGTCAGCCTGACGCCTTGCTGATAGCGCTTGCAGGAGAACACCAACACTAAACACATAGGGCAGTACTCGGCCCCCAGATCCACACTCAGACGGCATGCAAGACCTGCATCAATCCAACCGATCACCCACCGGGGAACCCTCCCCGACGGGCAAGGCGTTCCTCCGTTTTCTCTCGAGGAAAATGCCATGCGCGATATCTACCAAGACGTGACTGACAAAATCGTTGCCGCTTTGGCCCAAGGCGCAGCTCCCTGGATCAAACCCTGGTCCTCAAGTGGCTCAGCTGACATCGGGCATCAACCCTACCCCATCAACGCCATCACGCGTCGTCCCTACTCGGGCATCAATTTACCGTTGCTCTGGGCCGAGGCCAGTTTGCAGGGATTCACTCAAGATCGTTGGCTGACCTTCAACCAAGCCAAAAAGGCCGGTGGGCACATCCGTAAGGGTGAGCACAGCACCCTGGCGGTGCTCTACAAGCCGATGGAGCGCGAGGAACAGACCGAGTCAGGCCACCCCGTACTTGATGAACATGGTCAGCCCAAGGTCGCTCACTTTGGCATTCTCAGGACGCATTTTCTGTTCAACATCGAGCAAACAGAAGGGCTCGACACTTTCGATGAAACCCTGCTCGAGACGGAACCGACTGATCCCTTCCAGCCCAACAGCGCTGCGGAAAATCTGCTGTTAAGTTCGGGTGCACACATCGTTCATCGATCTGCAGACGAAGCCTTCTACCATCCGATCAGGGATCTCATCCAACTGCCGACAAAAGCGCAATTTCACAATGAAGGTGGGTACTACGCCACCGCACTGCACGAGCTGACGCACTGGACCGGGCATCACTCTCGGTTGCAGCGCGAAGGCGTGACGTCATCCTGTCCGTTCGGCTCGCCAGGCTACGCGTTTGAGGAGTTGATCGCCGAAATGGGCGCGGCGTTTTTATGTGCCTACGCCGGTATACAGGGAGAGCTGAGGCACGAGGGCTACATCGACTCCTGGCTCCGCCTGCTCAAGGCTGACAAACACGCGATCTTCCGCGCCAGTGGTCACGCCCGAAGCGCCTCGGAGTATGTATTCAACCTGGAGCAGCAACTGAAGCAAGCGGTCTTGGATAACTCACTATGCATGAACGATGGAGCTTAATTATTACCTCACCACTGCAAACGCTTCACAGGGCCCAACGCGAGTTGAGCCCTTTTTTCTGTTTCCAGAAGCATTACGCCGCGGGCCCTCACGCAAGACAAGAGAGCCCCCGCAGCTTGTCGTTACGTATCCAAGTTCTGCGCCAGAAAGTCCACCAACTCGAGCGGGCTTCGGCTGTCGATCACCTTGTAGATCAGATCGCGTTTACTGCGCGGCAACTTCTTAACCACGCTCTTCGCCGAGGCCCTGACGGCTTCGTCTGTCCCATGGATGCGTGCCGCAAGCAGCAGCACTAGCGTGGCGTCAGTGAGGGTCATGATAGGACTCACAAAAATTTGCACCGCAGTGTACCGAGTTCTCCTTACCCAACACCAACTAGATCATCGATGTACTCACCGCACAGCAAGAGAGTGAGCAATATTTCAGTCTTTTATTAGCTGGAGTCCTCACCAAAAGACATGAGCCAGCGCTTCGATGGTGGCCCGGATCTACCCCGTACTCTTCACGATCTGCCCTACTCTGAAGTATGCGGCAAAGCCTCAAGCAGCACTTTGCCGGGAGTTGTTACTCACCTCGAACAGCCCCACCAGTTTTTGCAACTTGTTGGCGTCGAGCCTTACCGTTTCAGCACTGGCCTGCAACACGATAACCGTCTGGCGCATCTCTGCGGACGACTGGTCGACCTGTTTGATCGTTTTGCCATAGTCGAGGCTGCGTTCATTGAGTTGCTGGATGATGCTAAACATACTTTCCACTGCCTGATGCAGCTGCACATTTTCTGAGGATGCCTCTTCAGCCAGGCGCAGGCTGCTGTCGACATCCTTGACGCCGTTTTCCATAAAACCCACGGCTTTTTGCGTTTCGCTTTGCAGACCTTCGACCATCTGCCGGATGTCATCCGCAGCGCGGGATGTACGCGAAGCCAGGGTTCGGACTTCATCAGCTACCACCGCAAAACCACGACCATGTTCGCCCGCGCGGGCGGCCTCAATGGCAGCGTTGAGCGCCAGCAGGTTGGTTTGATTGGTGATGTCACTGATCAGGCCAGTGATATTGCCGATTTGTGCCATCCGGCTGTCAAGCAACTGCACGCTCGAAGAAGAGCGCTCCACGACATCGCGAATTGACTGAGTACCTACCTGCACTGCGAGGAACTGCTCGCGGGCTCGGCAGACCACTTCGTCCATCGCTTGCTTCATCTGTTCGGCACTGGCCGAGGCTTGTTGGATCTCGCCCAGTTGCTCTTCAACAATGATCATCATGCGATGCACCGCATCCGCGACTTCATCGGAGGTGAGGCTGGCTTCCTGGCTGCGTCCGAGCATGAGCTGATTGGTCTTTCCGACGCTGTGGCTGGCCTTGATCACCTGTCCGACGACCGCATCCAGATGGTCGATAAAACTGTTGATCCAACGGCCCATATCTCCGGTCTCATCGTTGGCCATTCGCGAGGTATCAAGGCGCTGCCGCAGATTGCCCTCGCCTTCAGCGATGGTCCTGATCACACCGGTCATTTCGTTTAGACGCGCAGCCAACCGCTTCGGGCCAAAAGTGCTGAACAGGACCGCAGCCGTCAGCAGGCTCAAAATCTCGCAAGCATCAATAAGACTCTGCTCCAGACCACTGTAGTGCTGGACCAGGAAATTGCAGGCGAACAAGCCAGCCATTGTTGCCAGGTAAGGTTTCATCAACCCGTAACTCAGCGAGCGCCGTCGATAGACTTCCTCCAGATCGGCTTCGCACATCATACCCCAGCGGTCAGGCGAACCGGGCAGTTGGAAAGTAACGCCCTTGCCGACGACCGGAATGTGTCGGTAGTCCGAGTAGCCGGGATAGGTGACGAACAGATTGGAGCCGGTGCGAATGGTTTCTCGTACACCGGGGTGCAGTTGTTGGGTCGCCGGGTCAGTAAAGCGCAGCTCCAGTTCGGTGTGGCGCTGTATCTGCACACTCTTCCATGGGGTACGTACGCCGCTCTTGAGGTTCTCACCGTGGGTGAACGTACCGTCCTCGAAGCGTGAGCGGGACAGTGCGACACCAGGTTGGATCGCCGGATCGAAGCGAGACTGAACCATGAAGAGGTAGTTATCCCCCGACTCGGCAAAAATATGCCCGGCCTCACGCTGGATCAGGTCACCCAAGACATCATTCGGCACGCGGCCGCAGAGACAGCCAAGTACTTTTCCATCAGCCTTCAGGGGCTGGTAGAACATCAGCGTGACCTCATCGTGAAAGCGCGATGACGAGGGACCAAGCTGCAAGGTCAGAGGGTCACTGTAGGGCCCGTGGAGAAACGGAGCTTTCAACCCTTCGGCCAGTGCTTTGGCGTTGCAGGGATTGCTTTTGCCATGGCCACTCCAGGTCGAGGCGATGACTGCGCCAGCTGTATCGACGACAAAGAGTTCGGAAAAGTCCTCGGCCTGGCCGAGCTTGTCCAGCAGCGGATAATTGTCGAGATGGGAGAAGTCGCGGTTAAGGGTCACGGCCAACTCGGCCAAGTGTTCCCACTGCTCTCGAGTCCAGTTGTGCAACAATTTGACCCGGGTTTCGGCAATAGCCTCGAATGTTTGCTCAATCACCGGGTAGGCAGACCGATTGAGTCGGCAGGACCAGCTCATCGCCAGTTTTCCGGTCTTGCCAAACCAAGGTAACCAGCGCTTTTCGGCGGAGGATAACTGCATAGAATTGCTTGATAGCGACATTCACTTCCCCAAGTACGACATATGAGTGCCAAACTTGCAGGCAATTACCACGCCAATTCGAAAGCTTGCTATCCATCGCCGATGCTTAAGAACTTAGACTCAGAGTTGGATTGCGCAGGATCTTCCCAAGCTGAAGGTTGTCGGCGCTAGGTAGGAGCTCAGAGCGGCAGAAGGTTATTGAGCGAACTATCCGATCGGAACATTCGTGTTTCAAAAAAGTGCACGTTGCGATACACGCTCACTAACAGGGCCGAATACGGCTACCCAATACGCTGATAGCGCGATTGGGTCACTGCTTCCGGTTTCGATCAGATCGTTGATTTGACCGCCCCACTGCTGGGAACCGGTACCACCTCGCCGATCACTCTTAGTCGGCGGATGACACTGGATCATTGCCTGCCCCCTGATCAGCGAAATCATGACACAGCATCTACCGGCTCCCTCCAAGCTCCGCTGCAAAACGGTACTTGGAGAAAATCGGTATTCCGATTGCCGCACAAAGGGACACGAGCCAAAAGGACGGGTAAGGGTTGGAAGGGAATGGGGACTCAAGGGTAAGAGCCCTATCCGAAAAGGCTAAAAGGCCACTGACCCAGCCACTTCCCGGAGATCACAATGCTCAGTCTGTTTCGCCACAAAAGGCAGAAGCCCTCTCCGCCGCCGACCGTGAGCGTCGCCGAAGGCTACCTGCCCATCGAGTCAGCCCCCAGCTTGTTAGCGGCGGAACACCGCCGTCAGTTGCTCGATCGCATCTGGCAATACACCGCCCTCTCCCACGTCCAATTCACCCAGCTCTACTTAAATCCGATCCATCGCTACGCCGAACAGGTCCAGCAACTCCCGGCCAGCGAGACGCACCACCATGCTTATCTTGGTGGCATGCTCGACCATGGACTGGAGCTGGTCGCCTGCAGTTTGAAACTGCGCCAATCCTATCTGCTTCCCACCGGCGCCGCGCCCGAAGACCAAGCCGTCCAGACCGATGCCTGGTCCGCCGGCATCGCCTATGGCGCCCTGCTGCATGACATCGGCAAGATCGCCGTGGACCTGCTGGTCGAACGCCAGGACGGCAGCCCTTGGCACCCCTGGCAGGGGCCACTGGATCAGCCCTACCGTTTCCGCTACCTCAAGGGTCGCGACTACCACCTGCACGGCGCCGCCGCAGGCTTGCTCTACACCCAAATTCTCGACCGCCCAATCCTCGATTGGCTCAGTGGATTTCCGCCACTGTGGGCCAGTCTGCTGTACGTCCTGGCAGGTCAGTACGAACGTGCTGGCGTGCTCGGTCAGTTGGTGATGCAGGCCGACCGCGTCTCCACCGCACAGAACATCGGTGGCAACCCGAACAAGGCGCTGCAAGCGCCGATCCATTCGCTGCAACATCACTTGATCAGCGGACTGCGTCACCTGGTTCAACACGAGCTGAAACTCAACCAGCCAGGTGCCGCGGGTTGGTTGACTGAAGACGCCCTGTGGCTGGTCAGCAAAACCGTCACCGACAAGCTGCGCGCCTATCTGCTATCGCAGTCGATTGAGGGCATCCCCACGTCCAACATTGCCGTGTTCGACGAACTGCAGTCGCATGGGCTGGTCGAGTCGACTCCAGAAGGCAAAGCTATCTGGACTGCGCTCGTGGCACAGGGAAACTGGCAGCAGAGATTTACCTTTCTGCGCCTTCAACCGGCGTTGATTTGGGGGAGCGAAATTCGGCCTGAGGCCTTCAGCGGAACGGTGGGCGTTATAGCTGATGACCACTCGAATGACGCTTTGGCATCACCACCTGCGCCCGAGATTGTCAGTACAGGATCGCGTCAGAGCTCTTCGCCGAGAGATCCCATGGCGATGGAAGATACCGACTACCTCGGAACTCTGCTCGATATGTTCGAGTTGGAAGGGCCAGAGGCCAGTGACTCGCCGTCAGAAAGCCCGCCCGAAACCTCCCCCCTCCCATCGGATGACCCTGGCCAGGCATTCCTAAATTGGGTCAGAGAAGGCATCCAGAATCACAAGCTGATCATCAATGACAGCAAGGCTAAAATCCACACGGTGAGCGGAACTTTGTTTCTAGTAACACCGGGGCTTTTCCAACGTTATGTCCAGGAGTTTCCGGGCATATCAATGGGGGCAGACTCCCAAGGTGAAGAATGGCGTTGGGTGCAGAAGCAGTTCGAAAAACTGAAGATCCACAAGAAGCGTGACAACGGCTTAAACATCTGGGTATGCAACGTGCAAGGGCCCAGGAAGAAATCGACTTTGAAGGGGTACCTGATTGGGGAGTCGACGTTACTTTTACCATCGATACCACCAAACAACCCTTTCCTCGCGTTTGATGATGGCTAGCGACCTAGCATCGATAGCCCAGGCCCGACTGGTTTCTTAGGTATTGCTTTGGCAAGAAAACGTCCAAGATCCCTCTGTTTTTTGCCACCTACAATTCAGGCCTGCAGATCTTTCAGTCCATGACCTGCACTTCTCGGAACGTTTCGCTCTGCTCCAAAGCCGCGCTTCGGCGATCACCAAGATCAATCAAGGTATCAAGTATGCGGAGCAATCCTTCAGCCTGGTCTTGGCGGAGAGGATAATGTTTATCAGCAAGCCGCTGGATCACAGCGGCTATACGAGCCGGCAGAATCGTTCCTGTCCAGCTTCCATGAGCTGCATCGAGATTCTGGAGTGCCGCGCTCACTTGGCGAATGAAATCATCCAGAGGGTAAGCATCTCCCGCCCGCTCGCAAAGTATGAGGAACTTCCCCATAACGTAGGCTGACCAACCGACCGAAGAAACCACTTTGCTTACGAGCGGCATAATAATTCTGATTTCAGCCCAATCGCCATTGGCAAAGCGATGCGCTCCAGGAGCGTTTTCAACCGTAATAAACAGCAATGCCTCGATCAACCGGGGCATAGCATTGCCATAGACCGTACCGTCTCGATTCTTGTGCCCAGCGAAAGCTCTATCTTCAACGAGACGATCGGCACATGCATCCAAAAGCTGCATGACTCCTGTCGGCACAGTAATCGAGTCCAGGACATGATGGGTGACCAAGGCGCTAGCTATACGACTCAGCATTGAAAGCGCCTCGTCATCCGAAACCAAAAATGGATCAAGGCACTGCTCGCGTACCCATGAGGCATCCAGCAATACCGCCGACCGTGCAATGAGAGCGCTGAGTGTATGGTGCCAACCGTAGGCTTCAGGGTTGCGTGAGCGATGGCCCACGATCTTAGGGGGCATGAGGCGCGTTGCAGTCCAAGCTACTAATTCACCCAGTGCTGCCTGCCAATGACTACGGTATCCAGTTTCGCCACACCATTTCTCGATCGGGAAAGATGAGAAGATTTTTCCCGCAAAGTCCCAATCGAAGGCCGGGTCAGGATCTCTTAGGCAATCCTCCTCCAGTAGATCATCAGCCCTCACCTGCTCCCAGGCCTGTGGGACTGTCGGCAGAGGGGATGGCGAAGTGTTGTTTAAGGCAGCAACACAATCGGAAAAACTGTTAATACGATACTTCTGATTTTTCGAGTGGTCATGATTACCGTCGCTTTTATATACAGGGCGCCAGCGTATAGCCAAACGCATCGCTAGCTGAGCGGCGATCCAACTAACGGACAGCTGCTTATCAACCAATAATCCTATAAAACTGAATTGAGCGATGTCATCCAGGGGATGTCTGGTCAGATCCAGCAATAGACGGACAGATTCTTCTTCGGGTTCATCTGTTCCCCGGTTATGGACCAACGCCACGATCAGATGGTTGTAAGGATGCCATGGTACTCGCGACCCGAGATAGGTGTTCGGTTCGCGCATCGTCGATACACGCAGCATCACCTCCCATGCCCAATCAAGCTCGGACGCTGCCCAGCCACTGAAGCGAATTACGCATGCGGCGATCGCCGAAATTGAGCTTTGCACCGCGTGGTCTCCGATATCTCCGCGCGTATCAAACATGTCAGTGTGATCGTGCTGTTTGGCAAATGCGACAGCACTTACTAGATCCCAATCCGGCTGCGGTGCATTTTTTTCCAGCGACCGCTCAGCCCAGCTGAGGACATGCTGTGCTTGTAGAAAGGCGTTGGCTTCGTTAAGTCTGGCTCGCTGATTTGGGGCGAGCGCTATTGGTGATTCATAGGTAACAGCGGTAGTACCTTCCGTACTAGCAATGCGCTTGTAGTTTTCTTGATTGCCGAGACCTGACCACTGTAGCGAGCACTCCAGCAATTGCTCAGTGGTTGCCGCATGTGTACGTGACTCTTCAAACTCGTAGGGCAAGTCTCCCGGAAATGCCGACAGCGCCTCTTTGAAGCGCGATCGCAGGTGATCGTCCCCCGTCAGCGCGAAAGATACCGCCAGGTCCCGCACATTAAGCGTTCGACTCTTGCGCTTTTTTAGGAACTGCTTTGCTTGTGCCGCAGCACCTGTTAGACGTGAGTAAAGACCTAATCCAAAAATGTCGATATCTAATGACGGAGCTTCGACCATCCGTTTGATATCATGATGCCAAAGTCTCTGGCAGGTTATTAGAGGCAGCGTTGTTTCTGAAACCTTCAGAGTTTCAAGTGCAATTACAAGTGCCAACCCCAATGATGCATAGCATTCAGACCCTTGGATGATCTCGCGAATGACATCATCTGCGTCATGGCCGCTCTCAATCTGTTGGAAAGCCCAATAACCCTGCGCCAGAAACGCACACTCCAACGGGGCGGCTGCGAGCTGGCCTTGGGACCAGCTGTAAACCCGCCAATCCCCCCAGAACGTCTGCTCTCCCCAAGGGAATTGGAGGGTAAGAGGTAATGGTGTGCCCATCGACTCCGCATTGATCGCATGCACCTGCCGCCATCCAGTCACAGCTTGATTGGCAAGATCTCGGACCAAAGCTTGAGCAAAGCTCGACGCCTTGCTAAACAGGCTTGCGAATGGTTCGTGTAAGGCTGACGGATCAGTGTAGAAACCGTGGTGCCGAGTTATGCCTATATTTTCTAAGTCAGGTCGTTCTCGACCCAACGGGAAAAAGAAATGATCAAGCGCCGATTGTTGCTTTGGTGTGCGCTCAGACTCAGGAATAGCACGCAATGCCTTCCGACGGGCAGCCTGTTGCTCGTACTCCCTCTGCTCCCGGTCGAATCGAGCTTGCGGCAGCTCCTCAAGCAGCTCTGCCTTGGCGAGGTCGACGAGCAGGTCAGGTGCAACCGTCGACATTATGTGTGCATAGGCCATGAGATCTACATAGGTATCGCCGTGTAAACGCTCCTTGCCGATGGCGCGTTGATATAATGATTTGGCAGCCTCTGGAAACGCATGAGCACAACGCAAAATTGAGCGGCGTAATGCCGAAGTGAGGTGTTGAATAGCTTCTCGGCCCAGATCGTCCCACTTGGCGTCATCAGTGTCGGGATCATCCATCGATTCTGAGCATTCAAGCTGCGTGATCCATTTGCTGCACTGCGACACGATCCCACCAGTACGAGCGTTGTGGTGATTGGCAAACATGTTCAGCCAGACTTCGAGAAGCTCAACAGCCTTCGGAACCAAGCGTCCAGGCAACGCGTCGGCCATGCCGAGAAGCCAGTCAATCAACCGCCCCCAGCTACGAACATCAGACGGCCAACCAAGCAGGTGGGCTAATCGTATCGAGTCGCTACCTTGGTCGCCGCTACCCTGCTGCAATACAACGGGATTGGGAATCGTATGTTCTGCCTGAAACCAGACCAGCAGCTTTTCAAGCCAGTGAAAGTCGGCATCCGTCATCGCCGACGTGAACTCTGCCCTAGTGGGCGAGGCAAGAAATGCAACAGAGAACGGTGGAGCTGTCACCCAGGCGCGGAGCCATTGAGGCCTCATCGACTTGGCCTCTAGCAAGCGATACCCCTCTGTCCAGCGCTTAGCAGCCCCCAACCTCTGCTGTGCCAACAGCCCCACTACACGCGCCAGTAAAGGTGGTTCCCCGGCTGCCAAGATTGCCTCGTACCACTCGCTGGAAAGGTCGATAAGTAGACGGAAGAATGCCCACTCAAAAAAGATATCGTGAGTAAAGGAACATGAAGCTCCATCGTCGTCTTCACGAACGAGTAGGTCCGCTTTGAGCGTGGCCAATTGGGCTATCGTGGCGTCCTTCAAATTCCGAATACGGATATTTTTGCCCAGCCCGCGCACCCCGGTCTCCGCTAGGTCGATGATTGCTCGACGGCGTAGCTCGGCGCTCTCTGGCGCAGCATCGTGCCCGGCGCGCGCCCACCAAGCCGTGATTAAATCGTTCTCTGTTTGGGGAGCGATACTGTCTGATGTGGTGCCTCTGGCCAACACAGC
Source organism: Pseudomonas sp. ok266 (assembly GCF_900110195.1). Taxonomy (NCBI): domain Bacteria; kingdom Pseudomonadati; phylum Pseudomonadota; class Gammaproteobacteria; order Pseudomonadales; family Pseudomonadaceae; genus Pseudomonas; species Pseudomonas sp. ok266. The sequence goes on along the minus strand of NZ_FOCU01000005.1, from coordinate 287,626 downwards.
GGCAAAAAATGGCCTACGTGCAATTTCCTGAATGGCAGGCGACCCGATTAGTAGGGTTCTCAATGCAGGAATGTCCGCCGCGAGTTGAGCGGCCTCGACATCGCTAAAAGGGCTCACAGCGATGTCGCCAATACCAGTCCCCTGATAGAAACTGCTGGGGAACCAAGCTCGATAGGGCTCCAGGCCTTGGTCGCGTGACGTAGCCAAAACTCTCCAGTGGCTTAACGACTCATGGCGTTCAATTGTGCGCAGCAAGTCTGTGATGACACCCTTCTGGTCCGGCCGAACACGATCGATACCGTCGATGAAGAGAATCGGAGTGCCGGACGCACCTATTTCTGCCAGCAGTTCCTCAGCAGAATGAACTAGGCCTATCCCTGAGGCGAATGCAGACCAGCCACTGCCCTGCAACCTGTCTGATTTCAAGAACAAGATAGGACCGAGTTCCGATGATTTCTTGGCAACCTGCTTCAAAACGACTGACTTCCCGCACCCTGGCAAACCGGTGATGTTTACCAACCGAAAGGTTGTCAGGTGTTCGACAATACGGTCTTTCAGACCTGTTCGGTCGATATGGCAGCCGCCAATGGTTTCGATAACATCGGCTAGACCTTCGAGAGAGAAGCGTTGGACTAACTGAATATCGTGAAAATAGCTAGGAGCGCAGCGTAGGCGCATAACCCCACATAACTGCTGCAACAAAGTTGGACGAGTCCATTTTTTCCCCTGCCCGGCTCCGTTGCGTGCGATGCGACAGAGGCGGTCGAACAGCAGCTCTTCCGCGCCATGGACATCATTGGCCACCAGACTCTTTAACTGGGTCAATATCGAAGCACGGTTGGAGCCGCCTTCCCACAAACCGTCCATCCGTTGTGCAATCAGGTGGCGATAGAAATCCGCCTCACCGTCATCAGAGATGGTGCCGGTCAGCGGCCGCAGTTCGTTTCGTAAGTCCCGCTCTGCTTTTGCGGCGCTACCGCCCGACGCAAATCGCCTAGCAAAATCGGAACCATCAACGCTAGCACGAGCCCATTCGATCAGTCGATTAAGAGAGCGCAAAGGGTTCTGAGCTACATGCTCGGTGATAAACCCATAAGCATCGCGATCTGGCTTAAAAATGGGCAACTGTCGAGTCGCTGTTGAAGACGACATGACTTGAAGGTAATCACTATTGCTTGCTGCAGCTGAGATTCGCAATGTCCGCTTGAGCTGCAGAGCCATTGTGCGCACGCCCAGGTTGTCCTTTAGCTCAACGATGACGTCATCCATTGGCTGATCGGCTGCTTGCTGTACCGCGACGGAAACTACTACTCCAGACACGCCAGCAGCATGGCCCTCAAGCAGCAATGCGGCAAGGTAATACGCGACCACCAAGTCTTCGTAGGTGAACCCCGTACCGCCAGTGAGCTCAGTAGAGGTGGATTGACTTTCCTTGTCCGCAGCCATTGGTAATCGAGCCCTTGCGATGAAAAACACATATTCACCAGCTTCGCCAATTTCGTCCACTACTCGATAGCAGTCCTCTTAATCTCGCGAATACCTGGGCCCTAATTCCTTAGCACGCCAGCTGGACCACCGCTGCCCGCCCTCACATTATCTCCCTCCGAGTCATCAGCGATTGTTCTCGGACTAACGACGTCAAGAATCAGGATCGCAAAACAATAGCCGACCGAGACCTTTATGTTCCTTCGCTCGCAAGTGCAGCTGTGGTTTCCATAACACTTGCCCTTCCATTTGGTCGAGCCTGTAGAAATCATTGATCATCTGGCGGCGTGAACCCTGAATCTATATCACTCCATTATTCTTTATCAGTATCGGGTGGCACGAAGCCACGCATGTTATGCATCATGTTTGCATGCAGACGCGCTGATTCGTCAATGCTAAGCAAATCGATCCTACCATTGGGCAAACACCTAACCTTCATTAGGCTATCAGGGCCACGAAGGCCTTTGGCAAAGTGCATGAGCCCCATTCGACACTGTTCCGCCGAATAGCCCATCCGCTCTTCGAATTCGGCCCGTGTGGAGGGTGTTTCGAAAGAATCCATCATGGTAAACCCCCGTGTTAAAAAATATTCAGAACAGCCCTTACGTCCCCATTAACTCGCAACATCCAAGCAATTTTCCAACCAGGGGGAAGCGTAAGCGCTCCCCGATGGACTGCTAGCAGTGCCGCCTCGTAACGGCGACTGCAGCCGGCGCTCATAACGGTGCTGCCATCTCGCCAGTGATATCTGAGAGTCGCAGATGAGGTCGTGCCGATGAGCTGGGTAAACCGGAAAGTAGGAATGGCCGGACTTAGTGAGGCGAAGTACGCTACGACTGGCATAGCTCTGACACAGACAGCCATCTGCTCGTCATTGAAAACAGGCGGAAGCTCAGTGGATTTGAACCCATAGATCGGGGGATAGGGTGCCTGCCTCGGATCTGGTGGCAACAAATGTGAGATGAGCTCAACAAACGCTGGTCTTCCCTCTAATTCGACAAAGCTTTGGAGATCCAAAAACACCAAGCCATCGCAGGACGGCCGGTAATGCTGCTCCGTTCCATTTTCGAGCGCACTCACCAGGCCGGCGAGCAACTTGTTACCATCTTTCGGTGACGAAACGGTGCTTGGGTTATAGGTGCGGAGCTCCGCCTCTATTGCCAAAAATGTGTCGACAGGCATGGGACGAAACAGTGCTGTGTTCAGGCTATAGCGTATTTTCCCAGCCCAACGATCTGTCGAAAGATGACTAGGCTCCCCGAAGCCCTCGGCGACCTTCGTCTCTAGTTGCTTCGCCACATCCACGGAAAGGGGCAAACAGCTTTTGGCAACGACCGCCTCCATTTGCAGTATAGATGCCTCAGTAAATACACCGAGCTCTGCTAACGTATACCAAAGCTCGTGAAGTTCCTGCGGAAAATAATCAGGCACTTCTTTATTCTCGGCAGGAACGGATGCCGGGTGTTCAGCAACACTTGAGCTCATTGCCGACACAACCTCAGCCGCACCGGCGCCGCCCTGCTCACTCGCCCGTTGCGCAATGCGCAAGAGCGTGACAAACCTGCCCACGTGACGGCACTCCGCTAACACATCAGCGATAACGACATGCGGCGCTATCCGCTGCCACAACAAGGTCGGATTGCGGTGCGAGAGCACGTCAAATACCGCTGCGGCGATATCTGCTCGGCTGCGCGGATCCATTGAAAATGCAAGCTTCACCAGTTGAGGCAGCCATGTGTCGTTAGCAGAGGCTAACCAAAGCAGCATCGCCGCGCCGCTATCTCGACGTTCCCAAGCAGGATGATCAAGTGTCCAGAGCAGCAGTTCAAAAAGGGCTTCCGTGGCATCCATCAGTGAACCGTTGAGGTACTCAAACGCCGCACTCGACGCCTCACCCACCATTTGCCCAACATGTTCGATGGCAATGCCAAGCAAGGCGGCTTGTTGCGTAGCGTCAACCTTAGCGGCTACCACGTCGATGAGGTGGGATGCGACCCACCAACGCTGAGCATGGCGCTCTTCGAGCATCAGGGGACCATAGAGACGCGCTAACTCGTTGCCGTCTTGAACCACTGATTTGATCAAATTCTCTGCGGCACTCCCAGTATGGGTTTTCGACCAAATGGACCAGCCTCCAGCTTGCAGCTTCCGCAGGACGTCAATGCACGTATTGACCGCGGCGGACGAATTCCGACGCCGCAGGAGGGAGCGTGCAACCTCCAGTGAAGCGCGAGCCTCTTCTTCAACCGACATCTTTCCGAAGAGACCTGGACGGTACAGTTTATCCTTGCTTGCATCGGAAGAACTTGGCTGGACTTCTGGTTTGTCCGTCCCGGCTTGGGTTGTCCTACGCAATGCCGGGGTCAGCCCAAACATGGAGGCGAGTTGCTCAAGGCGGGCCGGCCCTAGGTGAGTTTCGGTTTCCTCCAACAAGCGCGTAAAGTCCGACTTCACATTGGGAGGCAATAGAGGAACCAGCGCGTTAAGCAGCATCCACGCCCGTTCTGAGTACATGCTTTGAGCGATCACGTGGATTCGTCGAATGGCCCAAGCCACATTAGCTGGATCATCTGCGAACTCAGCAATTATGAGTGCGTATTCTTGGCCCCAGTCACCCAGGTGTCGTTCATCCCCATGCTGGTACACCTCAAGTAGGGCCCAGCGAACACGCCAGTTAGCCTTGGTCGACACCTGACGAAGCAAAGCCAGCAGCGCCGCCTGCTCTTCCAGCGCACCTCCAGGGAATCGCATACCAATCAGAGGTGAAACCCTGTCCAGATTGCCGGCTGCTGCTTGCACAAACAGTTCCGCCAATGACCCGCAGGACTGATGCTTGAAATATTGAATGGCGTCAGCGTACAACGATCGCCGACAGAGTTGAGCGATGAAGCAGCCCTTGTCCGCCCGAACATAACGCTGAAATGTCATTTCCCCACTGGCTCGCTCCAGGTAAGCGGCAATCTGAGCAAGCGATGCAGCTGGTACTGCCGATTCAACAGGGAGGGACTCCAGGGTACTGGACATCAGAGAGAGCTGGTCCTCTTTATACCAACTCGGGCCCATCGAAAAACGCAGCGCCGACTGGTAGGTATTGAACGCCTCTTCCGCCGAGTCTAGCCGCGCAAGAAGAGGGACAATGCGCAGTAGCTCCGGCACGAGCTCAAATCTGTTCTCGACATTAGCCTCGACATAGTCCCTCCAACGGATCACCAGATTGAACAGAGCGTCAGCCGTGGCACCCTCAAGCTTCGCAGCAATGAACTGCTCGGCAACAACTGCTAGCGTCTGGCGAAAACCTTCGTTGTAGAGGCCTAACTGGCTGTCAAATGCCTCATCGAGCATCAGCAGAAACACTGAAACCTGCAGGGGGAAGCAGTCCAGCATCAATTTTGCCAAGCGCTCGTGCAGCAAGGGAATGACGGTTTCTGGGATGGTATAGGCGCCCTGCCATTGGATTCGAGAAGCCAGTGGAAAGAAGCATGACGGCAGAACGACTTCCGCCATAAATGACCAGACTTGATCAAGCGCTGCATGATCACCGGCTGCCTTGGCTCTTCGCGCGGCCCCATCGCTCCAAGCAATTGCGCAAGCAATCGACTGCAGCGATCCTTCCCAGTCATCACTCTTGAAGATTTGGACCACTGGCGTTGCCAGGGCTTCATTCAGAAAGCAGCTTGCGCGCAGTTGCTGATAAGACTCATGAAATCCTACGACATCGGGATCAGCACGGTTAGTCTTGTAAAAAGTCAGCATCTCTCTGGTGCCCACAACCCCCACTGAGCACTTGCTTACTAAGCGCCCAGTTGCGCCAGTTTCAATCAGCGTATCAACAAAGATCAGACGCGCGTCCTTAGGGGACAGCGGCGCATCCCTGAAGATCTCCAGGTCGGACAGCAGCCGGTCAATTACCTCTCTTGGCAGCCGTACGCCGTACATCCGCGAGTTCATTTCTGCATGAATCAGTATCTGTAGCAGCGACTGTAAAACCTGTGCGGGATCTTTGTCAGGGAGTTTAAGCTGCGAGACGGGCCTATACTGGCTATTCAGGCAGAGCGCTGTGCCCCTCAGGTTGCCAGTCAGCTGCAGCAGAATTTCGAACTGCCCCTCGACGGAGAACGGAGTGTTGGGAGCGCGCACAATCCCCTTCACAACCGCGTTAAGAAAATTGTTAACAGGCGGTTGCCCACCAGCAGCTATTGCCAAGCCAAATCCGTGTAACCGCAATTGGACCGTATCGATCAACAGGTCAGTCTCGATGCTGCCTTCGGTTTGCCATTGCTCAAAGATCGCAAGAAGTGTGAGTTCAACCTTTTCCAGAAGGATTAAAGCTTCGCGAGTATTGCCCATCCGGGTCAGTGCGTTGACGACTTTGAATGCCTGGTGAGCGTCGACTATGAGCCGTTCGTTACGAATGACATGGCGCAGCGCTTCCTCGGTTTTCCCGAGCGCAAGTAACGCCAGCGCCACCAACTCAGCTGATTGCGCGAACAGGGTGTCGTAACGAAAGGTCAATCGTTGGGACAAAAGCAGTAATCGGACCATATCGGTGGCCGTACCGATACGCGTGGCTGCGCTAAGCGTTTCGTCGATGTCACTTAGCAGTACATCAGGCTCTGCCCCGAGCAAAACGGAGGCGTCCACCCATGCTTGCTGACATCCTTGAATTGCCTGCAATTGCGACTGCGTTCCTCCGAGCAGGCCGTGATAGATCCTATTCAGCGACCCGTAGTCGCCGCTTGCAGAGCCGTTGCAGAAGGTCGCCAGTCTCTCCTGCAAGAGCTGGTCCACGGCTGATGTTTTGTGCGCAACAAATTCCGAAAAGGATGGATGATATATCTCGGTGCTACCCGAATGAGAGAGTAAGTGCTGGATTCGAGTCAGCGTTGGTATGTAGACCGCACTCTCAGTCGGCAAAAGCGTGGCTGTCAGGTCAGTGACAGAGATTCCCCAACGCAGCCGAGCAATAATGCCGAGCAGGTTAACCGCGTCCTTGTCCGGCAGTAACTGACCCCATAGGGTCTCGTAGTAGTCCTGGATGGCCCCACTAAATGCGGGCAACTGAGCGATATCGCCTTCGCTCGCGCCCCCGTTCACCATATCCGCCAGATAGCGAAGGTAAAGTGGGTGGCCCTTGGCCCGCTCGCACAGCATGGTCACCAGATTCGACGTGACCACTCCAGGATCGAGCAACTCGACGCACAGCCCACGCTGACTCTCGTATTCGAGGGCAGGAAGAGTCAGGCGTTCAGCGGCTTGCAACAGCGAGCCAATGCCGCTTGCATGCGCGTCCAAGCCTACGCCAGTAATCACTATCACGAGCCCACGAGGCAGTGCCAATGGGAGAAGGCTTACAAAGCGCTGGAGACTATCCGTGCTCACGCCGACAGCTTCATTCAAGCCGTCGATAAACAGCACACCGATCTTGCCCGCCGCAGCGCAACGGTTGGCCAACGCCTGAAGAGCCTCATGAGTGTTCCGGATAAGTTGAGGGTATGTGAGCTCCCGCAATCTGGCCGGCTTGCCGCTCACGTCCATCGACAACAATGAGTTTACCCAGTCAAAGAATACTTCTGGCTGAGCCTGGTGCGCGGGCGTTATCCCTCGACCGCGCTCCGAAAACGCATAAATCCCCAATACTTCGAGTGGCGGGTTTTTGGGTTCGTACCGCCTGCAGTACGTCGACTTGCCAATGCCATGCGCGCCCTCTATAACGAGGTACCCTCCATTCGCGCTCGCCAGTCGGGTTTCAAACTGCCCGTCAAATTCAGGTCGCAAACCATGTGGAGCGCTTATCCCAGCTTCGGCGGAGATTTCGGGAAGCATGCCATTGGCATCGAGGAACGCTCGCAGCTTATCGGTGCTGAGTGCCGCTAGGGCTGTGTCGACATTCAGCCTCAGCATGCCTCGACAAACGCGGCCAACCATCAGGGCTGCACCTGACAGTCCGTGATAGCCTGAAAGATGGGTGCCCGGCGTGACCGAGAGATCGAGGTCCACTCCATGGACCAATTCGCCCAAGGCCTGCTGGACTTCACCGTTGAGGGCGTGTCCAAGATCAAGCTTGGTCGCAGGATAGCCGAACGCATACCATTTCTCGCCCACTCGGGGGAGGCTGACATCTATTGCAATGGGCTCCACATTCAGAGGAACAGGCAGGCGAAGCAGGCAGACGTCGAGATCGTCGTCGTGCGCTTCAACAACCACTGTGAATTCAATCGCTGCGACGCCCGCCCCAAAACGCACAGTGATGACCCCTCCCTCCGCGGTGGTAGCTTTTACGCAATGAAGAGCTGTCAGCACGAGCGTGGGCGCAATGAGCCAGCCTGTACCTGCATCCCCTACCCCAGAAATCATGCATGTGGCCTGTTTGACCGCCTCTTCCGTCACGTGTTTGCCTCTCCTATTTGAATCCATTCACCTTCAGGCACATGCACGCTAAAACGCGCGTGGGACTTCGATGTGTAAGTGCGCAACTGCTGCGAGGCTGCGGTTTCGTAGTTAAAATAGATCCTGCGCTCAAAGGCCGCGGGGCGGTCTACGATTTCCGCCAAAACTTCAAAGTCCGGATGACCATGCCGACTGCCATCAGTGGAAATCAGGAAGCAAGGGGCGTCTACCATAGCCAGCAGCTCCACACTGGTGTTGTGATTGCTGCCATGATGGGAAATTTTGATGGCATCAAACAGCTGTATCCCTCCGTCCGTCTGTCGTTGCTTCAGCTCAGCGACCATATCTTCAGCCCAAGCGTCACCTAACAGGAGAACACTCGCCTTCCCTGCCGTAAGCAGGAGAGCGATGGAGCTGCCATTGGCAATCGACGTGTCAGCTGTATACACCTTGGTAAGCTGAAGATCTTTCTGTGCTGCAATCGGTCGAATGCAGGGAGCAGCCGACTGAGAATCATGGGCACACCACATTTCGTAGGCATCATCCACGAGATCGCTGGCCTCCCCCACGCCTCGGTAGCCAAGTTTCTTCATCTCTCTCAGCCACCAGGTTCGAAGGCTCTCCAGCCGTTCGACTGTTGGGCCAAGCACTTTAACCTGTACAGCGTTCGGTAGGTCGAGCGCAGCGACGCGGCTGTCTATGCATTGGGATCCGTCGCCATCATTCCAGTGGTAGCGTTCAATCCTGAGAAGCTTGGCCAGTGAACTGCCTTGCCGGACGCTGATTGGATCGGCCGCACGCTCGGTCGCCAAAGGGAAGCCGCGGCGCTTGATGGATTCGAGGACCCTCGCATCCTGAGGCATGCAAGGTCCCTGAGGCTGGGAGGATAAGGAGCGCAGACTGTTGTGCCAGACGGCGTCCACTTCAATGCCTCGGCTGTCGGGGCAGCCATTGGCCGAAAAGAATGCTAGGAGCCCACCTATATGATCCGCGTCAATATGGGTGCACACCACCAGACTGATTCGATTGCCTTGACGGGAAAGCTCAGCTAAATCCTGGGCGATGTAATTTGTATATGTACTTGCAAATCCTCCATCAACCAACAAGTGATTGCCATTCGCGTTGATGAGAAATGCGTCACCGTTCTTGGACGGGTACATTTTCAGGCTGAGCATACTTCGCAACTAACGTCTAGTTAAGGGGACAGCAGTTTAATGGATGAAATCCTAGCAAGGTGAAGACATTTTGAAACGCTGCATTCGTGGTCGCGATTTTCCCAGGCTTACGACCCCTAAAGCCCCTTCGGCGCTCCGATAATGACGGTTTCAGCGGCGGATTGAACTGGTCAAGTATCCCGGACACCTGTTAAGGGCGATATGATTTCGGCAACTTGGAGGCTCCATGAACGAAAGAAAGGTCTATTCCCGCGAGTTCAAGTTGCGTGCTGCCAGCATCTGGGGATCCAAGACTTCCAATTACCTTAAAGGAACCGTTGGTCATGGGGAGTCAGCAAGAGCCGCAAACAACAGGGGTCTGGATTTTCAAAGAGCAGGATGCAGAAGGCATTCTCACCGGGCGAATTACCACATTCGAAGGCGTGGAGCTACAGCCGCTGAGGTACTCCGACCTTGCCGGCATGAAGCTTGATGGACCGGTCAACATCCCGTTGAACTGGTCCGGGGCGCGCATCGTCGAAAACGACATTCTAGAGCTGTCTATCGGGGACATGGCCAACCTTCGCACCCACCTAGAAAGCCAATATGCGAATAAGGCCATAGGCCTGGTCCGCGGTGGTTGGTTGCCATCTGGATTGGCCTTGCGTGAGGACATGGTGGTAATGCCCGATCGTTGCACGATCAGCGAGCTTGCGTCGCGCTACCGAGACGGGAAAAAGACCCGTGCTGGAGAGGATTTCCTCGATCTATTCCAAGGCAAGCCCGTACGGATCCATCCTGGGCTGTTCGCCTTGGAAGGCAACAAACGGCGGATCCCCACCCCCCAACAAGTCGCTGAGCAATGGGCCGAGGCCAGTAGAAAGGTCCGGGTGGCATTGCCGGAGGCCCAGCTCACCCCGGACTCCGCGGTCGAAGGTCTTGTCGGGCTGCTGGAAGACATGCGCGAGAGTATGGCGCGCAAAGTGCAGTTCTTGTGTCAGGTGGCTCCGAGGCTACAGTCCCCCATCAGCTCCCGCCGTCGCGCAGAGATCTGGCGTCAGGTGCTTGAGGTTGCCCATGACTGCGGCCTCCAGCGACATACGCTGGTCGTGCTTGCCGCCCTGAGCATTGTTTGTGTCGAGAACGGCGCTGGTCCGGCCAAGCGCCTGATCAAGCCGTCCAGACATTACTCCGCTGAGGACGCTTACAACGCTCTGGCAGATTTGCGCGCTTTGGAACTGCTGATCAATTTTTATGCCTTGTTCCCACAAGAACAGATCATGCTCTGCACAGGAGACAAAAATCTTGCCCTGTTCTGGGCGGGAATCCGCGCTTCCGGCTTCATGCGAGGCGCCAACGGGTCCGTCATCTATACACTATCGCCCGTCGAAGCGCTGTTGCCGAATGTCACACCTAACCTTTGGGAAGCATACATGTCGGCGTAAATGTATGGGGGACCCGGCTTAGGTGTAATGCTCTTTTAGATCCGCAAAGGAACCTAGAATGGAAAACCATAAACAGTGGCGACTTTTCAACATTGACTCACTGATCCAGGAGCTCAAGGGCGAAGCACCCGACGGCCCAACAATCGATTTATACATCGCCTCGCTGGCCTTCAAAAATTTTGATTTTGTTGCCAAGCGACTACCATTCGTCATTGAAAGCGTGACCCACGAAGAAGTGATCTGGCAGAAGCTTGTTCAAACTGCACCGTTGAAATTCTGGATTCGTGACACACAGGAAGCGGTACTTGTGTTTATGCAGACCGAACATTGCGGTTGTCTGCGCACCTATCGCTTCGAGCGCGAACGGGGTATTGCCGCCAATGAAGTGGATGTACTCGACTGGATAACACTTCCCACAACTAGGGCACTTTATGACCGGTTAAATACGCAGGCAGCCATTTCCGTGCACCAGGCTTGGCACACCTGGATGACGCAAACCACTCTGGAGCCAACAGCTTTGGCTGAAGGTCGCTTTCAGAACACCTCGGTCTCCCATTCAGTGATCCTCTCCGGCATAGGCAATTGTGTAGCCTGTATGGCACCCGCAGTTGCCAGTGCTCGTACAACAATAGGATGCGATGCCGACAAAGGTGTACTTATTCAATTGCCGCTTTGCGGGCCCCATCTAGAAATCGCGCGGGCACACCCTAGCGTGATGCGATTCCTTGAAACACTCTTTTCAATGTCGCTGAACATCCCGGATGTAGAGCGCAGCGACGCAATTCCCGATGATCTGATTGCGCATCTGCACGCACTGGTCGCCGAGGGGTTGGGCGGCAGTGTGGGAACGGCTGAAAAGCGTCGACGTGGCTGGCACTTGAGAGTTCAGCTATCCGGAGGATGGCATTGGTTACTGCGGTTGAACACGCTGATGGACTACGCCTACATGTTGTACAAGCCTGGGGAAACCAAGGAGGTGTACCGCGCGGACTCCGCACCGGACCATCCGGACTTGCCATTTTTTCCAGACCATGAGCATTCCAGACCTTACAAGAAAAGTGACTCGACGGCGCCCAGCTTCTTGTACGGCAATCCGCTTTTTGATCTCAAGCGTTTACGGGGAATCGGGCAAGAGCTGCGCAGTGATTGACGGATGAGGAGCGAGGTCATACCTGCCACCGACATACTGCTTGCCCCCCCAAAGATGAAGTGCCCCCATCATGGGCAGCGTCGACAGACGCTCCCTCTTACACTTACGCCTACGATCAAGGCTTTTGCGGACAGATCGAAGCGTAAGCACAGGTAAGGCAGTGGTAGCCTTGTATAGGAGAACGATCTGTACCTCGAAGTTTTTCAGCGGCCTTGAAGACGTTCGTCGAATTGATCCTATTCGACGGGATACAGTTTTCCTGCCGACCACTGGTAAGCGAATGCAGGGTCAAAGATCGGCGCTGCCGGCCGCCCATGTTGGTCATCATCGGACGGACGTGTTTGACGTCGTACATCACCGCCATACCAGTCCGAAGCCAATGGATAGTTCCGCTCGGCTCCTCAAGCATCCAGGGTAGCGAAATCGTCAAGCCATTCACCACAGCGTTTTGGCTTGGCAGGTAAGAGGCGCCGGTAGCTTGCTGGATGCTCACTCCAGCACTGAACGCGCGCCAACCATCGTTGACCAGGAATTGATCTTCATCCGGCATCGGCAGTGATTTTTCCATCCAGCCTTTCCAGAACGCGTCTCCTGCTGACAAACCATCTCTGAACGCGTACTCCAATCCCGCCAGGACGCCAGATCGGGCCCTCATGGAGAGATCAATCTCTTGCTCTGCGGGCAACGTCAGTTCATGCGCGTAGTGGTACTTCAGTGGGCAGCTCAAGAATGAATCAAATGCCGCAAAGGCGACCGTTGCCGCGGCACTGGTTGGCGGCACGGCGGCGCGCCCGGCAACCCGCACTGCCCGCCCTATGTGCACCGAGACCAGGTTAGGATCTTTTACCAGCGAGGGGATGTTCTGATTCTCCGTGCAGGTGTAGATATTCAGACGATCCTTGGCTCTCGAGAGCGCCACGTACAGGAGGTTGTTACGTTCAATGGCTTCCTCCTTACGGCGTTGCTGCGAGGTGCTGTTCAGCACCTCTGGAGGAAGAAGCACCTCGTTGTGATTCTCTCTTTGCCCCGACACCTCGGCACCGAAACGGGACTTCTCCACGTTGGCCACGTGCACGATGGGAAATTCAAGTCCCTTACTGCCGTGGATGGTCATGAGGGTGACGGCATCGATCGCCGCAGCTTCGGGAGGGAGCGCTCGGTCCAATGATCGCTGGTTGATTCTCCGACGCAGGTCTTCACGAACCAAGAACTTGTATAGGGTGGCCTGGCTACCCACGCCATCACCATTGCGGACACCGTAGAGGAACAACCACAGGGCCAATCTTTGAATTTGTGCCGGCGTGGACTGATCAGCCACGTTTGCCAGACCGACCCCTTTCTCGAACAAGAGTTCGCATATGAAATCCCAGGGGCGTGTGCTGCGGGTCATCCGCCCCAGCAAACCTCGGAGCTGGGTGACCACCGCTTCTCCTCTCGGGGTAAGCCCGGCAATGGGCTTGCCTAACCATCTCCCCCGCTGCGATACCACGCCGGTCTTTGACAGCGCCATCAGGGTTTGAATATCAGCCGTCGGCATGCTCAAATCGGGATCATTGAGCAAGCCATATAAAGCTGCCGGGGAACGCTGAGTCAGCAGCTGCATGAGGCAAAGAAATGGCTTAACTTCGGCTCGCTGATACAGGTCGCCGATATGAAGGACGGGAATGCCGGCCCCCTCCAATCCTTTGGCCAACTGCTCGAGCTGTCCATTGGTAGCGCTGATAACACCTTGCGTACCGTACGGATAGCCGTCCAAAACGGCCTCGGATACCTTTTGAGCAACCGTGTTTATCTGCCCGGCGTTGTCCTCGCTCTGAAATAGCATGGGCTTTACGCCAGTGGAGCGCCGGCTAGCAGTGACATTGTCCAATGGCAGATCTTGCTCAAGCACATGATCTGTTCCGGCGCGTCGAACCAAGGCCAAAATTTCAGGTGAGCTGCGGCGGTTAATATCCAGCGAATAGGATTGAATTGAACGCTGGTTTCCGCTTGCGAAGGCGTGCTCAAACCTAAGCAGGCTCTGAATTGATGCACCTCGCCAATGGTGAATAGCTTGGCGGACGTCCCCGACGACCCAGAGATTTTTATGCAACGCACCGAGTCGCTTCACCAGTTCGACCATGACGTAGTTCACATCCTGGTATTCATCTACCAGCACGTGATCGTACTGATCCAAGAACTCTGCAACGGATGCGCGATCCTCAGCCGATTTTCGCGTAGGTATCACGAGCAAGTCAGCGTAATCCACCCAGCCATCACGACGCATCACCTGCTCGTAAGCTCGATAAACCGTAATGATGTCCTGCCGCTCGTTGGCCACTTCCTGTTCAACCGGAGGTAAGCTGGCCAGGAGCCGCTCGTATTCATCGGGCGAAACCAGCTCCTCTTTGAGCCGGTGGATGATCTTGAGTACGTCAGGCAGCCAATCGTAAGGATTTTGCAGCCTGAAGAAATGAGCGAGCTGAATGTTCGGCAGTTCAGCCGCCATCATGCGCACTTGTTGCAACAGATCAGCGATCTTGATCTGGGGTGATAGGTTGAACAGGTTGGCATGCTTGCGCAGAAATTCGAGCCCAAAAGCATGGAAGGTTCCTGCCCATACGTGAGAGGCATCCGGTACGTTACCGACGGTCAGTCGCTCGATCAGTTCCTGAGCCGCCTTGTTGGTAAAGGTCAAGACGAGTATCCGGCTGGCCTGGACTCCATCGTTGATCAAGTGTGCGACACGATGAACCAGAGTTGTCGTCTTACCGGTACCCGGGCCTGCGACCACGTTGACGTAACGTTCGCTGGCCTGTGCGGCAAGACGTTGTGCGTCACTTGGGGTTGGCGCTTGAGTGAGAGCCACTGGAACCATCTCTGGAAGCAGTAGCGCATCTGCCATCTGCTGACGCACAAGCTCTTTCCCCAACCCGAAGTGCGTGCCTATCTGTCTCGCTCGCCACCCGTTCGCCCAAGCTTGATGAACGACTGACCGAGGCAAAAGCAGTTCACGAGCAAAGACATTCGCCTTCAACTCTTGTCGCTCCCAGGCACCGTAGCCATCCACAATGGCCGCCGCGCCACCCGCTGCCTCCGCACCGGCTGAACTTGGAATGCGAGATGGTCTCGGCGCCTGGGGAGAATCCAGATACCAGTGACCCAGCTCGTGCGCGATCAAATACACACGTTCATCCGGCCGTACGTCATTACGAATCAGGATCGTTTTAATCGATCGCAGCAGCACACCATCGCCACCCCCGAGGTCGAAATGATTAGCTGGAACCTCATCAACAGCTAACTCAAGAACGGTCTCGACGCCCGCGAGTAATTCTGCGCTGGCGGGATAGGCTTTACCGCTGGACTCCACTAACGAGGCGCGGACTTCCTGAGCCTTGAGACGCGCGCGATCAAATGGATTCATCCTGATCCTCGAATGCTAACAGTCGACCTTCTTCCGCTTCCGATAGACGTAAAGCCTTAACGGCCTCTGCCCAACTGACGGGCTCCGTGAGCTCTCGTGGGCTGCCATTCGGTGCTTTATAAGATCTCTGGGGCGCTTGTTCGAAATTGAGGGCCATCGCCGCCTCCATGGCCTCTGTGGAGAGCTTCAACTCCTTTGCCATTCTAGCTAACAAGGATTGGGGCGCGCGTGCGATACCACCCAGAACTTGGTTGACCAGCGCCCTAACGTTACCTATTCCGATTGCTTCACCCAGTCGCCCTGCCTTTACCCCAGCGACATTTCTGATTGTCTCACGAGCATGAGTAACCTCCTCGGCTGTTAGCACCTGAGCAACGGTCTCATGAATGTGCTGAACCTCTGGGCAATGGGAGAGTGCTTCTGCAACGAAGAATCCAACGACCTGAGAAGCCGACTTCCTGTACTCCTTAGCAGTCAACTTGATCTCTAGGCTGAAGGATCTATCTAGACGCGCCATCCACTGCTCTGAATCGCCCGAATAGGCATTCATTTTTCGCTCGTACGCTTCAAGCAGCTTCTTTGGGCTTTGATCTTCAATCGCGCCCTCAAATGCATCGAGCCCTTGCTTGACCAGCTGGCGAATAAGCACTGACTTCTTGACGTCGCGGGCATCAGCGACTTTGCGGATCTGCTCATGCATCGCCTTGCTGGTGTAGACGCCAATCGTCTGCATAGCTTCTTTCGTGGAGTTTGCAGCCTCTCGAGGGGCTTGTGACGCCTGAGGTACCGATGGCACATAGCATCTTTCCATTGCGATCTCCTTGGGCGTTCCATCCTGGACAGAGAAGACGTGACCTGCTTGCTCTAAACAGTCAGCAATAGCCGAAATACTGACGGTTGCTGATAGCTGAGCCATTACCTGTCGAGCAAGCGACTCAGGGCTCTGAGCCTCCACTTTCAAGGTTTGACCGTCAGGTAATGGGAGCAGGCATTGATGCTTCCCTGCCGATCCACTAAAGGTGCCAGCGCTAGAAAGCCATGTCAGGTATTCACCCCACATTCTGAGCGGTGCGGAGGTCAAATTGATATCACTTTTCATGGTAGGCTTGGTCATCATGGACGCGTGGGTGTATCGTAGTTGCGCTCTGTATATCAACTTTATATCACCTGAGCCAGTAGGGACACAATTGATCGACGCTCATTTTTCGGCCGCCGTGCGCAGCGGAGTAGCGCAGTGGATGCAAACGAACTCAATCGAGGACTGCCAAAAGGCACTTGCCGATCCTGTCCAGCTGGCGACCGAGCTCACGCCACCCGTGTTGGCAGCGCTGATTGAGGCCGGCACTTCGCTGCATGCTCTTCAAGAGCGAGCCTGGATACACCCAGTAATCCATCTGCGCAACGTTTTTGAAGCGACTGCTCTGCCCGAAACGCCTTCAGCCTTCGTACCTATCCCGGAGCATCCGGCCACGATCGCTGCGCGCGCCGCAGCCATCGTTGCACTCGCGATGCTGAATGCGCAGACGGTTTCCTATGGCTCTGAAAATGATGGCCACCTCTTTGTCAACCTCGTCGTCCTGCCTGGAGATGGCGATTTTGCCAACAAGTCCAAAGGCGACATGCGTGGTCACACCGACGGCGTTTATTTCCCCATACGGGGACAAGAACATGAGCTTGAGAAGCGATTTGCCCCGTCTCCTGATTTTGTCTGCCTTAGTGGATTACGCAATCCCGACAGTGTGAGTACGACGGTGATGCCACTGAGCTCGGTGCTTGCCCTGCTCTCTCCCAAGGATGTAGAAGAGCTGACAAAGCCCCAGTATGTCCTCAGGCCGCAAAAGACCTTCAGGGTGGGTTTCAAGAAACTCTTTGGCAGTGACTGCCAATTCCTAAAACCCTTGCCTGGAGTCCAGTTGCTCTTCGTAGGAGACAATGGTCACTGGATTCGCTTCAGCCACAGTGCTGCAGTGGCGGAAGATGATTCATCGCCAGCTAGCCAAGCCATAGGGCGTTTCGAGCAAGCCTGCCTGAAATGTGCCGATTCAGTGGTAGTAGCGCCTGGGGATGTGGTCATCGTCAACAACCGTATTGGTCTTCACGGGCGTTCCGAGGTTGGCGGGGAACCGGGCGGAACGTCGCGATGGCTGCTTCGAACCTACGGCCTGGATGTTGAAGATCTCAGTGAACAGCAACGCTACAGTGATAGCGTTTTCAAACTGTACCCTTGATCCTCCAACGGAGGAGATAGCCGCTCTGCTGTACACCCGACACCGACAGCAAAGGCGACCACTCCTGTTGTTAGATAGCGCAAAAAATTTGCGTCACGAGCAGCTGCGCCTGTTCACTTGGAGCTCATTTTAACTGCACCTCGTGCAAGATCGGGACACGCTTTCGAGGGTGGCCACAACATCCTCCACCGACCTGGCTGCCCTTGCTTCTCTTGCTGCAGGCGAGGACACCTTGAACAGCAAAGTGCCGCGATCTTCTACACAAGAACTGTTGCTGATGGTTTCATTCGCTGACGCAACAGACCGGCACCCTGGATGGCTCAAGCAAGCAGCGCCACGAGCAAGGAAACGACATTCACCGAAAGGACTCAGCAATGAGCACAAAACGCCAATACAGGACATTTGACAAGCAAAACGAAGCCTTGGATTTCACCTTTTCCTACAATGATGAAGAGACCGCAGCACTGCACGCACAGTTGAACAATTCGAGCGCTATCACCGAGAACGAATTGCGCCGCGTATCTCTGTGGAAATCCAACAGAGTACTCTCGGTACCGCCTGCAACCCTTGAAAAACTCAATGCCCTCGCGACCATCCCAAATATTTCCCTGAAAGATCCACTCGTAAAGGACGTCATCGACCAGCTCGTCCTCGCACAGGGCATCGGCTTCCCGATGGCGAGTTCGATACTCAAGTTCATCAGGCCAGACCTGTTTCCCATCATCGACGTCAGAGCCTACAGAGCATTGACTGGCACAAAGCCTTACTACGGGACCTACAACTACAAGAAATACATCGCCTATGCCGAGCAACTGACTGACCTGGCCCGGCAGCTTAATCGCCCACTGAGGGAGATTGACGAGCAGCTGTATTGCTATGACGAAAAACATAACGGAAAAATCTAAAACAGCCTTGATCGCCATGAATGGATGCAACGCTTACTGCCCGCGCACTCTGGGAAAAGCCTCAGCTCGAAGCAGGCCTTGAAATACGCCTGAAAAAGTGGCCGCAATGGACGCGACGCGGACTTCGAGGATTCAGCGGTCGCAACCTCGGTGTCTCAGGGCCTGACGACAACAGCCGGCAAACCCCGTTGAGTCAAATGCTCAAACCGACGAAAAAGCCAGATTGCCCGGATCAATACAAAGCGACTGCTGGTCGCCAATGATCCAAACCAGGCTAAGTCGCCGACATCGGTGCCTCGGTGCTACAGATAATTCGCTGAAATATGCCGGGTCAATGCGGTGCCTCACAACACTCCTCCAGACGCCGAAGCCAACTAGATCCAGAATATCCGTGGGAGTAAATGTGGGAGTATTTTTTCGGACATGAAAAAGCCCAACCGGTGAAGATTGGGCTAAGTCATTGAAAAATATGGTCGGGACGGAGTGATTCGAACACTCGACCCCTAGCACCCCATGCTAGTGCGCTACCGGACTGCGCTACGCCCCGACTGGTCTTGCAACTCGTTCTTCATCTCGAAGAACGCTCAAGAATATAGCGCAAGCGTTTGAAAACTGGAAGTATTCAAACGCTGCTTTTTATTTCTTGAGAACCACCAGCACATCTTCCAATTCGGCAATCATCTGCCGAATCATCTGCTTGTATTGGGTCGTGTCGTCTTTGGCTTCATCGCCGGACAGGCGCAAGCGTGCGCCGCCGATGGTGAAACCCTGATCGTAGAGGAGCGCGCGGATCTGCCGGATCATCAGCACGTCCTGGCGCTGATAATACCGGCGGTTTCCGCGGCGTTTGACGGGGTTGAGTTGAGGAAACTCCTGCTCCCAATAGCGCAGCACGTGTGGCTTTACGGCACACAGCTCGCTGACTTCACCGATGGTGAAGTAGCGTTTGCCCGGGATGACGGGTAGTTCGTCGTTATGACTTGGTTCCAGCATAAGCCTCAACTCGGGCCTTCAACTTCTGCCCTGGACGAAAGGTGACCACACGGCGAGCCGTGATCGGGATTTCTTCCCCCGTTTTCGGGTTGCGGCCAGGCCGCTGGCGTTTGTCCCGAAGGTCGAAATTGCCGAAACCGGACAATTTGACCTGCTCGTTGTCTTCAAGAGCGTGCCTGATTTCCTCGAAAAACAGTTCTACCAATTCCTTGGCTTCCCGCTTGTTCAGGCCCAGCTCTTCATACAGACGTTCCGCCATCTCAGCTTTCGTCAAAGCCCCCATACGTCACTTCCTTAACGTGGCGTTCAACCTTTGTTCGAGCGAGGTGAGGATATTTTGCGTCGTCGAATTCACCTCATCGTCATTAAGAGTGCGCGATGGATGCTGCCAGGTCAAGCCAACTGCAAGGCTTTTTCTATCAGGATCAATGCCTTTACCCTGATACACGTCAAACAGCCTGAGATCCGTGAGCCATTCGCCTGCATTTTCACGGATTACGTCCAGTACGGCCGCGGACGCGACGTCTTTGTGCGCAATCAGTGCAAGGTCACGACGCACTTCAGGAAAGCGCGACAACTCGTGGAATTTCGGCATTTTACCGAGTGCCACTTCAGCCAGAACCAGCTCGAAAACGAAGACCGGACGGTCCAGACCCAAGGCTTTCGACAATTCCGGGTGAATGGCGCCGATGAAACCGACTTCACGCCCTTCGCGCTCGATGCGCGCGGTTTGACCCGGGTGCAACGCAGGGTGTTTGCCCGGAGCGAAGGTGAACGAATCCAGTGCACCGGCGAAGCCGAGCACCGCTTCCACATCAGCCTTGACGTCGAAGAAATCAACCGTGTCGCGACCTTGCGCCCAACCTTCCGGCAGGCGGCTACCGCAAACCACGCCGGACAGCATCGGCTCTTGCTTCAGGCCTTCGAGCTTACCAACGAAGCGCAGACCGCTTTCGAACAGACGCACGCGATCTTGCTGACGGTTGAGGTTGTGCTGCAGCGCCTTGACCAGACCCGGCCACAGCGACGAGCGCATGGCTGCCATGTCATTAGAGATCGGATTGGCCAGCAACAGCGGCTCGACGCCCGGACTGAACAGTTCGAACTGACGCGGATCGATGAAGCTGTAAGTGATCGCTTCCTGATAACCACGCGCTACCAGCAGGCGGCGCAGTTCCGGCAGATCGCTACGCGCTTCGGCTTTGGCTTGCGGCGCCAGACGCGCTTGCGGGTAACGAACCGGCAGACGGTTGTAGCCGTACAGACGCGCCAGTTCTTCGATCAGATCGACTTCCAGACTGATGTCGAAGCGATGGCTTGGCACTTCTACGCGCCACTGGCCTTCGCCATCGGCAGTAATACCTAGACCCAGGCCGCCGAGCAAACGCTCAACCTGGGCGGAATCCATTTCCATACCCAGCATCTGGGTGATGCGCTGGGAGCGCAGAGTGATCGGCGCGATCGACGGCAGATGTTGCTCGCTGACGGTCTCGATGATCGGGCCGGCTTCGCCGCCAGTGATGTCCAGCAGCAGGCCAGTGGCGCGCTCCATGGCTTCACGGGCCAGTTGCCAGTCAACGCCACGCTCATAGCGGTGCGAAGCATCGGTGTGCAGGCCGTAGGAGCGAGCCTTGCCAGCAACAGCGATCTGGTCGAAGAACGCACTCTCCAGGAATACGTCGCGAGTCGTCGCAGAGACGCCGCTGTGTTCGCCGCCCATCACACCGGCAATCGCCAGCGCGCGGGTGTGGTCGGCGATGACCAGCGTATCGCTACGCAGACTGACTTCCTGACCGTCGAGCAGAACGAGCTTCTCGCCCTCTTCCGCCATGCGCACACGGATGCCGCCGTTGATTTCGGCGAGATCGAAGGCGTGCAGCGGCTGACCCAGCTCGAGCATCACGTAGTTGGTGATGTCGACGGCAGCGTCGATGCTGCGCACGTCGGCGCGACGCAGACGTTCCACCATCCACAGCGGCGTTGGCTTGGACAGGTCAACGTTACGGATAACGCGGCCCAGGTAACGCGGGCACGCGGCTGGGGCCAGCACTTCTACCGAACGCACTTCGTCGTGCGCGGCAGGAATGGCCATGACCACCGGACGGGTGACCGGCGCGGCATACAGTGCGCCGACTTCACGGGCCAGACCGGCCAGGGACAGGCAGTCGCCGCGGTTCGGGGTCAGATCGACCTCGATGCTGGCGTCTTCCAGATCCAGGTACACACGGAAGTCTTCGCCCACCGGTGCATCGACCGGCAGCTCCATCAGACCGTCGTTGCCTTCACCGATCTGCAGCTCGGCTTGCGAGCACAGCATGCCGTTCGACTCGACGCCGCGCAGCTTGGCCTTCTTGATCTTGAAGTCGCCCGGCAGCTCAGCGCCGATCATGGCGAACGGAATCTTCAGGCCCGGACGCACGTTTGGCGCACCGCACACGACCTGGAAAGTTTCCGCGCCATTGCTGACCTGGCACACACGCAGCTTGTCGGCATCAGGGTGTTGCTCGGTGCTCAGCACCTCACCCACCACCACACCACTGAAAACACCGGCGGCCGGGGTCACGCTATCGACCTCAAGGCCCGCCATCGACAGACGAGCAACCAGCTCGTCGCGATTTACCTGCGGGCTAACCCAGCCACGCAGCCATTGTTCACTGAATTTCATCCTGCTCTCCTAAGAATTCGTTACGACTAGCGAAATTGCGCGAGGAACCGCAAGTCGTTGTCGAAGAACAGACGCAAGTCGTTCACGCCGTAACGGAGCATGGCCAGACGCTCGACACCCATGCCGAAAGCAAAACCGGAGAACTCTTCCGGATCAATGCCGGACATGCGCAACACGTTCGGGTGAACCATGCCGCAGCCCATCACTTCCAGCCAGCCAGTCTGCTTGCAGACACGGCAGCCTTTACCGCTGCACATCACGCATTCCATATCGACTTCAGCGGACGGCTCGGTGAACGGGAAGTACGAAGGACGGAAACGTACGGCCAGCTCTTTTTCGAAGAACACCCGCAGGAATTCTTCGATGGTGCCTTTGAGATCGGCAAAATTGATGTCGCGATCAACCAGCAGGCCTTCGACCTGGTGGAACATCGGCGAGTGGGTGATATCGGAGTCGCTGCGATACACGCGGCCCGGGCAGACGATGCGGATCGGCGGCTGTTTCGATTCCATGGTGCGGACCTGTACCGGCGAGGTATGGGTGCGCAGCAGCATGTTGGCGTTGAAATAGAAGGTGTCATGCATCGACCGGGCCGGGTGATGGCCTGGGATGTTGAGCGCTTCAAAGTTGTGATAGTCGTCTTCGACCTCAGGGCCTTCGGCGATGCCGTAGCCGATGCGGGTGAAGAACTGTTCAACACGTTCCAGAGTCCGGGTCACCGGATGCAGACCACCAGAGGTCTGGCCACGGCCCGGCAACGTCACGTCAATGGATTCGGCGGACAGTTTGGCAGCCAGTTCGGCTTCTTCAAACAGAGCCATGCGCGCATTGAGTACGCCTGTGACACGTTCCTTGGCAACGTTGATCAGGGCGCCGACTTGCGGACGCTCTTCTGCCGGCAAATTCCCCAGGGTCTTCATCACCTGAGTCAATTCGCCCTTTTTGCCAAGGTATTGAACCCGGATTTGCTCCAGGGCATTGATATCTTCAGCGCTTTGCACAGCCTCTAGTGCTTGAGAGACCAGCGCATCCAGGTTTTCCATGTACAGACTCCAGATACAAAATAGGGGAAGAGCTTGAAGGCTCTTCCCCTATTTAAGACGTTTACCACCCGGCCCCACGGAAGTGAGGCCGGGTGATTGTCGGGGGTACTTAAGCCAAGGTGGCTTTAGCTTTCTCGACAATCGCAGCAAACACCGCTTTTTCGTTCACTGCCAGATCAGCCAGAACCTTACGGTCGATCTCGATGGACGCTTTTTTCAGGCCAGCGATGAAACGGCTGTAGGACAGACCGTTAACACGAGCACCAGCGTTGATACGAGCGATCCACAGAGCGCGGAACTGACGTTTTTTCTGACGACGGTCACGGTAGGCGTATTGGCCTGCCTTGATTACCGCTTGCTTGGCAACACGGAATACGCGGGAGCGTGCGCCGTAGTAGCCTTTAGCAAGTTTCAGAATTTTTTTGTGACGCTTACGGGCAATGACGCCACGCTTTACACGAGCCATGAGTTACTTCCTCTATTCTTGACTAAATTAACGAAGGCGCAGCATGCGCTCGACTTTTGCCACGTCAGACGGATGCAGCAAGCTGCTACCGCGCAGTTGACGCTTACGCTTGGTCGACATTTTAGTCAGGATGTGGCTCTTGAAAGCGTGCTTGTGCTTGATACCGTTAGCAGTTTTCAGAAACCGCTTAGCAGCACCACTTTTGGTTTTCATTTTTGGCATGTTCGGATACTCCGCATTCAGTTGATAAACATAATCAGAAGGCCTGCCGTGCCCTGTTGATTACTTCTTCTTTTTCGGGGCGATGACCATGATCAGCTGGCGTCCTTCCATCTTAGGATGCTGTTCGACAGAACCGTACTCGAGCAGGTCAGCTTCAACCCGCTTGAGGAGTTCCATCCCCAGCTCCTGGTGGGCCATCTCACGGCCGCGGAATCGCAAGGATACCTTGGCCCTGTCCCCATCACTCAGGAAACGTACCAGGTTGCGCAGTTTTACCTGGTAATCCCCTTCCTCCGTCCCTGGACGAAACTTGATTTCTTTTACCTGAATCTGCTTCTGGTTCTTCTTCGCCGCGGCAACCTGCTTCTTCTTTTCGAAGATCGATTTGCCGTAATCCATCACACGGCAAACCGGTGGGATTGCGTCTGCGGAGATTTCCACCAGATCAAGCTTTGCTTCTTCAGCAATACGAAGCGCTTCATCAATCGAGACGATGCCAATCTGCTCGCCATCAGCGCCAATTAACCGAACCTCGCGTGCCGAGATATTCTCGTTGATCGGGGCTTTCGGTGCAGCTCGTTTATCTTGTCTCATTTCACGCTTAATAATAATTACTCCGAATCTGGGCGACCACGCCGGGAAACCGCTTGCGCGAGAAACTCAGCGAACTGGGCGACGGGCATCGAGCCCAGGTCAGCACCTTCACGAGTACGCACAGCGACAGTCTGCATCTCGACTTCCTTATCTCCGATAACCAAAAGATAGGGAACCTTGAGCAAAGTATGCTCGCGGATTTTAAAGCCGATCTTTTCATTTCTCAAGTCGGACTTGGCACGAAATCCGCTTTCGTTGAGAGTTTTTTCAACTTCTGCAACAAAATCTGCCTGTTTATCAGTGATATTCATGATCACCGCCTGGGTTGGCGCGAGCCACGCAGGGAACGCACCTTCGTAGTGCTCGATCAGAATCCCGACGAAGCGCTCGAAGGAACCGAGGATCGCACGGTGCAACATCACTGGGTGTTTGCGGCTGTTGTCTTCAGAGACGTATTCAGCGCCCAAACGGACAGGCAGGTTAAAATCGAGCTGCAGAGTACCACATTGCCAGACCCGACCAAGGCAGTCTTTCAGCGAGAACTCGATCTTCGGACCGTAGAACGCACCTTCACCCGGCTGCAGATCGTACGGCAGGCCCGCAGAATCAAGGGCTGCAGCCAAAGCAGCTTCAGCGCGATCCCACAGCTCGTCGGAACCGACGCGTTTTTCCGGACGAGTGGACAGTTTCATCTCGACATCGGTAAAGCCGAAGTCACGATAAACGTCCATGGTCAGCTTGATGAACGCAGCGGACTCAGCCTGCATCTGCTCTTCGGTGCAGAAGATGTGGGCGTCGTCCTGAGTGAACGCACGTACGCGCATGATGCCGTGCAGCGCACCCGATGGCTCGTTACGGTGGCAGGCACCGAACTCGGCCAGACGCATCGGCAGCTCGCGGTAGCTCTTCAGGCCCTGATTGAACACCTGCACGTGGCACGGGCAGTTCATCGGCTTGATCGCGTAGTCGCGGTTTTCCGATTGAGTGGTGAACATGTTGTCGGCGTAGTTGGCCCAGTGACCGGATTTCTCCCACAGGCTGCGGTCAACGACTTGCGGCGTCTTGATCTCAAGGTAGCCGTTGTCGCGCTGGATCTTGCGCATGTACTGCTCGAGCACCTGGTACAGAGTCCAGCCGTTCGGGTGCCAGAACACCATGCCCGGGGATTCTTCCTGGGTGTGGAACAGGCCCAGACGCTTGCCGATCTTGCGGTGATCGCGCTTTTCAGCTTCTTCGATCCGCTGGATGTAAGCCGCCAGCTGCTTCTTGTCTGCCCAAGCGGTGCCGTAAACGCGCTGCAATTGCTCGTTCTTGGCGTCGCCGCGCCAGTAGGCACCGGACAGCTTGGTCAGCTTGAAGGATTTCAGGAAACGCGTGTTTGGCACGTGCGGACCGCGGCACATGTCGACGTATTCTTCGTGATAGTACAGACCCATGGCCTGTTCGTTCGGCATGTCCTCGACCAGGCGCAACTTGTAGTCTTCGCCACGAGCCTTGAACACTTCGATCACTTCGGCGCGCGGAGTGACTTTCTTGATGACGTCGTAATCTTTTTCGATCAGCTGTTGCATGCGCTGTTCGATAGCGGCCATGTCGTCCGGAGTAAAAGGACGTTCGAAGGCGATGTCGTAATAGAAGCCTTCGTCGATGACCGGCCCGATGACCATTTTCGCAGTCGGGTACAGCTGCTTGACCGCATGGCCAACCAGGTGCGCGCAAGAGTGGCGAATGATCTCCAGCCCCTCTTCATCCTTTGGCGTGATGATTTGCAGCGTCGCGTCGCTGTCGATGATGTCGCAGGCGTCGACCAGCTTGCCGTTGACCTTGCCGGCCACTGTGGCCTTGGCCAGACCTGCACCAATGGATGCGGCGACCTCGGCTACGGAAACCGGGTGATCGAATGAACGTTGACTGCCGTCGGGAAGAGTAATAGTTGGCATGGCGCCTCCTCTCCTAGTGGTGACCCCTACCAAAGGTCACGTGGGTTGGGATGAGCCAGTACAAGATCCGATCCAGGCCATTCAATGACGAACGCCTGCCTTACAGCGGCAGGAGCCTTGCGGCCAACCGGAAAACCGAACCAGAGTGACTGGGATTCAAATCGAAAATATTCGCACGTTGACCGCTGCCGGGACTGAAGGTCATCCGGCGCCAGAGAACGCTTGAGCCCGGCATGCTAGCACAGATGAGCGGTCACTTATGCCTCTGTTTGATCAGAAGGCAAATCGTCTGTTTTTATGCCAGAGTGCTGAACTTGATAGGCCTTTCAGCCCTCAGATAACAAGACATTGACCCACAAGGAGCATCCTCGCATGCGTCTGAATACCCTGTTCGCCGTAGTCGCCCCTATCGTTATGCTGCTGCCGCTGAGCGCCCACGCCGACTGGCCGAAGGGCGAGCGCGAGAAGTACATGGCGCAGTGCACCCAGGCGGCGACCCCACAGATCGGCGCTGCGGCAGCCAAATCTCATTGTGCCTGTGGCGCTGACGCCATCAAGTCCTATCCTGCCGCCGACATTCAGGCGCTGATGGACAACAAGGCCACCCCTGAACTGCAGCAGAAAGCGCTGGGCCAAATCGCCAAATGCAAGGCGAATACTCCGGCGAAAAAGTAAGAAAAAAAGCGTCCTGACTCGGCCCAGCGCCCTTGAAAAGGGCTGAATTTGCGTCTTTTCAGACGTTTTATGCAGGTTTTACAGGTTTTTTTATCGTCTTTACGTTCCGCTAAAAGCCTTGTAAACCGGGGCTTTCAGCCGATAAAGGCAGTAAAGAAAACACGACTGATTGGCAAACAGCACGTCCAGGGGGCTACCAAAGCGAACATTTCGACTATGATACCCGGGTGTGCCCAGTTGGCCTGAGCAGCACAGTACTGAAAAATATATGTTTCTTGGAGATACACCATGTCTAATCGCCAAACCGGCACCGTTAAGTGGTTCAACGATGAAAAAGGCTTCGGCTTCATCACTCCTCAAGGTGGCGGTGACGACCTGTTCGTACACTTCAAAGCTATCGAATCCGACGGTTTCAAAAGCCTGAAAGAAGGCCAGACCGTCTCCTTCGTGGCTGAGAAAGGCCAAAAGGGTATGCAAGCTGCACAGGTTCGCCCAGAGTAATTTCTGCGCGCACTAAAAAAACCCCGTCCAAGTGACGGGGTTTTTTATGCCTGCAACAAAAGTGGCGCGTGATCAGCCGCAGTTGACGCGAGTGATCACCAGATTGTTGTCGGTGTTCAGGTTCAAGCGATCGGAGCGGTACTCGAGCGTGATCATGTCGTTCGGCTTGAGGAAGCGGGCATTTTGCGCCCCGGCTTTGCTGCGCGCCTGCTCCAGAAGCTCTGGCGAAGCTTTCTTGCCAATGGCGAATTCCGCCGCCGATGCTTCACAGCGGCTGTGACCAGCTTCGGTTGCCGCAGATTCCTTTGCCGACTCGCTGGAGGTCGTGCTGCAACCGGCCAGCATGGCAGCGGCCATAAGTGCACCCAGTGTCGCGAACTTCAAAGGCATGAAGCCTCCTTGTTTTCAAAATGGTTAAGCTGAGATCGTGCGACCGCCATTCAAGCGATTGGTTTCACAGCCAAGGCCATCACCAATCACCCTGCCCCACGATCGGAAAAACGCCGAGTGTGCCTGAGGGGCATGCGTCACTTCATCAATCAATCGTGACTGAATATTAACGGCGCTCAATAGACGTCGATGTAGTCATACGGCGGATTCGGCCAGTTGTCCTTCAGCGCATTGAAAATCTGCATGACCCATACCTCGTCACTGGCCGCGACATTGCCCACGTAGCCCGAGCCCTTGGCCCAGGTTTCCAGGCGAAACAGCAAGCCGTCGATATCCTGCCCACCGGTAACGCCGGAGGAAATGTAAGCGATGCCCCCCTTGGTCACGCGCAGCTGCGTGTGTTCGTCATCACTGGCCGAGGCGAGCAACTGGCGCACCGCGTCGAGCGTGAGGCCGTCAGGGGTGTTCAAATCGATCTGCACAACACGATCCTTGAAAAGCTTTAAAAGACCAAGTGTCGCATAGCGATCCGTTCATGCCTAAGTCGCAGTGCCAAATGCCCGACAAAATGGTTAACTCAAACCCAAGATCTTCCGACTATTCGAGCGCTCTCATGACCACGATCAGCATCGACGCCGCCATTAATGCCAAATGGGCAGACGGACACAGCTCTTACAGCCCGGGAACCACCGAGGAGCTTGCGCTGATTGGTATCGATTTATTGGTCAAAGAGTTGGGCACAGAAGCGGCCAAGCAATTCATCAAGCAGATTTTCGAGCGCTACCCAACCGAACAGGTCGAACACGAACACGCAGAGAAAGGGTAAACCCGCAGGCTGGCACCTGCGGGCGAGTGGCTTACTTCAGACGTTTCAGGCGTTCGGTGAGCAAGTCAAAGAAGCCTTGCGCGTCGCCATTTTCCACCCAGAAGGCGTTTTTCGGCGCCTTCAGGCCGTCGTACCAATCGACGATGGTCTGACCGAAAGTCGGCCCTTCACGACTATCCACCACGACATTCACCGAGCGACCGGTGAACAGTTCCGGCTTGAGCAGATAGGCCACAACGGTAGCGTCATGCACCGGACCACCCGGAATACCGTAGTGCTCCATATCGCCTTTGATGTACTCGTTGAGAATGTCGCCGACAATCTTGCTCGCGTTGTTGTTCAGCGCAGCGATCTGCTTCAGGCGCGCATCACTGGTGAGAATCTTGTGGGTCACGTCCAGCGGCAGGTAGGTCAGTTTCACGCCGCTTTTCAGGACCACTTCAGCCGCTTGCGGGTCAGCAAACAGGTTGAATTCCGCCACCGGGGTGATGTTGCCACCGTTGAAGTGCGCCCCGCCCATGATCACCACTTCCTTGATGCCCTGAACAATTTCAGGCTCCTGGATCAGCGCCAGCGCCAGGTTGGTCTGTGGACCGAGCATGGCGATCGTGATGCTGTGCGGCTTGGCTTTTTTCAGGGTATCGATCAGGTAATTGACCGCATTGCCTTCAGCCAGCCCCTTTTTCGGTTCGTGCACGGTGACACCCGACAGGCCTTCCTTGCCATGGATGTTCTCGGCGTAGATCGGTGTGCGCATCAGCGGCTTCGGCGCGCCAGCATAAACCGGTACGTCCTCGCGCCCTGCCCACTCGCGCGCCAGTCGTGCGTTACGCGAAGTCTTGTCGAGGCGCACGTTGCCGGCCACGGTGGTCAGCGCGCGAATGTTAAGTTCGTCCGGCGAGGCCAGGGCGAACAGCAAGGCGACCACATCGTCGGCACCCGGGTCGGTGTCGATGATCAGGTCGATTTTTTCCGCCGCCTGGGCGCCGGTGGCAGTTATTACGGACAAAAGCAGCAGGCTCCGGATGAATTGATGCAGTTTCTGAGCATAGCGTTGCATGGCGCATTCCTTGTGCTTGTGAAATCAAAAGTTAAAAGGTGACTCCAGCGACCAGCACGATGTTGCAGTACGGCTGGCATTCCCCTGTACGAACAATCGCCCGAGCCTGTCGGCTGAGAACCTTGAATTGCTCGTGACTGAGCAGATCACGACGGCCCAGAGCGCCCTCTTCACTCAACTGCTCCAGGGTATTCAGCGCGGTCGGTTGCTTGTCGAAGATTTCTTTGGCCAATGCATGGCTTTCCACTTGCATCTCGCTGAGCACGACCTTCAGGGTGCTGACGAAATCCGGGATGCCGTGAGTCAGCGCCAGATCAATCAGCTCGACACCCGGCGGCACTGGCAGCCCGGCATCACCAATGACCACCATGTCGCCATGGCCCAGGGACGCGATCAGCCGCGACAATGCGACGTTGAGCAGAGGAGTCTTTTTCATGCGGGTTTAAAGGCCTGTACGTCGGATAGGGTTGGAATGGACGGCTGTGCGCCGGCGCGGGTTACCGATAACGCGGCGGCGATCTGCCCGAAACGAATCGCCTCGGCCTCGGACTTGCCATTGGCCAGCGCAGCGGCGAAACCACCCACGAACGTGTCGCCTGCGGCCGTGGTGTCGACAGCCTTCACTTTGGGCGCCGGGAAATGCTCAAAGCTTTGGCCATTGGCGAACAGCGAGCCTTGCGCACCAAGGGTAATAATGACTTTGCCCGCACCCATGGCGATCAACTGACTGGCTGCACTTTCTGCCGTTTCCTGCGAGTCCACCGGCAAGCCGCTCAACACGGTCGCTTCGCTCTCATTGGGGATCAGGTAGTCGATCGCCGCAAACCAGTCCGCCGGCAGTGGACGACTGGCCGGCGCCGGATTGAGGATGACAATTTTACCCAGCGCGCGCGCGCGCTTGAGCGCATGCCCCACCGTGGCATCCGGAATTTCGAGCTGGCAGATGATCACGTCTGCGGCTTGCAGCACCGCATCAAACCGGTCGATCACTGCGGGCGTCATGGCGCCATTGGCGCCGGCGACGATGACAATGGCGTTCTGACTGTTGTCATCGACCACGATCAACGCCACGCCACTGGAGTCATCGACGGTGCTCACTGCCTGGCAATCGATCTGTTCGGCCAACAAGGCGTTGCGTAGTTGCACGCCATAATCGTCGCTGCCAACACAGCCAACCATCGCCACCTGCGCGCCCAAACGCGCTGCGGCCACCGCCTGATTGGCGCCCTTGCCACCGGAAACCGTGGCAAACGAATGACCGATCAACGTTTCGCCGCCGACCGGCAGCCGTGGCGCCCGGGTCACCAGATCCATGTTCAGGCTGCCTATTACCACTACATTTGCTGGCATACATCATTACTCGTCAATTCGGTTTCAGCGGTATTCGGTGAACACGCCGGACAACGGTGCAGTGGATTCGCGCAAGACAATACTCGGAGTCACGATCCGTTGATCAGTGCCCAGGCTCGGCGTGGCAATCCTGCGCAGCAGCACTTCGGCCGCCATCTCGCCCAGTTGCAGGATTGATTGCCCCACCGTGGTGAGTGCCGGGTAGACGTAACGACTCATCTGGATATCGTCGAAACCAATCACCGACAGCTCGCTCGGCACGCGCACATTGCGCTCCGCCGCCGCTCGCAGCACACCAATGCCGATCATGTCGTTACCGGCAAAGATTGCGCTCGGCGGATTGCGCTCGAGCAGAATCGCCGCTGCGTTGTACCCGCCAGTACTGGTGAAATCGCTTTCCAGCATGCGCTCCTGACGGACGTCAACGCCCGCCTCTTTCAGCGCTCGGCAATAACCGGCCAGACGCATCTGCGCAACACTGGTGCTGGCCGGGCCGCCGATGGTGGCGATGTCGCGGTGCCCCAACTCAAGCAAGTGCCGGGTCGCGAGGTAAGCGCCGTATTCGTGGTCGATACGCACCAGATCGGCATCGACGCCATCCAGACCTCGGTCGACGATGACCATCGGCGTTTTCACCCCGGCCAACCCCTGCGCCAGACCGCTGTCACCGCCAGCGGAAGCAACGATCAAACCGTCGATGCGTTTCTCCAGCAACACGCGCAAATAGCTGCGCTGCTTGTCGGGATTGTCGTCGGAGTTGCAGAGGATCACGCAATAGCCGTTACGCTCGCAATAATCCTCGATGCCCCGCGCCAACTCGGCGAAGTACGGGTTGAGACTGTTGGGCACCAGCAGGCCGATGGTTGCAGTGGTCTTGGCTTTCAGCGAGCGCGCCACCGCACTCGGCACATAGTCGAGGCTCTTGATCGCCGCCTCGACTTTCAACCGCACTTCCTGACTCACCGGACGGGTGTTGTTCACCACATGCGACACCGTCGTGTAGGAAATCCCCGCGAGGGCTGCCACATCCTTGATCGTTGCCATCTCTTAGCCCCGGCGACTGGCGCGCTGACTGCGATAAGTGTCGAGCACCACCGCGATCACGATGACGGCGCCGGTGATGATTCGTTTGGTCGGCTCAGTCGCACCGATCTGCGCCAGACCTGCCGCCAGGACCGAAATGATCAACACGCCAAAGAACGTGCTGATCACCGAACCACGCCCGCCCATCAGGCTGGTACCACCGATAACCACAGCTGCGATTACCTGCAACTCCAGACCGGAACCGGCATTCGGGTCAGCGGCTTCCAGACGGGAAATCTGAAACAGCGCAGCGATACCGGCCAGCAGCCCCATCAGGCTGAAGACCAGAATCTTGTAGGGTTTCGGATTGATCCCCGCGAGGCGCACCGCCTCTTCGTTGGTGCCAATGCCGATCAGGTAGCGACCGAATACGGTACGGGTCAACACGGCCTGAGCGATGATAATCACCAGCAAAGCAATGATAAACGATGGCGAGATGCCGAACGCGATCGGGTTCGACAGCCAGGCAAACGAATCACCGATGTACGCGGTGCGCGATCCCGTCATCTGATAAGCCAGACCCCGAGCCATTTCCAGCACACCGAGAGAAACGATGAACGATGGAATCCGCCACGCCACCGTGATCGAACCGGTGACGGTGCCAGCCAGCGCTGCCACTGCCATGCCGAGCAACGCCGACGGCAATACGCTCCAGCCCCAACCGAGAATGGCGACGCTGACCGTCGAAGCGGCAAGCGCCAATACCGAACCCACCGAAAGGTCGATGCCGCCGATGATCAACACGAAGGTCATGCCGACCGCCAGCACCATCAGATCAGGGATCTGGTTGGCCAGCGTACTGAAGGTGTTATAGGACAGAAAGTGGCTGCTCAAGACCGAGAACAGCGCAATCATCGCCAGCAAGGCGCCGGCCAGGCCCAGATAAGTGCCCAGACCGTAGAAGTTGCCACTACGTTTGCCGGCAGGAGATGCAGTTTTCATGGGAGATCCCTAGGCGCCGCTTCATTGAGCAACGCATCACGTTTTTGGTAGCCGGCGAACGCGGCGGCAAGCAAGTCATCCTGGGTCCAGCTGTCGCGCTCGAAGGTGTCGATCAACCGGCCGGCCGACAACACGCCGATGCGGTCACAGATCAGCATCAACTCACGCAGATCACTGGAGACCACCACCAGCGCTTTGCCCTGGCGCGTCAGTTCGCCGAGCAAGGCATAAATGTCGAACTTGGCGCCGACGTCGATGCCACGGGTCGGCTCGTCGAACAGCAGCACCGAACAGTCGCGCTCCAGCCAGCGGCCGATCACGACCTTCTGCTGGTTGCCACCGGACAGCTCGGAGACCAATTGTGTCGGACTCGAACTGCGGATGCGCATGGCGTCGATCTGACGCTGCGCCAAAGCGATTTCGTCGCCGTTGTTGACGACACCGCCACTGGAGATTTCCGGCATGTTGCCCAGTGCGATGTTGGCGCTGATCGATTGACTCAGCAGCAGGCCTTCACCCTTGCGGTCTTCGGTAATCAACGCGATACCGTTGCGCACCGCATCGACCGGCGAGCGCACACTGACCACTTTGGCCGGGGAGCCGAGCGCGATGGTGCCGCTGTCGGCAACGTCCGCACCAAAAATCAGTCGCAGCAGTTCTGTGCGCCCTGCCCCGATCAATCCGGAAATCCCGAAGATCTCGCCGGCACGGACTTCGAATGAAACATCGCGCACTTTGTCAGAGCGATTCAAACCCGTGACAGTCAGCGCCGGGGCGCCGATATTGCGCGGGCCCATGTCGATGTGTTCGCCCAGTTCACGACCGACCATCAGCGTAACCAGTTGCTCGCTGTTGTAATTGGCCATCGGCTCGACACAGACCAGATTGCCGTCGCGCAGCACGGCAATGCGCTGTGCGACACGGGCCAGCTCTTCGAGACGGTGGGAAATGTAAATGATCGAAACGCCGCGCGCCTGCAACCGGGTGATCTGCTCGAACAGCATTTCGACTTCACGTGCGGTCAGCATCGCGGTCGGCTCATCGAGAATCAGCACATGGCAATCGCCAATCAGGTTACGGGCAATTTCAACCATCTGCTGATGCCCGATCCCCAACTCGCCGACCAGTGTATCCGGATCAATCGCGTCGAGACCGACTTGCGCCATGGCTTCGATCGCCGCTTTGCGCAGTTGTTTGCGGCTGATCCAGCCGCCGTTGCTTGGCAGGTTGTCGAGAAACAGGTTTTCCGCGACCGACAATGTCGGCAACAGATTGAGCTCTTGCATGACCATACGCACGCCGAGCTCTTCAGCCTGTGTACGACTGCCCGGACGGTAGTCCTTGCCCTGGAATTGCATCTGGCCGGTGGTCGGCGTGACCAGTCCGCCAATAATCTTCGACAGGGTACTTTTGCCGGCACCATTCTCGCCGGTCAGCGCCAGCACTTCACCGCGCATCAGCGTCAGATCGATGCCGGTGAGCACCGGTTGCGCATAGGTCTTACCGATACCGCTGACCGAGAGGACAGCGTTCGGGGCGGAAACTGACATAAAAACTCTCCATGCGCTCGCCCGGACGGACGAGCGCCGTTGTGTCGCCAGAAGACTTACTTGGTGACCAGCTCGACCGGTGTTTCGATCACGCCGTTGGCGCCGCTGTCGACTTTCTCGCCCTTGATGATTTTCAGCGCGGTTTCGATGCCGAACACTGCCTGCTTGGCAGCGAACTGGTCAGCCGTGGCCAACACGCGGCCATCCTTCAACATTGGTTTGATGGCGTTGATGTTGTCGTAACCGACCACCTGAACCTGACCGGCCTTGCCAGCGGCACGTACTGCGGAAACGGCGCCGACGGCCATGCTGTCGTTACCGGCCAGCAGTGCTTTGACGTCCGGGTATTCGCTGAGGATCGAAGCGGCAACCTTGTTGCCCTTGTCGATTTCCCAGTCACCTGATTGCAACGAAACGATCTTGATCTGTGCGGCGTCCATCGCATCCTTGAAGCCAGCGGTACGTTGCTGAGCGTTGGTCGTGGTGGACACGCCTTCAATGATGCCGACTTCGTCACCGGCCTTGAGCTGCTTGGCCAGGTACTCACCGACCAGACGCGCGCCTTTGCGATTGTCCGGACCTACGAAGGGCACGCTGATGTTTTTGCTTTTGACGATGGCCGGATCGAGTTGGTTGTCGATGTTGATCACGGTGATACCAGCATCGACGGCTTTCTTGATCACCGGCACCATGGCCTTGGAATCGGAAGGCGCGATCACCAGTGCATTGACCTTGGCCAGGATCATTTGCTCGACGATGCGGGTCTGGCCAGCAGTATCGGTTTCATCCTTGATGCCATTAGAGATCAGGTCGAAATCGGCGGAGTGTTCTTTCTGGTACGCCTTGGCGCCATCTTCCATGGTCAGGAAGAATTCGTTGGCCAGAGACTTCATGACCAGCGCAACTTTGGGTTTTTCGGCGGATTCGGCGAATGCCGAGGAGACAGGTAGTGCGGCGGCTGTGGCAGCCAGCATAGCGACAGCAAGAAGACGTCCAGCGAATGGCAGCTTCATGGGTTCACTCCGATCTTATGATTATTGTGAGCAACGCTTGCGCTGGCGTAAGCTACTTGGCTATCTGCAGGGCCATAGTGCCCCGAGAGCGCCTCGCAAACGTTTGCGTAGACCGAACTATGCGAATCCCGCCGACATTTGTCAACAATCAGAAATCGGTATTGATTAAAGGACGAATCCGTTGCTTCGTCCCTTGATGCTCAGGCTGTGGTGTTGACCACGTTGCCGCTGGTGGAGCCTTGGGACATTTCCTTGAGCAACGCCGCCGCGACCTCCATGAGTGCGCCGCTGGTCTGCGCGATCTGACCCTGAATGGACATCACCGCCTGCGACTTGGCCTCAGGCGTCGGATAGCTCGCAGCCTGAGCCGCCGCCAGTTGCTGTTGCTGCTCCTGCAGTTGCTTCTGCAACTCTTTCATCCGCTTGAGCAGCATTTTCACGGTGACATTCAGACTGTCGCCGCTGTCCGCGCTATCGGCCTGACTGGCTTCTTGCGCAGGGCCGCCGGTCCTGACCTGGTTGCTCGGCTCTTTTTCAACGCCCAGCGCCTCGTCGGAAGCGTCCGCTTCTGCCTGGTTCATTGCATTGATCGTCGCTGCGGTTTTACCGCCGATGGTGACTGTACCCGGGTTTGAAAAACCGATCGTCAGTGACATGTGAACTCCCTAAAAAAGCGTTTCCCAGAACAACCATCGGCCTCAAGGCCGATTTCTTTAGTAGAGAATCCGGAGCCGGCAACCGGTTTCATTCGAAAGAAGCCGTAGTCCCTTTCGGTGAACCGAACGCGAAAGCCTCCATTGTTCGGAAACCCGGATAAACGCTTCGCCCCACCATTTGCAAATCCATAAAATATTGATGTAAATCATCAAGTTAAACATTTCTCTAAAGCAAAGTAGGGCTGGTACAGATCCTGCTCCCTAGCCTGCACCCCGAGCATTCAGATCGGCTTGGGGCGCATCTAGATGAACCTGCATCAGCACCGTCTCACTACTAGAGAGAAAAATAATGAAATCTGCTTTCAACACTTTGGTTCCGGGCGCTTTGGCCCTTCTCCTACTCCTGCCCACCGCCCTTCAGGCGAAAGAAGTCGAAACCCAGACCAAGCTCGCTAACGTCGTAGTCCTTGCCACCGGCGGCACCATCGCCGGCGCCGGCGCGAGCGCCGCCAACAGCGCCACCTATCAAGCGGCGAAGGTTGGCGTCGAACAATTGATCGCCGGCATTCCCGAGCTGAGCAAACTGGCAAACGTGCGTGGCGAACAAGTCATGCAGATTGCTTCGGAAAGCATCACCAACGAAAACCTGCTGCAACTGGGTCGTCGCGTGGCCGAACTGGCCGATAGCAAAGACGTCGATGGCATCGTCATCACCCACGGCACCGACACCCTGGAAGAAACCGCTTACTTCCTCAACCTGGTAGAAAAAACCGACAAGCCAATCATCGTCGTCGGCTCAATGCGTCCGGGTACCGCGATGTCCGCCGATGGCATGCTCAACCTGTACAACGCCGTGGCCGTGGCCAGCAGCAAAGAAGCGCACGGCAAAGGCGTACTGGTGACCATGAACGATGAAATCCAGTCCGGTCGTGACGTCAGCAAGATGATCAACATCAAGACCGAAGCATTCAAAAGCGCCTGGGGCCCATTGGGCATGGTGGTTGAAGGCAAATCCTACTGGTTCCGCTTGCCAGCCAAGCGTCACACCATGGATTCGGAATTCGATATCAAAAATATCAAGAGCCTGCCTGACGTAGAAATCGCTTATTCCTACGGCAACGTCAGCGATACCGCCTACAAGGCTCTCGCACAATCCGGCGCCAAGGCGATCATCCATGCCGGTACCGGTAACGGCTCGGTATCCTCCCGCGTGGTTCCAACCCTGCAAGCGTTGCGCAAGGATGGCGTACAAATCATTCGTTCCTCCCACGTCAACGCTGGCGGCTTCGTTCTGCGTAACGCTGAACAGCCAGACGACAAATACGACTGGGTTGTCGCTCACGACCTGAACCCGCAGAAAGCCCGCATCCTGGCAATGGTCGCCCTGACCAAAACCAATGACAGCAAAGAGCTGCAACGGATGTTCTGGGAATACTGATGGACTTTCGCCCGGTCAATTCTTGATTGGGCACCCTGCACCACTCGCCTGACGGGCGGGTGGTGCAACGCTCACAAAGCTCTCGCACTTTTCCTACAAAAAACTCGGCACGACCTACACCAAAATCCGAAAACCGCTGTCAGAGGATTTTCTTGAATTTTAAGCAGTTGCGAAAATGCTTACAGTTAAATACTGTATGCACGTACAGCTTAATAAGGATAACCTCGTGGCCACCTCCCCTGATGCTCCTGACGCTTACGAACGCATAGGCATGCGCGTTCAGAAAATCATCAATTCCCCCACCGCACAAAAAGCCAAAGCCGCACTGATCTTTCGTCTTCCGGACGAGCCGATGGACGAGTGGGAGCGCCTGCTTGAGGAAATCGACGAGAACGACAACGTCACTCTCGCCTATCGCGACGACGGTGGCGTGCAGATTTTTTGGGTTGTGCCGAAGGAAGATTGATTCAATGAGTGTCCGCTGTTTTGCTTTG
Organism: Pseudomonas sp. ok266; assembly: GCF_900110195.1. Classification (NCBI taxonomy): domain Bacteria; kingdom Pseudomonadati; phylum Pseudomonadota; class Gammaproteobacteria; order Pseudomonadales; family Pseudomonadaceae; genus Pseudomonas; species Pseudomonas sp. ok266. The sequence continues at coordinate 249,568 of NZ_FOCU01000005.1, read as the reverse complement.
CTGTTGTTGTTTTTCGCCATGGGTGCCCAGGCTGGCGCACCCCGCACATTCACCGAAGCCAAGAAGGTCGCCTGGAAACTGTATGCGCCGCAGTCCACAGAGTTTTATTGCGGGTGCAAGTACACTGGCAATAAAGTTGATCTGAAGGCTTGCGGTTACGTACCGCGCAAGAATGCCAAGCGCGCATCACGCATCGAGTGGGAACACATTGTGCCGGCCTGGCAGTTCGGCCATCAGCGCCAATGCTGGCAGGAAGGCGGACGCAAGAACTGCACCCGTTACGACCCGACCTATCAAAAGGCCGAAGCCGATTTGCATAACCTGGTGCCAAGCATTGGCGAGGTCAATGGCGATCGCAGCAACTTCAGCTACGGCTGGTTGCCCGTGCAGTCCGGGCAATACGGTTCGTGCCTGACCCAGGTCGACTTCAAGGCGAAGAAGGTCATGCCCCGCCCGTCGATTCGCGGCATGATCGCCCGCACGTACTTCTACATGAGCAAGCAATACGGCTTGCGCCTGTCGAAGCAAGATCGCCAATTGTATGAAGCGTGGGACAAGACTTACCCGGTGCAGGACTGGGAGCGTCAGCGTAATCAGAGCGTGGCATGCGTGATGGGACGCGGTAATGAGTTTGTCGGCCCAGTGAACATGAAAGCCTGCGGCTGATTGCAGCTCAGACAAAAAAGGCCTCGAACGTGATGTTCGAGGCCTTTTCTTTTGCACCTGATTAGCGGCTTTGTTGTGTCGCCAGCAGCCCATCAAACTCAGTGACTCACGAGGTATGCCACGCTCTTTGATCAGGTATCTGCGCAATATTCATGACGGCTGTCGACTCTCCGGCAATCCAGCCATAAAAGCCGTCAGTGGCGGTGTCGGCGATTTCCCGGAGAATGTTCTTTTCCATGTCGACGCCAGCCAACTCAATCGCTTGCCCCGCTGCTGCCATATCAACTGGCAGAGTCACCGCCCGTTCGTTTACGGCGTGAGCGGATGCTCGACCAGCACCGACTCAACGTTCTGTTTCTTGGCCTTCACCAACGCTGCATCCACTTGCACCTTACGTGCTTCAGCTTCAGCCTGAGAGTTGAACGGACCAATCAGAATTCGCGTTTTGCCGCTGCTGTCCTTGATCACCGTAGGCACGAAGGCGTGCTCGATGAGCCAGCCACTCAGGTCGCTGACAGCCTGTGGCGTTTCACCGCGCACTTCGAGATCCCATTGTGGTGCAGCGGCCGCCGCCGGCGCCGTCACTGCTGCCGACTGTGGCTTTGCTGCGTCTGCATTCTTGCCTTCACCACACCCTGCCAATACCAGTGCCGCGACTACCCAAACCAATTTGCGCACAACGCTTTCCTCGAAATTCTCAAAGCCGCGATCTTATCATTCATAAATACTTCGCGAGCCCCGCAAAATGGGCACAAAACAACGAGATTGATGCCTGCAGCCTCTGTATAGTTACGCCCTGGGAATTAATGCCGCTTCTGCGCGTCAGAAAGAGGCACCCAAACCGTGAGACTTCGCACTAATCTATACGTACACCGACCTCTGCACTGTCTGAATCAGGTGCCCTACAAAGCAATCAAGGAGAAGACCATGCTGATACTCACCCGCAAAGTCGGTGAAAGCATAAACATTGGTGATGACATTACGATCACCATTCTGGGCGTAAGCGGCCAACAGGTCCGCATTGGTATCAACGCTCCGAAAAACGTTGCCGTGCACCGTGAAGAGATTTACCAGCGCATTCAGGCTGGCCTGACCGCCCCGGACAAGCCACAAACTCCCTGAGCCAGATCGCAGTCAGTAGCCAGTCCGTTTACCTTGTGGAATGACTGGCTAGAGATTCACGCGCCGTATTGCCATCCGCTCCCCACTCTGTTGGGCACGGCGCCTGACACGCAAAACCCGACTCCCCTTCCAACCTCTCCCCGCATGCTCTTGCTGCCCGATACTACCTGCCATCCCCGAGGCTGGCTGTCGGACATTTCCGATAGAGCGCAGAGAATTCGCCCTCTAACCGAATGTCACACCACGCGCCATGCCTGTGGCCGCAATCACCATCAGCACCAGCAACAACGCCTCGACATGACTGATTCGCGCGTACAGCTTCGCGCGCCCGGTATCGATTGCTGCGCCGCGTGCGGAAGCGATCCGCCACTTGACCAACGTGATCATCGGGGCGAGCTCTACAATCAGGATCAGCACAAACAGCGTCATCTTCAGATGAAACAGTGGCTGATGAAGATAATAGTCAGTGCCCTTTTCAAAGCCTCCAAAAGCCCGCACTCCCCCTGTCACCAGCAGAATCAATGCAGAGATGCCCCATAGGTTATCGGCCAGCAAAACGCGCCGGGGCTCGCCTGAACCGGCAGCAAGGCGACTAAACGCCGTGCCACGCGTCAGTACCGCCCAGAAACCCAAGGCAAATGCCAGCAGATGAACAGCTGCAAGAAACCAATGAACCAGCATCGATACCCCCTCATCGCAGAGTTGAAAATCGGCCAGTCAGTAGTAGTTGAAAAAACCAGGATGTGCCTGCGGGGTGTCGCCAGGCCTTCAGGAGAGATCGAAAGGAAAAATTTCAGCCAGTTGAGGCAAATCGCAGGCAAAAAAAATCCCAAGCAGCTGATGGAAGCTTGGGATTTAAAAATGCATAAACCGTGGTGGTGAACGCGGGACGAATGTTACTTAATCCCACGAACAGTAACAACATTTTTTTGATAACTGGCTGGTTAGTAACACTCGTAACCTGTTCAATATCCACACTTTTTCAAAGGGCGCTGGCGACGAACGGTGAATCGTCAACCAACTGCCTGACCCGACGACGCAGAAATTCGATCAGAGGCGGGAGGCACGACGAGGACTTGCGCACGCCATTCAGCAAGGACCGCTAAACGGTGAAGCACGACGCGCAGTGGATCAACAGGCCTCGCATGGAATTTCGAATGCCCTGAGATCGACTAAACGCGAAGTCCAGCTGGCGCCCTGAGGAGGGTTTTGCAAAAGTTTTGCAAATCGCAGACAACAAAAAAGGGCCCACCTTTCGGTGAGCCCTTCTAGACCGCCCAGCAGAGCGGATTTTGTTTGGTAGGCGCGATTGGACTCGAACCAACGACCCCCACCATGTCAAGGTGGTGCTCTAACCAACTGAGCTACGTGCCTGCTGTGAGGCGGCATTCTACGGAATTCCGGAGGGGTGTCAACACCTTTTTTTCACCTAACCCTATGAATATGCAAAATATTTAATTTCGGCTCGCCGACGCAGATTTTCCGGTGGCTGGCGGAGGTTTTTCAACTCGGGTAGGATCGACGCACTCGTAAAATATATTAAACAGAGGCTGCAGGATGGCGAACACCCCTTACCCAGAGTCTTATTACGCTGCGTCGGCCAATGCCGTACCGCCCCGCCCTGCCTTGCAGGATGATGTGGAGACGGACGTCTGTGTGATCGGCGCCGGGTATACCGGATTGTCCTCAGCGCTGTTCCTGTTGGAGAACGGTTTTCGCGTCACCGTGCTGGAGGCGGCCAAGGTCGGGTTCGGCGCCTCCGGGCGTAATGGCGGGCAGATCGTTAACAGTTATAGCCGTGACATTGATGTGATCGAACGCAGCGTCGGACCGAAGCAGGCGCAACTGCTCGGGCAGATGGCATTCGAAGGCGGCCGGATCATTCGCGAGCGCGTGGCCAAGTACAACATCCAGTGCGACCTGAAGGACGGCGGCGTGTTCGCGGCGCTGACGGCCAAGCAGATGGGCCACCTGGAATCGCAGAAGCGCCTCTGGGAGCGCTTCGGTCATACGCAACTGGAACTGCTCGATCAGCGCCGCATTCGCGAAGTGGTTGCGTGCGATCAGTACGTCGGCGGCATGCTCGACATGAGCGGTGGGCACATCCACCCGCTGAACCTTGCGCTGGGCGAAGCGGCGGCGGTCGAGTCTCTCGGTGGCACGATCCATGAACAGTCACCCGCCGTGCGCATCGAGCGCGGCGCCAACCCGGTGGTGCACACGCCGCAGGGCAAGGTCAGGGCCAAGTTCATCATCGTCGCGGGCAATGCCTACCTCGGTAATCTGGTGCCGGAGCTTGCGGCCAAATCGATGCCGTGCGGCACGCAAGTCATCACCACCGAGCCACTGGGTGACGAACTGGCGAAAGCGCTGCTGCCGCAGGACTACTGCGTTGAAGACTGCAATTACCTGCTCGACTACTACCGCCTCACGGGCGACAAGCGCCTGATCTTCGGCGGCGGTGTGGTGTATGGCGCGCGCGACCCGGCGAACATCGAAGCGATCATCCGCCCGAAAATGCTCAAGGCCTTCCCGCAGCTCAAGGATGTGAAGATTGACTACGCCTGGACCGGAAATTTCCTGCTGACCCTGTCGCGCTTGCCACAGGTCGGACGCCTGGGCGACAACATCTATTATTCGCAGGGTTGCAGCGGCCATGGCGTGACCTACACGCATCTTGCAGGCAAAGTGCTGGCCGAAGCGCTACGCGGTCAGGCCGAGCGCTTTGATGCGTTTGCCGATTTGCCACACTACCCGTTCCCCGGCGGGCAGTTGCTGCGTACACCATTTGCGGCGTTGGGCGCTTGGTATTACGGCTTGCGCGACAAATTCGGGATGTAAAAAAGGGCCGCTGAACAGCGGCCCTTCTTATTCAACATAGAACGGTTTCAGAGTTGGTCTCGGGCAATCCCGCTACGGATTCGCAGGATATCCGCCAGCACCGCCAAGGCAATTTCCGCTGGCGTCTTGCTGCCGAGGTTAAGACCGATCGGCGCATGAATCCGCGCCAACTCCGCCTCGCCCACGCCGCCAATTCGACGCAAACGCTCGAAGCGCTTCTGTGACGTCTGCAGCGAGCCCATCACGCCAATGTAGAACGCTTCGGTGCGCACCGCTTCCATCATCGCCAGGTCATCGATACGCGGATCGTGAGTGAGCGCTACGACTGCGGTATCACGATGACAGCCACCGTCAGCAATAAACACCGACGGCAACTGCCGACGAATCTCCACGCCATCCAGCACCACGCCTTCAAGCACCTCGTCGCGCGGATCGCAGAGAATCACCTCAAAACCCAATCCAACGGCAAACTCGGCACACGCCTGCGCCACACTGGAATACCCGGCGAGCAACAAACGCTGCGCCGCGCCGACACGAACGCGCACCCGATCAATCTCACGCTCGATCCGCGCGCCCTGCTCGCGATCAGCGAACAGACTGCGTGCACCGCTGGCCAGATCGACCTCGCGAATCAAGCGGCGCTGACCGAGCAGCGCCGACTCCAATTCACGCAGATGCGCCTGTACCTCGCAGTCGGCGTCAAATTTCTCTACCAGCACATCGAGAATGCCGCCACAAGGCAGGCTGACCCGCGAGCGCGGATCATCACCCTCGCCGTAACGCACGACGCTGACCGCTTCGAGAAACGCACCTTCGGCGACGCGCTCGAGAAAATCCTCCTCGACGCAGCCGCCGGACAGCGAACCGATCCACTGTCCGCCATCGTTCACCGCCAGCAGCGAACCCGGCGCACGCGGTGCCGAACCATAAGTCGTCAGCACGGTGCAGAGCCAGATGCGCTGCCCCGCCACCGACCACTCCAGCGCTCGCCGCACCACTTGTAGATCGAGATGCTGCATGTCAGTGCGCCTTGTGCTCGATGGACGGTGCGTCGGCTTGCAGCTTCTGCACTTCACTCACCGCCAACTCAGCGGATTGACCACCCCAACCTTGACGCAGGTAGTTGAGCAGATCAGTCAGTTGCTCAGGACTGAGCTTGCCAGCGAAGCCCGGCATCGGTTGCATGTGCTCGAACCCGGAAAACTTCTGCTCGCCGATACCATCCTCGATCACGCGCAACAGGTTGCGTGGGTCTTCCAGACGCAACGTGGTATTACCGCGCATGGCCACCGCGATATGCGGCTTGCCTTCGCCACCGACCGCATGGCAACCGGCGCAGACGTTCAGGTATTCCTGCTGGCCGCGCTGGGCGCTGGCGCTGAGTTTCTCGACTGGCACTTCAACGAGGGCTTTGGCTGCCGGCGGTTTGTCGCCGAGCAGGAACGTCGCCATGGCCGCCAGATCGGCATCGCTCAGGCCTTGAGTGCTGTTGTGGAACACCGGGAACATCTCGTTGAACATCGTCCCTTGCGCACTCATGCCGTGCTTGAGGAACGTGCCGAGGTCCTGCTCGTTCCAGCCCCGCGCAGCCAGATCAGTAGCCAGCAAGCTTGGCGCCAGGTAACCATTGAGGATGCCGCCAGTCAGACGCTTGTCCAGCTGCATTGCGCCCGGGAGGCCACGCGGTGTGTGGCATTCGCCGCAGTGACCGAGTACTTCGACCATGTACTGGCCGCGCTTCCAGGCTTCGCTTTTGCCTTCGGCCGGCTCCAGTTTCAGGGCTTTGCCGTACATCATGTTCCAGCCGATCAAGCCCGGACGCACATTAAACGGGAAGCTCAGGCTGGTAACCGGGGCTGCGCGCTCGATCGGCTCGATGGTTTTCAGATACGCATGGATCGCATCCGAGTCTTCGCGCGGCATCAGGTGATACGAGGTATACGGCATAGCCGGATACAAATTCGCGCCATCGCGACGCTTGCCTTCAGTCAGCGCCGCGAAGAACTCATCATCGTTGTACAAACCAATGCCGTGCTCTTTGCTCGGGGTAATGTTGGTGCCGTAGATCGTGCCGAACGGCGACACAATCGGCAGGCCACCAGCGAACGGCGCACCACCGGGTGCAGTGTGGCAAGCCATGCAGTCAGCGGCGCGGGCGAGGTATTCGCCGCGCTTGACCTGATCATCGGCGTGGGCAAACAACACCGGCGCAGCGAGGCCGACCGCCAGGGTCAGGCGAGTCAGAAAAAGCTTCATGCTTAACCCTCCTTGACCAGGCCGAGATCGGTCAGCACGTTGCGGGTAGCGTTGTAGTAACGCACGTACCCGGTGCAACGGCAGACGTGATGGCCGAGGCTGTCCTCGATGACTTGTTCGAGCTTGCTTTGCACGGTCGGCTGGCGCTGCAGCTTCTCGACCAGCACGGTCGCGGCGTTGACGAAACCTGGTGCGCAGTAGCTGCACTGGAAGGCGAACTCGTCGACGAAGCGTTGCTGGATCGGATTCAGCTCGGTGACCTGGCCGCTCTCGTCACGCTTGGCGTGAGACTCGATGGTGCGGACTTTCTTGCCTTCGAAATAGTGCGCGCCGGTGATGCAAGTGCGCACTTCTTCGCTGGTGCCGTCCGGGTTATCGACGATCACCACGCAGGCGTGGCAGATGCCCTGACCGCAGCCCAGGCGCGAACCGGTGAGGTTCTTGTATTCGTGCAGGTAGTCGATCATCGGCAGGTCATCAGGGATGTCCACCGGGCCGACGGATTGACCATTGAGGGTCAGTTGAAGCGGACGGTTAGCCATTGAGGGCCTCCTTGATGCGCGCAGCAGTGATTGGCAGATCGCGAACACGTTTACCGATGGCGTGCGCCACGGCGTTACCGATGGCACCGACGATCGGGATCATCACCACTTCGGCGATGCCTTTGGACGGATCACTTGGCGACAGTGCCGGCAGAATCTCCGACGTCTGTTTCCACACGGCAACGTGACGCGCCATCGGCAAACGGTAACGGTTGAAGTTCCAGTCACCCTCCCCCGGCCCGCCTTCGTACAGCGGCATTTCTTCCATCAAGGCGTGGCCGATGCCCATGGCGATACCACCTTCGAGCTGGCCCTTGACCAGTTCTTCGACCAGCACCCGACCGCACTCGACCCACGAATGGTGGTTGAGCACTTCGACTTCCGCCGAGCCTTTGTTGACCTTCAGTTCGACCAGTGTCGCGACCGGGCTGTAGTAAGTCACGGCAGCGTTGTTCAACTGGACAACCGGGTAATTGATGTTCTGGCGATCCAACAGGTGGAAACCAGCGGTGTTCATCAGCGCCTTCTTCGCCTTCGGCGCGCCATCGCCATATTTCACCGCCAGACCGTCGAGCGGCAGCCGCTCGCGCACGCCGTCGATGCTGTATTCGGCTTCAGCCCAGCTCCAGCGGTTGAATGCGTGAACGGTGGCGCCGGTCACCAGACCACGCTCATGAGCGTGTTTGGCCAGTTCTTCGAAGCTCAACGGTTGCATGCCGTTGGCCGTGAGTTTGCCGTCGACCCAATGCGCATCTTCGCGACGCACCACGTAAGGGTTGGCTTGACCGCCATAAGGACCCTGACGCCAGATTTCCATGGCCGCCGGCCACAAGCCGTTGTTGAACAGCACGCGTGCCGCTTCACGGGTGGCGTGACTGAAGTAGTACGCCGAGTTGGTCGCCGACGAGGCCGAAGCCAGTTTGCCGACCCAGCGCGGGTTGCGCAGCAGGCTGTCCTGCTCGGCCTGACTCATGATGTAAGGGTTGCCGCTGGTGATCAGCTGCATTTCCTTCCACTCGGTTTCGCCAGTCTTCACTTCGTGCGCCGGGCTGCCGAGGAAATCGGCAACCACTAGGGCTTGCGAGGTGGACATGCCGGTGCCGATTTCAATGCCGATGTGGCGCAGAGTGATACGACCGTCAGCCGTGAATTCGATGCTGGCCATCGGCGCTTCAGAACCGGTGCCGAAGTCTTTCTGGCAAATGGCAAAACCGACGCCGTACCAGTTGTCCGGGTCTGCCGCTTCGCGTTGTTTCTTGATCGCGTCGCGGTTTTTCCAGACTTCGTGCACCGAGGCTTTGTCGAGAATTTCATGCAGGCGCAGAGCACCGGCCGGAATCGCGCCCTGGGTGTTTTTCATGCCGGAACGCAGGGCGTTCTTGCGACGCAGATCGATCGCATCGACACCAAGGCGATTGGCGATTTCGTCGACCATCATCTCGGTCGCCGCCATGCTTTGCAGGGTGCCGTAACCGCGCATCGAACCCGCCTCAACACCACGCGAGTGATAGGCGGTGACCTGCAGGTCGTTCTGCGGCATGTAGTAGATCGACTGCGCGGCTGTTGCTCCCACTGCGGCTACGGATGGGCTGTAATTGATCCGGCCGCCACCGTCGACGCTCATTTCGGCACGGAAAATCTTGAAGGTGTAGTCATTCTTGTCCACGGCCAACTGGTAGCGGATGTCGAACGGGTGGCGCTTGATGCCACTCTGGAACTGCTCGTAGCGGTCGTTGGCCAGACGCACCGGCACACCTGCGCCATACAGCGCCGCGAGGGCTGCGTAGTAGACGAAGATGTTGTGGTCTTTGGAACCGTAACCGACGGTGTAACCCGGGTGCATGTTCAGGTTGTCGAGGCCGAAACGCGACGGCGCGATCATCTTCGCGGTTTCGGTCGCTGCCTCCAGCGGGCACTGGGTGGCCACGACGAAATGCAGGGTCTTGGTTTTCGGGTCATACCAGCCGTTGCCGTTGTCCGGCTCCATGGCGGCCGGCTCGATCGACGGGGTCTTGTAGCGCTCGTCGAACACCAGCCAGTTGTCTAGTGGCGTATCGATCTCTTGCTTCATGCGGTCGGCGTAGAACAGGCCGCGCTCGGTCAGGTTGCCGTGCAGGTTCGGCTGGGAATTCCACACCGGACGACGGTTCTTCAGCATCGGGAACAGGATCGAATCCTTGAGGCTGGCGAATTCGTCTTCGTCGGCCGAGGTCGCGCCGCCGACGCGCACGTAGCGGAAGCTGCCGTAGGGGTCGCCTTCGTAGAACGGCGCTACATTGCCATAGCGGATTGCTTTGTCATTGAATTTGAGTTTGTTCTTGGCCTGGCGGAAACGCTCGAAGTCGTTCCAGATCAGGATTGCCACCGGGTGGCCGATGAACATCGGCACTTTGCCTTCTGGCAGCAGTGGATCCGGCGCGTGCTCTTCGGGGAAGACGATGCCGTCCTTGTCCAGATCAGCGGCAGTGACAATGCGGTCAGGCTGCAAGTCAGCGCCAAGCCACGACAGGTCGTAGCCGTCGTAGATGCGGTCAGCCTTGATGGTTTTCAGCAGCATGGCGTGGCCTTGCTGCTCAGGCCAGCCCGGCATGTCCTTGGAACGGATGTCGCGAGCAAAGACTTTGCTGCCGCAGACCTTGGACAGTGCATCGTTGCGCTGACGCGCCTTGCCGTTGTTGCCGAGCCACTTCTCGGACGGCACGGTGACGGTGTTTTCCATCAAGGCAGCCAGCGCCTGACTGCTGAGCGGCGTGAGCGTGACGCTCACACCCGCCACCAGCCCGCCCTGGAGGAACGAGCGCCGGGATATTTCACGGTTGGACATGGATCATCCTCTGGGCGGTTATGTGTCCGCCCTTCTGGTTATCTACTGGGGAATCTCGAGTCTTGCAGAAGCCTTTCTTGGCTAAACAAAAGGCGTGATGACAGTGCAAAGCTGACCGAAAGGTTAACTTTAAAGGTTTCTGCGCTCGCAGCAAACAACCAGTTACAAAAATTTGACTAAAGGATCAGAAAATCAATGCGACGTGGCACCGCAGGAGCTCGTTGAACATACCAACGCTCCCACATGGGGATTTGTGTCGAATTCAGAATCAGGGGGAAGGAGCAGAGGGAAAAGCCAAATTTCAGACACAAAAAACCCCGGTCTTTCGACCAGGGTCTTTGCTATCGATTCCGAATCAGCCAACGGCTGTTTTCGGTGCTTCAAGGCGTTCAGTGGTCCTTGGAGCAGATATGGCGCAGCGGACGGGACTCGAACCCGCGACCCCCGGCGTGACAGGCCGGTATTCTAACCGACTGAACTACCGCTGCGTATCGCTTTGAGCTTGCGCTCAAGTAACTCGTTTTGACTGCAAGCTTCGGTGCTTTGCAATCGCGAACCAGACAAGTCTGATTCGTAAAATATGGCGCAGCGGACGGGACTCGAACCCGCGACCCCCGGCGTGACAGGCCGGTATTCTAACCGACTGAACTACCGCTGCGCGTCGGTGCAGGCACTTTCAGCCTACGCTCTTGCTTATGCAAGTCTCTCGGGGAGTGGTGGGTGATGACGGGATCGAACCGCCGACATTCTGCTTGTAAGGCAGACGCTCTCCCAGCTGAGCTAATCACCCGTTTGCATCTCCGAGGCCGCGAAATTTACGCAGGTAGCGAACCTAAGTCAATAGCAGGATTGAAGTTTTTCTGAAAAAGACGAAATTGTTTCGATCCTGCAAGACCGCCTTCGCGAGCAAGCTCGCTTCCACAGGGGATTGCATTCCAAATGTGGGAGCGAGCTTGCTCGCGAAGGCGTCAGTTCATTCAACGCAAATTCAGGCGAAAAAGGCGACCTATTCGCTGTAGATCATCTTTTTCGTCATGCCGCCATCAACGACGAATTCCTGTCCGGTAACAAACCCGGCATTCCTTGACAGCAACCAGGCAACCATCGCCGCCACATCCTCGACCGTCCCTACCCTGCCCGCAGGATGCTGAGCATGGTCGGCATCGGCCAACGGCTCAGCGCGACGCGCAGAAGGATCACGCGCATCAATCCAGCCCGGACTGACCGCGTTGACGCGAATCTCCGGCCCCAGACTGATCGCCAGCGCATGCGTAAGCGCCAGCAAGCCGCCCTTGCTCGCCGCATAAGCCTCGGAGTCCGCTTCCGACTGCCGCGCACGAGTAGAGGCCAGATTGACGATCGAACCGTTGTGCGCACGCAGATACGGCGCACAGTGCTTGGCCAACAGCATCGGCCCACTGAGATTCACCGCCAGCACCCGATTCCAGTAAGCCAGATCGAGGCTTTCCAGTGTGATGTTGTGCGGATCAGCGACCGCCGCGTTGCACACCAGCGCATCGAGACGACCAAACTGACCCAGCACCTCAGCCACGCCGAGCGCCACCTGACTTTCCTCGGCAACGTCCATGGCAATGAACCAGGCATTTTCGCCCAACACCTTCGCCACTTTCGAACCGCGCGCCCGATCCAGATCGGTCAACACGACTTGCCAGCCCTCGCTGATCAGCCAGGCAGCGATGCCCAGACCGATACCGCGCGCAGCACCCGTGACCAGCGCAACGCGGCCATGGGTACCTGCTGTCGGCGTAGACAACTCGATCACAACGCGGCCAGACCGCGCGCCAGGTCGGCTTGCAGGTCAGCGACGTCTTCCAGACCGACCGCGATGCGAATCAGGCTGTCACGGATGCCCGCCGCTTCACGCTCTTGCGGCGCCAGACGGCCGTGAGAGGTGGTGCTCGGGTGCGTGATCGTGGTCTTGCTGTCGCCGAGGTTGGCGGTAATCGAAATCAGTCGGGTCGCATCGATGAAGCGCCAAGCGCCCTCTTTGCCGCCCTTGACCTCAAAGCTTACAACCGCACCGAAACCCTTCTGCTGACGCTGAGCCAGTTCGTGCTGCGGATGGCTCTTGAGACCGGCGTAATGCACCTTCTCAATGCCGTCCTGCTGCTCCAGCCATTCGGCTAGCGCCTGAGCATTCGCGCAGTGCGCCTTCATCCGCAGGTTCAGGGTTTCCAGACCTTTGAGAAAGATCCACGCGTTGAACGGGCTCAGGGTCGGCCCGGCAGTGCGCAGGAAGCCGACGACTTCTTTCATCTGCTCACTGCGACCGGCCACCACACCACCCATGCAACGGCCCTGGCCGTCGATGAACTTGGTCGCCGAGTGCACGACGATGTCTGCGCCCATTTTCAGCGGCTGTTGCAACGCTGGCGTGCAGAAGCAGTTATCGACGACCAGCATCGCGCCTTTGGCGTGAGCAATTTCAGCCAGTGCGGTGATATCGACCAGTTCGGCCAACGGGTTGGAGGGCGACTCGACAAAGAGCAGTTTGGTGTTGGATTTGATTGCCGCATCCCAACCCGACAGGTCGGCCAAAGGCACGTAATCGACTTCCACACCGAAACGCTTGAAGTACTTCTCGAACAGGCTGATGGTCGAACCGAACACGCTGCGCGAAACCAACACATGGTCGCCGGCACTGCACAGGCTCATCACCACCGCCATGATAGCGGCCATGCCGGTTGCGGTCGCAACGGCTTGCTCGGCGCCTTCCAGCGCAGCGATGCGCTCTTCAAACGCGCGCACGGTCGGGTTGGTATAACGCGAGTAAACGTTACCCGGCACTTCCCCGGCGAACCGTGCGGCCGCGTCGGCAGCGGTGCGGAACACATAGCTGGAGGTGAAGAACATCGGATCACCGTGCTCACCTTCCGGCGTACGGTGCTGACCGGCACGTACGGCCAGGGTATCGAACGCTACGCCTTCGAGGTCGCTGTCCAGCCGACCGGCATCCCATTCCTGACTCATGCTGTCACTCCTTGCCGTATTCTCGAAAATTGAAAGTCAGATACAAAACCGGCCCCTCAGGGCCGGTGATAACTCAGTTGTTGTACAGATCGATGATCGCACTGACCGCCTGGGTCTTGACCTTCGAGGCATCGTTGCGTGCCTGCTCGATCTTGTCCAGGTAAGCCTCGTCGACGTCACCGGTAACATACTTGCCGTCGAACACCGCGCAATCGAAATTCTCGATCTTGATCTTGCCGCCGCCAACCGCTTCGATCAAGTCAGGCAGGTCCTGATAGATCAGCCAGTCAGCGCCGATCAGATCCGCCACGTCCTGAGTCGAACGGTTGTGTGCGATCAGTTCGTGCGCGCTTGGCATGTCGATGCCGTAGACGTTCGGGAAGCGTACCGCTGGCGCTGCCGAGCAGAAGTAGACGTTTTTCGCGCCGGCTTCGCGGGCCATCTGGATGATCTGCTTGCACGTGGTGCCGCGCACGATCGAGTCGTCGACCAGCATCACGTTCTTGCCGCGGAATTCCAGCTCGATGGCGTTGAGCTTCTGGCGAACCGACTTCTTGCGAGCCGCCTGGCCCGGCATGATGAAGGTACGACCGATGTAACGGTTCTTGACGAAACCTTCGCGGAATTTCACGCCCAGGTGGTTGGCCAGCTCCAGTGCCGCGGTACGGCTGGTGTCCGGAATCGGGATAACCACATCGATGTCATGCTCTGGACGCTCGCGCAGGATCTTCTCGGCGAGTTTCTCACCCATGCGCAGGCGAGCCTTGTAGACCGACACGCCGTCGATGATCGAGTCCGGACGCGCCAGGTAGACGTGTTCGAAAATGCACGGGGTCAGGGACGGATTGGTCGCGCACTGACGGGTGTGCAGCTTGCCGTCCTCAGTGATGTAGACCGCTTCGCCCGGCGCCAGGTCGCGAATCAGGGTGAAACCGAGCACGTCCAGCGAAACGCTTTCGGAGGCGATCATGTATTCAACGCCTTCGTCAGTGTGACGCTGACCGAACACGATCGGACGAATGCCGTGCGGGTCACGGAAACCGACGATGCCATAACCGGTGACCATCGCCACAACGGCGTAACCGCCAACACAACGGTTGTGCACGTCGGTCACGGCGGCAAACACGTCTTCTTCGGTCGGTTGCAGCTTGCCGCGCTGGGCCAGCTCGTGAGCGAACACGTTGAGCAGCACTTCCGAGTCGGAACTGGTGTTGACGTGACGCAGATCGGATTCGTAGATCTCTTTGGCCAACTGCTCAACGTTGGTCAGGTTACCGTTGTGCGCCAGAGTGATGCCGTAAGGCGAGTTGACGTAAAACGGTTGGGCTTCGGCCGAAGTCGAGCTACCCGCGGTCGGGTAACGGACGTGGCCGATCCCCATGTGGCCGACCAGACGCTGCATGTGACGCTGTTGAAACACGTCACGCACCAGGCCATTGTCCTTGCGCAGGAACAACCGGCCATCATGGCTGGTCACGATACCGGCAGCGTCCTGGCCGCGGTGCTGGAGCACGGTTAGCGCGTCATACAGCGCCTGATTGACGTTCGACTTACCGACGATACCGACGATGCCACACATGCGACGCAACCCCTACTTAATGGATCTGAACTGAACAACACTCACTGAGGCGTTTTCGCCGACGGCAAGAGTTGCTCCTTGAACGGAATATCAGCGGGTACGCTGATTCCGCTGGCAAGCCACTGACTGCTCCACCCGAGAATCAGGTTTTTGGACCAATCAGCGACCAATAGAAATTTTGGTACGAGCTGTGATTCTTTCCACCACCCGTCCTGCTGTACCGGCCCCAGGCTCAACAGCCCGACCGCCACGACCACCAGCAACACGCCACGCGCTGCGCCGAAGGCCATGCCGAGGAATCGATCGGTCCCGGACAACCCGGTGACGCGAACCAACTCGCCGATAAGATAATTGATCATTGCGCCCACGATCAGTGTGGCGACAAACATGATGGCACAGCCCGCGATCACGCGAGCCGATGGGGTTTCGATGTATCCGGCGAGGTACTCGGACAATGAGCCACCGAACATCCAGGCGACGACTCCTGCGATGATCCAGGTCACCAGCGATAATGCTTCCTTGACGAAGCCGCGGCTCAAACTGATCAAAGCGGAGATGGCGATGATTGCAACGATCGCCCAGTCAACCCAGGTAAATGGCACAGTGCAGCCTACAGACGGATAAGGCGGCGCATTTTAGCAGAGCGCATGCCTCTCGGTAAGCTGCGATTGTCAGTGCATTTCAATCGAGGCGATAGTTTTTAACCACGCTCGGGCTGGAAGCGCACGACAAAGCCCTTGAGGTTCTGCTGACGACCCAACAGATCACGCAGACGATCGGCTTCGGCACGCTCGATCAGCGGACCGACAAACACCCGATTCTTGCCATCGGCCGAACGGATATAGGCGTTGTAGCCTTGGCTGCGCAGGGTTTTCTGCAAACTCTCTGCACTGGCGCGACTCGACAGACTGGCCAACTGCACCGACCAGCTCACCGACAGGCCATTGGCATCGACGCGGCTTTGCGTGGTGTCCGGCTTGGTCGAGGACGCAGTGATCGGCTGAGCAGGAGCCGGAATCGGCTTGGCCACCGCCGGCGGCGCAACAGGCTTGGTGATCATGATGGGAGCCGTCGGCGTCGCGGCGACGGGCGCAGCAGGCGCTGTGTCTTCGGCGACTTCTTCATCAGTCGGCACCGGCTCTTGCGGCAAGGCTTGCGGCTCGGGAACAGCCACCGTCTCCATCTGCACTTGCGGCACGACAGGCGCTTGCGGCGCGGCGGGTGCTTCGACGGTCACCTGACGTTGCTCGTCCTGACGGGAAAACAGCATCGGCAGGAAAATCACTGCCAGCGCGACCAGCACCAAAGCGCCAACCATGCGCTGCTTGTACGCTTTATCCAGCAAAGCCATTTGCCGCTTCCTCCGTGGAGCGCCGGGCCAGCCATTCAAGGGCCTCGGCGACACAATAAAATGATCCGAACAACAGAATCTCGTCGTCACTGGTGGCTACTGCGCACTGCCCTTCCAGCGCAGCGGCGACACTGTCGTAAGACGTGACCGACGCACCAAGGTTCTGCAATGCAGCGTTTAATTCAGCCACCGGACGGGCACGCGGAGAATCCAGCGGCGCCACCGCCCAATGCTCGACACTAGCATTCAATTCGCTGACAACACCATCCAGATCCTTGTCGGCCAACAGACCAAACACCACCAGGCGCTTGCCGACCGGTGGTCGCGAGGCCAGACGACGAGCCAGATACTCGGCGGCATGCGGGTTATGCCCGACATCCAGCAACAGGTTCAGACGCTTGCCGTTCCAATCGAACGAGCGGCGATCCAGTCGACCGACCACACGAGTCGCCTGCAAGGCCGCGACAATCTGCTGCGCATTCCACGGCAAACCGAGCAGCAAGTACGCCTGCAACGCCAACGCGGCGTTCTCCATCGGCAGATCAAGCAGCGGCAAGTCACGCAATTCGACAACCTGACCCCGCGCGTCGGTGCCGCGCCACTGCCAGTGCTGATCGGTGATACCGAGGTCAAAATCACGCCCGCGCAGGAAGAACGGACAAGCCAGTTCACGCGCCTTGTCGAGCAACGGCTGCGGAGGATTCAGATCGCCGCACAGGGCTGGCTTGCCCTGGCGGAAGATCCCGGCCTTCTCGAAAGCCACGGATTCGCGGGTGTCGCCCAGATAATCGGCGTGATCGACGCCAATACTGGTAACCAGCGCGATATCGGCATCGACCACGTTGACCGTGTCCAGCCGCCCGCCCAGCCCGACTTCCAGCACCACCGCATCCAGCCCGGCCTGCTGAAACAGCCAGAACGCCGCGAGGGTGCCCATTTCGAAGTAAGTCAGGGAAGTGTCGCCGCGCCCGGCCTCGACTGCTGCGAAGGCTTCGCACAGCTGCGCGTCAGTGGCTTCGACGCCATTGAGCTGCACCCGCTCGTTGTAACGCAGCAGGTGCGGAGAATTGTAGACACCAACGCTCAGACCCTGCGCCCGCAGCAATGAAGCCACGAATGCGCAGGTCGAACCCTTGCCGTTGGTGCCGGTGACCGTGATCACCCGAGGCGCCGGCTGGCCCAGCCCCATGCGGGACGCTACCTGTTGTGAACGCTCCAGGCCCATGTCGATGGCCGAAGGATGCAACTGCTCAAGGTAGGCGAGCCATTCGCCAAGGGTGCGCTCGGTCATAGGCCAGCAGGTACCGGTGGAACCACGATCGGCTCGATTGGCGCGGCGACGAATTTCGGCGTCGGCTTGCCAGTCATTTGTGCCAGCAGGTTACCCAGACGCGGGCGCAGTTCCTGACGGTGGATGATCATGTCGATCGCGCCGTGTTCCAGCAGGAACTCGCTGCGCTGGAAGCCTTCCGGCAGTTTCTCACGCACGGTTTGTTCGATAACGCGCGGACCAGCGAAGCCGATCAGGGCTTTCGGCTCACCGACGATCACGTCGCCAAGCATCGCCAGACTCGCCGAAACACCGCCGTAGACCGGGTCGGTCAGCACGGAGATGAACGGAATGCCTTCTTCACGCAGACGCGCCAGCACTGCCGAGGTCTTGGCCATCTGCATCAGCGAGATCAGCGCTTCCTGCATGCGCGCACCACCGGAGGCGGCAAAGCAGATCATCGGGCAGCGGTTTTCCAGCGCGTAGTTGGCGGCGCGAACGAAGCGCTCGCCGACGATGGCGCCCATGGAACCGCCCATGAAGGCGAATTCAAAGGCCGAAACCACCACCGGCATGCCCAGCAAGGTGCCGCTGACGGAGATCAGCGCGTCTTTTTCGCCAGTCTGCTTCTGGGCAGCGGTCAGGCGATCCTTGTACTTCTTGCCGTCGCGGAATTTCAGACGGTCAACCGGCTCCAGATCGGCGCCCAGTTCGTTGCGACCTTCAGCATCGAGGAAGATGTCGATGCGTGCACGTGCGCCGATGCGCATGTGATGGTTGCATTTAGGGCAAACGTCCAGGGTCTTTTCCAGCTCTGGACGATACAACACCGCCTCGCAAGACGGGCATTTGTGCCACAGACCTTCAGGGACCGAGCTCTTCTTGACCTCGGAACGCATGATCGAAGGGATCAGTTTGTCTACTAACCAGTTGCTCATGCTTTCTTTCTCCAGTACCGGCGGCCCGAACGCTCTGGTTCGCAGCCCCGCGTATGCCCTTCAGCTAAATTCATGTGTGTGGCGATGGTTGGTGGAAAGCCACGGTCAGCGCGAAACATGACCTGCGTGCGATCCAGAAACCCTCAGCCGCGCCTGCTTTGTGCAAGTGCATTGATGGACGGCGGCAGACTGCCAGCCGTCACATCAATATGGCGCTTTGCGTACCGCGTTGATGAACGCGCGAATCTTTGCGTGATCCTTGATGCCTTTGCTCACCTCTACCCCACCGCTGACGTCTACCGCGTATGGTTTTACCCGAGCCACGGCCTCTGTGACGTTCTCTGGGGTCAAACCACCCGCGAGAATCAACGGCTTGCTCAAACCTTGCGGAATCAATGACCAGTCGAAGGCCTCGCCGGTTCCACCCGGTACGCCTTCGACATAAGCGTCGAGCAGTACACCGCTGGCGCTCGGATAGGCATCCACCGCTGCGGCAATATCATCTCCCGCCTTGACCCGCAACGCCTTGATGTACGGGCGATGCCAGCCTTCGCAATCTTCAGCGGCTTCGTCGCCATGGAACTGCAACAGATCCAGCGGCACGGCATCGAGGATTTCCCCCAACTCGCAGCGGCTGGCGTTGACGAACAGGCCCACGGTGGTCACGAACGGCGGCAATGCCTGAATAATCGCTCGCGCCTGCTGCACTGTGACCGCACGCGGACTCTTGGCATAGAACACGAACCCGATCGCATCCGCCCCGGCCTCAACGGCGGCCAGCGCATCTTCTATGCGGGTAATCCCGCAGATCTTGCTGCGAACGGCTGACATATCGAGAAAAACTCCGAGGCAAAATCCGGGAAAGTCCCGGATGGTAACAAAAGCGTTCGAGGGCGTCAGCCGTCAAGTTCGGAGAAACCCGTAAGGAAATGTGGCCCGATAAAACGCTCGGGCAACGGGAATTCGTCGTGGTACTCGACTTGCACCAGATACAAGCCGTACGGATGCGCCGTAACGCCACCGGAACGGCGCTCGCGGCTTTCCAGCACTTCCTTCATCCACTCGACCGGGCGCTCGCCGGCACCAATGGTCATCAACACGCCAGCGATATTGCGCACCATATGATGCAGGAACGCATTGGCGCGTATATCGAGCACGATCATCTTGCCGTGGCGGGTCACGCGCAGGTGGTGCATCTTCTTGATCGGCGACTTGGCCTGGCACTGGCCGGCACGGAACGCACTGAAATCGTGGGTGCCGATCAGGTACTGCGCAGCCTCAGCCATGCGCTCGACGTCCAGCGGGCGGTGGTTCCAGGTGATTTCTTCGTTGAGATGCGCCGGGCGAATCTGATCGTTGTAGATCACATAGCGATAACGCCGGGCGATGGCTTTGAAGCGCGCATGAAAATGCGCCGGCATCACCCGCGCCCAACTGACACTGATGTCGTGAGGCAGATTGATATTGGCGCCCATAACCCAAGCTTTCAGCGAACGATCGACGGTCGTATCAAAGTGCACCACTTGCCCGCAGGCATGCACGCCGGCGTCGGTACGTCCGGCGCACTGCAGCGAAACCGGTGAATTGGCGACTTTCGACAGCGCTTTTTCGAGTTCTTCCTGCACCGTCGCCACACCCGTCAACTGACGCTGCCAGCCGCTGTAGCGCGAGCCTTTGTACTCAACGCCCAGCGCGACGCGGTAAAAGCCGTCGGGGGCCATTTCGGCGACCGGGTTATCTATGTTTGCCAAGGTGGGACAGCCTGCTGTTTGTGCAAAGGCGGGCATTATAAGGCTGTCGTTCAGGGATGCCAGAGTTCTCTATTGGCAGCTCTGGCCCTATCGCGAGCAGGCTCACTCCTACAGGGGAACGCATTCCAAATGTAGGAGTGAGCCTGCTCGCGATAGCAATCATTCAGACACCACTGAATCCGGCACAAACAAAAACGGCAGCCTCAATGGGCTGCCGCTTTCGTTTACCGCTGGCCTTACTACAAGCTCGAGAGCATGTCCTTGGCCTCGCCACGTTGCTTCTCGTCACCCTCGGTCAACACTTCGTTGAGGATGTCGCGCGCACCATCGCTGTCGCCCATGTCGATGTAGGCCTGAGCCAGATCGAGCTTGGTCGCCGCTTCGTCGGTGCCGGCGAGGAAGTCGAAATCATCTTCGCCCAGATCATCACCCTTCATTGCATCGGCTTCGGTGAAGGTCGGTTCGGCGATGCTTTGCGACAGGCGATCCAGCTCGGCGTTGACGTCATCCAGCTCAGCCGCGAACGCATCCGGTTCGGCCGCTGGATTGCTGTCCATTTCGTCGGCCAGCGACAGATCGAAATCGGCCGGCAGCTCCAGATCATCTTGTGGCACGTCAGCCACCACTGGCGCCTCGACCGGCGGCAGATCCTTCACGCCTTCGTCCAGGTCCAGCAGGAAGTCATCGTCCGCCAGATCAACCGCTGGAGCTGCCGGCTCGGCACCGAGGTCCAGATCGAGGTCGAAGTCCGACAGATCATCCAGATTCTCTTTGATGTCGGTCTGCTGTTGCAGCACCGATTCGAAGCTCAGGTCGTCGTCCGCCGGGAATTCATCCAGCTCGACCGGCGCTTCAGGCTCAACCACCGGCGCAGGCTCTGCCGGCGTGATGTTGTCGAGATCGTCCAGGCTCAGATCAAACGCGCTGTCGAGGTCATCTTCCACCGGCGCTGGCGCCGGTGCTTCAGGCTCATCGAGCAGCAGATCCTTGACGTATTGCGCATCCAGCTCGGCAGCCACGGCGGCAGCGGCCAGACCACTGGCAGCGACGACGGCCATGGCCGGGAAGCGGCTTTTCAGTTCTTCGACCTTGGCGAAGTTGTCGCCGTTGGCCACCAGCTGACGCTCCTGACCGACGAACGCGTCGCGGTCGCCCTGCTGACCGTAGACTTCCATCAGCTTCAGACGCAGATCACTGCGCTGCGGCTCCAGGCTGACGCCCTCTTCGAGCAGCGCGGCAGCCTGATTCAGGCGACCGGCGTTGATATGCGACTGCGCCTTGTCGAGCACGTCATCGGATCGCTCGGCGGCGGGAGCTACCAGCGGCGCGGCAATCGGCTCAGCCATCACGATCGGGGCGACTACCGGAGCCACTACGGGTGCAGGTGCCGGAGTGCTGAGCTTGACGCTCGCCGCCGGGGTTTCCAGACCTTCGAAGCTGCTTTCCGGCAGATCCTGCTCGGCGGAGAACTCTTGCTCTTCCGACAGCGCGCGGGCCATGCGCATGTGTTTTTCGGCCTCTTGCTGCGCTTTGCGGCGACGCGCCAGCAGCAACAACAGGAGCAGCAGAACCACAGCACCGCCGCCCACCAGCCCCAGCAGAATCGGGTTGGTCAGCAGTTCGTTAAAGGTTTTCTCGTCTTCGACCACCGGTTTCGGCGTAACCACTGGCTCGACGACTGGCGTTTCAGCCGGTGGTGCAATGGCGGACTCTGGCGTCGGAGCTGCGTCTGCCGGAGTAGCTGGCGGGGTGGCGGCGAGCTCAGCCGTGATTGCAGGCACCGCCGGTGCGGCAGGATTGGTGGCCGGCGCAGTGCCCGCGCCTTCAGCTTGCAGTTTTGCCAACTGATTGTTCTTCAGCTCGATCAGCTTTTGCAGCTTGTCCAGCTGACTCTGCAGATCGGACATGCGGCTTTTCAGTTCCTCGTTGTCACGACGGGTCGTGTCGAGGCTTTCCTGAGTGACCGCGAGCTTGTTGCTCAGTGCCTTGGCATCACCTGCCGGGCCTTTGCCGCGCGCCTTGGCGCTCTCAGCGGAGACCAGGCTCAGATTGTCCTGAGCGTTCTGTGCTGCACCGGTGTTACCGCGACCACGGTTGGTCGCATCGAGCTGCTGCTGACCAGTGCCCGGTTTGGCCACATAACGACGACCCTGACGCCAGGCTTCATTCTGCGCAGCGACTTCGGCAATCGCTTTCGACTGCGGCAATGCCGTGCTTTGCACCGCATCCGGCAGACGCAACACCTGGCCGGTTTTCAGGCGGTTGATGTTGCCACCGATGAATGCATCCGGGTTCAGCGCTTGAATGGCGAGCATGGTCTGCTGCACCGAGCCGCCGGTACGCGCCTTCGCAGCGATTTCCCAGAGGGTATCGCGCGGCGTGGTGGTGTATTGCGTCGGGTGCGTGGCGCCAGTGGTCGGCGCGGCGATGGTCTGCGACGGCGCTGGCTGTGCGGCGGCGTCAGCGGTCTGTGGCGAGAACTTCGACGGATCCAGCAGCACACTGTAATCGCGCAGCAAACGGCCGTTCGGCCACATCACCTGCACGAGGAATTTGACCATCGGCTCCGACAGCGGCTTGCTCGACGTTACGCGCAGCACGCTTTTGCCGCTGGCGTTGAGCACCGGGGTAAAGGTCAGATCGTTGAGGAAGGCCTGGCGGTCGACGCCGGCCTTGGCAAAATCTTCGGGTGAAGCCAGGCTCGGCACCACTTCGGCAGCAGTGAGATCCTTGACGTCGAGCAGCTCGATTTCAGCCACCAGCGGCTGGTTCAGGGTCGACTTCAGGGTCAGCTCCCCGAGCCCGAGGGCATGCGCCATACCGGAGGACAGCGCCGAGGCGGCCGCTATTGCTAACACCAGTTTGCGAACTTGAACCATAGCCTCAT
Source organism: Pseudomonas sp. ok266 (assembly GCF_900110195.1). Classification (NCBI taxonomy): domain Bacteria; kingdom Pseudomonadati; phylum Pseudomonadota; class Gammaproteobacteria; order Pseudomonadales; family Pseudomonadaceae; genus Pseudomonas; species Pseudomonas sp. ok266. Next base: position 226,550 of record NZ_FOCU01000005.1, on the reverse strand, counting down.
CCTTTGTTTGAACGTTCCTCGGCCAGCGAGAAGATGTTGAATACCGCTGCCGTAAGGCATTGCGCGCGACGACGACAGATGTCGCGCGCGATCATTTCTTTGATGCCCCGGAAAGTCCCGGAGGGTGACACGTTATCAAGCAATCTGGGCAAGCATAGCGCTCACCTAGAATCAGTCGACAAATTGTTGCCAAGTATCTTTTACAGCAGGTCTTTTATCAACAATTCAGCCACCTGCACAGCGTTAAGGGCCGCGCCTTTGCGTACGTTATCTGACGTCAGCCACAGATTTAGTTCCGCCGGATCGTCGACACCGCTGCGCACGCGACCGACATAAACCACATCCTGCCCCACCGCGTCACCGACCGCAGTCGGGTAGTCACCGGCCTCGACCAGCTCGATACCCGGCGCATCTTCGAGTGCAGCGTTGACTTTTGCCAGGTCGACAGCCGACGTTGACTGCAAGGTCACGCTAAGGCTATCGCCAAAAAACACCGGGGCTTGAACGCAAGTTGCGGAAATCTTTAATAAAGGCTTCGCCAGCACCTGACGCAACTCGCGCACCAGACGTTTTTCCAGCAGCGTATGGCCCTGCGCGTCGGGCGTGCCGACCTGAGCCAGCAGGTTGAAGGCCATCTGCCGATCAAAGAACGTCGGCTCCAATGGACGCATGTTCAGCAGCTCGGCGGTCTGCCGCGCCAGCTCGGTCACGGCCTCGCGCCCCTGGGCGGAAACGGCCAGATTGGCGGTGACGTTGACATATTGCAGGTCAAGCAGATCAAGCAGCGGCGCCAGCACCACGGCGAGCGATGTGGCCGACGGGCTTGGGCTGCTGATCTGAAACGGCGCTTTCAAACCAGCGAGCACTTCGGCGTTGGCTTCGGGTACTACTTGCGGCGCCTGATCGGCCGGCAGCGCGCCGGACAAGTCGATCAGCGAGCAACCGGCGGCGTGGGCACGGGCGGCGTAGCTCAGGGTAATCGCCGGGCCTGCGGCGAAAAACACCAGTTTGACCTTGCTGAAATCGAACTCGTCGACTTCGCGAACGCGCACGTTCTTGTTGCGGTACAGCACCGAGCTGCCGGCGGATTCGCTGCTCGCCAGCAGGTGCAGGGTGCCGACCGGGAAGTCGCGTTCTTCGAGAATCTGTACGAGGGTTTCGCCGACAGTACCGGTGGCGCCGATCACGGCAATATCTAGGGTCTGGGTCATGGTGCGAGCCTCTGGCGAAACGGGGGGAGCGGCACTTTACCGGGTGACTGGCGCACAGGCAATTTCTGCCCACCCAGATCATTCCCACGCTCTGCGTGGGAATGCCGCATCGGACGCTCTGCGTTCGGCTTGTAAAGGGACGCGGAGCGTCCCGGAATGCATTCCCACGCAGAGCGTGGGAACGATCGGCATAAAAAAACCCGCACCTCTTTCAAGGCACGGGCTCTTTCATTGCTTCAAGCGATCAACGCTCGAGCAAAATCCGCAGCATGCGACGCAGCGGTTCGGCCGCGCCCCACAGCAGTTGGTCGCCGACGGTGAAGGCACCGACGAACTGCGAACCCATGTTCAGCTTGCGCAGACGACCCACCGGCACATTCAGGGTGCCGGTAACCTTGGTCGGGCTCAGCTCCTGCATGCTGATCTCGCGCTGGTTTGGCACCAGTTTGACCCAAGGGTTGTGCTGACTGATCAGCCCTTCGATATCGGCGATCGGCACGTCTTTGTTCAGCTTGATGGTCAGCGCCTGGCTGTGGCAACGCATAGCGCCTATGCGCACGCAGATGCCGTCGACCGGGATCGGGCTCTTGAAGCGGCCGAGGATCTTGTTGGTCTCGGCCTGAGCCTTCCACTCTTCGCGGCTCTGGCCGTTCGGCAGTTCCTTGTCGATCCACGGGATCAGGCTGCCGGCCAGCGGTACGCCGAAGTTTTCGGTCGGGTACGCTTCGCTGCGCATGGCATCGGCCACGCGACGGTCGATGTCGAGGATCGCGCTGGCCGGATCAGCCAGTTGATCGGCGACAGCGGCGTGGGTCGCGCCCATTTGCTTGATCAGTTCACGCATGTTCTGCGCGCCGGCACCGGAGGCCGCCTGATAGGTCATGGCGCTCATCCACTCGACCAGACCGGCTTCGAACAGACCGCCCAGGCCCATCAGCATCAGGCTGACGGTGCAGTTGCCGCCGATGTAGTTCTTGGTGCCCGCGTCGAGCTGCTGGTCGATGACCTTGCGGTTGACCGGATCGAGAATGATCACCGCGTCATCGTTCATGCGCAGGCTCGAGGCCGCGTCGATCCAGTAACCCTGCCAGCCGGCTTCGCGCAGCTTGGGGAACACTTCGCTGGTGTAGTCGCCGCCCTGGCAGGTCAGAATCACGTCGAGGGTCTTCAGCTCGTCAATGCTGTAAGCATCCTTGAGCGGAGCAATGTCCTTGCCCACGGACGGGCCTTGGCCACCGACGTTGGACGTGGTGAAAAACACCGGCTCGATTAGATCGAAATCCTGCTCTTCCAGCATCCGCTGCATGAGCACGGAACCGACCATCCCGCGCCAACCGATCAGACCTACACGTTTCATCGCAACTACACCTTCTTGAAAAGTGGGCCGCTGCTTTGTATTGAATTTCGCAGCGGGCCCGAGAGATTACAGATTCCGCAGCGCGGCGACTACTGCGTCGCCCATTTCCTGCGTACCGACTTTGGTGCAACCGGCCGAATAGATGTCGCCAGTACGCAGCCCTTGATCAAGGACAACGCTGACAGCTTTTTCGATAGCATCAGCCGCGTCGTGCAGATTGAAGCTGTAACGCAGCATCATCGACACCGACAGAATGGTCGCCAACGGGTTGGCGATGCCTTTGCCAGCGATGTCCGGCGCCGAACCGTGGCACGGCTCGTACATGCCCTTGTTGTTGGAGTCCAGCGAGGCCGACGGCAGCATGCCGATGGAGCCGGTGAGCATCGACGCTTCGTCGGAGAGGATGTCGCCGAACATGTTGTCGGTGACGATCACGTCGAACTGCTTCGGCGCGCGCACCAGTTGCATGGCGGCGTTGTCGACGTACATGTGGCTCAGTTCGACTTCCGGGTAATCCTTGGCCACTTGCTCGACCACTTCACGCCACAGTTGGCTGGACGCCAGCACGTTGGCCTTGTCCACCGAGCAGAGCTTTTTGCCACGGACCATGGCCATGTCGAAACCGACACGGGCGATGCGGCGGATTTCGCTTTCGCTGTACGGCAGCGTGTCGTAGGACTGACGCTCGCCGTTTTCCAGGGTACGGGTGCCGCGTGGCGCGCCGAAGTAGATGCCGCCGGTCAGTTCACGGACGATGAGGATGTCCAGGCCAGCAACGATTTCCGGCTTCAGGCTCGAAGCATCGGCCAGTTGCGGGTACAGAATCGCCGGACGCAGGTTGCCGAACAGGCCCAGTTGCGCACGGATTTTCAGCAGGCCACGCTCGGGGCGGATGTCGCGCTCGATGGTGTCCCATTTCGGGCCACCGACGGCGCCCAGCAACACGGCGTCCGCAGCGCGAGCGCGGTCGAGGGTTTCATCGGCCAGCGGCACGCCGTGCTTGTCGATGGCGGCGCCACCGATCACGTCATGGCTCAGCTCGAAGCCCAGGCTGTATTTGTCGTTGGCCAGCTCCAGCACCTTGACCGCTTCGGCCATGATTTCCGGACCAATACCGTCACCTGGGAGAATCAGAATCTGCTTGCTCATGCTTTCCTCGTGTCTTCAGTCGGTGCGCCTCTACCGGCGCGCCCGGAAAAATTCTTATCGCTCGGCCATCAATACGATTACATCTGTACTGAACGAGCCGTCGGCATCAATCTCAAAATATTCACGCACTTCGTGGCCCATCGACTGCTGCAACTGGCGGATCGCTGCGCGCAGCACTTCAGGCGTGCGCATGCGCTCAACCCAACTGGTGTACTCCAGACGCAGGCGCTGACGGGTGGTACTGCGTACATGCAAACCGGCCTCGCTGACCTGACGCAGCCATTCGGCGCCTGAATAATCGCGCACATGGCTGGTGTCACGCAGCACCTCGACGCTTTGCAGGTAAGTGTCGAACAACGGACTGCCCGGTGACAACACATCAACGAACGCCGCCACACCGCCCGGCTTCAACACCCGACGCACTTCGCGCAGAGCCACACCGAGATCGCTCCAGTGATGCGCCGAATACCGGCTGAACACGAAGTCGAACTCGCCATCGGCAAACGGCAGACGCTCGGCGGCGCCGTTGACCGTGGCAATGTTGGTGAAACCACGATCAACGGCAGCGGCGGCGACCACGTCGAGCATTTGCTGCGACAGGTCGTAGGCGACCACTTCCCTGACCAGCGGTGCGACGTGAAAACTGACGTGACCGGCGCCGCAGCCCAGATCCAGCACCCGGGCGCTGCCCTGCCCTTTCAGCTCAGCCTGTAGCAGGGCGAACTCGGTGCCCTGAGCGTGAACGGCGCTGCTCAGGTAGGCGGCGGCCTGTTCACCGAATTGCTTTTGTACGACCTGAGTGTGCTGGGCGGTGCTGGTCATGGGGACTTCCTTCTGGGTTTTAGCCTTGTATTGCCTGGACTACCGCATTCGCGAGCAAGCTCGCTCCCACACTTGAAATGCATTCCCCTGTGGGAGCGAGCTTGCTCGCGAAGAGGCCAGCCTGAACTGCATCAATTCAAAAGTTGCTTATGCGTCGCGGAACAACCACGGCTGGCTAACCCGATGCTTGGCCTCAAACGTCGCAATCGCATCACCGTCCTGCAAAGTCAGGCCAATATCGTCCAGACCATTCAACAGGCAGTGCTTGCGGAACGCGTCGATCTCGAAGCTGTACACCTTGCCATCCGGACGGGTCACGGTCTGCGCTTGCAGATCGACCTGCAATTGATAACCCGGCTCGGCCTCGACCTGCTTGAACAACTCATCGACTTCAGCGTCGCTCAAGATGATCGGCAACAAGCCGTTCTTGAAGCTGTTGTTGAAGAAGATGTCGGCGTAGCTCGGCGCGATGATGCTGCGGAAACCGTATTCTTCCAGCGCCCATGGCGCGTGTTCACGGCTGGAGCCGCAACCGAAGTTCTCACGGGCCAGCAACACGCTGGCGCCTTGATAACGCTCGGCGTTGAGCACGAAGTCCTTGTTCAACGGGCGCTTGGAGTTGTCCTGATACGGTTGCCCGACATCGAGGTAACGCCACTCGTCAAACAGGTTCGGGCCGAAACCGGTGCGCTTGATCGACTTCAAGAACTGCTTCGGAATGATCTGGTCGGTGTCGACGTTGGCACGATCCAGAGGCGCGACAAGACCAGTGTGCTGGGTAAAAGCTTTCATGCTGCGCTCCTTCAGATCAATTCACGAACGTCGATGAAACGACCGTTCACCGCTGCCGCAGCCGCCATGGCCGGGCTGACGAGGTGGGTACGGCCACCGGCACCCTGACGGCCTTCGAAGTTACGGTTGGAGGTCGAGGCGCAATGCTCGCCGGACTCCAAACGATCCGGGTTCATCGCCAGGCACATCGAGCAGCCCGGCTCACGCCATTCAAAACCGGCTTCGAGGAAAATCTTGTCCAGACCTTCGGCCTCAGCCTGCGCCTTGACCAGACCCGAACCCGGTACCACGATCGCTTGCTTGATGGTCGAAGCGACTTTGCGGCCCTTGGCGATCACCGCCGCAGCGCGCAAATCTTCGATCCGCGAGTTGGTGCAGGAACCGATAAACACGCGATCCAGCTGAATGTCGGTGATCGCCTGATTGGCGGTCAAACCCATGTATTTCAAAGCGCGGACGATCGAGTCGCGCTTGACCAGATCCATCTCTTTGGTCGGGTCCGGCACGTTCTGATCAACGGCCAAAACCATCTCAGGCGAAGTGCCCCAGCTGACTTGCGGCTTGATCTGTGCGGCGTCGAGTTCAACCACGGTGTCAAACTTGGCGTCAGCGTCGGAGACCAGGTCTTTCCAGGCCTCGACGGCCATGTCCCATTCGGCGCCTTTCGGTGCAAAGGGACGGCCCTTCACGTAATCAACGGTCTTCTGGTCCGCTGCCACCAAGCCAACGCGGGCGCCGGCTTCGATGGACATGTTGCAGATGGTCATGCGGCCTTCAACGGACAAGTCGCGGATCGCGCTGCCGGCGAACTCGATGGCATGGCCGTTACCGCCGGCGGTGCCGATCTTGCCGATCACCGCGAGGACGATGTCCTTGGCGGTCACGCCGAACGGCAACTGCCCTTCAACGCGCACCAGCATGTTTTTCATTTTCTTCGCGACCAGGCACTGGGTGGCGAGCACGTGCTCGACCTCGGAAGTGCCGATACCGTGCGCCAGAGCGCCGAAGGCGCCGTGGGTCGAGGTGTGCGAGTCGCCGCAGACCACGGTCATGCCCGGCAAGGTCGCGCCCTGCTCCGGGCTGATCACGTGAACGATGCCTTGGCGGACGTCGTTCATCTTGAACTCGACGATGCCGTATTCATCGCAGTTGTCATCGAGAGTCTGAACCTGCAAACGCGAGACCTGATCAGCAATGGCTTCGATGCCGCCCTTGCGCTCTGGAGTCGTTGGTACGTTGTGGTCCGGGGTCGCGATGTTGGCATCGATGCGCCAAGGCTTGCGCCCGGCCAGACGCAGGCCTTCGAAGGCTTGCGGCGAGGTCACTTCGTGAATGATGTGACGATCGATATAGATCAGCGCCGAGCCATCGTCGCGCTGCTTGACCAAATGCGAATCCCAGAGCTTGTCGTAGAGCGTTTTGCCGGCCATCAGACGGTTCCTCATCAGCTTGTTTCTATGCCCTGGGCTTATCAATAACCCTTTGGCTTGTGAGGCCGATCCTATGGGGTTAGATTAAATAACTCAAATTCATATTTTTTATGCTTTGGATAACCAACTGGAATACAAACATGGATCTGGCCAACCTCAATGCTTTTATCGCGATTGCCGAGACCGGCAGCTTCTCCGGCGCCGGCGAACGGCTGCACCTGACGCAGCCGGCGATCAGCAAACGCATCGCCGGGCTGGAGCAACAATTGAAGGTGCGCCTGTTCGATCGGCTGGGTCGTGAAGTCGGCCTGACCGAGGCCGGCCGCGCCCTGTTGCCACGGGCTTATCAGATTCTCAACGTGCTGGATGACACCCGCCGCGCCCTGACCAATCTGACCGGCGAAGTCAGCGGGCGTTTGACCCTGGCCACCAGTCACCACATCGGCTTGCACCGCTTGCCACCGCTTTTGCGCGAATTCACCCGCCGCTACCCAGAGGTGGCGCTGGATATTCAGTTCCTCGATTCGGAAGTGGCCTATGAAGAAATTCTCCATGGCCGCGCTGAACTGGCGGTCATCACCCTGGCGCCGGAGCCTCACGCCCTGGTCAAAGCCACGCCGGTCTGGGATGACCCGCTGGACTTCGTGGTTGCCCCGGAGCATTCGCTGATCAGCAATGGCCCCGTCACTCTGGCGGACATTGCCGGTCATCCGGCGGTTTTCCCCGGTGGCAACACCTTCACGCACCACATTGTCCAACGGTTATTCGAGGCCCAGAGCCTGACGCCGAACATCGCCATGAGTACCAACTACCTGGAAACCATCAAGATGATGGTCTCGATCGGCCTGGCCTGGAGCGTTTTGCCGCGCACCATGCTCGACGAGCAGGTGGCAAGCATCGTATTGCCGGGCATACAGCTCAGTCGCCAGCTAGGCTATATCCTGCACACTGAACGGACGCTCTCGAATGCGGCGCGGGCCTTTATGGCCTTACTGGATGCACAAATCGATCTGCCAGGGACTTGAGGCCATCTTGTGCTACTCCTAAAGAGCCGCTACCCCTGTGCCTAACGTCACCCTCAGCTCAAGGCTTGTCCACGATGCCGAAATCTGTTGACCGAATTCCGCCGATGCCGCGTATTCAGGCGATTGACCCGCGACATTCCGAGCAGAGCTGGGAGAGCGCGCCGCAATTGCTGGCGGCGCTCAACGGCGCGCGGCTCGGCGCCTGGTACTGGGACATCGAGCGCGGGCAGATCAGTTGGTCGCGTGGCACCCAGGCCTTGTTCGGTTTCGACCCGCGCCAGCCGCTGCCGGCAGACCTTGAATACCTTGATCTGCTGCCCCCGGAAGACCGCGCGAAAACGGTTCGCGCCTTCCACGCGGTAATTGCCGGGGCGCCGCTGGAACAAGCGATGCACCACCGCATCCGCTGGCCTGACGGCAGCCTGCACTGGCTGGAAATCAGCGGCAGCCTGCTGCCGGATAAAAACGGCCGCCCCCGAATGATCGGGGTGATTCGCGAAATCACCCACCAGCGCCAGCGCGAGCAGGCGCTGAGCAGTTCGGAAAAACGTTTCGCGACACTTTTTCACCTGTGCCCGAACATGGTCCTGCTGACCCGTCAGGAAGACGGCTTGATCAGCGAGGCCAATCAGTATTTTGAAAGCCTGTTTGGCTGGCCAGTGCAGAGCGCCATCGGCCGCACCACGCTGGAGCTGGGTTTGTGGGTGCACCCGGAGCAACGCGCAGAACTGGTGAAAAAAACCAAAGCCAAAGGCGAGCTGATCGCCATGGAAGTGCAGTTTCGCGCCAGCAACGGGCAAATCCACGACGGCATTCTCAGTGCGCAGAAAGTCGAACTCGAAGGCCAGCCGTATCTGCTCAGCACCTTCCTCGACACCACCGAACGCAAAGCCGCCGAACACGCCTTGAAGGACAGCCAGGAACGTCTCGATCTGGCACTGGACTCGGCACAACTCGGCACCTGGGACTGGCACATTCCCAGCGGCATGCTCTACGGCTCGGCGCGCGCCGCGCAGTTGCACGGGCTGGAGCCGAAACCGTTTCATGAGTCGTTCGAAGAGTTTTTCGAAGGCGTCCCCGGTGAGGAACGCGACAGCATGCGTGACGCCTACCGCAGCCTGCGCGAAGGCCCGGCGGGCAATTATCAACTGACTTATCGCGTGCAATTGCCGGACGGCAGTTCGCGCTATCTGGAAAGCCGCGCCCGCCTCTACCGCGACGACAACGGCGCACCGCTGCGCATGGCCGGCACACTGCTGGACATCACCGATCAGGTCGAGCGTGAACAGCGGCTGGTGGCCTCGGAAGAGAAATTCGCCACGCTGTTCCAGGTCAGCCCGGACCCGATCTGCGTCACCCGCCAGGACAGTGGCGAGTTCATCGAAATCAATAACAGTTTTACCCAGACCTTCGGCTGGAGCGCCGCCGACGTCATCGGCCATACCGCCGAAGAAATCGGCCTGTGGGATGCCTCGGCAAAAAGCCTGCAACGGATTGAACGGGTCATCCGCGAACAGGGCTTGAGCAATGTCGCGATCATCGTGCAACACAAGGACGGCCAGTCGCTGACCTGTGTGATTTCCAGCCGGCAGATCAGCGTCGGCGACCAGGCTTGTATCGTCACCACTCTGCGCGACATCACCCAGCAGCAGCGCTCGGAAGCAGCGCTGAAAGCCAGTGAGGAGAAATTCGCCAAGGCGTTCCACTCCAGCCCCGACGCAATCACCATTACCGAGCGCGACACCGGGCGTTATCTGGAGGTCAACGACGGTTTTTGCCGTCTCACTGGCTATCGTGCCGAAGAGGTCGTGGGCAAAACGGTTTATCAGGTGGGTATTTGGGCTGAAGAGAAACAGCGTTCGGCGTTACTCGCCGAGTTGCAGATCAAGGGCCGCGTGCACCATCAGGAAATGCTCGGGCGCAACAAACGCGGGGAAATACTGACAGTGGAGGTCTCGGTCGAGCCGATCACCCTCAATGAAACCGCGTGCCTGCTGCTGACCGCCCGAGACGTCAGCCTGCTGAAAAACGCCGAAGCGCAGATTCGCCATCTGGCCTATCACGACCCGCTGACCAACCTGCCCAATCGCGCCCTGCTGATGGATCGCCTGAGCCAGCAGATCGCCCTGCTCAAGCGCCACAATCTGCGCGGCGCCTTGCTGTTTCTCGACCTCGATCACTTCAAGCACATCAACGACTCTCTCGGCCACCCGGTCGGCGACACCGTGCTGAAAATCATCACGGCGCGGCTCGAAGCCAGTGTGCGCATGGAAGATACCGTCGCGCGCCTCGGTGGCGACGAGTTTGTCGTGCTGCTCAGCGGCCTCGAAGGCTCGCGCAATGAGGTCAGCGCGCAAGTGCGCAATCTGGCCGACACCCTGCGCGAATTGCTCTCGGAACCGATGTTCCTCGACGGCCAGCGCCTGCAAGTGACGCCGAGCATCGGCGTGGCGCTGATTCCCGATCACGGCTCGACGCCAACCGACCTGCTCAAACGCGCCGACATCGCGCTGTACCGGGCCAAGGATTCCGGGCGCAACACCACGCAGATGTATCACAACACCATGCAGAAGGCCGCCAGCGAACGGCTGCGCATGGAAACCGACTTGCGCCTGGCGCTGTCGCGCGGTGAATTCAACGTGCACTTTCAGCCGCAGGTCGACGCCCGCGACAACCGCATCATCGGCGCCGAAGCCTTGGTGCGCTGGAATCACCCGGAACTGGGTGCGCAGTCGCCCACCGAGTTCATCAAAGTGCTAGAAGACAGCGGCCTGATTCTCGAAGTCGGCACCTGGATCCTCGACGAAGCCTGCAACGCGTTCAAACAACTGATCGCCCTGAAACTGGTCGACCCGCTGAATTTCAGCCTGTGCGTGAACATCAGTCCACGGCAGTTCCGCCAGAACGATTTTGTCGAACGCATCGAACACAGCATGAGCAGCCATGGTCTGCCCTGCTCGCTACTGAAACTGGAGATCACCGAAGGCATCGTCATCCAGAATCTGGAAGACACCATCAGCAAAATGCGCCGGCTGAAAAAACTCGGCGTGAGCTTTGCGATGGATGATTTCGGCACTGGCTATTCGTCGCTGACTTACCTCAAGCGCCTGCCGGTGGACACACTGAAAATCGATCAGTCGTTTATCCGCGATGCCACGACCGACCCGAACGATGCCGAGATCATCCGCGCGATTGTCGCCATGGCGCGCAGCCTGGAGCTGGAGGTGATTGCCGAGGGCGTCGAAACCCCGGAACAACTGGCGTTCCTGCAGGGTTTGGGCTGCCATTTGTATCAAGGCTATCTGCATAGCCGACCGGTTGCGCTCGAGGATCTGAAAAAGCTCTTGCCGTAACCGGTGCACGTTGCAACAGACGCGCAATTGCCACGATTTGCAGCAACCTGTAGGGTCGCGTTTTTTGCGCCGTTTCGAGATCTGACATGCAGGATGCAACCCTCCCCCGCCCGGCCCTGCTGGGCATCGACCTTGGCACCACCAACAGTCTGATCGCCGTCTGGCAGGACGGTCAGGCCAGACTGATTCCCAATGCCCTGGGTGATGTGCTGACGCCCTCGGTGGTCAGCCTCGATGAAGACGACACGATTCTGGTCGGCAAAGCCGCCCGCGCGCGCCTGACCACGCACCCGGATCGCACCGCCGCAGCATTCAAGCGCTTCATGGGCAGCGATAAGCAAGTCCAGCTCGGTACACGTCAGTTCAGCCCGGAAGAGCTGTCGGCGCTGGTACTCGGCTCACTCAAGCAGGACGCCGAAGCCTTTCTCGGCCACGCGGTATCGGAAGCGGTGATTTCCGTCCCGGCCTATTTCAGTGACGAACAACGCAAACGCACGCTGTTTGCCGCCGAACTGGCCGGGCTCTCGGTGACACGCCTGATCAACGAGCCAACCGCCGCCGCGATGGCTTACGGGCTGCATGAACAGAAATTCGAACGCACGCTGATCTTCGATCTGGGCGGCGGCACCTTTGATGTCACGGTGCTGGAATACGCTTTGCCCCTGATCGAAGTGCACGCCTCCACCGGCGACAACTTTCTCGGCGGCGAAGACTTCACCGCTGCGCTGTTGCAGGCCTGCCTGAAACACTGGCAACTGACCGCGGCCATGGTTGATGCGCAAAGCATGGCCAGCCTCGGTGATGCCCTGGAGCAACTGAAATGTAAACTCGCTGAAGGTGTTCAGCCGCTGAGCTGGCGCCATGGCGACAAAACGTTCGAGTGGTCGCTGGACGAAGCTGCTGCGGTGAAAATCTGGGAGCCGCTACTGGCCCGTTTGCGCACACCGATCGAACAGGCGCTGCGCGATGCTCGCCTCAAGCCGCGCGACCTCGACAGCCTGGTGCTGGTCGGCGGCGCCACGCGCATGCCGGCGGTGCAGCAGATGGTTGCGACGTTGTTCGGGCGCCTGCCTTACCGGCATCTTGATCCGGACACCATTGTTGCGCTCGGGGCGGCGACGCAAGCGGCGTGCAAGGCGCGTGACGGGGCGGTTGAAGAGTTGATTCTGACGGATGTCTGCCCGTATACGCTGGGGATTGCGACCATGCGTGGAGAAGACATCAAAGGTGCCTTCTCGCCCATCATCGAACGTAACACCATCATTCCGACGTCAAGGGTGGAGCGCTATTACACCACCCAGCCCAAGCAAACAGTGCTGCGCATCGCCGTCTATCAGGGTGAACGGCCGTGGGTGTGCGACAACATTCTGATTGATGCTTTCGAAGTCACGTTGACGCCTACTCAACACATCCAGGAACTGGACGTGCGCTTCAGCTATGACATCAACGGTTTGCTCGAAGTCGACGTCACCCTGCTCGAAACCGGCGAGCGTCACAGTCACAGCATCGACCGCAGCCCCACGGGGCTGGATGAGCAAGCACGCCGAGACAGCCATAACCGGCTGTCGACGCTGAAAGTCCATCCACGTGACGCACTGCCCAACCGTACATTGCTGGCCCGTCTGGAGCGGGCATGGATGCAGAGCCTCGGCACACAACGCGAGCACATAGCCGAGTGGCTGCACAGCTTCACCACAGTGCTCGGCGGCCAGCAATCAGCGGAGATCGCCAGCCATCGCACAGAGCTGAACAAGGCACTGGATCAACTGCGCCTCTAGCCGTTGAGGCGCCGCAAGGCAGCCTGCAGGCCGCCGGACAGCATCTCGCTATCGCCGCTGTCCGGCGGCACACCATAGCGGTTGGGCAACTTGTCACCGGGAAAGCCGAACAGCAGCAGCGGCAGGAATGGCAACATCGGTGTCAGCGCCATGAAGATCAACAAGGTCGGGATGCCCCGGCCCATGTCGTGCAAGCGACGCAAAATCGCGCCAAATACCAGCAGAACTCCGAGTATCAGGATAAGAATGCCAGCGCCCGTGGTGCCACTGATCAGCCCTGCCACCGGTGCAATCACCACGCAGGCCAAGACCTGAGCGATAAAAGCCTTACGCCCCAACCGCGATCCCAGACGCCAGATCGCTGTCGCCGGTACCGGCTGAGCATCGCTTTTCGCCAGCAGTAATCGTTCCGACCAGGACAATATCGCGCACAGAGCCAGGCGCAGCCCGATGCTGTTCTGCACATCGTCCTTGCCCTGTTGCAGTTGGCGCAGGACGCGCGTTTTCGGCACGCCAGCAGCGCCATAGCGAATCAGGCCCTTGAGCGCATCCAGCGCTTCATACGCCAACAGTTTGTCGACGCCAAAATCGGTCAGCACTTTGCGCGGCGGCCACACCGGCTCGCCTTTGATCAAACCGTCGCGGAAGCCTTCGAACCAATCGTCCTCACAACTGATCGCCGCAATCGACTGCAACAATGCGCGATGCTGCTCAGCACTCAGGCTCGGATCGTGATAGAGCACGCCCCAGAACATCATCAACCCCAGCAAATCATCGCCGCAGGCAGCACGATCGCTTTCGAGGCAGGTGTAAAGCAGGCTATTGGCCGGCAATCGCGCGCTGTCGAGCGCCTGCTGAACGCTGAACAATTGCTGCACCAACAAGCCGTGCACCGGGTCATTGCCTTGCAACCATCCGAGCAAACCGGCGCAATGGCCTTGCTCACGCTGCAAGCGCCGTAACAACGGTTGCAGGCGACTCAACGGATGGGCCGGATTGAAAGGCAGGCGCTCCACGCACTGCGCGTCAATCATTTGCAGCCAGCGTTCGGGTTGTTCCAGCAATGCCAGCAAAAACAGGGTCTGCGCGTGCCACTCCCAAGCGGCCTCACCCAGCCCGACCGGCGGCAACTGAATCCCGCGACGGCTCAACTGGAGCATCAAGTCGAGTTCGGACAAGTCACAGTCGTCTTTGACCGCACCCAGCTTGAACGCCTCGGTCATGCGTTCCAGCGCAGTGTCGTTATAGGGCCGCAAGCGACGCAACCACAGACGACAAACTTTGTGCGACTCACCTTTTGTCAGCACCTGCGGCAATGGCTGAGGACTTGGATGCGCATCGCAGAAAGCGCTCATGGCCAGCGCAATCGGTGCCTCGCCCAACCAGCGCAGGTGTTGCGCAGCCTGATATTTGAATCCGCTCATCACCAGGCTTTCGAGGGCATCGATCGGCAGCGGAGCATCCACAATCTGCTGCAACAACGCCGCATCACCCCGATGCAGCGCCCAGGCGTACCGGTATAGATGCAGCAATCGGCTGTCGGCATTTTCGCCCAGCAATTGCGCGAGCAATGGCAGTTCATCACCGGTCACGCGCCAATCGACAAAGCTTTGCGCAAGGCTCTCAAGCTTTAACCGCCCGACACCCAGCCAACGGTTCAGCGTCTCGGGATGTTGTGACGGAGAGCCATACACCTGGGCGTCATCGGCAAGATCCTCTGGCCAGGCAGAAATGCCCTGCAGACGATCGAATGCCTGAATCAGCAAGGGCAGAAAAGTCGGCTGGCGCTTGGCACACAGCTCCAGCAGACGACTTTCCGCCATCGGATGGCGATGCTCGTTCCACAGCCGGATCCAGCACGGCAATGCCTGATCGTCGCGCCCCAGCAGACTGCTCTGACACGCCAACAGGTAAAGCCAGTCGACATCGTCCGGTGCAGCAAGCTGCTCCTCGATACAGCACTGCAAAAACGTCGGCCCGCCAATACCTGCCTGAGTGAACTGCACCAGCAGACGCTTGAGGAACACGGCATCCTCCGGCAACGGCAGGCAGGTGTGCTGACTGGCGAAGTCGGCGAACTCAGGCAGTGGACGCTGGTTGAAGATGAAGTCGAGACTACGGGCGTACCACAGCGATTCAGTCTGGGCGGCCTCTGACCATGTGCACATCAGATCCGTATCGAACGGGTCCGGCGTTTCGATTCGCTGGAGAAAGAAGCCCACCTGATGCGCGTCGTCGAAGCCCAGATCCAGCAACTGTTGATCCCAGGCCATACGCTTGGCCAAAAGATTCGCGCAGCGGTACGACAACGGACCGGCGTCGGCCATCCGGTGGTACAGCGGCCAGCTGAGTTCATCGAGCACGTCCAGCGACAGCTCATCCAGCCCTCGAATAAAGGCCTGCCACGCGGCGAAATTGAACCGGCGCGCGGGATCATCCAGCAACGCGCAAAAATCCCCGAACATTGGAGGGACCTCAACGACAGTCTGTTCTGAGGCTTGGGACTCGTACTCGTGCTCAGGCTCCTCTTCCTCATCTTCACGAGCCAGACGCAGGGCGTTTTCGTAGGCCATGCGCAACGCCTGAAATCCCTGTGGGTCGGTCTCCGGATGATGCGCCGGCAAACGTGCGCGATAGGCGTTGCGAATCAGGTTTTCGTCGGTGGTAGGCTCGATGCCCAAGCGGATCCAGCAACTCATGACCAGTCGAACTCCTTGAGCGATGCCGGACGTGGCGGCAAATCGATTTCCATGTGCCACGGCAAATCAGCAAGGAACTGAGGAATGTTCTCGGCAAGGCCGCGGGCAATCCGCACGTTAAGGGCGTTGGCGCCTTGTCGATCGAGTTCGCGCGCAAGCTCATCGTCGCTGGCGCTCAGGCAGGACCAGAAGGTCCGGCCCACGACAAAGCCATCGAAGTAAGCCATCCAGCTACCGTAGTGAAATTGCGCTCTGAGGGCCAAACGACTGTGCAGCCAGTTGCTTTCGTCCAGGTCGACCCACTGATTGCGCACCGCACAGCGCAAGAGAAAACCCATGCGCCCATAGTCCCAGGACAATATTCCGCCCGGCCCACAACTCCCGAAGGTGCGGCTGGCGAATTCATGCAGGATGCGTTCGCGGGGACTCAGGTCGTCGAGCAAGGCCTGCCATTCACTCGGCAGACAACGCTGCCACGCCAGATAGGCCGCGCTGAGGTGCTTAGCGTGGCCGTCGTCGGTCATCCGTTCGAGCATGTCGAACAATTGCCCACGGTCGTCGATACCCCAGCTGTCTTTCAAGTCGATGTAGCGATCGTCGCAAAACGCGGGGTCGTCGTAGCTGGCGCCGATATTGATCGCCGCCATTGGCGCAGACAAAGCGCACAGCCAGCGCTGTTGAATCTCGTCCATGAAAAAAGGCTCCAGGCCGACCGGTGAGGAATGGGGGTCGGCAAAACTGCCGCGGATTGTAGAGAAACCACCGCCAGCGGCAAAGTCGAACAACGGTTTTCTTGCGCGCACAAAAAAGGCCCCGACGTATCGGGGCCTTCATTCAGCGGCTCATCATCCGTTCAGACGATTGTGTTGCGGCACATGACTCAGTGCTGCAACGCCGGCTTCTCCACCCCGTTGATCGGGATGCGTTTGGCTTTCGCCTCTTCCGGGATCACCCGCAACAAGTCGATGCTCAGCAGACCGTTTTTCAGATCCGCCGCCTTGATCTCGATGTGATCGGCCAGGCGGAAGGACAGCTTGAAAGCACGTTGGGCGATGCCCTGATGCAGGAAGGTCACGCCTTCGTTGGCATCACGCTTGCCGCCACTGATGGTCAGCACACCTTTTTCGACTTGCAGTTCCAGGTCTTCTTCCTGGAAACCGGCGGCCGCTACGACGATGCGGTATTGGTCATCACCGTGCTTTTCGACGTTGTAAGGTGGGTAGCTGCTGCCTGGCTCGTTGCGCAGGGCGGTTTCGAACAGGTCGTTAAAACGGTCGAAACCTACCGAGGAACGGAACAGCGGGGCGAGGGAAAATGCAGTACTCATGGTTCAAATCTCCTGAAAACAATCAGCAAGGTTTTTTGACTCCGCGACCCGAATTCGGCATCGCGTAACCCTTAGATAGGGACCGCTGAAATGATTTCAAGAGATTATTCGCAGATTTTTTTCAAGCCGCTTCAGCCACTGGCAGACCGAGCAGACGCGAGACATGATCCGGTTCGGTCTCACGGCGCAGCACCGTAAACAGCTCGGTGGCCTCGGGATAATTGCGCGTCAGCATGGCCAACCATTGCTTCAAACGGCCCGGCGATTGGCGTGCGGTCATCTGCGCTTTGGCTTGCAGCCAGAAGTCCTGAATCAGCGGCATCAGCTCGGCCCAGGTCATCTCGACCACTTCTTCGCCAGCGCGAGCGGCAGCAATCTGCCTGGCCAGATCCGGGCGCGAGACCAGACCGCGACCGAGCATGATGTCTTCGACGCCGCTGATTTCGCGGCAACGCCGCCAGTCTTCGACGCTCCAGATATCACCGTTGGCGAACACCGGGACTTTGACCACGTCCTGTACGCGAGGAATCCACTCCCAATGCGCCGGCGGCTTGTAGCCGTCCATTTTGGTTCGGGCATGCACCACAATGTGCTCGGCGCCGCCTTCAGCCAACGCAGTGGCGCAGACCAGCGAACCGTCGGGACTGTCGAAGCCCAGGCGCATTTTTGCGGTGACGGGAATGTGCGCGGGTACAGCGCGGCGCACGTGTTCGACGATCTGGTTGAGCAGTTCCGGCTCTTTGAGCAGGACCGCACCACCACGGGATTTATTCACGGTCTTGGCCGGGCAGCCGAAGTTGAGGTCAATCACTTCAGAGCCGAGTTCGCAGGCCAGTGCAGCGTTTTCCGCCAGACACACCGGGTCGGAACCGAGCAATTGCACGCGCAATGGCACACCGGACGCGGTGCGGGCACCGTTGAGCAACTCCGGGCCGAACTTGTGGAAATAGGCCGGCGTGAGCAGCTGGTCGTTGACCCGAATGAACTCGGTCACACACCAGTCGATGCCGCCAACGCGGGTCAGCACGTCGCGGAGGATGTCGTCGACCAACCCCTCCATGGGCGCCAGAGCAATTTGCATGGGAAAACACTACTTGAAGAAAAACGTGCGGCAGTTTACTGGATATCGCACAAATCCGCAGATCCCTTGTAGGAGTGAGCCTGCTCGCGATAGCGGTGTGTCAGTGAGGCATATGTTGGCTGACACACCGCTATCGCGAGCAGGCTCACTCCTACAGTTTAGATATTTGCCGACTCGGGAAACTGGATCGCCGGGCCATAGCCCTCGATAAACTCAGCCGGCATGCGCTTCGGCTTACCGGTCGACAGCTCAATACAGACAAACGTGGTCTGCGCGCGCAACAGCGTGGCATTGTCGCTCGGGCGCTTGAGCTGGAAATGCCGGGTCATTTTCAGGCGCTGATCCCAATCGACAATCCAGGTTGCCAATTGCAGTTCGTCGCCTTCATAGGCGGCGGCGAGATAATCGATCTCGTGACGGACCACGGCCATCGCCCGATCCAGTCGCCGATACTCGACCAGATCCAGCCCCAGACGCTGCGAGTGGCGCCAGGCGCAGCGCTCGAGCCAGGTCACGTACACGGCGTTATTCGCGTGGCCCAGCCCGTCGATGTCCTC
This sequence comes from Pseudomonas sp. ok266, assembly GCF_900110195.1. Taxonomy (NCBI): domain Bacteria; kingdom Pseudomonadati; phylum Pseudomonadota; class Gammaproteobacteria; order Pseudomonadales; family Pseudomonadaceae; genus Pseudomonas; species Pseudomonas sp. ok266. Next base: position 207,969 of record NZ_FOCU01000005.1, on the reverse strand, counting down.
GGCGCCTACTTGCAGATCAATGGTAAACGGCGTTGCCCGATCCCAACCCATGCCCCACTCCCGGTCAAAGTATTCAACCGGAGCAGTGTAACGGAGCTCAGGCCGATTGGCGCGCCTGAAGGCTTCGGCCGGCCAGCAGTGATAACACGCCATCAATCACCCGAGGGTCGGCTAGCACACGCTGGTGCCCGCCGCCTTCAAGGCGCAACAGGCGACTGTCGAACCAGGATTCGTGGATCAGTTGCGATTCCTTGACCGAGACGAAATTGTCGTCCTCGGCATGCACGATCAGGCCGGGCATATCCAGTTGATAGTGGGCAACGTCGAGAGTTGCGGCGCGCATACCGACATCTTGCTCGACCTGACGGATGAAGGCCGAGCGCGCTCGCGGCGGCATACCAACGTAGCGGGCGAAACCGCGCAGTACACCAAGAATGCGCGCAGGCGCGGCAATGCTGACTAGGGTTTCGGTGCGCAAGCCCAATTGCACGGCGAGCATGGCGCTGGCGCCGCCCATGGAATGACCGATGACCGCTTGCAATGGTGGCAGCTCGGCAGCCGCTTCGAGCATCGCCCGGGCGAACAACACCACATTGGCTTCACGCCCCGGCGAGCGACCGTGAGCCGGACCATCCAACGCGACGACGGTATACCCGGCATCGACCAGCGCAGTGATCAGCGCGGCAAACTGGGTTGGCCGCCCTTCCCAGCCGTGCATCAGCAGCACGGTCGGGCCCTGACCCCAGCGCAGCGCCGAGAGACCAAAACGCAAAGTGATGCGTTCGGAGCTGGCCAGCAGCGGCAATTCCCAATCACGAAGAGGCAGCGAACGTGGCGTCATGAATGCCACACGCATTTTGCTCGCCACGCGTTTCGGTGCAATCCAGCCCAAGGTGCCATTAACGCCACGAACCCACTTCAACGTGTTCATCGCTCTCTCCTCAGGCGAGTTGCCTTCAGGTCAACGCACCGCCGACTTGGCAGCGCGCAGCAATCGATCGGATAAGTCTCCCGGGCCGAGCGCTCTTGCGAGTGCCAGACCACCCACCATCAAAGCCACGTCAGCCAAGGCTTTGTCGGTGTCCTCAGGGCTGGACGCCAACTGCGCAATCATCAATTCCAGGTGCTCGTTCAGCGCGATGCGGAACGATTCCGGCAAGCGCCCCAGCTCGCCGATCGACGCTGGAATCGGGCATGCCGCGTCGCTGGAATCACGATGCTTGCGCGACAGGTAAAACGCGGCGACCAAGGCACGACGCTCTTCACCGGTCAGCTCGGCATCCATGTCGGCAATCAGGTCGCGGCGGCGGCCGAGAAGCTGCTTGAACGCTTCCAGCATCATCGCGTCCTTGCTTTCGAAGTGCGCATAGAAACCGCCGACGGTCAGGCCGGCTGCGCCCATCACTTCGCCCACGCTAGGGTCGGCCGGGCCACGCTGAATCAGTGCGGCGCTGGCAGCCTTGAGGATGCGTTCGCGGGTTTGAGCTTTTTTATCGTTCATCGTTGCCTCCGAATATTACGACTAGAATATTATTCGCATAATAATATTCTGCAAGTCAAGGATATGACCGCTGGTCTGATGCACAGTGTAAGGAAAAAGGAGAATTGGCCAAACGCCAGACAAACAAAAGGGCCATTCAATAATTGAATGACCCTTATAAAATCCCGCAGAGCGGGTAATCGTGGCGTCCCCTAGGGGACTCGAACCCCTGTTACCGCCGTGAAAGGGCGGTGTCCTAGGCCACTAGACGAAGGGGACACAAACCTTCTATACAACTGATCAGTGCTGAGATCTGATCGATTCAAGGCCGGTGTGGCCAGACCTTGAACGTGTAAATTGGTGGAGCTTAGCGGGATCGAACCGCTGACCTCCTGCATGCCATGCAGGCGCTCTCCCAGCTGAGCTAAAGCCCCGGATTTTTCGCCTCGCGGCGGAGTGACATCTTGCAACATCACTTCTGTAAAACTGGCGTCCCCTAGGGGACTCGAACCCCTGTTACCGCCGTGAAAGGGCGGTGTCCTAGGCCACTAGACGAAGGGGACGCAAACCCTTCTATACAACTGATCAACGCTGAGTGTTGATCGCTTCGGAGCCGGTGTGGCCAGGCTTCGAAGTGTAAATTGGTGGAGCTAGACGGGATCGAACCGTCGACCTCTTGCATGCCATGCAAGCGCTCTCCCAGCTGAGCTATAGCCCCTCATCGTTGATGTCATCGCTGAGGACGGGGCGAATCTTAAGGGCGTATCGAAAGCCTGTCAAACTTATTTTTGAAATTTTTCAAAGTTTTTCGTCGGCATAACAATCACTTACCGCCCTCCCCCCGTAAATTCGGGAGAAGCGCCGAAGGCACGATCAAAAGATCGCAGCCTTCGGCAGCTCCTGCACAAAGCCGCAAGCGCTTAGGCGATAGCGCCGAGCAGCTTTTCCCACTCTTTGTTTTCTTTCTTCGACACGCCACCCAGCAGGTCAATCGCCTGCCGCAGACGATAACGGGTCAGATCCGGGCCAAGGATTTCCATCGCATCGAGCACCGAGACCGAACTCGCCTGACCGGTGATCGCAGCAAACATCAGCGGCATCGCATCGCGCAGTTTCAACTCCAGCGATTCGACCACAGCCTGAATCGTCGCGGTGATGTTGTCCTTCTCCCACTGACGCAGGCTTTCCAGCTTCCACAGGATCAACTGCATCAACTGGCGAACCTGATCACCCGAAAGCTTTTTCGATTCGAACAGCTTGGCATCCGGATTGACGCCGCCGGCGAAGAAGAAACCGCCCAACGGGGCAACTTGGCTGAAGGTTTCAACGCGGCCCTGAACGTGCGGCGCGATCTTCATCATGTATTCGGAATTGAACGCCCACTTCTGCACGCGTGCAGCGAACTCTTCCACCGGCAGATCACGCAGCCACTGGCCGTTGAGCCACGACAGCTTCTCGATGTCGAAGATCGGCCCGCCCAGCGAGACACGCTTGAGGTCGAAGTTGTCGACCATTTCCTGCAGCGAGAACTTCTCGCGCTCGTCCGGCATCGACCAGCCCATGCGGCCGAGGTAGTTGAGCATCGCTTCCGGCATGAAGCCCATGCGCTCGTAGAATGTCACCGAGGTAGGGTTCTTGCGCTTGGACAGCTTGCTCTTGTCCGGGTTACGCAGCAGCGGCATGTAGCACAGCTCTGGCTGTTCCCAGCCGAAGTACTCGTAAAGCAGAATCAGTTTCGGTGCCGATGGCAGCCACTCTTCGCCGCGCAGCACGTGGGTGATGCCCATCAGGTGGTCGTCAACCACATTGGCAAGGAAGTACGTCGGCAGGCCGTCGGTCTTCATCAGCACTTGCATGTCCATGCGATCCCACGGGATCTCGACGTCGCCACGGAGCATGTCCGGCACCACGCAAACGCCTTCGCTCGGCACTTTCATGCGGATCACGTGGGGTTCGCCAGCGGCCAGACGGGCGGCGACTTCTTCTTTCGACAGCAGCAGCGCGCGGCCGTCATAACGTGGTGTTTCGCCGCGAGCCATTTGCTCGGCGCGCATCTGATCCAGCTCTTCAGCGGTGCAGAAGCACGGGAACGCGTGACCCATGTCGACCAGTTGCTGGCAGTACTTCTGATAGATGTCGCCGCGCTCGCTCTGACGGTATGGACCGTGCGGGCCGCCAACGTCCGGGCCTTCGCTCCAGTCGATACCCAACCAGCGCAGGGCGTCGAAGATCTGCTGTTCGGACTCGCGGGTCGAACGCAACTGGTCAGTGTCTTCGATCCGCAGGATGAACTCACCGCCATGCTGCTTGGCAAAGCAGTAGTTGAACAATGCGATGTAAGCGGTACCTACGTGGGGGTCCCCGGTAGGCGATGGCGCGATGCGAGTGCGGACGGTGGTCATGGCATGTCTCGAAAAGAATGAAAAGCAAAACAATCAAGCGGCGAATGGTAACAGGCGACACCCGCCCCGCTCCAGCGGGCAGGGCATTTAAGCCAAGTTTGCGTCTGGAACGCCCGTAAGCCGTGGTGAATGGGCAAATATCAGCGGATGGCATTTACCGTTTATCGGCTGTATGCCAGATTCGCCTGCTGATAACTTTCCTTACAATTCCTCGACTACAGTTTGCCCATGCCTGCCCAACTCAAGCGTCGCCTGTTGATTTTCCTGCTGCTCGTCCTGCTGATTGCCGGGGGCTTTTTCGCCCATTGGTTTTTCAAGGGGCGTTTTTATGAAAGCACCGACAACGCTTATGTCCAGGGCGAAATCACCCGTGTCTCGAGCCAGTTGAGCGCGCGCATCGATGAAGTGCTGGTGCAGGACAATCAACACGTGGAAAAAGGCCAGTTGCTGGTGCGCCTCGAACCGAATGATTTCCGTCTGGCCATCGATCGCGCCAATGCCGCCCTCGCCACCCGCGAAGCCGAGCGCCTGCAAGCGCAAAGCAAATTGACTCAGCAAGCCAGTCTGATTGCTTCCAGCGACGCACAAGTGGCAACCACCCAAGCAACGTTGGGCCGGTCGCAAATGGATTTGTCGCGTGCTGAAACCCTGCGCAAACCCGGTTACGTTTCCGAAGAACGCGTGACCACCCTATCCGCTGACGCTCATATCGCCCGTTCGCAAGTGGCCAAGGCGCAGGCTGATGCGCAAGGCCAGCGTCAGCAGGTCAACGCCCTGAACGCAGAAATCAAACGCCTCGACGCGCAGATCGCCAATGCCCGCGCCGATCTCGCGCAAGCCGAACTCAACCTGACCCGCAGTGAAATCCACGCACCGATCAGTGGTCTGGTCGGCCAGCGCGCCGCGCGTAACGGCCAAGTGGTGCAAGCCGGCGCTTACCTGCTGTCGATCGTCCCGGACGAAGACATCTGGGTGCAGGCCAACTTCAAGGAAACCCAGATCGGCCACATGCAGCCCGGGCAAAAAGCCGAGCTGACCTTCGATGCCTACAGCGACACGCCGATCGAAGCGCGGGTCGACAGCCTGTTCGCCGCCTCCGGCGCGCAATTCAGCCTGCTGCCGCCGGACAACGCCACCGGCAACTTCACCAAAGTCGTGCAGCGGATTCCGGTAAAACTGACCTTCAAGGCCGACAACCCGTTGCACGGCAAGATCCGTCCGGGCATGTCGGTGACCGCCACCGTGAACATCAAAGACGCCCCGGACAATGGCCGGTGATTCGCTGATCCGCCCGGTCGGCGAACCGACCCGGCGCGATTGGATTGCGGTGATGAGCGTGATGCTCGGCGCCTTTATGGCCGTGCTCGACATTCAGATCACCAACTCTTCTCTGAAGGATATTCAGGGCGCCTTATCGGCGACGCTGGAAGAAGGCTCGTGGATTTCCACCTCGTATCTGGTCGCGGAAATCATCATGATTCCGCTGACCGCGTGGCTGGTGCAGCTGCTGTCGGCGCGACGTCTGGCGGTGTGGGTGTCGCTGGGCTTTCTGGTTTCATCGCTGCTGTGCTCGATGGCCTGGAGTCTGGAGAGCATGATCGTCTTCCGCGCCATGCAGGGTTTTACCGGCGGCGCGCTGATCCCGCTGGCGTTCACCCTGACCCTGATCAAACTCCCCGAACACCACCGCGCCAAAGGCATGGCGATGTTCGCCATGACCGCCACCTTCGCGCCGTCCATCGGCCCGACGCTGGGCGGCTGGCTCACGGAAAACTGGGGTTGGGAATACATCTTCTACATCAACATCCCGCCGGGCCTGATCATGATCGCCGGCCTGATGTACGGGCTGGAAAAGAAAGAAGCGCACTGGGAATTACTGAAAAGCACCGACTACACCGGAATCCTCACGCTGGGGATTGGTCTCGGCTGCTTGCAGGTTTTTCTAGAGGAAGGCCATCGCAAGGATTGGCTCGAATCAAGCCTGATCGTGACGCTGGGCAGCATTGCGCTGGTGAGTCTGATCACCTTTGTGATCGTGCAGATCTCCAAACCGAATCCGCTGATCAATCTGGGCATCCTGCGTAATCGCAATTTCGGTCTGTCGAGTATTTCCAGTCTGGGCATGGGTGTCGGGTTGTACGGTTCGATCTATCTGTTGCCGCTGTATCTGGCGCAGATCCAGAACTACAACGCCCTGCAGATCGGCGAAGTGATCATGTGGATGGGCGTGCCACAGCTGTTCCTGATTCCGCTGGTGCCGAAGCTGATGAAGTTTGTTTCGCCGAAATGGCTGTGCACGATCGGTTTTGGATTGTTCGGGCTAGCGAGTTTTTCTTCGGGGGTGCTCAACCCGGATTTCGCAGGGCCGCAGTTCAACCAGATCCAGATTATTCGTGCGCTGGGGCAGCCGTTGATCATGGTGACCATTTCGCTGATCGCCACGGCATACATCCTGCCGCAGGACGCGGGGTCGGCGTCGAGTCTGTTCAATATCCTACGAAATCTGGGCGGCGCGATTGGTATTGCCCTGCTCGCGACACTGCTGGATGCGCGCACCAAGACCTACTTCGATTATTTGCGCGAGGCGGTGGTGCCGACCAATCCGCAGGTGGCCGAGCGTTTGGCGTCGATGACTGATCGGTTTGGCAGTGACACGGCGGCGTTGGGCAAGCTGAGCGAGATCGTCCATCAGCAGGCGGCGATCATGGCGTACAACGATGCGTTTCACTTTGTCGGGATTGCGCTGGGAATCAGCATGTTGGCGATTTTGCTGACCAAGAAATTGCCAGAGGGGCTGAAGGCTGGGGAGTCTCATTAAGACCGCGTAGCCCCATTCGCGAGCAAGCTCGCTCCCACAGGGGATTTGTGAACGACACAACTCCAATGTGGGAGCGAGCTTGCTCGCGAAGAGGCCCGACTAAACACTGCAAATTTTCAGACCGCCAAAAGCCGCTCACGCAGTTTGGCAATCTCGTCGCGCATCTGCGCCGCCGCTTCAAATTCCAGATCCCGCGCCAGCTGATACATCTTCTCTTCCAGCGCACGAATGCGCTTGGTGATCTCGCTCGGCGAACGCAGTTCGGCTTCGTACTTGGCGTTTTCTTCGGCGGCCTTGGCCATGCCTTTGCGCTTCTTGCTGCGCGAACCCGGCACGGTGGCGCCTTCCATGATGTCGGCGACATCCTTGATCACCCCGCGCGGGGTGATGCCGTTTTCCAGGTTGAACGCTATCTGCTTGTCGCGACGCCGCTCGGTCTCGCCAATCGCCCGCTCCATCGAGCCGGTCATGCGATCGGCATAGAGAATCGCCCGGCCATTGAGGTTACGTGCGGCGCGACCAATGGTCTGAATCAGCGAACGCTCGGAACGCAGGAAGCCTTCCTTGTCGGCATCAAGAATCGCCACCAGCGACACTTCCGGCATGTCCAGACCTTCACGCAGCAAGTTGATCCCGACCAGCACATCAAAGGTCCCGAGGCGCAGGTCGCGAATAATTTCCACGCGCTCAACGGTGTCGATGTCCGAGTGCAGATAACGCACGCGCACGCCGTGATCGGCGAGGTAATCGGTAAGGTCTTCGGCCATGCGTTTGGTCAGCGTGGTGACCAGCACCCGCTCCTCGACCGCCACGCGTTTGCTGATTTCCGAGAGCAGATCATCGACCTGAGTCAGCGCCGGACGCACTTCAACCTGTGGGTCGACCAGACCGGTCGGCCGCACCACTTGCTCGACCACCCTTCCGGCGTGTTCGGCCTCGTAGTTGCCCGGCGTCGCCGAGACGAAAATGGTCTGCGGGCTGACCCCTTCCCACTCGTCAAAACGCATCGGTCGGTTATCCAGCGCCGACGGCAAACGGAAGCCGTATTCAACGAGGGTTTCCTTACGCGAACGGTCGCCCTTATACATCGCACCGACCTGCGGCACGCTGACGTGGGACTCGTCGATCACCAGCAAGGCATCGGCCGGCAGGTAATCGTAGAGCGTTGGCGGCGCGGCACCGGCCGGGCGACCGGACAGGTAGCGCGAGTAGTTTTCGATGCCGTTGCAATAACCCAACTCGAGGATCATCTCCAGGTCGAAACGGGTGCGCTGTTCAAGACGCTGGGCTTCGACCAGTTTGTTGTTGCTGCGCAGGTATTCGAGGCGTTCCTGCAATTCGACCTTGATGTGTTCGATGGCGTCGAGCAGGGTTTCCCGTGGCGTTACATAGTGGCTCTTCGGGTAGAAGGTGAAGCGCGGCATCTTGCGGATGACTTCGCCGGTCAGCGGGTCGAACGCGGAAATGCTTTCGACCTCGTCATCGAACAGCTCGATGCGGATCGCTTCCAGATCGGATTCCGCCGGGTAGATGTCGATCACATCGCCGCGCACACGGAAAGTCGCGCGGGCAAAGTCCATATCGTTGCGGGTGTATTGCAGGTCGGCCAGCCGCCGCAACAGCGCACGCTGATCGAGTTTGTCGCCACGATCGACATGCAGCACCATCTTCAAATAGGTTTCCGGGCTACCCAGACCGTAGATGCACGATACCGTGGTGACGATGATCGCGTCTTTACGCTCCAGCAACGCTTTGGTTGCGGACAGGCGCATCTGCTCGATGTGGTCGTTGATCGACGCATCCTTCTCGATGAAGGTGTCGGACGACGGCACATAGGCTTCGGGCTGGTAGTAGTCGTAGTAGGAAACGAAATACTCGACGGCATTATTCGGGAAGAACGCCTTGAACTCACCGTACAGCTGCGCAGCAAGGGTCTTGTTCGGCGCCAGCACCAGGGTCGGGCGCTGAATCTGCGAAATGACATTGGCGATGCTGAAGGTCTTGCCCGAGCCGGTCACACCGAGCAGCGTCTGGTGCGCCAGCCCGGCCTCGATGCCCTCCACCAATTGGCGGATGGCTTCTGGCTGATCGCCGGCGGGCTCGAAGCGGGTGACGAGCTGGAATTCGGACATATACACCTCTGGGATCGCGGCATTCCGAGTAAAGCGGTACACCACGGGGACGACCGCAAACGACCGGTGTCGCGCAAGAAAAAAGCTGGATTGTGCTCAATGTGGTGGCGATTGCCCCACCTTTCAAGGCAAACGTCCTACATCCGGTAAAGACTCTGACACGCGCAGTCGACTAACGGTCAAGAAATAATCGGAAAAACTTACCCTAAAAGCCGAATCGCCTGTCGCCATTGTTCCGTAATGGCCTCTATACTTGCTCCCCGTTTGTGCACCGCTCTAGTGCATCCGGCTGGAGCGCGACACGTCCCTCCATTCTCCATTCAGAGCCGCCGCAATAATGAGCCTGTTCTCCGCTGTCGAAATGGCACCCCGCGATCCAATCCTGGGCCTCAACGAAGCATTCAACGCCGATACCCGGACCACCAAGGTCAACCTGGGCGTGGGTGTTTACTGCAACGAAGAGGGGCGAATTCCACTTCTGCGCGCCGTGATCGAAGCCGAAACCGTTCGCGCCGCTCAACACGCTTCGCGCGGTTACCTGCCGATCGATGGTATCGCCGCCTACGACCAGGCCGTGCAAAAGCTGCTGTTCGGCAACGACTCGCCGCTGATCAGCGCCGGTCGCGTCATCACCACTCAGGCCGTCGGCGGGACCGGCGCACTGAAGATCGGTGCCGACTTCCTCAAGCAACTGCTGCCGAACGCCGTTGTGGCGATCAGTGACCCAAGCTGGGAAAACCACCGTGCCCTGTTCGAAACCGCCGGTTTCCCGGTGCAGAACTACCGTTACTACGACGCAGCCAGCCACGATGTGAATCGTGCCGGCATGCTCGACGACCTCAACGCCCTGCCGAACGGCTCGGTCGTTGTCCTGCACGCCTGCTGCCACAACCCGACTGGCGTCGACCTGACCCCGGCGGACTGGAACAATGTGCTGGAAGTGGTTAAAACCAAAGGTCACGTGCCGTTCCTCGACATGGCCTATCAAGGTTTTGGCGACGGCATCGACGAAGACGCCGCAGCTGTGCGCCTGTTCGCTGAGTCCGGTCTGACTTTCTTCGTTTCGAGCTCGTTCTCCAAATCGTTCTCGCTGTACGGCGAGCGCGTTGGTGCGCTGTCGATCATCAGCGAATCGAAAGAAGAAAGCGCGCGCGTGCTGTCGCAGGTCAAGCGTGTGATCCGCACCAACTACTCCAACCCGCCGACCCACGGCGCAAGCATCGTTGCAGCTGTATTGAACAGCCCGGAACTGCGTGCACAATGGGAAGCCGAGCTGGCGGAAATGCGTCTGCGCATTCGCGGCATGCGCGAGCAGATGGTTGCCCTGCTGGCAGAGAAAGCCCCGGGCCGCGACTTCAGCTTCGTCGGTCGTCAGCGCGGCATGTTCTCCTACTCGGGCCTGACCACTGAACAAGTGCATCGCCTGCGTAACGAGTTCGGCATCTACGCCCTGGACACCGGCCGCATCTGCGTGGCTGCGCTGAACCAGAACAACATCGAGGCGGTAACGGATGCGATTGTTCAGGTCATCTGATTTCGCACTGTGATGAAAAACGGGAAGCCTTGGGGCTTCCCGTTTTTTATTGTCACGAAACAATCCCTATCCCCTCTAAACTGCACACATGTCCAAATGTGGGAGCGAGCTTGCTCGCGAAAGCGATCTGTCATTCAACATCGTTGTCGACTGACATGACGCCTTCGCGAGCAAGCTCGCTCCCACAGGTGATGAGTACATTCCAGAATTTTGTGAGATCAGATATGAAAAACGACAACCTGCGCGCCGACCGTGACGATCTGGATGATTTCATCCCCCGCGCATCGGCAAAACGCCAAAAGAGCCTGGTGCTGCAAGTCGCCGCCGGGGTGTTCCTGGGTGGCCTGGTCCTGTGGCTGGTGCAACTGGCCGCCACCGCGGCTTACGCCAAACTGATGATGGGCACCATCACCTTCGGCAGTTAAGCCAGTTCGATCGCACGCTGACTCGCGGCGTCGTCATAAACGACGTACAGCGATTCGGCGATCTGACTCTTGATCGCCTTGGTGCTTTCAAGACCCAGGACGAAGCCTTCGGCCTTGCCACCGGCGCGGTTCAATTCCTCAGCGGTACTGGCCTGGGTGATTGCATCGAAGAGTTTTTCGGCGTGAGGGCCAACGCCCTTGGGCAGGCTGATTTGCGCGATGCTCATGCGAACACCTCGCTGTTGCGGGATAAATGGTTCATGACGCAGACCTTTTTCGGCGAATGGCCGGCAGCGCGTGTGACCACTTCCGGGCGCCCATGGTAGACCTCTGCTGCAGTTCTGGTAACCGCCAATCGCTGACAAGTCACCGTTCGTCCCGAGGATTCAGCTAATTTTACAACCGGCGCTTGACTTCTCTTTTTGAATCAGTAACATACGCACCAATTCCGCAATAGCTCAGTTGGTAGAGCAAATGACTGTTAATCATTGGGTCCCTGGTTCGAGTCCAGGTTGTGGAGCCAAATAGCAAAGCCCCTGAATCGAAAGATTCAGGGGCTTTTTTGTGGGCGCTCGAAAAGGTCAAAAGATCTTGAAATGAAAAAGGGCCGATCTGTGCTTACCAGATCGGCCCTTTTTTATTTAGTTACAGCGGTCAGACATGCTCGCTGCTTTTCACCTGCACCTTCGGTGCACCCTGCCCATGATCGTGATCATCAGGCTCAATGACCGGCACTTCCTTGCCATCGCAGTCATGCAGCTTGCCGTCGCTGAAGTAATCGCCTTCACGCAGCGCCGCCAGGTCGCGATAGCGCAGGGTCCGCTCTTCCGCCGCAGCAAACACCGACTGCTGATCCGAGTTACCGGCGGTGAAGTGGTTGAACGCCAGGTTGAGCAGGATCGCCATGATCGCCGACGAGCTGATGCCCGAATGGAAAATGGTCGCGAACCAGCTTGGGAAGTGATCGTAGAAGTTCGGTGCGGCAATCGGGATCATGCCGAAACCGATCGAAGTGGCGACGATGATCAGGTTGACGTTGTTGCGGTAATCAACCTTCGACAGCGTACGGATACCGCTCGCCGCCACCGTGCCGAACAGCACGATACCGGCGCCGCCGAGTACTGACGTCGGCACTGCTGCGATAACCCGGCCCATGAACGGCAGCAGACCAAGGATCACCAGGAAGATACCGCCAGTAGCGACCACGTAACGGCTCTTGATCCCGGTAACCGCCACCAGCCCGACGTTCTGGGCGAAGGCGCTCTGGGTGAACGAACCGAAAATCGGCGCAAACATGCTCGACAGCATGTCTGCCCGCAGGCCATTGCCAAGGCGTTTGGAATCGACCTTGGTGCCGATGATTTCACCGACCGCAAGGATGTCCGCCGAAGTTTCCACCAGGGTCACCATGACCACGATGCACATCGACAGAATTGCGGCGAAGTGGAAGGTCGGCATGCCGAAATGGAACGGCGTCGGGAAGCCAAACATCGGCCCCGTGGTGACGCTGGAGAAATCCGCCATGCCGAGGAACACCGCCAGCACCGTGCCGATCACCATGGCCAACAGGATCGACAGACGCGAGATAGTCGAGCTGCCGACCTTGCTCAGCAACAACACCAGCACCAGCGTGACTGCCGCCAGACCGATGTTCTGCATGCTGCCGAAGTCCGGCGCATGGCTGTTGCCGCCCATGGCCCAGCGTGCGGCCACCGGCATCAGCGTCAAGCCGATGGTGGTGATCACGATGCCGGTGACCAGCGGCGGGAAGAACTTGGTGATGCGCGAGAACACCGGTGTGATCAACAAGCCTATCAAGGAAGCCGCAATCACTGCGCCAAGCACGGACTGGAAGCCGCCCTCCCCGCCACTGCTGACGATCGCGACCATGGTCGCCACACCGGAGAACGACACGCCCTGCACCAGCGGCAGCTGACAACCAAAAAACGGTAGACCCAGGGTTTGCAGCAGCGTCGCCAGCCCCCCCGCAAACAATGAAGCAGCAATCAGCAAACCAATGTCCGCCGGCGACAGGCCGGCCGCCTGGCCGATGATCAGTGGCACCGCAACGATACCGCCGTACATGGTCAGAACATGTTGCAGGCCGTAAGCCATATTCGCGCCGACCCCGAGATTTTCGTCCTCGGGCCGTTGGTGTGAAACATGGGGCGTTTTCATGGTGGGGGGTTCCCTGGTTTTTGTTATGCGCACACTGTATTCAATACTCGTGACAAATGTCCATAGAGTTGTATACAACTTATCAGTCACATAATGGATAGGTAGCCACCCAAGCTTCTAGCCCGCTGCTCCCATCCCCCACAAATCCGGCAACACTTCCTCTCCAGTGCCCTCGCCTGCCGCCACTACGCTGAAGTGTTCACGGCGACCGACGGTGCGGTCGCGCTCTTTTTTATACATATAAAGTATGCATAATGAAGTCAATTGAAATTCAGTACGACAAAAGCAAGAACGCAGCCAACAAACTCAAGCACAAGGGCGTCAGCCTCGCCGAGACCGAACCGGTCTTTCACGACGAACGAGCACTGACGATCGAGGACAACGACCATGACGAACAGCGCTGGATCACTATTGGCGCCAACGGCAAAGGGCGCTTGTTGGTCGTTGCTTACAGTTACCGGGATGCAAATGTCGTTCGAATCATTTCTGCGCGTGTCGCCACACCCAGCGAACGTAGCGCTTATTTTCTGGAGGCTTGATCGATGCAAGACGAATATGACTTTTCTCAGGGCAAACGCGGTGCGTTGGCTTCAAACAAGGGCAAAACCCGCATCACCATCATGCTGGATGACGCCGTCATCGAAGCGGCGCGAACGGTCGCGGAAAACGAAGGGTTCGGTTATCAGACGGTGATCAATAACACCCTGCGTCATGCCCTGCTCGATGCCGTTGCCAAACCGGAACAAGCCGAATCGAGCGGGCAATTCAAGAAAGGCATCACCGCTGCAGACCTCAAGAGTCTCGAGAAAAAACTGTCGGCAGCGGTCGGAGAAATTCGCCGAGTGCTCGAGCCCGACGCCAAGCCCTAAACGGAAACCGGTACGATCATCCGCGCCAGAGCCTGCCGTATGTGGGGCAGATCCGGCAGGTGCAGAGCAAACTCGCGCGCCAGCAATTCAATCAGCTCATCGACCCGAGTAACCTCGCGTCGCTCACTGCTGGCGCCCATGCGATGAACAGCGAAACTGCCGTTGTTCAGCGTCTTGCGCCAGCCATTACCCGTGCGCGCGACCATCAGACGCTGGGTAAACGGTGACTCAGGGTGAGTCGAGACATACCAGTTGCCAATGGTGTAATCGATGTCTTCCTGGCGTTGCAGATCGAACAGGTACATCGGCCGCCATTCACCCGCCACATTGGCACGTAGCATGTAGCCGTCGGCCTGTTTTTCAATGCGATAAGGTTCGTGAGGGGTCGCTTGCTCGGTCTCGGTATCGAGCAGCAGCGGCGCGGTCGGCACCATGCCGCCGAAGCCGACATCTGTGATGTAGCGCACGTCGTCGATGGTCACCAGACTCAAACGGTGTGTGCGCGCTGTCCAGCTGCCTTCGGGCTGATTCATTACCACGCGCCCGCTGATGGCCCGAGCGTCGAAGCCCAGTTCCAGCAACAGGGCAAAGAACAGGTTATTGAGCTCGTAGCAGTAACCACCGCGTCCACCGAGCAGGACTTTCTCTTCAATGGATGGCAGATCGATCAATACCGCCGCGCCGGTAATCGTCGCCAGATTCTCGAAAGGGAACACGCCGGTATGGCGCAGTTGCAGCAGGCGCAGGGTCGCCACTGTCGGTTCCGGTGGCGTTTCAAAACCCAGACGTTGCAGGTACAGCTTCAGATTCGTCAGGCGTGGCTCACTCATTGCTCGATCCTTATGCATGGGGCCGCAGGTCACTGCGTTGATGGTCGCCATGTATACGGGATCAGGCACTGCTTTCGACAATTGATTTCGCCAATCGCCCGCTAGCGTTTCTTGCGGGAACCGATGCGAATCCATGTCGGCGCATGGTCACTGGCGTGCGGTTCGTTGCGCACCCAGGCGTCGACCCCGGCCTCATGTAGATACGGACTCAGCGCCGGGTTGAGCAATAGATGATCGATGCGCAGACCAGAGTTGGTTTGCCAATGCTGCCGAAAGTAATCCCAAAACGTATAGAGCCGATCCTCGGGATACAGATGCCGCAGCGAATCGGTCCAGCCCTGATCGAGCAAGCGCTGATAACACTCGCGGCTCTCGGGTTGCAGCAGCGCATCCTTGAGCCACGAGCGGGTGTTGTAGATGTCCATGTCGGTGGGCACGACGTTGTAGTCGCCGGCCAGCACCACCGGGTGATCGCTGCTTTGCAGGTCTTTTGCATAGCTGATCAGCCGTTCGAACCAGGCCAGTTTGTAGTCAAATTTCGGCCCCGGTTGCGGGTTGCCGTTGGGCAGGTACAGGCAGCCGACCAGCACGCCGTGCACCGCCGCTTCCAGATAACGACTGTGCTTGTCATCGGGATCACCCGGCAGACCGCGTCGGCTCTCCAGCGGCTGCGCATCGCGGGCGAGAATTGCTACACCGTTCCAGGAGGCCTGGCCCTGCCAGATCGCGCCGTAACCGGCGGCTTCCAGTTCAGCGACGGGGAATGCAGTGTCGACGGATTTGAGTTCTTGCAGGCAGGCGATATCCGGCTGCTCGCGCTTGAGCCAGTCCAGCAGGTTCGGCAAACGCGCGCGTAAGCCGTTGACGTTGTAAGTGGCGATTCGCAGGTTTTTCATCGGCTGAGGCTCCTGCCCAAGGGCTGTAAAAATTGTGACCCCGTGATCGTCGTGCCGGTTGCATCGGATCAGTCTCGTGCGGCGTAATGGGCGCTCGCCATTCGCCCGCACTGCCGAGACCGGAATCCCATGCAAACCACGCTGCAAGGTCAGCGCATTCTCTTGCGCCCGCTTCAGTATTCAGATGCCGACGCCCTGCTCCACGCTGCCGCTGACGGCGAATTGTGGAACCTCACCGTCACCGTGGTGCCTTCGCCCAGCACTGTCGACAGTTATCTGAAAAAAGCCCTCGATGGCCGTGATGCCGGCACGGTAATGCCGTTTGTCATTGTGCTCAAAGACACTGGCGAAGTGCTCGGCTCAACGCGTTTCTGGAAGATCGACCCGCTCAATCGCAAGCTGGAAATCGGCAGCAGCTGGATCGCCGCGAGCTGGCAGAAATCCTTCGTCAACACCGAAGCCAAATACCTGATGCTGCGACACGCCTTCGAAGCGCTCAACTGCGTGCGCGTGCAGTTCACCACCGACGAGAACAACCAGAAATCACGTAATGCGATCTTGCGCCTTGGCGCGCAGCAAGAAGGCATCGTCCGGCATGAGCGGATCATGCCGGACGGGCGCAAGCGCAACTCGGTGCGCTTCAGCATCATCGACGACGAGTGGCCGCAGGTGCGCTTGCATCTGGAGCAGAAACTCGCTATTTGACCCTTCAGGCGCGATTACGCAGCCACTGCAAAAAGCCTCTTTTGGGTACAACCGCCGGCGCTTCCTCGGTCAGGGATTGCGCCTTGTGCAGGCGGAAATCGAGCAGCGTCTGCATCGCGTCGTGGATGTCATGACGCGCATCGAGGCACGGCTTGAGGTAGGACTTCTCGATGCGATACAACGCGCAGAAGGTCTTCGCCGAAAAGTCCGCCGGCAATGCGGAATCGGACAAGATCCCTGCCTCGCCAATCACCTCGCCCGGTCCCATGCGCCCGGACTCGAACGGTGTGCCGTGGCGCTTCAACGTCACCGACACCACACCGGACTCGATAATGAACAAATGATCGCTGACCTCCCCACCCGCCAGAATGACTTCGCCGGCACGGAAGGTTTGCAGGCTCATGTTCTGGCTGAAGGTGTCCTTCTCTTCCTGGCGCAGGGTGGAGAAAATCGGCGAGCTGTCGAGCAACGCCCGGGGCCGCGACAGGTTGGTCGGCGCAGCACTTTCATCGCTCGACAGCAGATTGACCCCGGAGGCCTGCAAGTGCCGATAGGCCAGATCGAACAACTGATTGCGCACCACGCGCTTCTCGCCCATCGAGGCGACGAAACCGCTGATCTCGTATTCCGCGCCACTGCTGCCGGAGCTTTTCAGTGCGACGCTCGGCGCAGGTGTGTCGAGCAACTGGCGACAGCCCTGCATCGCCCGCTCCAGCGCATCGATCACCGAACTGGGCCGCGCATGCGGGCTGACTTGCACGCTGACCGCGACGCCGAACATATTGCTCGGCCGACTGAAGTTGATGATCTTGGCCTTGGCCGCCAGCGAGTTGGGGATCACCGCCATGCTGCCCTGACTGGTTTGCAAGCGCGTGGCGCGCCAGTCGATATCGGTGACCCGGCCTTCGGTGCCGTCGATGGAAATCCAGTCATCGAGTTGATAAGGCTTGGTGGTGTTGAGGACGATCCCGGAAAACACATCGCTGAGCGTGCTCTGCAAGGCCAGACCGACAATGATCGCCAACGCCCCGGAGGTCGCCAACACGCCTTTGACCGGCAGATCCAGCACATAGGCCAGCGCCGCGATAATCGCGATGAGGAAAATCACCGCGCCGAGCAAGTCCTGCAACAACCGCCCGGTGTGGCCGACCCGCTGCATCATCACCGCGCCGATCAACACCGTCAGGGTGCGCGCACCGAACAGCCACCAGCCAATCTGCAGGCCAGTCGCCGCCAGGTGCAGCGGCACGTTGTCGGCCCACGGCGCCGGCTCCATCGGATTGAGGCCTTCGTTGAACAGCAGCACGCTGAACAGGCTGAAAATCAGCACCCGCACCAGCAGTTTCCACTCGCTGCCATGGGAACTGATCAGACGCCATAAACCCAGATCGAGGAGGATCAGGATCAACGCGCAGAACAACGGATGTTCGGTGAGCAGAGACAGCATCAAACAACTCCGACAGGGGCCAATCGCGAGAAGATCGCACAGATTGAGCAAGTGTAGGAGCAATTGATTTCAGAGGATGAACACGCCCGCAAAAACACCACAAAACCAAATGTGGGAACGAGCCTGCTCGCGAATGCGGTCGATCAGTCAAAGGTGCATCGACTGACATGACGCCTTCGCGAGCAGGCTCGCTCCCACGGAGGGGACTGCGTGTGGCCTGGGTTATTTACCGTTAGTCAGGGTGCTGTAGCTGGTCATCAGGTTTCGGTAGTCCGGGATGTGGTTGGAGAACAGCGTGCCCAGCCCTTCAATATCGTTGCGCCAGTCGCGGTGCAGTTCGCAGGCCAGCCCGAACCAGGTCATCAATTGCGCGCCAGCACTGGACATGCGGTTCCACGCCGATTCACGGGTCAGTTCGTTGAACGTGCCGGAGGCGTCCGTCACCACGAACACATCGAAGCCCTCTTCCAGCGCCGACAGCGCCGGGAACGCCACGCAAACCTCAGTCACCACACCGGCAATGATCAATTGCTTCTTGCCAGTGGCCTTGATCGCCTTGACGAAATCTTCGTTGTCCCAGGCGTTGATCTGGCCCGGACGGGCGATATACGGCGCGTCCGGGAACAGTGCTTTCAGCTCCGGCACCAGCGGGCCGTTGGGGCCGGTTTCAAAACTGGTGGTGAGGATCGTCGGCAACTTGAAGTACTTGGCCAGATCGGCCAGCGCCAGCACGTTATTCTTGAATTTGTCCGGTTCAATGTCGCGCACCAGCGACAGCAACCCGGCCTGATGGTCAACCAGCAGCACCGCAGCGTTGTTCTTGTCCAGACGTTTGTATTGAGTGTTCATGTGCGTTTCCTCTTTTCTATAGGCAACAGCCATCCCTGGCCTGCGAACCGGCCTACGCGTCCTGTGTAGAGCGCAGTGGTTGTGCGTTAAGCGTGCATCTGGCCGAAGCGGCCGGACTGGAAGTCGGCGAAGGCCTGGTGGATTTCCTGCTCGGTGTTCATCACGAACGGGCCGTGGCCGATGATCGGTTCGTCGATCGGCTCACCGCTGAGCAGCAACACCACCGCGTCCTGGCTGGCTTCGAGTGTCAGCTGATGGCCATCACGTTCGAACAGCGCCAACTGCCCTTCACGCACCGATTCCACACCGTTGACCTGCACCGAACCTTTCAGCACCACCAGCGCGGTGTTGCGGCCTTCGTGCGAATCCAGCGTCAGCAACTTGCCGGCGTTCAGGCGCAGATCCCACACATCAATCGGTGTGAAAGTCCGCGACGGGCCGGTGTGGCCATCGAATTCGCCGGCGATCAGGCGCAGGCGACCGGCGTTGTCCTTGAGCGCAATGCTCGGGATGTCGCTGTCGAGAATGGTCTGGTAGCCCGGCGCGGCCATTTTGTCCTTGGCCGGCAGGTTGACCCACAACTGGACCATTTCCAGTTTGCCGCCGGTTTTGGCGAAGTTTTTCGAATGGAATTCCTCGTGGAGGATCCCGGAAGCGGCGGTCATCCATTGCACATCGCCCGGGCCGATCACGCCGCCACTACCGGTCGAGTCGCGGTGCTGCACTTCGCCTTCATAAACGATAGTCACGGTTTCGAAACCACGGTGCGGATGCTGACCAACGCCACGGCGCTCGGTGGTCGGGGTGAAATCGGCCGGGCCGGCGTGATCGAGCAGCAGGAACGGGCTGATGTGTTTGCCCAGGTTGTCGTAGGAAAACAGCGTGCGAACCGGGAAGCCATCGCCGACCCAATGGCCGCGCGGGCTGGTGTAGATACCGATGATGTTTTTCATGGTTGTCTCCAATTTGGGTGAGTGACGCGATGGATCAAGCTTAAATCCGTAGCCATTAATGCACTAGACTGCAAAAATCAGCCTTAGCGTTCTATATGGAGAACGATGGTGGAAGACCTCAACACCCTCTACTACTTCACCCAAGTGGTCGAACATCATGGTTTCGCCGCCGGGCGCGCACTGGACATGTCCAAATCGAAGCTCAGCCGACGGATTTCCGAACTGGAAGAACGCCTTGGCGTGCGCCTGCTGCATCGCACCAGCCGCCACTGCTAGTTGACCGAAATCGGTCAGGCGTACTACCAGCGCTGCCTGGCCATGCGGGTTGAGGCGGAAAGCGCGGCCGAGCTGATCGAACGCAACCGCTCCGAACCGCAGGGGCTGGTGCGCCTGAGTTGCCCGACAGCGCTGCTCAACTCGTGGGTCGGGCCGATGCTCACCCGTTACATGCTCAAATACCCGCTGGTGGAGTTGTTCATCGAGAGCACCAATCGCCGCGTCGATCTGCTGCACGAAGGCTTCGACATCGCCCTGCGCGTGCGTTTTCCGCCATTGGAGAACACCGACATGGTCATGAAGGTGCTGGGCAACAGCACGCAGTCAGTGGTCGGCAGCCCGCAGTTTGTCGAACGCCTGTCTCACCGCCCTCACCTGCCGACCTCAATGGCTTGCCGAGCCTGCACTGGGGCGCGGCGCAGCGCGAATATCAATGGGAGCTGCTCGGGCCGAATGACAACACGGCACTGATTCGCCATACGCCACGCATGGTCACTGATGATTTGATTGCCTTGCGTCAGGCGGTGATTGCCGGCGTCGGCGTGGCGCATTTGCCGAGTGTGGTGGTGCGTGAGGACATTGCGGCCGGTCGTGTGGTGGAGTTGATTCCCGGTTGGGCACCGAAGTGCGGGTTGGTGCATGCGATTTTTCCTTCGCGGCGCGGGTTATTGCCGTCGGTGCGCACGTTGATTGATTTTCTCGGCGAGGAATTTGCCCACAGTGACATTGCCTGAATCGGTGGTGCGCCCTTCGCGAGCAGGCTCGCTCCCACAAGGATTTTGTGAACACCACAGATCTCCTGTGGGAGCGAGCCTGCTCGCGAAGAGGACAGCCCGGACAACACAAATCCTGAAAATGATTCATGACTTCCGGTCAACAGTGCTTTGTCCCACCAACGGTTTTTCTCAACCATCCGGATGCGGATACTCCTGACCATTCCCACTGCAACCCTGGAGTTTTTCATGTCTGTTCCCGCTTTCGGTCTGGGTACATTTCGCCTGCAAGGCCAGGTCGTCATTGATTCGGTGAGCACCGCTCTCGAACTCGGCTACCGGGCCATCGACACCGCGCAAATCTACGAAAACGAAGCCGACGTCGGCCATGCCATTGCGGCCAGCAGTGTCCCCCGCGAAGAGCTGTTCATTACCAGCAAGATCTGGGTCGCCAACTTCGCCCAGGATCGCTTGATCGACAGCCTCAAGGAAAGCCTGCAAAAACTGCAGACCGACTACCTCGACCTGACGCTGATTCACTGGCCGTCGCCGGAAAACCAGGTACCGGTCGAAGAGTTCATGGGCGCCCTGCTCGAAGCCAAGCGTCTGGGCCTGACCCGACAGATCGGTGTTTCCAACTTCACCATCGAGCTGATGCAACAGGCGATCGCGGCGGTCGGTGCCGACAACATCGCTACTAATCAGATTGAACTGCACCCGTACCTGCAAAACCGCAAAGTGGTCGAGTTCGCCCAGAGCCAAGGCATCCACATCACTTCGTACATGACCCTCGCCTACGGCGAAGTGCTGCAAGATCCGCTGATCCGGCAGATCGCCCAGCGCCTGCAAGCCACCCCGGCGCAAGTCACCCTGGCCTGGGCCATGCAGTCTGGCTACGCGGTGATTCCGTCGTCGACCAAACGCGCCAACCTGCAAAGCAACCTTGCCGCTACGGCGCTGACACTGAGCGACGCCGATATGGCGCTGATTGCCACGCTTGATCGCGGCCATCGCCTGACCAGCCCGAAAGGCATCGCGCCGCACTGGGACTGAGCCGGCGCCCGTCAGATTTGCAAGCGTTGCGCGAGTCCGGCCATGGCCTCGCGTAACGTCTCGCTCGCCACGTCCAGCGGCGCCGCGTGCGTCTCGCGACACGCCTGCTCGAGCGCTACACATGCCGCCACCACCCGCGCCGCGCCGACCATCTGCGCCCCACCCTTGATGTGATGCGCCAGCTCGCGCAGCCCTGCGCGATCCTGCTCCTGCTGCAAAATCTCCAGACGTTGCAGATCGAGGCGCACGCTGTTCAACACTTCCTTGCGCAACTGTTCGATCAAGGCACGATCATCCCCGGCCATTTGCTCCAGCGTGCTCAGGTCGATTTCCGTCAGCGCGGGCACCTCGCCGGGGTCCACCGTCTTCTCGCAATGACTGGCAGCCGTCAACGCCTGCGCCAGGTCGTGCAAGCGGATCGGTTTGAACAGGCATTCGTCCATGCCGGCATTCAGGCAGCGCGTCCTTTCCTCGGCTTGCGCATTGGCGGTAAAGCCTAGGATCAGACAAGGCTTGCGGCCGGCATCCGACTCGGCATCGCGGATGGCCCGCGCCAGTTGGTAACCGTTGCGCCGCGGCATGTTGCAATCGGTGATCACCACATCGAACGCCTGCGCCCGCCACTGCTTCAGGCCTTCATCACCGTTCTCGGTGTCGACGGTGCGATGGCCGAGTTCACTCAACTGCCAGCACAACAGCAATCGGTTCACCGGATGATCGTCCACCACCAGAACACTCAGTGACGACGTTACCGCAAGCGCTGCTTGCGGAGCACTTGGCGAGCGAGCCAGAGCAGCCAACAACGGCAGTTCAAGACTGACTTCGACGCGTGTGCCTTCACCCGGTGCACTGTCAAGCCGCAGCGTACCGCCCATCATTTCACAGAGGTTGCGACTGATGACCAACCCCAGCCCGGAACCACTGCGGGCTGATTGCGAGTCATGGCTCGCCTGCACGAAAGGGTTGAACAGCCGTCGTCGGTCGTCGGCGTTGATCCCCACCCCGCTGTCTTCAATAAGCACTTTCACGGTCAGGCGTTCCGCCGTCACGGTGGTCACCGTCAGCCGTAGACTGACCTCGCCCTCCTCGGTGAACTTGATCGCGTTGCTCAACAGGTTCGACAGCACTTGTTTGAAGCGCGTCGGATCAATCAGTACGTCAATGTTGCTGCGGGCATCAAGTTCGATGTGCCACAACAAACGCTTCTGCCGCGCGAGCCCTTCAAACACCCGACACACCGACACCACCTGCTCACGCAGGTTGGCACGCTCAGGCACGAGGGACAAATGCCCGGTCTCGATCCGCGCGATGTCGAGGATGTCGCCGATCAACGCCAGCAACTGTTGCCCGGCGTTGGATGCCACCTGAATCGCCAAGCGATCGGTCACGCCTTCCTCGGCGCGCTTCAAGGCCAGTTCGAGCATGCCGATCAAGGCGTTCATTGGCGTGCGGATTTCATGGCTCATGGACGCCAGAAACGTGGTCTTGGCGCGATTGGCATCGTCTGCCGCGTCCTTGGCTTCCTGCAATTGCTGCAGCCATTGCTGGCGCCGGCGAATCTGTTGGCGCTGAAAAACGATCCAGGCCAGCGCAAGCGCCAGCAACACCGCCGCACCGGCAAAACCGAGGAGAATCTCGCGACGATGGCGTAACCAATAACTGTCTTCCACCACCACATCGTGGCTCCAGCGCTCCACCAGTTCGTCCATCTGTGGCGGGGCGATGCTCAACAGCGCCTTGTTCAGGATCGAATGCAATGCCGGCATCTGCGGTGCCGTCGCCAACGCAATGCGCGCCGGTTGATCGCCGATGGTGCCGGTAATGCGCAGACGCTCACGGTAGTGACGTGCGATCAGAAAGCGCGCGACCAGCAATGAACTCACCGTGGCATCGACCTGACCCTTGGCAATCAACGCCATGCCTTCAGCGGGGCTTTTGACTTCGACCAGACGGATGCGCGGCACGCGGCTCAACAGGTAAGCACGTAACGGATGGCCGCGATAAATCGCCAGCCGTTTATCGGCCAGATCATCGAGGTTGAGCGGTCCCTGCGCGGTGATTGCGCTGACCAGCACAAACGGATTATTCAGGTAGGCGCGGGTAAATTGCAGTTCGGCTTCGCGCTCGCTGCTCGGTGTCACCACCGGCAATACATCCAGTTCACCGGCCTTGAGCTGTTCGATCTGCCGATCCAGCGACGCCCCGCGCACGATCTCGAAGTTCAACCCGCTGCGCTGGCTGATCAGACTCAGCAGTTGCGCCGACAGTCCGCTGAAACGGCCATCGGCATCAAAAAATGTCAGCGGCGCGAAATCTTCGATGGCTCCGACCCGGACAACTGGATGCTGGTCCAGCCATTCCTGCTCATTGGCACTGAGCTGCACCCGCGACTGTTCAGCCATATCGGCGAGGCCGACGCTCCAGCGTAGCTCGATGCGCTGGCGCCGCTCCATGGGGATGGCCGTCAATGCCTTGTCGACGATGCGTTTGAGGCGCCCATCGCTGCGCAACAGCGCGAAGCCGAACGAATTGGCGTCCAGCCCGGCCGGACCGGCCAATTGCAGGTCATTACGATAATTGGTGTTGATCAGGTAGTTGGCACTGATGAAGTCGCCCAGATAAACATCGTCCGCTCCGAAGGCCACCGCACCGAGCGCATCCATCGCCGACGGGTAACGCTGCACACTTGCCCGGGGATAAAACGCCTGCACGCTGGCCAGAGCCAGATAGTCCTCGACCATGGCCAGGCGCTTGCCGGCCAGATCGGTGGGCAATTGTTCATCGAGTCGAGTCACCAGCATCGGCTGATCTTCGGCGTAGGCACGGGACAGGATGAAGGCCGGGTCGGCGGCTTCAAAACTGTTGGAGGTTCCCAGCAGATCGAGATCGCCGCGTTTGAGTGCCGCCATCACGGCATCGCGGTTGGCGAAACGGCGGACTTCGATGCGCACGCCGAGCAACTGCCCCAGCAGGTCGGCGTAATCGGCGGTCAGCCCTTCGAGTTCCTGTTGATTACGGGTGATCTCGAACGGCGGGTAATCCGGCCCGGAAATGCCCATGCGCAACACCGGGTGCTGACGCAGCCATTGCCGGTCCTGTTCATCCAGGCGCAGCTGGACATTTTCCAGTCCGGTACGGGTCAGCACTTGCAGCACCTGCGGCGTATCGCTTGCCCAACAAGTGGTCATCAGCGTCAGCCACAGCCACAGCCACAGCCAGACAATCCGGCGCCCCTGCCTCATGTCTGTCCGCTCAGATCACATGATTGCGCTTGGCGAAATCGCGCAAGTGTACCGCTGAGTTCACCCCGAGCTTTTTCATCAGACGGGTCTTATAGGTGCTGACGGTTTTGTGACTCAGGTGCATGTCCTCAGCAATCGCTTTGTTGGACTTGCCCCGCCCCAGTTGCGCGAAAATGCTCAACTCACGGTCGGAGAGCTGCTCGATCATCTGTTTTTCCGTGATCTGTACGGCATTCAGCGTACTGAAAGGGTCCGGGAGCGCAGAGAAAAAGGTATGCCCCGACACCACCGCCCGGATGGCATTGCGCAACTGCTCCAGCTGATTGGTTTTGGTCACGTAGGCCATGGCCCCAGCGCGCACACAGCGTTCCTGATAGAACATCGGCTCGTGTGTACTGAACACCAGCACTCGGCAATGAAGATCATTGGCCTTGATCCGGGCCAGCACCTCCAGCCCGCCGAGCACTGGCAAATTCAGGTCGAGGATCACCAATTGAGGCTTGTGTTCACGAATAAGCGAGATCACCTCGTTGCCTTCGGACGCCTCGTATATCTGCTTGAATCCTTCGGCTTGCAACACGATCCGGATGGCGGCACGCACCACCGGATGATCGTCGACGATCAGCGCTAACTTCATGGCCACTCCCGGTGCAAAGGCTGACGGGCAGGCCACCGATGGGGGCTGATCCAGACTCAGTGGCTGCACAGGGACTGTTGCATGGAACGGGGAGCAAAGCACCTGTCAGGTCTGACAGTTGCGGCCGGGGACTTTTTATGCATGCGCAACGTACTGCATCAGCGGGTGTGGCTTGTGAGCGACCGGTTTACCTGGCTTTGCGGGCACATCGACCAGCGCCATCAACTGACTGATCGACTGCTTTGAAGGCAACATCAAATGACTGATCTGCACATTCTCCTGAGCGAACCCCGAGGTCTGTTGCAACGGCGCCGTGCCTTCGTTGTAGATCAACGCCTGACGAATCTGCGGGTTATCAAGGAAAAACCCCAGCAGATCCAGCGAACGCGCAGCCAGCTCGGCGTTGATGACCACCACATCGAACGGCTCACAACCGTAGTCCACCAGCGTCAACAGTTCAGTGAGGCTTTGCACCGGGGCCACGCGGTAGTAATCGAGGCTGTTGAACAGACGCTCGATTTTCATCCGGTGGAAATGCTGCGAGTCTGCAATCAGGATGCGCAGGGCTTTATTGATCATGTTCAATCTCCCGGTGTCACGGTTTCTGGGTGCGGCAAGACTACGCAAGCCACACGACAGGTTCTGTAGGACTTTTCCTAAAAGAAGGTTCACTCATCCGAGTCACGCCGATCACCGTGCTGCTGCAACCAAAGCAACAAATCAGCCCCCGACATCGGCCGCGCATACCAGTAGCCCTGCCCTTGGGAACACCCCAATGCCAACAGTTCACGACGCTGTGCATCGGTCTCGATTCCTTCGATCACCACGCTCATACCGAGGGTTTCTCCCAACGCCAGCGTGCTGCTGATCGCCGCCCGGCATCGCGGTTCGTGCTCAAGATTGCGGATGAATTCGGCGTCGAGCTTGATCTCGTTGAACGGCAACTGACACAAGCGCTGCAAAGATGAGAAGCCGGCGCCGAAGTCATCGATCGATAGACGACAGCCCATCATTCGCAGGCGGACGAGGCTTTCCAGGCTGGTGGCCGGCGCTTCTAGCAGACCGCTTTCGGTCAGTTCGAAAGTCAGGCCTGCACCGCAAGCACCGTGGTGCGCCAGAAGGTTTTTCAACGTGGTCGTGAGCTGCGCATTGGCCAACTGCACAGCGTGCAGATTGAACGCAACATTCAGGAAAACTCCCTGCGCACGGGCACTTCGTTGCACACCCAGCGCCTGATCGATCTGCGCAAACAATAGCTCGTCGAGTAATCCGCAACGCTCCAGCACAGGCATGAACAAAGCGGGCGAAAGGATGCCGTGGGTTGGATGGAGCCAGCGGCATAGCACCTCTACACCACAGACCTCACCGGTCTGCAGGTTGAATTTGGGCTGATACCAGGCCTGCAATTGCTGCTGCGCCAACGCCTGACGAACCGATGTCTCACTGGCCAGCGTCACGGCAGCGGCCGTGGGTTGCGCCAGAGCAGGCCTGTCGAGGGATTTGCTCAGCAGATTCGCCAGCACTTGCACATGCAAAGGCTTGCCTACATCGCCAAGCAGTTCCAGGCCAAGCAACGCCACCATCTGATGCACCGCACGACGCAGGTCTGCCGACAGCGAACTACTGATGATCACCGACTTGACCTGCCCCGAGGCCCCCACCCGCTGCAGAAACTCCAGCCCGTCCATCCCCTCCATCTGCAAATCGCACAGGGCGACATCGACCGTACCGACTTCCTGCAAGAGCGCCAGCGCCTGAGCTCCGTCACTGGCCTCGAAGATTTCGCGACAACCCAGCGTACGCAGCATGTTGACCGCCACCGAGCGCTGGAACGCATGGTCTTCCAACACCAACACACGCAGCGGCAGAGCAGGCACGGCAATTGAGTCGTCGATGCCGGGAGCATGGTGTGTCGTGGCCAATGGCGTATTCGACTCGCCAGCAGAGGTCTCAACGGTTGTGGGATTGTTCCTGAACATCGAGGTGCTCCAGCAAAGGGCCAAGGGTTTGCCGGTCCGGGGTACGGATCAGCATCAACTGTCGTCGGTGGTTGGCATAAATCGTCTGAGCCTGCGGCTGGCCGCGAACAGTGTCATGAATCACGCCGTGGCGAATCTGTGCATTGCTTGCAAAGAACCGCACCCAATCCACGCCAGTGGCGGCGATCAACCCCGCGTTGATGATCATCAGGTCAAAGTGCTGGAAGGGCTCGCTGGAGTAATGGGTCACGCCCAACAACTCACGAAACGAGTGCACCCGCGTCAGTTCGCGACAGCCCAGTTCTTTAAAGGTCTTGCCGATTCGGGCGTGCAACGCAGGCTCCTCGTCGGCAATCAGAATTCGCCAGCTTTTGTAGGACATTGGTTTCGACAGAGGTAGAAAAGGTCGCCGCTCGCGGCGTAAGAGGCGACACACTAGGCAAAACAGTCGTCAAAGCATGTAGGACGAGTCTGAAAAAATACCAAGAAATCTCCGACGCCCTTTGAAGAACAACGCCACGTCGGAAGGATCCGACGTGGCAACCGCCTCACCAAAGGTAGCGATACCCCAGGCTCACTCCGAATGGCTGTTCGATGCCATTGCCCTTGGCGTACTCGGCATCCAGCGAGATCTTGCTTTTTTCACTGACCTGCAATACGCCGCCGAAGCCGAGTTCGACGCGGTTGCCCGGCAGCTCGGCATCGAGTTTGTTGCCATTGACGCTGACCTTGCTGCTGCCGGCATGCTCGGTGATGTACGACGCTTTGACATACGGTTGGGCCTTCATGCCATTGCTCAGCTCCAGGCTGCGACCGAACAGCGAACCGACACGGCTTTGCAGTGAATCCAGATCATCGGACTTGACGCGCAGGCCGTTGCTGGCGGTGTAACTGGCCCCTTGGGTGCGGGTCGCAGTGATTTCCAGTTGCGGCTCGACGAACCAGCCATCCTTCAGATTGATGCGCTTGCCAACCTCGATATCAGCACCGACACCATTAGTGCTGTAGGAACCTTTTACCGCTTGCCCCAGATTGTTCGGCGTTTTGATGTCCGTATCGAAACGGCTGTACTTCAAGACGCTGTCAACGTAGACGCCATTGTCATTGAGGTAGGTGGCGTAAATGCCGAACATGCGGCTGTCGATATCGCCCGACGCCCCTTCACCGAAATCCAGATCGGAACGCGCAGTACCGACCATGCCACCGACATAAATCTTGCCGCTGTCCACTGCGAAAGCCTTGTCGGCACCGATTTCCAGACCGCTGACGTCCTGGGAGTAGGCGCGGCTGGAATGCTCGCTGACATCGAAACGCTTGCCGATGGCGCGGGTCCAGAGCCCCCCGTCATCCTCGCCCATGCGCAACTCGCCGAGGCGCTTGACCAGAGCGTTCATCTGCGCGTTCCACAGGCTGGCGCCGGCGGTGTGTGCGGCAATGGCGGCGTTGGCCCCTTTGGACAGGTCTTCCGGCGCCGGGTCGATCGGGCGCGGCGGTGGCGTCACAGGGCCCACCGGATCCACGGGATTGACCGGATCAACTGGCGTCACTGGATCCACCGGCGTTACCGGATCAACCGGAATCGCTCCCCCGCTCGCCAGTACCCAGTCATCACCCTGTTGGCGCAAGGTATAACGGAATGCACCCGCATCGACGTGGCCGCCATACAGGGCGAATTTCGCGCTGCCGCCGTTCGTATCGACCAACAGCAAGCGGCCATCGGAGGTCGTCGGTTCATGACCGCTATCGCCGACGATCAGCGTGTGATCACCACTGGCCATGCCGGCGCCTTGCACGATCAGCAAATCATCACGCTGATTGGCGATATCGGTATTCATCAAAATGCTGCCGCTACCGGCAAGAGCATTGACCGTTAGCGTCTTGAACGTGCCGTCGCTGCCCGGCGCGAATGCCAGACGCCCGCCATTGAGGGTCAGCGAGTCCACCGTGTTCACGCCGTTCTCCATGACATTCACCGTGCCACCGGCGTCTGCCACAAGGCCATTGGCTTGGGCACCCGTGTAGAGATTGACCTGACCACCGTTGCTGACCGTACTGTTATTGGCCGTGCCAGTGGCGTACACGCTTTGGGTACCACCCTGCACGCGCGTGTCATTGGCCACCGCCCCGCCGACCAAGCCACGGCGCAGGGTTTGCTCACCGCCTGCGTTAATCACGCTGCCGTTAGCCACCGCCATGTTGATCAGGTTTTGCGTACCGCCAGCACCGACCTGGCTATCGTTGGCAATCGCCATGATATCCAGCGTCTGTACGCTGCCCGCATTGATCAGCGTGCGGTTGGCCGTGGATCGCGTGACGGTCTGCTGACTGGCATTGAGCACGGTGTCATTGGCAATACCGCTGGTGCCCACCATCTGTGAGCCGCCGTTATTGACCACCGTGCCATGGCTGACGCCACTGAGAACGTTTTGTGTCGCACCGTCTACTACGGTGTCGTAGGTCACACCGTTCTGAAATACGCTCTGCGTCCCACTAGCGCTGACCGTGGTGCGATGGGCCGTGCCGTTGGTTCCGATCGATTGCCCGCCGATGGTAACGCTTTCGTCATAAATCACTGCCCCGCCATTGACTGAAGAGGTATAGGCACTGGCGTGCAGTGGCAGCAAAAACGCAATGGCGACGGCCACGGCGACTGGGTTGCGCTGGAACAACGGGAAACGGGTTTTCATCAACAGAACCTCACGTGCGCCTTCTTGGGCAACGGCGTAAATCGAGTTGAGTCAGAACCTTTGAGGGAACCGGTTCGCACTCGGGGAACCGGCAATTTAGAGAATCGAAGGGACTTTCTGAGTAGGATTTTTCCTTGTCTTTGTAGGAAATTTCCCAAGAGCATTGATCGGTCTTGACCCATGCTCAGATGGAAGAAAGCGAGCCCGTTGCAGGCTCGCTTGATCGCTCATCAGCCGCGTGCACCGACCACGCTTGAACCGTAAGAGATGATGACCTCCACCCGACGGTTGAGCTGACGGGAGCGGGCATTGCCGTTATCGGCAATCGGAAATTGCTTGCCGTAGCCTTTGGTGATCAGCCGATCAGCGCCTATGCCCATTTGCTTGAGCGCGAAAGCCACGGCGTCTGCGCGCCGCTCCGACAGACGCTGATTGAAATCGTCACCGCCGACATCGTCGGTAAACCCTTCGATGCGCACCTTGCGTTCAGGGTTGGCCGCCAGATACTGCGCCAGTTGTTCGAAGTTGCGCTGGCTGCCGTACTTGAGATCGGCCTTGCCGGTGTCGAACAGCACATCGCCGAAGGTCACGACTTCCCCGCGCTGGGTTTTCTGCGCTTTCATCGCTTGCAGCGCCTTGAGCTGCTGAGTGCGCACGTCGAGTTGCACCTGGGTACGCTCGGCGTCGATTTTCTTCAGACCCGCCTCGGCCTGGCGGCCGGCAATGGTCTGCTCGGCCAGGGCGATTTTCTGGCTGGCCAGATAGGCCAATTGATCGACTTGCGGTGCCTGGTGGTCCTTCTGCGACGCCTGGTCGGCCGCGTTCAACGCCGTAAAGGCAGACTTGGTTTCAATGGCTGCGAGGGTGTTGGCTTCCGGCTTGTTTTGCAGCGCCGCGAACTGTTCGCGGGCTTGCAGCAGTTGCGGGTTTTCAGGCGGCGTGGCGCAACCGGCCAGTGTCAGAGCGATCAGCGAAGCGATGGGCAACAGTTTGAAATTCGACATGAACAAGTCCTTATTGAGCGCTGGCTGGCGGATTGAAACCGGTGACCGGGTCTTGCAGCATTTCCTGCTTGAGCACCTGAATGCCATTGCGCGCGTCAGCCAGTTGTTTCTGCCATTTCACAGCGCGCGATTTACGTTCGGCGAGGTTGGCATCGGCTTCGATCTGTTCGGCCAACAACTTGGCTTGCGGGTAGTTTTTCTCACCGAGGGCGCGTTCCATCTGGAACATCTTGTCTTGCGCTGCCTTCATTTCCAAAGGTGCGTATTGGGTTGCTTCGGCCGACACCGCACGGTTGACCGCGTCCTTGGACAAGCTGATCTGTTGCTCTGGCAGCGGCGCGCTGGCGCAGGCACTCAACGCCGCAGCAACGGCCAGTCCACAGACGGCCAATCGTGCACGGGAAGACATACGTGGAAGGGTCATCAACAGCTCCAAATGTTAACCAGTGAAGTGAGCTCGGCTGTATGCCGAGACCACCGCACGTTAGCGACAGAGAGCCAGTGACGAATGTAGGAAAATTCGCAAGAAACACAGGGAAACTGGAAATAGTTTGTTACGCCAGGCGCTCGTCCAGTTGCTCCGCCAAACGTTCCATTGATTGCTGCAAGGCATCCACCGCTTCGGTCAGAACCTGCGTGTCGAGACCTTCGCTGGCAACCTCCAGCGCTTCACAAGCCTGGATCAGTGAGTGCGCCTTGATAATGCGTGCGCCGCCCTTGACCCGGTGGGCCAGATTGGCGAGCCCGGGCATGTCGTGCTGGGTAAACAGGCGCATCAGTTTGGCCATGTCCTGCGCATTGCTCGTGGCCAGATCGCTCAACAGACTGTTGATCGACGCGCGGTCGCCACGGGTCAATTGTTCGAGGCTGCCCAGATCAATGTCACCGGTGCCGACATCGCCGGGCTCGTCTTCAGTCGGTGAACGAGGTCGTGGAACGACTGCGGCCAGACGCAGATTCAGATCCCTGAGGCTGATCGGTTTGAACAGGCAATCGTCCATGCCGGCCTCGGCGCAACGATCCTTCTCCTCGGCCAGCGCATTGGCGGTAAACCCCAACACCAGGCTGCGCGCCAATCCTCGCGTCGCCTCTTCATCGCGGATCGCCCGGGCCAGTTCGTAACCATTCATGATCGGCATGTTGCAGTCGGTGATGACCACGTCGAACGTCTGATTGCGCCAGGCACGCAGACCATGGGCGCCGTCCTCGGCATCCGTCACCCGGTGGCCCAGATAACTCAACTGCTGCGACAGCAGCAGACGGTTGGCCGGGTAATCGTCAATCACCAGAATATTCAGACAGTGACTGGCCTGCAGTGCCACGTTTTCCTCGACCGGCGCGGCGTTCAGAGGATCGAGTGTCGGTAGATTCAACCGCACCTCGATCTGCGTGCCCTGCCCCAATTCGCTGGTCAGCGCGAGGCTGCCGCCCATCATTTCGCACAAGGTGCGACTGATCATCAGCCCCAGCCCGGAGCCGCCCTGGGCCGCCTGACCATGGTTGGCAGCCTGGGAAAACGGCGTGAACAATTGCGCCTGATCCACAAGCGAGATGCCGCGCCCACTGTCGGTCACGCGCAAGCAAAGGCGCAGTCGGTCATCACTGCCGGTCTCGACCTGCACGCTCAATACCACCTTGCCCACATCGGTGAACTTGATCGCATTGCTCAACAGGTTCGACAACACTTGCTTGAAACGCAGCGGATCGATCAACACGTCGACGTTGCTCAGGGCATCCAGGTCCAGTTGCAGACGCAACTGTTTCTGGCGCGCCAGGCCTTCAAAAATGCGCGCAACCGATTCAATCAGTTCACGCAGATTGGCGCGCTCCGGCGCCAGCGACAGGCGCCCGGACTCGATCCGTGCAATATCGAGAATGTCGCCAATCAGGTCCAGCAAGCCCCGCGCTGCGCCCGAGGCCACTTCAACGGCAAAGCGATCCAGTACACCTTGATCGGCCTTTTTCAGCGCCAGTTCGAGCATGCCAATGATGGCGTTCATCGGCGTCCGAATTTCATGGCTCATGGTTGCCAGGAACGTGGTTTTGGCGCGGTTGGCGTCATCGGCAACATCTTTGGCGATTTGCAGTTCCTGCAACAGATGCTGACGCTCGCTGACATCGATCCAGCCAGCGATCATGCCGTTGACGGCACCGTCGCTGCCACGATACGGCAGCATCCAGTGGTAGATGGTCAGCGCGCGGCCGTCCGCCAGATTCAGGCTACGGTCCTGGATGCTCGGCAAGCCGTCCTCCATCACCCGTAGATAATCATCCTGAAACGTCTGTGCCTGCTGCATATCGCTGAGCACGCCGTCCGTGACCAACTTGCCGATGACCGCTTCGCGCTCGGTACCAAACACATGCAGATAACCGCTGTTGCAGATCACCAGGCGACCTTCGCGATCGCGCACGTAGATCGGATGCGGCGTGCCGTCGATCAGCACGCGCATGAACTCCATCTGATCGTTCAGCGCGATTTCCGCCTGACGGCGCTTGCGCATCAACAGACGCAAATAGGCGATCCAGCCCAGCGCCACCAACAGCAACACGCCGGCGATCACGAAGCCCTGGATGATCATGCCGCGATTGCGCAGCCAATAACTGTCATTCACCACCACTTCGCTGCGCCAGCGGTTGGTCAGCTCATCCATTTCCTCCGGGCTGATGCTCAACAGGGCCTTGTCGAGAATCGAGTACAGCTCCAGCGCACCGCGACTGGTGGCCAGTGCGATGCGTGCAGGTTGGGTGCCGACCGTGCTGGTGACCTGCAATGTGTCGCGGTACTGGCGCGAGATCAAATAGCGCGCGCTGACCAGCGAATTGATCGCGCCGTCGGCCTTGCCCAACGCGACCATCTCCATGGCCTCGGCGGCGTTGCCTGCCGTCACCAGTTGCACCTTGGGGAATTGCTCGATGAGGTACTCGCGCAGAATGTTGCCGCTGATCAGCGCCAAGCGCTTGCCGGCCATCTGATCCAGCGTCATCGGTTCGCCGCCACGGCGAGTGACCAGCACGAACGGGTTGATCAGGTACGGCCGGGTAAAGCGCAATTGACCTTCGCGCTCGGTGCTCGGCGTGAACGCCGCCAGCATGTCGGCCTTGCCGCTGGTCACCTCACCGATCAGGTCGCCCACCGACTCAACACGCTGTATATCGAATTGCAGGCCCGTGCGCAGGCTGATCTTGGCCAGCACATCAGCACTGATGCCGCGAAACTTTCCGGCTTCATCGACAAAGGTCAACGGCAGAAAGTTTTCGTTGATCGCGACTTTGATACGCGGATGGTGATCCAGCCAACGCTGTTCGTTCACGCTGAAATGCAGTCGATGCTGGCCGGGAATGGCCACCCCGCCGACACTCCAGCGGCGCCGGATGCTCATACGCTCTTCCGCAGGAATGACCTTCAACGCCGCATCGAGAATGTGCAACAACCGAGTGTTGTCCCGGGTCACGGCAAAACTGAAGGGCTGGGTTTCCATACGCGAAAAATCGCTGAGCTGAACGTTGTTGAGGTAGTTCTTCTTGACCAGGTAATTAGAGCTGAGCAGGTCGCCCAGATAGACGTCAGCCTGACCGAACGCCACGGCACCGATCGCCGTCAGTGTCGAGGGATACAGTTGCACGTCGGCTTTTGGGTAAAACGCCTTGACCGTTTCCGGTGGCAGGTAGTGATAGAGCATCGCCACTCGTTTGCCCGCCAGGTCTTCCGGCAGGTTGTGACTCTCATCGATGCGCGTCACCAGGGTCGGGTTATCGTCAGCGTAAGGCGAAGAGATTGCCAGTTCGGGGTCCGCCGCCTCAAAACCGTTGGCGGTGCCGATCATATCGATCTGGCCGTGCTTCAGCGCCGTCAGCAGATCGCCACGCGAGGCGTAGCGCCGGACCTCGACCGTGACGTGCAGCAATTGTTCGATCAGTTGTGCGTAATCGGCCGTCAGACCTTCGTAATCATTGCCGTTGCCGGTGATCGCAAAAGGCGCGTAATCAGGGCTGCTGTCGCCGAGCAACAGACGCCCCTTGCGGCGCAACCAGCTCCAGTCCGGCTCATCGAGTGGCACGGCATACTCGTCGACATCCGAGCGACCGAGCAATTGCAATGTATCGGGCTGCGTCGCGGCCATGGCCTGCAGCAACGACATTGAGCCGAACAGTGCCAGACCGGCCAGGCAATTTCTGACGAAAATAATCATCTAGAGCAGGTTGTTACGCTTGGCAAAATCGGCGAGGTACACCACCGACTTGACGTTGAGTTTCTCAATCAGCCGCGTCTTGTAGGTGCTGACGGTTTTGTTGCTCAACAGCATGGCTTCGCCGATTTCCTTGTTGCTCAAACCCTTGGCCAGTTGCTGCAGGATCGTCAACTCGCGATCAGACAGACTCTGAATCAATTCCAGATCGGTGGCCTGCGCATCGCTGCGGCGCACCGAGCTGCTGGCCAGATTGGGGAAGAAGGTATAGCCGTCCATCACCACCTTGATGGCTTTGACCAACTCGTCGAGGTCGTTGGTTTTCGACATGTATCCGGCTGCGCCAGCCTTCATGCAGCGCATGGAATAGAACTGTGCCGACTGCGACGTCAGCACGAGGACCTTGCAAGACAGGTTCAGCGCGCGGATACGCGAGATCACCTCCAGGCCGTCGAGCTTGGGCATGGCGATGTCCAGAATGATCAGGTCGGGGGTATGTTCGCGGGCCAGCTGCACAGCATCGGCGCCATTGTCCGCTTCCGCGACGACTTCGAAATGTTCCTGTTTCAACAGCATCTTGACCGCAGAGCGAATGAACGGGTGATCGTCCACGATGATCGCTTTCAACATAAAAACCCCTGTAAGACGTTGATCAACTACTTGGCAACGCCACAAATAACAATGGGACAGCAGTCCAGATGCTCCACGTGCAGAACATACACGAGCACCACAGAATTGTAGGAAAATTCTTGGAAAACACCGCACAGCACCGCACAACGATCAGCGCTCGCCCTCTGGCTTCTCCAGCCATTGCAACAAGTCATGTCCGTTCATGGGACGGGCCAGGTAATAACCCTGACCCATTTCGCACTCCAGCTCGCGCACATGCTCAAGCACCTTTGGGCTGCTGATGCCTTCGATCACCAGATCCATTCCTAACGAACGAGCCAGCACCCTCGTACTGGCGACCATCGCCCGGTTGCGTTGACGGTCGAGGTGCTGGACAAAACGGCCATCGAGTTTTATCTGGGTGAACGGCAACTGGCACATCAGCTTCAACGAGGAAAACCCGACACCGAAGTCGTCGACCGCTAATCCGCAGCCCAGCAGGCGCAAACGCAACAAGTTCTCCTGCGTGCCGGGCGGGCAATCGAGCAAACCGTTCTCCGCCAGTTCGAGCATCAGAACCGATCCGTTGAACCCGTGCCGCTCCAGCGCCCGTTTGATGTGTTCCACCAGAGCACTATGGGTCAGTTGCGAGGCATGCAGATTGAACGCCAACTGCAAGGCCACACCACGATGACGCAAAATGCCCAGCAGGTTCAGGCCCTGCTCGAGCAACTGTTTGAACATCTGGTCGGTCAAGTCATACGCCAGCACGGCGGAGAGAAAGTCGCAAGGCAACAGCGTCCCGCGCGCAGGATGCTGCCAACGCACCAGCGCTTCCACGCCG
Source organism: Pseudomonas sp. ok266 (assembly GCF_900110195.1). Classification (NCBI taxonomy): domain Bacteria; kingdom Pseudomonadati; phylum Pseudomonadota; class Gammaproteobacteria; order Pseudomonadales; family Pseudomonadaceae; genus Pseudomonas; species Pseudomonas sp. ok266. The sequence continues at coordinate 171,220 of NZ_FOCU01000005.1, read as the reverse complement.
ATCACCGCACCGCTGTGTAATTGAAACTGCGGCTGAAACCACGCCCGAAACTCACCCAGCGCCAGCCCGCGGCGCACTTCATCTTCGTGGGGCAACTCTTTGCTCGGTGGCGCCAGCACCGGCGGGATCCGCCCGTGTTTATAGCGATACAGCAGGCGGTTCAAGGCACGCAGCTGCACCGGCCGACTCAGCACTCCGAGCAATTGCAGACCGCCCAGCGAGGCCATTTGCCCCAAGGTGCGCGCCAGCTCTGGGGGGAGTTCACTGCACAGCAACACCGCGCGCACCATACCGCTGTGGCTGGCAACACGGAGGAATTCCAGGCAATCGAGGCCCCGGTCAGTGAGGTCGCAGATCACGATATCGACCCCGCCCTGCAGGTGCATCTGCACCATGGCCTGCTCGGCATCCGGTGCTTGCAACACGTCACGCACGCTCAGGCGTTGCAACATCCTGACCAGCACGTTGCGGGCAAACTCATGATTTTCCAGCACCAGAATACGTGGGGAGGTCATCTTCCTTTAATCACTCAATTGACCCGGGAGACCGGATAGTGGCCTGCGCCAGCAGGGTTGAACGCAGGACTTATCCTGCGTCAATGTAGGAAATTTCCCAGAGGCTAAGGCGTCATCAGTAGTAAACGATCTGCACAACCATGATCGCTTCGAACGGTCCGACTTCGGGATCGCCCAGCGACACCACCGACGCGCTGAACGGCACATCGATATGGCTGACGTCCGCCGGAAAATTCGCCAGAGGGAAAGGCTCGTTGATCTGCACCAGATTGTTGTGGGCATCGCGCACCTGAATGCCGAACTGGCTGCCCGCCGTCGGCAGAATGTTGTAAAGCCCCTGCTGGTTGGCGGTGACAAACGTCGCACCGATGTTGATCGCACTGCTGCACTTCTTTTCCAGCGCGAGGCTGAAGGGCCGGGTCGGATTGGGCGGCGAGAACCCAGTGGTGGTTTTCTGAATCACGCCAAAGTCGACAATGCCCGGCTCCGGCGTCACCGTGACATCGACCGTGCACGCGGTGCCGACAATGTTCTGCAACCCGGAGAGTTGAAAGCGGAAGTTGCCCGCCGGGTTGCTCGGCCCGCCATTCAAGCCATAGAGACCGTCGAACTGGAACACGTCGTAGGTGTCTTGCGAGGGACGCTGCAAGGGCAACAATCCGCGTTTGCGGATCACCACCTGAAACGCAATGCTGGGCGTCACCCGTGAACACGCGAGCATGTCAGCGCCGCTGGTCGCGTCCGGGCAACCACGGGATACGAATCCGCTGTTCACGCCCTGGGTCGGGTTGGAACTCCAGTCGCCGTCCCAGGCTGTCACGCCGCGATACACCAGACCGAATTCGATGCCCCACGGGGTGGCATTGAGTCCTGCCGGGTTGCCATAGAAGTAGATCGGATCGTCTTCCCTGAAGTGCAGATCGAAGAGTTTCCAGCAGTCGGCCGGCACCACATGGGTTTTCGAGCGCCAGATGATCGTGCCGTCCGGCACGGTGTCCGGCACCGACACCGGGCCAATGTATTCGCTCAGGTAGCTGCCGCCGTCCAGCGACTTGCAGACCATCGCCGAAGCCAACTGCGACGCGCCCAGCAGCACTGCGGCCGCGGCCAGCCGGGTCAGCGTAGAGAACAGGCTCACGGTCTCACGCCTTTGCAGACGTTCGCCACGCAGTTGAACAGCGTGTCGGACTGGCCACCGAAGTCATTCATGTTCGACACCCGCAAGGTGCTGAACGCGGTGTTGCTCAGGGCAAACCGCGCATTGCCGCGTGGCGCGATCATCACCGTATCGATCGGCATTCTGGTTTTTTCCGGGCCGGCCAGCAGCCCGACCACAGTGATGTGAAACGGTGTCGGGTTATCGACAATCAGCTGTTTCGCTGCCGGGTCGATTTTCAGGTTCAGGCCCAGCGCGAGGTCTTCGCCACGCTCACGCTTCACCGCTGCCGGGCGATAGAACAATTTGATCTTCGACTGCAAGGCGATCTGCATCGAGTTGACGGCCTGGCTCTTCGGCGGAATCTCGCGAATGTTCAAATAGAACACCGACTCGCGGTCCGCCGGCAGGGCCAGTTCGGGCAATTTCACGATACGCAGCACACTGCTTTCGTTCGGCTCGATGCGCTGCAGCGGTGGCAGGACCATGAACGGTGAGGTGACTTTCTGGCCACTCTCGTTTTCGATCCACGACTGCACAATAAATGGCAGTTGCGGGTTTTTGTTGCTGACTGTGACGCTGACCGATGGTGCACTTTCCTCGAACACCAGCCGGGTGCGATCCGGCACCACAGCGGCGCTGGCCAACAGCGGCAGAGCAAGGCCCGCGGCCAGAAACAGACGGTGAGCAGTAAACAAGGCAAAACGAGACATGATGACTCCGGGTTTATTGGAAGACGCGGTTACAGACACTGGGCAGGCTTGGCGATATTGCTAACCACGTCCTCCTCAGGGAGTTTGGCCAGACTGCATTGGCCGGCGTCATCCCAACGCGCTACCAGTTCAGCCCCAACCTTGATGCCCAACAGATAAGTGACGCCCGCCTCTCCGACGATGCCCACCTCCCGGTTGGTGTTCTTGTCCTGCACCGATGCGCCGAAAGGCACCGGTTTACCGTCGTTGCGGGTCAACACGACAAATGCGTTGCGGCCCTGCCCCGTGGCGAAATTGACGTAGCCGATGGCTCCCTCGGTCAGCGCCAGACGCTGGATCGGGTTGGACACTTCGGTGTTGAGCGGCAGTTTTTCGACGTTGACCCGCGCTTCGTAAGCCTGAAACGAGGGCAAGCCATCCATCACCGCATAGCCGTCCCGGTTGGTGCGGGTCTGCCCGGTGAAGGCCACGTCCGGTACGCCATCGGTGGACACCAGCAGGCGCGTATCGCCATTGGTGCCATTGCCATGGGCCGAGACTCCATAACGGGTGGCGACCAGCGAGCTGTCGAGTTCGCCGGTCAGCGAGCGATAGGTGCTGCCATCGGTGGAGGCCGACGCATTGGCGCGGTAACTCGAAGCGCGTTTACCGACATAGGCGTTGACGTAGCGGTTGTCGCCAACGCCGCCATACACCTGATAGTTCACGCCTTCGCCGTCGTCATGGCTGTAGCCGACACTGGCGGACGAATCGCCGGAACCCGAGCGCTGCAGGTTACTGGAGGCCATCGAATTGCCCCCCAGTGGCACCGTCACGCCGAGGTAGATCTGCGAGTCATTCTGCCGACTGTTTTGCGTCTGGTAAGCCGACAGGTTTGCGGTGATGTTCTTGACGTTGCCAAGGGAAAAACTGCGCGCCACGGTCATGCCGAAACGATCGGCTGCCGGCGCGTCCCAATAAGTCGAATGGTCGTAGGAAAAACTCGTCGATAACCAGGAAAAATGCTTGGCCAAGGTCACCGAATAACGTTGCTTGCCTGAGTTCATCGCATAGGAATCGGCATCGCCGACAAACTGCGAAAAGTTGGTGAAGGTCTTGTCGGAAAAGCGATAACCCAAAAACCGCAGGTCGGTGCCAATGGCGTCAAAACGCTTGGAATAGTTGATTCTGTAAGAGTTGCCGGCCACGGTTTCGCCGTTCCAGCGCAGCTTCGCCCGAGACGTGGTGACATCACCAGACACTGCGCCGAATACGCCAAGGTCCTTGCCGATACCGATGGCATTCGACTGATAACCCGAGGCCGCCAGCACGCCACCGTAGATTGTCCAGTCCCTTGGCAGACCATAGGCCGCTTCCGAGGCGACAAACTCAGGCTCTGTGCCGCCGTTACCAGTCAGGCGCGGCTGGCCGGCGGAAACCTTGTAACGCAACTCGCCTTCACGGGACAGAAACGGAACTGCAGCGGTGGCTACGGTAAACGTTTGTTCGCTGCCATCCTCTTCGCGCACGGTCACGTCCAGGGTGCCCTGCACGCTGCTGTTGAGATCCTGAAGGCTGAACGCACCCGGGGTCACCGTGGTCGAGTACAACACACGGCCCTGCTGGGATACGGTGACGGTCGCATTGGTACGCGCCACACCACTGATCAGCGGCGCATAACCGCGCAGGTTCGGCGGCAACATGCGGTCGTCGCTGCTCAGGGTCGCACCGCGCAAGGCGAAGGTGTCGAACACATCGGAGTTCAGATAGTCCTCACCGACCGACAGCTTCGAACGTATCGATGGCAACGCGCGATAGGCGTACAAGCGGTTCAACTGGAACGCTTCGCCGTGGGGATCATTATTCTGGCTACCTGACTCTTGCCGCGCCTGATAATCAGCGCGGATGCGCCAGGCATCGAGGTTGACCCCGGCCGTGCCATAGCTTTGCAATGAACGCGAATCGCCGGACGGCGTATTGGTTTCGCGGCTGTTGGCGATCACTCGGTAATCAAGCAACGCGCCGTTGAGCCCGTCGCTCCAGGCGGCAGGCGGAATGTAGTTGGGATCGTCATACTCGAACGAGGCCTGCGGCAGGCTGATCGACAGACGTCCAAGGTTTTTCATGTACTTGATCGAGGCATTTTCAATGCCACGCAAATCCACACATTGCCCCTCAGCCAGACGCGGCAGGCTTTTGAGCAACGCAGGTTTGAGACCAAAGGTCGCCACCAGGTCTTCGGGCAGACAGGCGTAACTTTCTTGCGGGTTGGCGCCGCTCTTGAACTCGATCGAACGTGAGCCGAAATAACGCTGATTGACGGTGATATCCAGCAAGTAACGACCGGGCACAGTGTATTGGGCGTGGGCAAACTGTCCGAGACTGATATCGTCGTTTTTATCGATATTCAGGAACTCCGAATTAAACTCCACAGCGTTTGAATAACGCGCACAGGAGATCAACACGCAAGACACGAAAAGTTTTCGGCCGTACACGGGAAATAGCCTTTATCAGAACTTTGACGGAAAAGAAAAAAGGGGTTTTCACCCCTTTCTCTTACAACGTGCGATACCGCGGTATCAGTTGTAGGCCACGGTGAAGTTCGCAACGCTGTCTGCTTCACCGGTGGTGACGGTCGCAGAGGTGGCTTCATACATGGCGGCGAAGGTCACGGTGTTGTTGCCGTTTTGCAGCACAACCGGAGCGACCTGCTCGGTGCCGTTATCGAGCATTTCGCCAGCGCTGGCCTGCAGACGGATGCCGACGTTCTGCGCCAGACCGGTAGTGGCGAACAGGCCCGGAACCGCTGGATCCTGCACACCGCTGAAGGTGAAGCGGGCGTTCTTCTGGGTGGTGGTGTCGCAGTCGGTCAGGATGATGTCGAACTTGGTCGGCGTCGAACGATCACCGATCGCCTTGAACTGGTTCGATGGCACCTGACCCAGGGAAACGGTCTGGTCCAGAGAGCTGGCGTCGATACCGCAGGCGCCGGATACGATTTCACCATTGAAACGTACGGTGCCAGGGTTGCCGGAAGCCGGCGTCGCAGCATTGGCGAAAGAAGCGAGACCCATGACAACGGTAGCGGCGGTAACAGCGACGATCTTTTTCATTTTTTACATCTCTTGGGATAGTTGTTTATTCGGCCCAGCGGCCTGGCTCTCCCAATTACTCATCAGCGACAACAGGCTTGCTCGCTGTAGCGAACAACCTTCATCACGGAATCTGCAACGAATGGTTCCCCCCTCTTTCCGGCCATTCCCTGCCGAACTTTCCAGGTATTCATTGCACTTCCGTAATAACGCATCGAGTCATCAGGACGCCGGGCATCTCTGCTCCGGAACAAATAGTGATCGAGACCCAAGGGTGAAAATGTAGGTTCTTTCTTGCCGCCTTGTAGGACAATTCTCAGCAACCGAAAACGATCATTCCGTGGTACTCGGACTCCAGAACGCCTGCACCACCAGCGCCGATGTGGAAATCCGCGCCACCAGCGCATCCAGTTCATCGCCATCGACCGACGTTGTCGCCAGCGTCGCTTCGATTTCGATTTCATCGGCGCCGAAGGCATGCACATCAACATCGCTGGCCGGGTAGTTGCTGCGTTCAAGCTCGGCCTCAAGCAAGGCGAACACGGCGGTTTGCTGGGAGCGCCGGGCGATGACGTAAACGATGTTGGTGACTTCCGCCGAGACCACGTCCAGTGGCTGGCGGTTGATGTTGTTGACGATCGGCCGCAGCAAGGTGTTGGCGGCCAGAATGAATAGCGTGCCGAGTACGGCTTCGGCGAGCAGATCGGCCCCGGCACAGGCACCGACCGCTGCGGAGGTCCACAGGGTCGCGGCGGTATTGAGACCGCGCACGTTGCCCTCTTCGCGCATGATCACCCCGGCGCCGAGAAAGCCGATGCCGGAGACCACGTAAGCAACCACGCGCACCGCACCTTCGGCACCAGCGAGACGGTTGGCCATGTCGACGAAAATCGCTGCGCCGACGGCGACCAGCACGTTGGTGCGCAGGCCGGCGGTGCGTTGCCGGTACTGACGTTCGAAACCGATCAGACCGCCGAGAATGAACGCAGCGCTGAGGCTGACGAGGGTGTCGAGCAGCGAATCGAGGTTGAGGTTGTTGATGGCTTGCATGTGTATCTCCCTCTTGAGAACGCATCAACTCCTTGTGGGAGCGAGCTTGCTCGCGAAAGCGGTGTGTCAGCTAACAGATGATTAACTGACTGGACGCCTTCGCGAGCAGGCTCGCTCCCACAGGGGAACGGTGTTGGCCGTGCGGTTATTGCCAGCCGAACCGGCGGATGTAGAACCCTTTCACTGCCTGGGTCAGCGCCATGTACGCCAGCAGAATCACCGGCAGGAACACGAAGTACAGCGATGGCAACGCCTGCAGTTTGAAGTAGTGCGCCAGCGGCCCCATCGGCAGGAAGATGCCGACCGCCATGATGATCCCGGTCATCACCAGCAGCGGCATGGCCGCGCGGCTTTGCAGGAACGGAATCTTCGGCGTGCGGATCATGTGCACGATCAGCGTCTGGGTCAGCAACCCGACCACAAACCAGCCGGACTGGAACAGGGTCTGGTGATCCGGGGTGTTGGCATCGAATACGTACCACATCAAGGCGAATGTGGTGATGTCGAAGATCGAACTGATCGGGCCGAAGAACAGCATGAAGCGCCCAACGTCACCCGGCTGCCAGCGTTGTGGTTTTTTCAGCATGTCCTCGTCGACGTTATCGAACGGAATGGCGATCTGCGAAATGTCGTAGAGCAGGTTCTGCACCAGCAGGTGCATCGGCAGCATCGGCAAGAACGGAATGAACGCACTGGCGACCAGCACCGAGAAGACGTTGCCGAAATTGGAACTGGCGGTCATCTTGATGTACTTGAGCATGTTGGCGAAGGTGCGCCGCCCTTCGAGTACGCCCTCCTCCAGCACCATCAGGCTCTTTTCCAACAGGATGATGTCCGCCGCTTCCTTGGCGATGTCCACCGCGCTGTCCACGGAAATACCGATGTCGGCGGTGCGCAGCGCGGGGGCATCGTTGATGCCGTCGCCCATGAACCCGACCACATGGCCGTTGCCCTTGAGGATGCGCACGATGCGCTCCTTGTGCGACGGCGTCAGTTTGGCGAAGACGTTGGTGGTTTCCACGGCCACGGCCAGTTCGTCATCGCTCATGCGCTCGACGTCATTGCCCAGCAGCAGGCCTTGTTGCGCGAGGCCGACTTCGCGGCAGATCTTCGCGGTCACCAGTTCGTTGTCGCCGGTCAGCACTTTCACCGCCACGCCATGTTCGGCCAAGGCCTTGAGCGCCGGCGCGGTGCTTTCCTTCGGGGGATCGAGGAACGCCACATAGCCGATCAGCGTCAGTTCCTGTTCATCGGCCAGGCTGTAAATCTCGCGACCTTCGGGCATCGAGCGTGCGGCCACCGCCACCACGCGCAAGCCTTCAGCGTTGAATGCTGCGGTGACCTGACGAATCCGGGTCAGCAATTCATCGCTCAAGGCTTCATCGACCTCACCGTGACGCACGCGGCTGCACACCGCCAGGACTTCTTCCACGGCACCTTTGCAGATCAGTTGATGTGGCTGGCCACGTCCTTCGACCACCACCGACATACGCCGACGATTGAAGTCGAACGGGATCTCATCGACCTTGCGAAACGTCGTGCCGACTTTCAGTTCCCGGTGAATTTCCACGTGTTCCAGCACCGCGACATCGAGCAGGTTTTTCAGACCGGTCTGGTAGTAGCTGTTCAGGTAAGCCATTTCCAGCACGTCATCGGAGTCTTCGCCCCAGACATCGACATTGCGCGCGAGGAAGATCTTGTCCTGGGTCAGCGTGCCGGTCTTGTCGGTGCACAGCACGTCCATGGCGCCGAAGTTCTGGATCGCATCGAGACGTTTGACGATGACTTTTTTACGCGACAGGAACACCGCGCCTTTGGCCAGCGTCGAGGTGACGATCATCGGCAGCATTTCCGGGGTCAGGCCGACGGCAATCGACAGCGCGAACAGCAATGCTTCGGTCCAGTCACCCTTGGTGAAACCGTTGATGAACAGCACCAGCGGCGCCATGACGAACATGAAACGGATCAACAGCCAGCTGACTTTGTTGACGCCTTGCTGGAACGAAGTCACCGCGCGATCGGTTGCGCCGACACGCTGGGCCAGCGCACCGAAATAGGTGCTGTTGCCCGTGGTGAGAATCACCGCCACCGCCGTGCCGGAGACGACGTTGGTGCCCATGAACAGGATGTTGTCCAGCTCCAGAGGATTGCGCGTGTCGCGATCCTGCTGACGCGGAAATTTTTCCACCGGCATCGATTCACCGGTCATCGCCGCCTGGCTGACGAACAGATCTTTGGCACTGAGCACCCGGCAATCAGCGGGAATCATGTCGCCGGCCGAGAGCACGATCAGATCGCCGGGCACCAGTTGTTTGATGGGCAATTCGCTGCGCGGCGCGTCACGGCGCATCACCGTAGCGGTGTTGCTGACCATGGCTTTCAGCGCGTCGGCAGCCTGGTTGGATTTGCTTTCCTGCCAGAAACGCAGCAGCGTCGACAGCACCACCATGGAGAAAATCACCACGGCGGCCTTGAGGTCTTCGGTCAGCCACGAGATCACCGCCAACAACGTCAGCAGCAAGTTGAACGGGTTTTTGTAGCAGTGCCACAGGTGAATCCACCATGGCAGCGGCTGCTCGTGTTCGACTTCGTTGAGCCCGTATTGCGCACGCAGCGCATCGACTTCGAAATCGGTGAGGCCATCGGAATGCGTGCCGAGTGTCGACAGCAATACGCCGCTGTCGCAATGCGCAGCGTCGACCAAAGTGTTGGCCAAGGTTGGCGGGACTTCACGGCTGACCGTGGTGTCGTTGATCGATTCCAGCAGCGCCAGACGACGGAAGTGCCGGGCGATGTGGCGGGTCCGCAGAAAACCTGCGAAGAATTCCTTGAGCGTAAGTTTCATGGCTGTTGCCCCTATGGTCAGCCGGGAAACCGTCAAGCAGGTACGGCCGCGCCTCGTCCGCCGGAAAAACCGGCACGGCAAGGCTTGGCGCGCCAGTCAGAAACGACAGGCGTGTCGATAGGGCTGCGATGACGACAATAAAGTCGCAATCACGCTCTGTTCAGCGTCGATGAGAAGGAACGTCCAGACATGGCCCAGGACGAGGCATGCACGGGATGCCGCTGCTCGCTGTTACGGCGAGACAACGGCAGAGAAAGGCTGCGCGTTATCTTGCCGAGAATCTGCCGGTTACCGAGACCGGCCGACAACTGTCACTCGAACAAGTACCCACTGTGGGTCTCCGCTATTGATGAAAACGCGCGAAGCTTACGCCCCGATGTCTGGAGAGTAAACCCGCAAAAGGGGGTGTGTCGGGAAATGTGGGGGATGTTCAGGAAGGGTTCAGGATTCGGATTTTGCGGTGATTTTGATGGCCCCTTCGCGAGCAGGCTCGCTCCCACATTTGTCCGGCGTACACAGAACATTGTAGGAGTGAGCCTGCTCGCGATAGCGGTCTTTCCAGCGCCGCAGATTTTAGCTGGCAGTCGCCAACAGCAGATCCTCCATCGACCGATGCCCACGGTTCTTGCCATGGTCATACAAAGAACCGGCAATCTCGTCCGCACGAATCGGCAGCACAGACAGCAGCGTATCGCTCAGACCATGGCTGGCCTGGCAGAAGCCCTGCATGTAGATGCCGGCCTGGCAGCGTTCGTCGGTGATCAGTTTGTAATTGCGATCGACCTCGAAGTCGCCCAGGTATTCTTCCAGCGGCGCCAGCAGTTTGCGGTGCATCTGCCGCTCGTAACCAGTGGCCAGGACCACCGCATCGTAGTTGCGTACGCTGACTTCGCCAGTGGCGTTGTTGCGCACAGCCAACTCGATACCGTTTTCGGTGGCGGTGGCTTTCTCGACGGTGGTCAGGGTACGGAACGCGTGACGGGCAACACCCGAGACTTTCTGCCGATAGAAGATGCCGTAGATGCGCTCGATCAGGTCGATGTCGACCACCGAATAGTTGGTGTTGTGGTACTCGTTGACCAGACGCTCACGCTCGACGCTGTTCTGCTGGAACACCAGATCAGTGAACTCAGGCGAGAACACTTCGTTGACGAACGGGCTGTCGTCGGCGGGCTTCAAGGCCGAGCCGCGCAGGATCATGTCGACCTGCACCGACGGGAACGAATCGTTCAGATCGATAAAGGCTTCCGCCGCACTCTGCCCACCGCCGATGATCGCGATGCTCATCGGCTGATTGTTCACGCACGGCTGCTTGGCCATTTGCGAGAGGTATTGCGAGTGGTGGAACACGCGGCTATCGCCCTTCAGCGCTTTGAACGCCTCCGGAATACGCGGTGTGCCACCGGCGCTGACCACCACCGAACGGGTGGTGCGTACATGTTGCAGGCCCTGGCTATCGCGGGAAATCACCCGCAGCGCTTCAACCTGGTGGTTGTGCAGCACGGGCTCGATGGTCAGCACTTCTTCGCCATAACGGCTCTGCTCGGTGAACTGCCCGGCGACCCAGCGCAGGTAGTCGTTGTACTCCATGCGGCACGGATAGAAGGTGCCGAGGTTGATGAAGTCGACCAGACGACCGTGATACTTGAGGTAATTGACGAACGAGTACGGGCTGGTCGGATTACGCAGGGTCACCAGATCCTTGAGGAAGGAAATCTGCAGCTCGCTCTGCGTCGACAAGGTGTTGCCGTGCCAGCTGTAGTTGGCCTGTTTGTCGAGGAACAGCACATCCAGCTCACCCTGTGTCGGGCCGCGCTCTTGCAGAGCGATGGCCAGCGCCAGGTTCGAAGGGCCGAAACCGACGCCGATCAGGTCGTGAACGATGGGCGATGCAATTGCCTGTGTCATTTCCAGTGTCCTCTGGATGAACCCCTCAACGCGGGGATAAAGCCTGGGTGGCCTGACCGGCCTGAATCAGGTCAGCAGGTCGTCTGTTGAGTAGGAACGAGGACGATGAACGGAAATTTAACCAGCAAGGATCAATGGGCGTCCCATTGTTTGATGCGCAAGCGGCAATGTTTCATGGCGTTGACGATGTGCTTTTCCACCAACGCCTTGGAAATCCCCAGGTGCTCGGCAATTTCCGGGTGGGACAGACCTTCGATCTTGCGCAGCAGAAAACTTTCCCGGCAGCGCGGCGGCAACTCGGCCAACGCGCGCTGGAGCATCTCCAGACGTTGACCGTGGTCGAGGGTGCCGTGGGGCGACGGGGTGAAATAGCGCTCTTCGCTGTCCAGCACATCGAGCGATTCGACCTGGCGCAAGGCGTTGCGCCGATGATCATCGATAACCAGATTCAATGCCGTGCGATAAAGGAAGGCCCGCGGTTGTTCGATCGGCGTGTCGCTGGAACGCTCCAGTACCCGCACATAAGCGTCATGCACCACATCTTCGGCCACCTGACGGTTGCCCAGCTTGGCGTTAAGGAAACACACCAGCTCGCGATAGTAGTTTTCCAACATGACTCCCGACCGCATCGATGCAGTTCCTGTCCTTGAGCACACTGATCCAGCCGCCGCAAACGCAGTAGCAAGATAGTGGCAACGTAAGGTGCGTAATTTATAGTAATTCTCATATAGATTTAAAGAGTTGTTTCCACATCCGCCCCAAATAGTCGCGTCTGGCTACCTGTTACTTGATGTGTACGGCGCTTAAATTCCCTTGTGCATTCATCGTTTACAGGACAGCTCCCCGTATCTGTCGTGCCATGCGACAGCGTTCAGCGCCTCTGCACGCCTGTGTACTGGCCGAATGACGGGCCGATTCCACTGGCCGGAACCCTGCATGAAACGTCCCCGCCCCGCCCGACGCGCTCTGTTCGCCGCCCTTTGCCTGATTCCCGTGATCGCCGTTGCCGCGTGGCAAGTCCTGCCGCCCGGGCGCGACGCCCTCGCCACGGTGCAGGTGACCCGCAGCAGTATCGAAAACAGCGTGACCGCACTGGGCACGCTGCAGCCACGCCGTTATGTGGACGTCGGTGCGCAGGCGTCCGGGCAGATCCAGAAGATTCATGTCGAGGCTGGCGACACGATCAAGGAAGGCCAGTTACTGGTAGAGATCGATCCGTCCACGCAAAAGGCCAAACTGGATGCCGGGCGGTTTTCCATCGAAAACCTCAAGGCACAGTTGCAGGAGCAACGCGCCCAGCACGACCTCGCGCAACAGAAATACCAGCGCCAGCAGAAGCTCGCCGCCGGTGGCGCCACCCGTGAGGAAGACGTGCAGACCGCCCGCGCCGAAGTCCGCGCCACCCAGGCACGCATCGACATGTTCCAGGCGCAGATCCGTCAGGCTCAAGCCAGCCTGCGCAGTGATGAAGCGGAGCTCGGCTACACGCGCATTTATGCACCGATGAGCGGCACCGTCGTGGCCGTCGGCGCCCGCGAAGGCCAGACGCTCAACGCGCAACAGCAAACCCCGCTGATCCTGCGCATCGCCCGGCTCTCACCGATGACCGTGTGGGCCGAGGTTTCCGAAGCGGACATCGGCCACGTCAAACCCGGCATGACCGCCTACTTCACCACGCTCAGCGGCGGCGCTCGGCGCTGGAGCAGCACCGTCCGGCAAATTCTGCCGGTGCCGCCGCGCCCGCTCGAACAGAATCAGGGTGGCAGTCCCACCAGCGGTCGCAGCGGCAGCGAACGCGTGGTGCTCTACACCGTATTGCTCGACGTCGACAACGCCGACAACAGCCTGATGACCGACATGACTGCGCAGGTGTTCTTTGTGGCGCAACAGGCGCAAGACACCCTCACCGTGCCGAGCGCCGCCCTGCAACCCGGCTCACGCCCACAATGGCTGCGGGCGCAGATCGTCGCCGCCAATGGCGAAATCGAGTCCCGCGAAGTGCGCACCGGCATCAGCGACCGCTTGCGCACCCAAGTGCTTGAAGGCCTGGCCGAAGGCGATCACATCCTCAGCGCGCCGGCCACCGGCAGCGGAGGCTGAATGCAAACCCCACTGATTGACCTGCGGCAGATCCGCAAAGCCTACGGCGGCAATGACAGCCCGCTGGTGGAAGTATTACGCGGCATTGATCTGTCGATTCATGCCGGTGAGTTCGTCGCCATCGTCGGGGCGTCCGGCTCCGGCAAGTCGACATTGATGAATATCCTCGGCTGCCTCGACCGCCCTACCAGCGGCGAATATCGCTTCGCCGGAGAAGACGTCGCCCGACTCGACAGCGATGCGCTGGCCTGGCTGCGCCGCGAAGCGTTTGGTTTTGTATTCCAGGGTTATCACCTGATTCCGTCCGGCTCCGCCCAGGAAAACGTCGAAATGCCGGCTATCTACGCCGGTACCCCGGCCGCCGAACGCCACGCCCGGGCCAGTGCCTTGCTGGAGCGGCTCGGCCTGGGCAGCCGCACCGGTAACCGCCCGCATCAGCTTTCCGGTGGTCAGCAACAACGGGTGTCGATTGCCCGGGCGCTGATGAACGGCGGCCACATCATCCTCGCCGACGAACCCACCGGCGCCCTCGACAGCCACAGCGGCGCCGAGGTCATGACCCTGCTCGACGAACTCGCCAGTCAGGGCCATGTGGTGATTCTCATCACCCACGACCGCGAAGTCGCACAACGAGCCAAGCGCATCATCGAGATTCGTGACGGCCTGATCATCAGCGACACCGCCGAACAGCCGTCAGCGCCACCACGCAGCGCCAATCCCGGCGCCCTGCAAGCGGTGGATCTGCGCCAGCGCCTGAGCAGCGGCAGCACCCAGACCGGCGCCTGGAAAGGTGAACTGGTCGACGCCGTGCAAGCGGCGTGGCGGGTCATGTGGATCAATCGTTTTCGCACCGCGCTGACCCTGCTCGGGATCGTCATCGGCGTGGCCTCGGTGGTGGTGATGCTCGCGGTGGGCGAAGGCAGCAAACGCCAGGTGATGGCGCAAATGGGCGCCTTCGGTTCCAACATCATCTACCTCAGCGGCGCCGCACCCAATCCGCGCACACCACCGGGCATCATCACCCTCGACGACGTCGCCGAGCTGGCTGCCCTGCCCCAGGTCGAGCGGATCATGCCGGTCAACGGCTCGACCGCTGGCGTGCGTTTCGGCAATGCCGACCACAGCAGTTACGTCGGTGGCAACGACACCAATTTCCCGAGCATCTTCAACTGGCCGGTGGTTCAGGGCAGTTACTTCAGCCAGGCCGATGAAGACAGCGCCGCCGCCGTGGCGGTGATCGGCACCAAGGTGCGCGACAAGCTGCTCAAGGATGTCGCCGATCCGATCGGCCAATACATCCTCATCGAAAACGTGCCGTTTCAGGTGCTCGGTGTTCTGGCGGAAAAGGGCTCGAGCTCCGGCGATTCCGACAGCGACAACCGCATCGCCGTGCCCTACTCGGCGGCCAGCACGCGCCTGTTCGGCAGCCGTAATCCGGAATACGTGGTGATCGCCGCCAAGGACGCACGCAAAGTCAAAGACGCCGAGCAGGCGATCGAACAGGCGATGCTGCGGCGACACAATGGCAAGAAGGATTTCGAACTGACCAACAACGCCGCAATGATTCAAGCCGAAGCACGCACGCAGGGCACGCTGTCGCTGATGCTCGGCGCCATCGCCGCGATCTCGTTGCTGGTCGGCGGTATCGGGGTGATGAACATCATGCTCATGACCGTGCGCGAACGCACCCGGGAAATCGGTATCCGCATGGCCACCGGGGCGCGTCAGCGCGACATCCTGCGCCAGTTTCTCACCGAAGCGGTGATGCTTTCGGTGGTCGGCGGCCTGGCCGGTATCAGCCTGGCGATGCTGGTCGGCGGCGTGCTGTTGTTCAGCGGCGTGGCGATCGCGTTTCAATGGCTGGCCGTCATCGGTGCGTTCGCCTGCGCGCTGGCCACCGGCGTCCTCTTCGGCTTCATGCCTGCCCGCAAGGCTGCCCGGCTCGACCCGGTCACGGCCCTTACCAGTGAATGATCGACCTATGAAAGCGCCACTGACCATCCTTGCCGCCAGCCTGTTGCTGGCGGCCTGTAACAGCCCTGCGCCACGCCCCGACAGCGGCGTGCTGCCACCGGCCGCGTGGCAATCGCCTGAGCATCCCGGTGCTGTGCAGAGCAACCGCCAATGGTGGACGCAGTTCGGCAGCCCCGAGCTGGATCGTCTGGTCGAACAGGCGCGAGTGGGCAGCCATGACCTCGGCGCCGCTGTTGCGCGGGTCAGGCAAGCCCAGGCCAGCGCGACGATTGCCGGCGCCCCGCTGCTCCCCGAAATCAAGGCCGGTCTCAATGCCAATCGGCAGAAACTGTTGCATGGCAAAGGCTACAGCCAACTCGACGTCAGCCCGGATAATCGCTCGCTGGATTACTACGACGCCGAGCTGAGCGCCAGTTACGAAATCGACTTCTGGGGCGGTAAACGCGCGGCACGCGACAGCGCCGTGTTCGGTGTACAGGCCAGCGAATTCGACCGTGCCACCGTCGAACTGACCCTGCAAAGCGGCGTCGCCAACAGTTACACGCAGGCCTTGGCATTGCGCGAACAGGCACGCATTGCCGAGCTCAATCTAACCAACGCGCAGAACGTCCTGCACCTGGTGCAAACCCGCTTCGACGCCGGCAGCGCCACCGCACTGGAACTGGCCCAGCAAAAAAGCCTGGTAGCGGAACAGCAGCGCAAATTGCCACTGGTGCAGCAACAGGCCCGCGAAGCCTTGATCACCCTCGCCGCCCTGCTCGGCCAACCGGTGCAGGCATTGTCGGCACCGCAACAGTCATTCGAACAGTTGCAATGGCCGAACATCGCCAGTGGTGTGCCCAGCGATTTGCTGAGCCGGCGTCCGGACATCGCCAGCGCCGAAGCCAAACTGGCAGCGGCCCAGGCTGACGTCAGCGTGGCCCGCGCCGCCATGCTGCCGAAAATCACCCTCACCGCCAGCCTCGGCACCGGCGCCGATTTGGCAGCGGACCTGCTGCGCACCACGTTCTACAACCTGTCTTCCGGCTTGACCGCGCCGATCTTCAACAACGGCCGCCTGAGCGCCGAGCGCGACAAGGCCAAGGCGCGTCAGGACGAACTGCTGGAAACCTATCGCGGGGCGATCATCAATGGCTTCGCTGACGTGGAAAAAGCCCTGAGCAGCATTCGCGGCCTCGATGAACAACGCCAGTGGCAAAGCGAAGAACTGAGCCAGGCGCAGACCGCGTTCGACATTGCCCAAAGCCGTTATCAGGCCGGTGCCGAAGACTTGCTGACGGTGCTGCAAACCCAGCGCACCTTGTATGCGGCGCAGGATATGAATGTGCAATTGCGCCTTTCGCGTTTGCAGGCCAGCATTGCTCTGTACAAGGCGCTGGGCGGGGGTTGGCAGGTTATCTGAGCGAAAATTATCGACTGGACTGACGCCTTCGCGAGCAGGCTCGCTCCCACATTGGATCTGCGTCGTTTACAAAGTCCCCTGCTCGCGAAGGCGCCAGGTCAGGCAAGCAATATCCCCAGGCAAAAAAAATCGCAGCACCGGGCTGCGATTTTTTTGCGCTCAGAGTTGCCGCCCTTTCACTTTCAGATGCCGCGCGTACCACGGTCGCTGCGGCACTTTGCGGAACAGGTCGGCCATGTTGTCTTCATCGCCAAAGGTGATGCGCAACGCCAGCTTCATCGTCTCTGGATCCATCTCCACCGAGCGCCCGATCTGCAACCCCGGCACGGTGCTGCAGCCATGGGTGTCTGGCCCCAGCCACGGGTCACCGACCTCAACCCAGCGCCCCGGCGCAAACCACGGCACGCCGTTGACCTCCAGCCGGCTGACCTCGCCCGGATGAAAACGCTCGTGGGCGCGGAACCAGTCTTCGATGCGATCATCGATCCAGCCGTGGAAACGCCAGAACACCGGGTTCACATGGGAGGAAAACGGGTCGCCGAGAAAGTCGTTTTCCGGGGCATACCAACGCGCGGCAAAATCCGCCTGATCGCGCGCCATCGGCACCGGAATGTCGTTGGACGGATCCCGCGCCACCGACGCCCAGCGCATGTGCAACCAGTCGTGCAGACCCAATTCGACTTCCGAACCGAACTGGCCGAGGGAAAGTTTCGCCAGGTAGCGCGGGTCGCGGTACTGCGATTCCCAGACCTGGAAATTGCTGTGATAGGTCTCGGCCGCTTTGATATCGCTGACCCACTTGGTGTATTCGTCATCACCTTCCGTCAGCCACGTCGGTGGCAGTGCATCGCCGTCGTGATTGTCGAAGTAGCGGGCGAAGCCCTGGCGGTCGCGTTCCAGCTCCGGTTGCGGCATCGGGAAGGCCTGCCACGACGGCAGATCCTGCATCGAACGGGCCTTGCCGAGCATGTGCCGGTGCATGAAGAAAAAATCGATGCCCGAACCATTGCGATCCTTGCTGGGCCCACGGGCATCGCGCTCCTTGTCACGGGGGCCGGGTTGCCACCCAATACCGCGCAGGGCGTCGCGTTTTTTCTCCGAGAGCTTGTGCCACTTGTCGCGGCTGGCGTGCCAGAGCTGGTGGAACAGGCGATGTTCCGGCGCCACCAGCCACGCCAACAGCGTCGGGTTCAAACCGGTGCGCTCGCGGGCTTCGGGAAAACGCCGTTTGATGGCGATGAAATGATTGTCCAGTTCGGGCAGCGCCAACGGCCGATCGAGGCGCAACACTTGCCCGGTGAACGTACCGCTGCCGGCATTGCCGAACGCCGCCCAGACTTCGTCGAGTTTGACTTTGAATTCGTAGACCGGCGGCGCGTGCGGCGCATCGGTGCGCATCAGCCGCCAGTACATTTCGGCGCCGGTGCCCGGCGCCAGATCGCCGATCACTTGGTAACGCGCAGGCGCTTCTGAGCGCAGGCTGGCACCGGTATCGAGAAACCCGCGCAAACCGCGCCCCCGGTGGGCAATGTCGAGAAACAACTCGAGGCCGTCGCGTGGCAAGCCATCAAGCCCCGCCGCAGATCCGCTGAAACGGATATCCCAGACGCCGCGCAGGTTGTCCGCCAACTGCTGTCCGGCGGTATCGGCCAGATCGACCGTAGCCTCGCCCGGGGTGATCGGAAACTCCTCGCGGGTCAGCTCACGATGTGCATAAAAAGCGGCAGGCAGCGCGGCGCCCGTGAGTGCCATGCCCGCCATGAACCAGCGTCGAGAGATCGTCATTGCCCTACCTGTGTCAGCCATGAAGCAGGCTTTATCCAAGCTAGAACGTTTGCTCGCCGGGGAAATTTACGGCCCCGGCAAAAGATCGCTACGCGCCGTCAGCGCTTTTCCTGCGCGCGACTAAATTACCCGCCCGGCCACTCGTTCCTCCCAGATAGCAAAGGCCCCTGCGCCTGCACCTCGACGGCGAACCTGAATGAGATGGCAATGACAAAACCGCGTTCGAAAAAGGCTCTATTTATCGGCCTGCCGCTGGCCTTGGCGATCAGCGCCGGCGCAGGGTTTCTGGCTTGGGATTACTGGTTTCGGGACAACCCTGGCTACCCGGTAAAAGTGATGAAACAGGCGACCGAGTTGCAGGATCGCATTCTCTCCTTCGACAGCCACATCACCGTACCGCTGAGTTTCGGCGCCCACGGCAATGAAGCCGACAAGGACGGCTCCGGCCAGTTCGACCTGATCAAGGCCAATCGCGGGCGCTTGTCGGGCGCTGCGCTGACGGTGTTCGGCTGGCCGGAAATGTGGAACGGCCCGAACGCCCCGCATCGCCCCACCGAAGGTTTTGTCGAAGAAGCCCGCAACCAACAGGAAGTCCGTTACAAGATCATCACCGGCATGGTCCGCGACTTCCCCAATCAGGTCGGCATCGCCTACACCCCGGATGATTTCCGCCGCCTGCATGGCGAAGGCAAGTTTGCGATTTTCATCAGCATGCTCAACGCTTACCCGCTGGGCAACGACCTGAGCAAACTGGACCTGTGGGCCGGACGCGGCATGCGCATGTTCGGCTTCAGCTACATCGGCAACAACAGCTGGGCGGACTCCTCGCGCCCGCTGCCGTTCTTCAATGACTCACCGGACGCCCTCGACGGTCTCTCCGATATCGGCAAGCAAGCAGTGCAGCGTTTGAACGATCTGGGCGTGATCATCGACGTTTCGCAGATGTCGACCAAAGGCCTGGAACAGGTTGCACAGCTTAGCCGCACACCGTTGGTGGCCTCGCACTCGGCGCCGCGTGCGGCGGTGGATATTCCGCGCAACCTCAGCGACAAGGAATTGCAGCTGATCAAGAACAGCGGCGGCGTGGTTCAGGTGGTCGGCTTCTCGCAGTACCTCAAACCGCTGACTCAGGGCACGCAGGACAAACTCAATGCCCTGCGCGCACGCTTCGATCTGCCGCCACTGCCAAACCTGGCCATGGCGCTGATGCCGGGCGACCCGATCATCACGGCCTGGTCGGAACAGAAACTCGGCCAGTACGCCAGCGGCCTCTACGGCATCCTTGAAGAAGAGCCGAAAGCCACCCTCAAGGATCTCGGCGACGCCATCGATTACACCGTGCGCAAAATCGGTATCGACCATGTTGGCATCTCGTCCGACTTCAACGACGGCGGCGGCATCAAGGGTTGGGAAAACGTTGGCGAAATCCGCAACGTCACCGCCGAATTGATACAGCGCGGCTACTCCGAAGCGGACATCGCCAAGCTGTGGGGCGGCAACTTCATGCGCGTCTGGGATCAGGTGCAGAAATCCGCGAAACCGGCACTGATTTCCCGTCAGGACACTGCCAAGCCATGACAGACCGCCGGACTTTTCTGAAACAGGCTGGCGTGGTCGCGGCCGCCCTGCCGCTTGGCGCCAGCCTGACAGCACCGGCCATGGCGACGACCGCCCCCGTGGCCTCCGCGAACAAATGGACGCAATTGCGCCAGTTGTTCGATCAGGATCCACAGGCGATCCACTTTGCCAATTTCCTGATTACCTCTCACCCCAAACCCGTGCGCGAGGCCATCGAACGCCATCGCGCCGCGCTTGACCTGAACCCGGGGCTGGCCATGGACTGGGATTTGGGGAGCGACGAACAATTGCAGGAAAACGTGCGGGTCTGGGCCGGCAAATACCTGCAGGCCAAACCCGGCCAGATCGCCCTCACCGGCAGCACCACCGAAGGGCTGGCGATGATTTATGGCAGCGTGCAGGTGCGCCCTGATCAGGAAATCCTCACCACCGAGCACGAGCACTATTCCACCCGCAACATCCTCGATTTCCGCAGCCGCCGCGATGGCACCCGGGTGCGCAAACTCAGGCTGTTCGAAACGCCGCAAAGCATTTCCCTGGATCAGGTGCTCGACACCATCAACCGCAACATCCGCCCTGAGACCCGCGTCCTCGGCATGACCTGGGTGCATTCGGGCAGCGGTGTGAAATTGCCAATCAGCGCTATCTCGCGGCTGGTCGATGAACACAACCGTCAACGCGACGACAAGGATCGCCTGATCTACGTGGTCGACGGCGTGCACGGTTTCGGTGTCGATGACCTGAGTTTCCCGCAGATGAACTGCGACTTCTTTATCGCCGGCACCCACAAATGGATGTTCGGCCCGCGCGGCACCGGCATCGTGTGCAGCCGCAGCGAAGAGCTGAAATACGTCAGCCCGAGCGTGCCGACGTTCTCCGAAGCCACCTCTTTCGCCACGATCATGACCCCGGGCGGTTACCACGCTTTCGAGCATCGCTGGGCGGTGGACGAAGCGTTCAAGTTGCACCTGCAACTGGGCAAGGCCGAGGTTCAGGCGCGCATTCATCAGCTCAACAGCTACCTGAAGCAGCGCCTGCGCGAACACGCGAACATCGAACTGGTGACCCCGCTCGATCCGCAGTTTTCCGCCGGTTTCACTTTCTTCCGGGTCAAGGGTCAGAACAGTGATGCAGTCGCCACCTACCTGATGCAAAACCGGGTGATCTGCGATGCGGTCAGCCGTGATGTCGGCCCGGTGATTCGCACCGCGCCGGGCCTGCTCAACAACGAAGCCGAAGTGGACCGCTTCATGGCCATCCTCGGCAAAAAACTGCGCGCCTGAACCTTCGCCTCCCGTTTTCCTTTCACAGAGACGACTCATGAAAAAGCCTCACGCCTGTTTCACCTTCAAGGCCTTGCCCGCGCTGGCCCTGACCGCGCTGTGCGCCGGCCTGCTGCCCGGTTCTGCTCAAGCGGCGACAGCGCCGGCGCCGGGCAAAGTGTTCAAGGACTGCAAGGACTGCCCGGAAATGGTCGTGCTGCCGACCGGCACCTTCACCATGGGCACCCCGGACGACGAAGTCGGCCGCGAACCGGACGAAGGCCCGCGCCACGCAGTGACCTTCAGCAAACCCTTCGCCATCAGCCGCTTTCAGGTGCTGGTCGGCGAGTGGGACGCGTATGTGCGCGAAACCGGCAACAAGCCTTACGACTTCGATGATCGCCCGGGTCGCCGCTGCACCGCCGGCAAACCGGAATTCAAACAGACCGCCCGCGACCCGGCCGTGTGCATGAACGTCGCCGAAGCCCAGGGCTACATCGATTGGTTATCGAAAAAGACCGGCCACGCGTATCGCCTGCAAAGCGAATCGATCCGCGAGTACGCCGCACGCGGCGGCAGCACCGGGCCCTTCCCTTTCCCGTTCGATGAAGGCAACAACTACCAGATTTCCAAACATGCCAACACCTATGGTGCCGCCGACGGTTACAACTTCACGTCACCAGCCGGGACGTTCCCGGCCAATGCCTTCGGCGTTTACGACGCTCACGGCAACGTCTACGAATGGACCGCCGACTGCTATCACAAGGATTACTCCGGCGTACCCAACGACGGTCGCCCATGGACCCAGGAAAACTGCGAGCGTCAGGTCATGCGCGGCAACGATTGGGGCGAGGCGCCGGTGTTCTCGCGCTCCGGCAACCGCAACAGCAGCTGGCCGACCAGCAAAGGCGACTGGCTCGGGTTCCGCGTAGTGCGCGACCTCTGATCCTGCCCGCCACGACCGCAGCCCCGCCTGCGGTCGTTTAAAGAAAGTCCGTGACCATTCGTTTTCCTTAAGTACCGGCACTCCCTCCGCACCGAAGCAGGAATCCTCCATGACCAAGCCTACGCGTGGGGCGATCAACGAATTGTTCGCCTTGCTCAAGCCCTTCCGCCTGATCGTCTCTGTGTCCATCGTGCTCGGCATGATCGGCGGCCTGAGCGTCACCGTGCTGCTGGCGACCATCAACAATGCCCTGCACTCCGACGACGGCCTGACCCGCACCGTGGTAATGATCTTCGCTGGCCTCTGTGCGTTGGCCTTGTTGACGACGATTTTGTCCGACATCGGCACCAACTACGTCGGCCAGCACATCATCGCCAAGCTGCGCAAGGAACTGGGGGAGAAAGTGCTGTCAGCGCCGATCGACCAGATCGAACGCTACCGCAGCCATCGGTTGATCCCGGTACTGACCCACGACGTCGACACCATCAGCGACTTCGCCTTCGCCTTTGCCCCGCTGGCAATTTCCATGACCGTTACCCTCGGCTGTCTCGGCTATCTGGCCATGCTGTCCTGGCCGATGTTCCTGATGATGCTGGTGGCCATTGCCATCGGCACGACCATTCAAGCGATTGCCCGGGCCAAGGGCATGCGCGGTTTCTACGCCGCACGCGACTCTGAGGATGAACTGCAAAAGCACTACAACGCGATTGCCGAAGGCGCCAAGGAACTGCGCATTCACCGTCCGCGTCGCCAGCGCATGTTTGTCGCCGGTATTCAGAAAACCGCCGAGAAGATCTGCGACACCCAGATCAAATCCATCAACACCTTCGTCATCGCCAAGTCCTTCGGTTCGATGCTGTTCTTCGTGGTGATCGGCATGGCGCTGGCCCTGCAATCCTTCTGGCCCAGCGGCGACAAAGCAGTGATGAGCGGCTTCGTCCTGGTGCTGCTGTACATGAAGGGGCCGCTGGAGCACCTGGTCAGCACCTTGCCGATCATCAGCCGTGCGCAGATTGCCTTCCGCCGCATCGCCGAACTGAGCGAGCAATTTTCCTCGCCCGAACCGCATCTGTTGCTGGAAGACCAAGGCAAGAAACCCGGTGCGGTCAACAGCCTGGAACTGCACAACGTGCGCTACGCCTTCCCACCCGTGGAAGGCAGCGAACCGTTCCGTCTGGGGCCGGTCAACCTGCGCATCGAACAGGGCGACATCGTGTTTATCGTCGGTGAAAACGGCTGCGGCAAAACCACACTGATCAAACTGTTGCTGGGCTTATACGCGCCAACCGAAGGCGAAATCCGCGTCAACGATCAGCCGATCACCGCGCTCAATCGCGATGACTACCGGCAGAATTTCACCACGATTTTTGCCGACTACTACCTGTTCGACGATCTGATTCAGGGCGACCGCGAAGTCCCGCAGGACGCGACCCGCTACCTCGAACGTCTGGAGATCGCGCACAAGGTCAGCGTGCGCGACGGCGCGTTCAGCACCACCGATTTGTCCACCGGCCAGCGCAAGCGCCTGGCCCTGGTCAATGCCTGGCTCGAAGAGCGGCCGGTGCTGGTGTTCGATGAATGGGCGGCCGATCAGGACCCGACGTTCCGGCGGATTTTCTACACCGAGTTGCTGCCTGACCTCAAACGTCTGGGCAAGACCATCATCGTCATTTCCCACGATGACCGTTACTTCGACGTCGCCGATCAATTGGTGCGCATGGAGGCCGGCAAGGTCAAGAGCGAACTGCAAACCGCTTGATCGACGAGGCCGCGGTCTGGCCGGAAAAATAATTTTCCGGTTTGCCGCGGCTTCCTCGTCTTAATGAGATGAATAAGAACCATTAACAACTATACCTGCCAAGGTCTTAACCTCATGTCCGCATCCCGTTTCATGCTTCGCCCTCTG
This sequence comes from Pseudomonas sp. ok266, assembly GCF_900110195.1. Taxonomy (NCBI): domain Bacteria; kingdom Pseudomonadati; phylum Pseudomonadota; class Gammaproteobacteria; order Pseudomonadales; family Pseudomonadaceae; genus Pseudomonas; species Pseudomonas sp. ok266. Next base: position 147,009 of record NZ_FOCU01000005.1, on the reverse strand, counting down.
ACTCGAGCCCTGCTGATGCACGGCGCGACACGCACTCGACTGGCCGGCACCGGCCTTGGTCTGGCACTGACACTCACGGCAGCCCCGTATGTCCAGGCCCAGGAATGGACCCTGAACATCCCGTCGCAGCCACTGGCGCAGGCGCTGCAAACCCTTGGCCAGCAGACCAGTCTGCAAATCATCTACAGCCCGGAAAGCCTGCAAGGTCTGCGCTCGACCGCGCTCAGCGGCCGCTACCAGGATGATGAGTCGCTCAAGGCGATGCTCAACGGTACCGGCATTCGCTACCAGCGTGACGGCAACACCGTGACCGTGCTCGGCCCGGCCACCGGTAGCGCGATGGAACTGGCCCCGACCAACGTCAACGCCAGCCGCCTGGGCGCCACCACCGAGGGCAGCAACTCCTACACCACCGGCGGCGTGACCATTGGCAAGGGCGTGCACTCGCTGAAGGAAACCCCGCAGTCGGTCACGGTGATGACCCGCAAGATGCTCGATGACCAGAACCTCAACACCATCGAACAGGTGATGGAGAAGACCCCGGGCATTACCGTGTATGACTCGCCCATGGGCGGCAAGTATTTCTACTCCCGCGGCTTCCGTATGACTGGCCAGTACCAGTACGACGGCGTGCCGCTGGATATCGGCAGCAGCTACGTGCAGGCCGACAGCTTCAACAGCGACATGGCCATTTATGACCGCGTGGAAGTTCTGCGTGGCGCAGCCGGCATGATGAAAGGCGCAGGCGGCACCGCCGGTGGCGTCAACTTCGTACGCAAACGCGGCCAGGACACTGCGCACACGCAGCTCTCATTGTCGGCAGGCACCTGGGACAACTATCGTGGCCAGGTCGATACCGGCGGCCCGCTCAACGATTCCGGGACCATCCGTGGTCGCGCCGTGGTCACCGAACAGACCCGTCAATATTTCTATGACGTGGCCAGCCGCAAGGACCAGATCTACTACGGCGCCCTGGACTTCGACCTCAGCCCCGACACCACCCTGGGGCTGGGTTTCGCCTGGGAAGACGTCGACGCCACGCCATGCTGGGGCGGTCTGCCGCGTTACGCCGACGGCTCCGACCTGCACCTCAAGCGCTCCACCTGCCTGAACACCGCGTGGAACAACCAGCGCAGCAAACGCGCCACCTACTTCGCCGACCTGAAACACCAGTTCAACGACGACTGGTCGCTGAAGGTCGCCGGGGTGTACTCGCGCAACACCCAGGACATGGAATACGCCTTCCCGAGCGGCGCCGTGCCGGTCGGTGCCACCGCCACCAATACCCTGATGCTGGGCAGTATTTACGACTACGACCAGCGCGACTACGGCTTCGATGCCTATGTCGACGGCAAATTCGACGCCTTCGGCCAGCAACATGAACTGACCATCGGCGCCAACGCCAGCCGTTCGCACAAGGATGACTTCTACGCCGTCGCCGCCCTGCCCCAACGGCAGAACGTGCTCGACCCCAACCACCACATCCCGCAACCGGACGAAAGCTACTACCTGGCCAACGCTTCCCGTGGCGGCCCGGTGGACATGCACATCAAGCAATACGGCGCCTACTCGATCGCCCGCCTGAAACTGGCTGATCCGCTGACCCTGGTACTGGGCAGCCGTGTCAGCTGGTACAAGTCCGACACCGATTCGGTGCAGTACTTCCGTGGCGAAGGCACCCAGGTCGACACCAAGTCCACCGAAACCGGCCAGGTCACGCCGTTCGCCGGTGTGCTGTTCGACCTCAACGACAACCTGACCGCCTACGCCAGCTACACCGACATCTTCACCCCGCAAGGCGCTTACAAGACCATCGATGGCAGCACCCTCAAGCCATTGGTTGGCCAGAGCTACGAGCTGGGGATCAAGGGTGAGTGGTTCGACGGTCGTCTGAACAGCTCCTTCAACCTGTTCCGCACCCTTCAGAAAGATGCCGCCCAGGATGACCCGCGTTGCGAAGACAGTTCTTGCTCGATCAACTCCGGCAAGGTTCGCGCGCAGGGCTTCGAAGCTGAAGTCAGTGGTGAGGTGATTGATCGGCTGCAATTGCTCGCCGGTTACACCTACACCCAGACCAAGGTGCTGGAAGATGCCGACGCCACGCAGGATGGCGTGGTCTACAACTCCTACGTGCCGCGCCATTTGCTGCGTATCTGGGGTGACTACAGCCTGAGCGGGCCGCTGGATCGCGTGACGATCGGTGCGGGTGTCAACGCGCAGACGGGCAACTACCGGACTTCGCCTTTGGGCGGTGACAACATTGATGGCGCCGGTTATGCGGTCTGGAACGGTCGCATTGGCTACCGTATCGATGACACCTGGTCGGTGGCGCTTAACGGGAATAACCTGTTTGACAAGCGTTACTACTCGACCATTGGTACCGAAGGGTTCGGTAATTTCTATGGTGATCCGCGTAACTTCGTGATGTCGGTCAAGGCTGACTTCTGATTGGGTGTGATGTGAGAGAGCCCCGCTTTGGTGGGGCTTTTTTTCGCCTGTTGGTCTTGGCGGCCTTCGGGCCGACCATGCTCTTTGGATTTTGGGGGCATATCCGTTGCTGCGGGTGTTGCCGATGGCGGTTTCGCTCTTACAGCGAGTCACCTTTTCCAAACGCCGAAAAGGTAACCCAAAAGGCTTTGCCCCGGCGTACGGCACTTCGCTGAGGCTCAGTGTTCCCTCGCTACGGTGTCCATCCGGGGGCATCGCCTACGGTTTGCTTCGCTGCACCTCCTCTCGATGTATGCGGCTTCGCCGCACGGCGCTGCGCGCCTAACCCCCGGATGAACACCTACGCTCGGCCTGCCGATGGGGCAAAAGATCAAAAACCAAAGCCAAAGCAAGATCACAAGCCAGATCAAAAGCCAGATCAAAAGCCCCTCACCCTAACCCTCTCCCGGAGGGAGAGGGGACTGATCGAGGTGTTTGGGAGAGCTACGCCGACGTGCGATACCGCGTTGAACTCAGGCTCTGAAAAGCAAACAAATCAGCCCCTCGCCCTCCAAGAAAAAGAGAGGAATGATTGAGGTAATTGGGCGAGCTACGCCGACGTGCGATACCGCGCTGAACTCAGGTTTTGAAAAACACACAAATCGGCCCCTCTCCCTCCACTCCCGGATGTAGAGGGGACTGACCAGGGTGTTTGGGAGAGCTTCGCCGACATGCGATACCGAGTCGAACTCAGATTTTGACAAGCCCAAAAATCGGCTCCCTCTCCCTCGGGAGAGGGCTGGGGTGAGGGGAAAATCCACCTCAAATCCAAAGCCGAACACCCGCTCTTCACCACTCAATAGGCCGAGTGTCAGCTCGCCTGCTCTTGATCTTGATCTGTAAGGCGACGTCGGAAGGCTGAGTGGAGGGATTGATCCGGGCGTGGGAGCGCAGCGACCGTTTGGCGAAGCCAAACACAGCGAGAGGAGGTGCAGCGAAGCAAACCGTAGGCGCTGCGCCCGGATCGATCCCGCAGCGAAGGAACCCCGAGCCCCAGCGAGCGGGCCGCACGTAGGAGCAAGCGTTTTTGGTTACTTTTTAGGCGTTTGTAAAAAGTGACCCGCCGTAAGGGCGGAACCCCAAGGAGCCATTACCGCAGCAACGGATATTCACCCAAAAACCACCCCCCTCAAAAATCAAACCAACACCCGCGCCAACGCCCGGCTGAGGCCTTCATGCACCCGCAAAACATCAGGCATCACCGAAGCCATCCGCAGCAGATCATGCGTCAGCCCAGGACAATGCTCAACCTCAACACTCACCCCCTGCCCCCGCAACTTATCAGCGTAAGCCTGCCCCTCATCAAGCAACGGATCAAAACCCGCCAACAACATAATCGCCGGCGCCACCCCCTGCAGATCCTCCGCCAACAACGGCGAAAAACGCCAATCCAGATAATCTTCCGGACTGCGAGCGTAATGCTGATAAAACCAGTCAAGCGTATCGCTCTCCAACAAATACCCCTCGCTGAACAACAACCGCGAATCGTGCACGCGCGAAGCATCGGTCACCGGATAGCACAACAACTGTGCCTTCGGCGCGATGGCCACAGTATGCGGTTGCACCACCGCCTGAATCGCCAGCACCGTGGCCAACGTCGCGCCGGCACTATCGCCACCAAACGCCACGCGCGAGGTATCAAGCCCAAGACTCACGGCGTTTTCCGCTAACCACGACAAGGCGTCTTCGCCATCCTCCAGTGCCGTTGGAAAACGATGCTCCGGGGCCAGTCGATAGCCGACCGACAACACCGCACACGGCGTGCGCTGGCAAAACTCGCGGCACACACCGTCGTGAGAGTCGAGGCTGCCGACAACAAAACCACCACCATGGAAATACACCAGCACCGGCATCGGCGAGACCGCAGCATTGGGTCGATACAGACGCAGTGCCAGCGGCGCACCATCACGTGCCGACGTGTCGATTTCGCTGACCAACAGGTCTTCAGGCGCCGGCCAGCGCAGTTGCGCCGTGGTCTGTTCGAAAGTCGCGCGGGCTTCGCTCGGGGTCATTTGGTGCATGGCCGGCAGGCCGGCGTCCTGGCTGTCTTGGGCCAGGTCGAGGAAGGCTTCCAGATCAGGGTGTAACGACATCGCTAAAATCCTTGTATCGGCAAAAAAAGGGGCGCGCCTCGGCAGCGCCCCCGGAGATGACTGAGCGCGTGGCGATCAGCCCGCGCGTGCCATGCAATGTTCGATCAACGCTTCCAGCTCACACTGGTAATCGCTCATCAAGGCATCCATGGTGCCGGCGCGATAGCGCTGGCTGCTGTAGATGCAACGCAAGGCCAACTGACCGTCATAGACCTGGCCGACAATTTCCAGCCAGTTGCCCAGATTGGCTTTGAGGCTGTAGTTGTCACCGGTTTCTTCCAGCGCCGGCACCAGCAGGGCCTGCTCGTCGAAGCTCTGGTCGAATTGCCCCAGGTAGTTGAACGTGACCCGCGCTTGCGGCAGCTCGGCCAGTTGCCTCGACACCTCAGCGCCTGCCAGATGCCGCAACACGCCATAGCCGATGCCTTTCTGCGGCACCGCTGCCAACTGTGCCTGCACATTGATGATCGACTGGCCGATGTCGTCGCTGTCGGGGCGCAAACGCACCGGGAACATGCTGGTGAACCAGCCGAGGCTGCGGCTCAGGTCGATGGACTCGAACAGGTCTTCACGACCATGGCCTTCGAGCAGGATCAGCGCCGACGGTTGTTGACTCCAGCGGCACAGGGCACGGCTGAGCGCCGACAACAGCAGGTCGTTGATCTGCGTGCCATACACCGCCGGGGCCTGTTTGAGCAGTTGTTCCGTGTGCTCGCGGGACAATTTGAGCCGCGCCTGTGCCTGCTGACGCACGAGGTTTTTGCCGCGCAGGTTGTCGCATGGCAAATCGACGCCCGGCTGATCCAGTTGCTCCAGCCAATACCCCAGTTCCTGCTCGGCAATCACCGGCGCCTGCGCCTGCAAGGCTTCGGCGAACGATCGGTAACTGCTGGTGCGAATCGGCAGTTTCGGCTGCAGCCCCTGCACGCACGCCTCGTACGCCACTTTCAAATCATCAAGCAGAATTCGCCACGACACGGTGTCGACCACCAAGTGGTGAATCACCACCAGCAGGCGCGCCTGGCCATCCGGCAAGGCGACGTGCATCACTCGCCAGACCGGCCCGTCATCGAGTTTCAAGCTGCGCTGGGCAAGGTTGGCCAAGGCTTCGACCTGCTCGCTGTTGTCCGCCTCGCGGCGCCAGAGCAACGTCTCGCCCTGTTCACTGAGGTCGCAGTAACGCTGCATCCAGCGCCCGCCTTCGTGGGAGAAACGCAGGCGCAACGAGTCGTGATGTTGCTCGATCCAGCCCAGTGCCTGCTCGAGCGCATCGAGGTCCAGCGGCTGGCGCGCGCTCAACAGCAATGACTGGTTGTAGTGATGCGCCTCGGCCATGCCTTCAGCAAAGAACCACTCCTGAATCGGCAAGAGATTGAACAAGCCCTCGGCGGCCACGTGCGTGACGTCCGTCTGCGGTTGTGCCGTGCCCTCCTTCGCCGCTTCCTGCTCGACGATGCCGGCGATGGTCTGATAACGCATCAGGTCGCGCAGCTTGAGATCCATCTGCAACGTCGGGTGGTTTCTGACGCGGGAGATCACCTGCAAACTCAAAATCGAATCGCCGCCCAGTTCGAAGAAGTTGTCGCTGATGCCCACTTGTTCGACCTGCAGCACCTGCGCCCAGATGTCCGCGAGCAGGCTTTCCTGCTCGTTGCGCGGGGCGACGTATTCTTCGGTTTTGAATTCCGGTTCCGGCAGCGCCTTGCGATCGAGCTTGCCGTTAGGCGTTACCGGGAAAGCGTTCAGGCAGACGATCTGCGCCGGCACCATGTATTCCGGCAACGAGGCGCGCAGGCCCGCCTTGAGTTCATCGCCGATGTCCTCGCCGCTTGCGGTGACCACATAACCGATCAGTTGCTTGCCCGAGGCATTGTCGCGGGCGATCACCAGTGCATCGGTGACCGACGGCAACTGGCGCAGACTGGCCTCGACTTCACCCAGTTCGATGCGGAAGCCGCGCACCTTGACCTGATGGTCGATGCGGCCGACGTAATCGACCACACCGTCGGCGCGTAAACGCACCAGATCGCCGCTGCGATACAGGCGCTCGCCCGCCGCGAACGGGTTGGGCACGAAGCGCTCGCAGGTCAGGTCCGGACGGCCGTGATAACCCCGGGCGACGCCATAGCCGCCGATGTACAGCTCACCGGCAAAGCCTGGCGGCAGCGGGTTCAGGTCTTCGTCCAGCACGTACAGCGAGCGCGCGCCCACGGCACGGCCGATCGGCGCGTACGCCGCTTCGCAATGCTGGCTGACCGGGACTTTCCAGAGCATCGGTGTGACCACGGTTTCGGTCGGGCCGTAGCCGTTGGTGAAGTACTGCGGACGCAGCGCAGCCTTGACCTGCTCGAAGGTCTGATCCGGCACCGCGTCACCGCCGAAGCAATAGATGCGCACGGGTGGCGGTGCAATACCGCTGGCCGCCGCGTACTCGGCCAGTTGTTTGAGATAGGCCGGCGGGAAGCAGGCAATGGTGATGCCGTAGTCGTGCAGCGCCTGATAGGTCTGCTCCGGCGTCCACAGGCAACCGTCGCGAATCAGCAGACGACCGCCGCTGTACAAGGTGCTCAACCAGCGCTCATGGGCCCCGTCGAAGGCGAACGACATAAAGTGCAGCTCGCAACTGCTGGCGTCCATTTCGTACAGCTCGGCGATGGCCTGACAGTGCATGCTCAGCGGGCCTTGGGTCACCGCGACGCCTTTCGGCCGGCCGGTGGAACCCGAGGTGTAGACCAGATAGGCCAGGCCCTGCTCCTGCACGCGACGTTCGGGGGCGTGGTCGGCGTAGCGGCTTTCATCGAGGTGATCGATTTCCAGGCGCAGCAGGCCTTGCGGCGCCGGCAACGTGCTGCGCAGACTGCTCTGGGTCAGCAACAGCGCCATGCCGGAATCTTCGATCATGTAGGCCAGACGCTCCGGCGGATAGTCGATGTCCAGCGGCACGTACGCCGCCCCGCTCTTGAGTACGGCGAGGAAGCTCACGACCATTTCCAGCGAGCGTGGCAAGGCCACGCCGATCACCACTTCCGGCCCGGCGCCGTGTTCGATCAGGCAGTGCGCCAGTCGGTTGGCGCGTTGCTCGAGTTCGGCGTAGGTCAGGTTCATTCCGGCGCATTGCAGGGCGATGGCCTGCGGCTGCTGTTGCGCGTGACGGCTGATCAGTTCCGGCAACAGCGCGGCTTGATGGGTGTGTGCCGGTTCAGCGCTCCAGGCTTGCGCCGCTTGCCATTGCTCGCCGCTCAGGCGCTGCAAATTACCGAGGCGTTCGTACGGCGCCGCCAGCATCGCGGCGAGGGTGTTTTCCATGGTCTGGCGAATACCGACAACCGCCTCGGCGCTGAAGTGGCTGCGCAGGTACAGGTATTCGATCGACAACTCGTCGCCGAGCATCACCGCGAGGTCCATCGGCACGTTGGTCACGCCATGGCCGATGGATTTGCCGAAGGTCAGATCGGTGTCGTTGTCTTCCTGCAAGCGATCGTCGATCGGGAAGTTTTCGAACACCACGATGCTGTCGAACAACGCCTGCCCACCGAGGCTGGACCAGCGCTGTACATCCGCCAGCGGCGCCTGGGAATAATCACGGATGTCGAGGTTGTAGGCCTGCACTTCGCCCAGCCAGTCAGCCAGACGCTGATCGGCTTGCGGGGTCTGAATGATCGGCAAGGTGTTGATAAACAGACCGAGCATGTTGCCGACATTCGCCAGACTTTCCGGACGCCCCGACACCGTGGCGCCAAAGGTCACCGTCTGCTGCCCGGTGTAGCGTTGCAACAGCAGCAACCATGCACCCTGAATCAGCGTGTTGGGGGTGATGCGCAGGTCGCGACAGAACTGCAACAGCCGCGCGGTCTGCGCTTTATCCCAGTTCGAATAGATTGCATCGTGACCGGCGACATCGGCGCTGTGGCGCGGGTGCATCGCTTGGCTCAGTGCCGTCGGCTCGTTGACCGCCGCCAGCCGCGCCTTCCAGAACAGCTCCTGAGCGTCCTGATCCTGCGCCTGCAACCAGGCGATAAAGTCGCGGTAACGACCGTTCTCGCCGATGATTACGCCCTTGGCGTAATACTGCAGCACCTCACCGAACAGCCGCGAACTGCTCCAGCCGTCCATGAGGATGTGGTGGCTGGTCCAGATCATCTGGTACTGATCGTCGCTCAGGCGCAGCAGGGTCACCCGCAACAAACGCGCATCGGCCAGATTGAAACCGAGCGCACGGTCATCGCTGGCGAACTCGGCAATCAGTTCTTCACTGGTTTCGCGCTCACGCCAATCGAGCACCTGCATTTGCAACGGCGCATGGCGATGCACCACCTGCAACGGTTTGGCCAGGCCGTCCTGCCAATGGAAACTGGTGCGCAGAATCGCCTGACGGGCGATGACAAATTCCCACGCCTGACGGAAGCGCTCCACGTCCAGGCCCTTGATCGGCAGGCTGACCTGTTGCACGTAAAGGCTGCTGCCGTTATCCGACAGCGTGTGAAAGAGCATGCCTTCCTGCATCGGCGACAGCGGGTAGACATCCTCGATCTGGTCGGCCGGCACCGGCAACGCATCGAGCTGCGCCTGATCGAGTTGCGCCAGCGGATAATCCAACGGCGCCTCGTCGGTCGACGACTCGAGCGCAACCACAGCGGCGAGTTTCTGCACGGTCTGCTGCTGGAACAGGTCTTTGGGGGTGAAGCGAATCCCCTGCTGGCGCGCACGGCTGACCAGTTGGATCGAGATGATCGAATCGCCGCCCAGCGCAAAGTAGTTGTCGGTCACGCCGACCCGCTCGATCTTCAGAATGTCCTGCCAGACCTCGGCCAGTTGCTGCTCCAACGGCGTTGATGGCGCCACGTATTCGCGCTGCGACTGGCTGAGGTCCGCTGCCGGCAAGGCTTTGCGGTCGAGTTTTCCGTTCGGTGTCAGCGGCAACTGTTCGAGGAACAGCCACTGCGCCGGCACCATGTAGTCCGGCAGATGCGCTTTCAACGCGGCCTGTAGCGTTTCACTCAAATCGTCCAATTGTTCGAGGCTGAGGCTGCTGTCACTCGGCACCACATACGCCACCAGTTGCTGACCGCTGTGGCCATCCACCGCCAGCACCACGCCTTCGCGCACGCTGTCCTGAGCGAGCAGACGCGCTTCGATTTCACCCAGTTCGATGCGGAAACCGCGCACCTTGACCTGATGATCGATGCGGCCGACGTATTCGATCCGGCCGTCATCGCTGAAGCGGGTCAGGTCGCCGGTACGGTACATGCGTTCGCCGCTGCTCGAGAATGGATTGGGCAGGAAACGTTCGGCGGTCAGGCCCGGGCGGAACAGGTAGCCACGGGTGATGCCGTCGCCGGCCAAATACAGCTCAGCCGCCACGCCCAGCGGCGCTTGCTGTAATTGACCGTCGAGCATATACGCCGTGGTGTTGACCAGCGGCCGGCCGATGTTCGCCTGACCACCCAGTTCGCGGCGGGTGCAGGTCGAATAGGTGGTGTCTTCCGACGGCCCGTACAGGTCGTAGACATGCGCCACCGCCGTTTCGCGGTAGAGCGTGTCGACCAGGCTCTGCTTCAGCGGCTCACCGGCGAGGTTGATGATGCGCACGCCCGGCGGAATTTGCCCGGTGCGTTGCAGCGCGGCAATCGCCGACGGCACGGTGTTGATCAGGCGCACCTGATCGCGCTCCGGCAAGTCCGGCAGTTCCAGGGCATTGCGCGCCATGACGATCGAGCCGCCGCGTGCGAGGGTGACGAAGATCTCCCACACCGACAGGTCGAAGCACACCGACGTCGACGCCAGTACACCTTGCAGATCGTCTTCGCTGTAGACCTCGGCGGACCAGTGAATCAGCGCCTGCACGTTGCGATGGGCAATGGCCACGCCTTTCGGCTTGCCGGTAGAGCCGGAGGTGTAGATCACGTAGGCCAGATTGGCTGAATCCCCGCGCGCAGGAAGATTGTCCGCAGGCTGCTCGGCAAATGCTGCACCACCCGCCTCGACCAGCACCACCTGCGCATCGGTCTGCGGCAGTTGCGCCAGCAGCGACTGCTGCGTCAGCAATACTTTCGCCTGACTGTCGTCGAGCATGTAGGCCACGCGATCCGCCGGGTAATCCGGGTCCAGCGGCACATAGGTGCCACCGGCCTTGAGCACCGCCATCAGGGCAATGACCAGCTCCGCCGAACGCGGCATCGCCACGCCGACACGGATTTCCGCGCCGACACCCAGTGCGACAAGATGATGAGCCAACTGGTTGGCGCGTTGATTGAGCTCGGCATAGCTCAGGGCGACGCCGGCATGACTCAGCGCCAGTGCCTGCGGATGCGCCGCGACGCGACGTTCAAAACTTTGCGGGATCAACCGCTCAGCCGGATACGCGGCCTGATGGTCGTTCCATTGCGCCAGGGTCTGGCGTTCGGCGAGTGGCAACAGGCCGATCTCACCGAGCAGACGCTGCGGCGCCTCAATGAACTGACGCAGCACTTCTTCCAGATGCCCCGCCAGACCTAGCACGCTGCGTTCGGCAAAGTGTTCGGTGAGGTAGTTGAAATCCAGGTTCAAGACATCGCTGGCCCCGGCGATCAGGGTCAGACCGTAGTTGGTTTGCTCGCGGTGCTCCAGGCCAGCGAAACGCAGACCGCCCGGGTTGGCCTCCAGCGCTTCGGACACCGGATAGTTCTCAAACACCAGCAAGGTGTCGAACAGCGCTTCGCCGCTCAGCTGGGCCAGACGCTGGATGTCCTGCAACGGCGTCTGCTCGTAGTCACGCAGCAACAGGTTTTTGTCCTGCACGCTGCGCACCCAGTCGCCGACGCTGAGCGTGGCCTGCGGGCTGGCGATCACCGGCAAGGTGTTGATGAACAGGCCCAATTGCTGCTCGATGCCCGGCAGATCCACCGGACGTCCGGACACGGTCGCACCAAAGGCCACCGTGGCCTGACCGGTGTAGCGTTGCAACACCAGCAACCACGCGGCTTGCACCAAACTATTGAGGGTAACTTGCTGCTGACGGGAGAAACCGTTCAGGCGCTGAGTGAAGGCTTGGTCGAAATGCAGGCGATGCATCTGTTTGCCCGGCCCCGGCACGGTACGCCCGTGACAGGCCGAAGCCAGTCGGGTCGGCTCGTCAAGTGCGGCCAGTTGTCCGCGCCAGAAATCCTCTGCGCCCGCCTTGTCCTGACCTTGCAGCCAGACGAGGAAGTCGCGATAACGGCCCTGCGCGCTTGGCACCGGCTGACCGGCGTAATCCTGCAACACCTCGCCAAACATCCGCGAGTTGCTCCAGCCATCCATGAGGATATGGTGGCAGGTGAAAATCAGGCGATGGCGATCATCGGCCGTGCGCAGCAGGCACAGGCGCAGCAGCGGCGGATTCTGCAGATCGAAACCGCGTGCGCGATCAGCCTGCGCCCGCGCTTCGAGCACGGCCGGCAAGTCCGCCATACCGCGCACATCGACTTCGGGCATTTCCAGGGTCAACTGGCGATTGATCACTTGCAGCGGCGCATCGAGGCCATCGCGGCCCCAGATAAAACCGGCACGCAGCACTTCATGGCGATCCACCACGCGCTGCCAGGCCTGCTGGAAACGCGCCACGTCGAGGCCGTCGATATCCAGCAGCATCTGATAGACATAGGCGCTGGCATCGGCGTCGTACAGGCTGTGAAACAGGATGCCTTGCTGCATCGGCGCCAGCGGATAGATGTCCTCGATGCGCTGGGCGGCGATCGGCAAGCTATCCAGATGCGCCTGGGACAACCCGGCCAACGGCACATCCGATGGTGTCAAACCACCGCTCGGATGGCTCAGGCAATGCTCGATCAACTCGCCCAGCGCCACTTCGTAGGCGCGGGCCAACGCGTTGATGGTCGCCTCTTCGAAGACATCACCGCTGTAGGTCCAGGTCAGGCTCAACTGCCCCTGATAAACCCGGCCATCGATGGTCAGCCAGTTGGCCATCGGCGCGTTTTCGTCCTGACCGGCGCCCTTGTCTTCAGTGGCCGGCACCCACAGGGCGTGTTCATCGAAGTTGTTGTCGAACTGGCCGAGGTAGTTGAACGTCACCTTCGGTTGCGCCAGTTCGTTCAAGACCCCTTGCGACTCGGCGCTGCCCAGATGACGCAGCAAGCCATAGCCGAGGCCTTTGTTCGGGATCGCGCGCAGTTGTTCCTTGATGCCTTTGATCGAAGTTTCCAGACTGGCGTCCGGGGTCAGGCGCACCGGGAACATGCTGGTGAACCAACCCACCGTGCGGCTAAGGTCGATGTCATCGAACAGGTCTTCGCGACCGTGACCTTCAAGCTGCACCAGTGCACTGTCGGTATTCGTCCATTGGCACAACACGCGGGCCAGCGCGGTCAGCAGCAGGTCGTTGACCTGGGTGCGATAAACCGCCGGTGCCTGTTGCAGCAACTGGCGAGTGCGTTCGGCGTCGAGACGCGTATCGACGCTGCGCTCGAAACGGTTACTCAACTGGCCCTGCGGGTTGTCCAGCGGCAGCTCGACCGACACCTCGCGCAGTTGCCCGCGCCAGTAATCCAGTTCACTTTCCAGTTCAGCGCTACGGGCATGCGCCTGCAGACGCTCGCCCCAATCCTTGAACGCGCTGGTCTTGGCCGGCAGACGCACAGCCTGACCGCTACTCAATTGTTGATAAGCGCTTTGCAAATCTTCGAGCAGAATGCGCCACGACACGCCATCGACCACCAGGTGGTGAATCACCAGCAACAGACGCTGACTGGCGTCCGGCAAGTCGACCAATGCTGCGCGAATCAGCGGGCCGTCGAGCAGATAGAGGCTGCGTTGCAAGTCCAGGCATAGCGCTGGCAATGCTGCGCTGTCATCCAGCGTGACCGTGCGCAGCAAACCTTGCGCCTGATCCGCCGGCGCGTGGCTCTGCTGCCAGCCATCGTTGGTTTGCCGGTAACGCAGGCGCAAAGCGTCGTGGTGGCGCTGCAACTGCACCAGCGCCTGCTCCAGCGGCGCCGCGTGCAGCGCGGTGGCCGGGGTCAGCAGGATCGACTGGTTCCAGTGATGCCGCGCCGGAATGTCGCTGTTGAAAAAGTAATGCTGGATCGGTGTCAGCAGCGCGTCGCCGAGTACTTCGCCCTGCTGCATCTGCACCGCGTCACTCTGTTGCGCGACGGTCGCCAGACGCTGCACGGTCTGGTGCTGGAAGATGTCTTTGGGGCTGAAGCGAATGCCGGCCTGACGCGCGCGGCTGACCACCTGAATAGAAATGATCGAGTCGCCGCCCAGCTCGAAGAAGTTGTCGTTGAGGCCGACACGCTCGACCTTCAACACCTCCTGCCAGATCTCGGCCAGACGCTGCTCCAGTTGGTTGCGCGGCGCGGCATAGACTTCCTGCACCTGCGCAACTTCCGGGTGCGGCAGTTGCTTGCGATCGAGTTTGCCGTTGGCGGTCAGCGGCAGACGCTCAAGGAACGCCCAACTGACCGGAACCATGTAATCCGGCAGGGTTTCGCGCAAATGCGCCTTGATCGAATCGCGCAGTGCGCCCTGCCCTTCGCCGTCCAGTTCTTCGTTCGCGACAATCCACGTCGCCAGTTGCTGGCCGCTGATACCGTCGACCGCCAGCACCACGGCTTCGCGCACATCGGCATGCTTGAGCAGTTGCGCTTCGATTTCACCCAACTCGATACGGAAGCCGCGAATCTTCACCTGATGGTCGATACGGCCGATGTACTCAATCACCCCGTCGCCGCGCAGCCGCGCCAGGTCGCCGGTGCGATACAGACGCTCGCCGGCCTGCGGATTGAACGGGTCTGGCACAAAACGTGTTGCGGTCATGCCGGCCTGATTCAGGTAACCCCGCGCCAGACCGGCACCGGCGATGTACAACTCACCGATGCAACCTTGTGGCACCAGGTTCAGCGCGCCGTCGAGCAAGTACCACGACAGGTCGACAATCGGCTCGCCAATCGGGCTGCTGTGGCTTTGTTCAAGATCGGCCATCGACAACGGCCGGTAGGTCACGTGCACCGTGGTTTCAGTGATGCCGTACATGTTGATCAGCGTCGGCGCACGGTCGCCGAAGCGTTCGAACCACGGGCGCAGGCTCTGCACTTCCAGCGCCTCGCCGCCGAACACCACGTAGCGTAGAGAGTTATTGCGCGTCGACTCGCTGGCGACCTGCATCAAGGGCTTGAACGCCGACGGCGTCTGGTTCAGCACAGTGACGTTTTCATCGCACAGCAGCGTATAGAAATCTTCCGGAGAACGGCTGATGTCATGCGGCACCACCACCAGTTTGCCGCCATACAACAGCGCGCCGAAAATCTCCCAGACCGAGAAGTCGAAGGCGTAGGAATGGAATAGCGTCCAGCTGTCCTGCGGGCCAAAATCGAACCAGTGTTCGGTGGCGCTGAACAGCCGCATGACGTTGCCGTGCGGCAGCAATGCGCCTTTCGGTTTACCGGTGGAACCGGAGGTGTAAATGACGTACGCCAGACTGTCCGGCGAGGTCAGGCATGGCGGGTTGGTTTCATTGCCGGGCTCTGGCGCCTGATGCAGATCGAGGCACGCCAGCCCCGGTGGCACCGGCAGTTGCGCGAGCAGATGACCCTGGGTCAGCAGCAGCTCGATGCCGCTGTCCGCGATCATGTAGCTCAAGCGATCATCCGGGTAGCCCGGATCCAGCGGCACATAAGCGCCACCGGCCTTGAGCACGGCAAGGATGGCAACAATCATGTCCAGCGAACGCTCGACCGCCACGCCAACGCGCACGTCCGGGCCGACGCCACGGGCGATCAACGCATGCGCCCACTGATTGGCGCGGCGATTGAGTCCGGCGTACGTCAGGCGTTGCCCGTCGTACGTCACGGCGATCGCGTCGGGATAACGCTCGGCCTGCGCTTCAATGGCTTGGTGAATGCACTGCTCGAGCGGTTGCTTGATGCGCTCAGGGTTCCACTGCGCCAGCAATTGTTGCTGCTGGCCGGCATCGAGCATCGGCAACTGGCCAATGCGCTGGGTCGGCGCGGCGACGATGGCCTGCAACAGCGCATTCCAGTGTTGTGCCAGACGCTCAATGGTCGCGGCGTCGAACAGATCGGTGGCGTACTTCAGCACGGCTTCGATGCCATGGGCTTGTTCGGTGGTGTTGAGGGTCAGGTCGAACTGCGCGGTCTGGCTCTGCCATTCCAGTGGCTCGATGCTCAGGCCATTCAAACGGGTTTCGACGCTCGCGCGGCGCTCGGCCTGATGGTTGAACATCACTTGGAACAGCGGGCTGTGACTGAGGCTGCGGCCCGGCTCCAGTGCTTCGACCAGTTGCTCGAACGGCAAGTCCTGATGGGCCTGCGCTTCTTGCGCGGTCTGTTTGACCTGACGCAGCAGATCGACAAAGGACATCTGCCCATCGATGTCGGCCTTGAGCACCTGAGTGTTGACGAAGAAGCCGATCAGCCGCTCGATCTCTACCCGGCCACGGTTGGCATTCGGCACGCCAACGCGGATGTCGGCCTGACCGCTGTAGCGGTGCAACAAGGCCTGGAACGAGGCCAGCAAGACCACGAACAGGGTGACGTTTTCTTGCCGGGCGAAGGCTTTGAGCGCGTTGCTCAGCGCCGGGTCGAGAATCAGGTTATGGCTGGCGCCAGCGAAGCTTTGCTCGATGGTGCGCGGGCGATCCATCGGCAGCTCCAGCACCGGTTGTTCGCCACCGAGTTTCTCTTGCCAGTAGGCCAGTTGCCGCTCCTGTTCACCGGCCTCCATCCACTGCCGCTGCCACAAGGCGTAGTCGGCGTATTGAATCGGTAAGGCCGGCAGACCGGCGTCGTGATCGAGGTTGAAACCGGCGTAGAGCTGCACCAGTTCCTCGATCATCACTTGCAGCGACCAGCCATCGGAGACGATGTGGTGCAGGGTCAGCACCAGCACATGGTCATTGGGGCTGACTTGCAGCAACGCTGCGCGCAAGAGCGGGCCGTGCTGCAGGTCGAAAGTTTTCTGGCTCTGGGTCTGTACGAACGCCTGGATCGAGGCCTCCGCGTCGCTGGCCAGCTCAGCGTTCAGTTGATGAATCTCCAGTGCAAAGGGCCCTGCGGGCAGGACCACTTGCAAAGGTTGCGCGGTTTCCTGGGAGAACACCGTGCGCAAGGTTTCGTGTCGTTCGATCAGCGCCTCGACGCTGCGCTCCAGCGCGCTGACATCCAGCGGGCCCTGCAAACGCAGGGCCGTCGGAATGTTGTAGGCCGCACTGTGCGGCGCCCACTGCCAGAGAAACCACTGACGCTGCTGAGCGTAGGACAGCAGCAACGGCTCTTCGGCCGTGCGCTTGAAAACCGGGGCAATGTCAAAGAGGTTGACGCCTTTCTGCTTGAGCAGAACCGCCAGAGCCTTTCTTTGCTTAGCCGAAAGTTGTCCTACCGACTCGATTAACTCTTGCACGCGTTTTTCCCTCTCAAGAAATCAGTTTTTCCAGATCATCGAGGGATAGACGTTTGAGGGCCTCCAGGGATTTAGCCAATTCATCCTGAACGGGCGACATTTCGACGCGCAGAGCCTCGATTCGCGCGCAGAACGCCTTGAGGGTATCGGTTTCGAACAACTCTTTAAGCGGCACCTTGTCGCCCAGACGTTCCTTGATCCGGGTCACCACCAGCGTGGCCAGCAACGAATGCCCACCGAGCTGGAAGAAGTTGTCCGCGAGGCCCACCTGCTCGACCTCCAGCACCTCCTGCCAGATCGTCGCCACAGCCCACTGCAAATCGCTTTGCGGCGCCTGATAGTGCTGCTGCGTCGGGCCGTCGCCCAAGGCCATCAGCGCCTTGCGATCGAGCTTGCCGTTGGGAGTCAGCGGAATGGCGTCGATCAGGTGCAAGTGGCCCGGCACCATGTGCGCCGGCAAGCGACTGGCCAGCGCATTGCGCAAGCGTTCCGCCAACACCGGTTGATCGACCACAGCCTGCGCCGCCACCACATAGGCGTGCAGGTGTTTGCCGGCGGCTCCGTCCTGCGCGAGCACCACGGCTTCACGGATCTCATCCTGCTCCAGCAGCCGTGCTTCGATTTCGCTGAGTTCGATACGGAAGCCGCGAATCTTCACCTGATGGTCGGCCCGGCCGATGTACTCGATGTTGTCGTCGCCGCCCTGGCGCACCAGATCGCCAGTGCGGTACAGGCGCTCGCCGTTGCTGGCGTACGGGTTCGGCACAAAACGTTCGGCGGTCAGTGCCGCGCGCAGCAGATAACCCCGGGTGACACCGGCACCGCCCAGGTACAACTCGGCAGGCACGCCACTCGGCAGTACTTGCAACTGGCTGTCGAGCAGATAGGCCACGGTGTTCGGCAACGGCCGGCCGATGTTCGCCTGCCCCTGCGGGGTGCGCAGGGTGAAGGTCGAATAGGTGGTGTCTTCCGACGGCCCGTAGAGGTCGTAGACCTGTTGCACCGACGTGCTCGCGTACAACGTGTCGACCAGGCTTTGCTTGAGCGGTTCGCCGGCCAGGTTGATGGTCGCCACCGAAAGCGGAATCTGCCCGGCCCGTTGCAGCGCGGCAATCGCCGACGGCACCGTGTTGATCAGGGTGACCTGTTCGCGGGCCGGCAAATCGGCCAGCGCCAGCGCATTGTCCGCCAACACCAGGCAACCCCCGCAAGCCAGAGTGACGAAAATCTCCCAGACCGACAGGTCGAAGCAGATCGACGTCGACGCCAGCACGCCACGCAACTGTTCTTCGCGATAGACCCCGGCCGACCACTGAATCAGCGCCGACAGGTTGCCGTGGGTGATGGCTACGCCTTTCGGTTTGCCGGTGGAACCGGAGGTGTAGATGACGTACGCCAGATTCTGCGCAGTGACATTCATCAGCGGCGCAGTTGCCGGGAACGAACTCAACGCACCCTCTTCCACCAACAACACCTGCGCACTCAAGTTTTCAGGCAGCAGCGCCAGTGCGGCCGGTTCGGTGATCAGCACGGCGGCGCGGCTGTCATCGAGCATGTGCAGCAAGCGTTCCTGCGGGTAGTCCGGATCCAGCGGCACATAGGCGCCACCGGCCTTGAGAATGGCCAACAACGCCACGAGCATATCTGGCGTGCGTCGCATGCACACGCCGACGCGCACTTCCGGCCCGACGCCCAGTGCCTGCAGCTTGTGCGCCAGACGATTGGCCCGAGCATCGAGGCTTTGGTAATCGATCTGTTGTTCGGCGAACAGCACTGCATGCGCTTGCGGTTGGCGCTGCACTTGCGCGGCGAGGTGTTCCAGCACCGTGCGCGCGTCCGTTGCCGTGAGGTCAGCTTTGCCCCAAGCGATGGCTTGTTGACGCTGCGGTTCGGCGAGCAATTGCAACGCACCCAGCGGTTGTGAGGCATCGGCGAGGAACTGCGTCAGCAGGCTCTCCAGTTGCGCGCTCAAACCGCTGATTGCGGCCGCATCGAAACTGGCCCGGTCGTAACTGAGCCCCAGGCTCAGTTCACGCCCGGTGACCGCCACCAGCGTCAACGGGTAGTTGGTCTGTTCCTGACGACGAATCGCCGAGAACGTCAGACCGGTGGCCGGGCCCTGTTGCAGCGCTTCGGCCATCGGGTAGTTTTCGAACACCAAAATGCTGTCGAACAACGCGCCGTTACCGGCACCGGCCCAACGCTGAATGTCGTAGAGCGGCGTGTGCTCGTGTTCACGCAGGGCCAGATTGACGTCCTGCACCTGTTGCAGCCACTGGCTGACGGCGATCTCGGCGGACGGCGCCGCGACCACCGGCAAGGTGTTGATGAACAGACCGATCTGCTGCTCGACACCCGGCAAATCCGTCGGACGCCCGGCGACGGTCGCGCCGAAGGCCACATGGTCCTGCCCGGTATAACGCTGCAACAACACCAGCCACGCCGCTTGCACCAAGGTATTGAGGGTGACTTTCTGCTCGCGGGCGAAGCGGTTCAACTCAGCGGTCAAGGTCTCGCTGAATACATGCTCGTGATCGGCGTAACCGCTGGCCGCGTGCTGCCCGCCCGACAAGGCACCGGCCAGACGCGTCGGCTCATCAAGATCAGCGAGGGCGGTCGTCCAGAAATCACGACTGGCCTGTTGGTCGCGCTGGCCGAGCCATTCGATGTAATCGCGATAACGCCCCTGCCCGGCCACCGGGGTCATGCCGGCATACCGCTGCAGCACTTCGCCGAACAACTGCGAGGTGCTCCAGCCGTCCATGAGGATGTGATGGCAGGTGTAAATCAGGTGATGCGTGGCCTCGTCGGTGCGCACCAGCGTCACCCGCAACAGCGGCGCGCCGGTCAGGTCGAAACCGTTGGCCAAGTCCTCGCCGGCCAGTTTTTCCAGCGCCGTGCCGAGGTCAGCACGACCGCGCCAGTCCTGCACGCGCCATGGCATCTGCGCACTCTGACGCACCACTTGTACTGCGGCGCCAGCGTCTTGTGGCCAGACAAATGCCGTGCGCAGGATCTCGTGGGCATCAACGGTTTGCTGCCAGGCCTGACGGAAACGCTCGGCGTCGAGTTGTTGCACATCCACACGCAATTGATTGGTGTACGCCGGGCTTTCCGGATCGTTGACGCTATGGAACAGAATGCCCTGCTGCATCGGCGACAGCGGATAGAGGTCGACGATGTCGCGGGCCGGGATTGGCAGCGCCGACAGTTGTGCCTGGGTCAGCGTTACCAGACTGAAGTCCGACGGCGTCACAGCCACCTCGCCACTGTCGCAGCAATGTTCGATCAAACGCTCCAGCTCGCGACGATAGGCTTCGGCCAGCGCCGCGACGGTTTCTGCGCGATACATGCCGCTGCCGAAGGTCCAGGTCAATTCCAGCTCACCGCCGTAGACCTGACCGTCAACGCTCAGCCAGTTACCCAGCGGCGCGGCCGCGTCCTGATTGGCGCCGGTGCTTTCGCCGCTTGGCACGAACAGCGCACCCGCGTCGGCGTTGAATGCGCCGTCGAACTGGCCGAGGTAGTTGAAGGTCACGCGCGGCTGCGGCAATCCCTGCAACTCGGCGGATTGGCTCAGATAACGCAGCACACCAAACCCGATGCCTTTGCCCGGCACCGCCCGCAGTTGCTCCTTGATCGCACAGAGGGACGCACCTGGCGTCGCCGCCGGTGTCAGGCGCACCGGGAACAGGCTGCTGAACCAGCCCACGGTGCGGCTCAGGTCGATGTCGTCGAACAGATCTTCGCGACCATGACCTTCGAGCTGAATCAGTACCGAAGGCTGTTCGCTCCAGTCACACAACACCCGCGCCAGGGCCGTCAGCAACAGGTCGTTGATCTGCGTGCGATACGCCGCTGGCGCCACTTTCAGCAGCTTATGGGTCAGCGCCTGACTCAAGCGCGTGCTGGCCCGGGCCGCTTGTGCGCGGGTCTGGGTGTCCTGCGGGAAATCCCGTGGCAGTTGCGCGTCGCCCGCCGCCAGGGTTTGCCGCCAGTAGGCGCTCTCAGCGGCCAGCGCTGCGCTTTGCCCGTAACGGTGCAAATGCTCGGCCCAGCTGTGCAGCGAGCTGCTTTTGCCCGGCAAGACCAGCGGCGTGCCCGCCGCCAGCGCAGTGTAAGCGTGCTGCAGATCTTCCAGCAGAATGCGCCACGACACACCGTCGACCACCAGGTGATGGATAACCAGCAACAGGCGTTGCTCAGCATTCGGCAGGTTCACCAACACCGCCCGCACCAAGTGCCCTTGTTGCAGATTCAGACTGCGCTGGGCCACATCGGCCAATGCCGGCAAAGCATCCAGGCTGTCCAGCTCACGCACCCACAACAGCTGCGGATCACGCTGAGTCTGCGGCATTGCCTGCCACGTGTCAGCGGACGCCTGGAAATTCATCGCCAGCGCATCGTGCTGTTCGATCAACGCCGCCAGCGCTGTGCGCAGATGCGCGGCGTCGAGCGGCGTGGTCGGCTGCAACATCACCGACTGGTTCCAGTGCTGACGCTGGGCAATCGCGGTTGCGAAGAAACGTGCCTGAATCGGCAACAGCGGCAACGGTCCGCGAGCGACCGGTGCCGCCGCGACGGCTTTGGCTTCGATCAACTTGGCCACCGCAGCCAGTTGGCCGATGGTCTGTTTTTCGAACAGTTGCTTGGGGCTCAGCTTGATGCCCTGGCGTTTGGCCCGGGCAATGATCTGCAGGCTGAGGATCGAGTCACCGCCCAGTTCGAAGAAGTTGTCGCTGCTGCCCACGCGTTCAAGCTTGAGCACATCGGCCCAGATCGCCGCGAGTTTTTCTTCGACTTCACCCACTGGCGCGACGAAGTGCTGAGTGACCACGCCCGGCACCGGCAAAGCACGCTTGTCGAGCTTGCCGTTGGCCGTCAGTGGCAATGTTTCCAGCAGCACAATCTGCGCGGGAACCATGTAATCCGGCAGGCACGCCTGCAATTGCTCGCGCAGCGCCTGCGCCTGCATGGTCCGCCCCGCCGCCGGCACACACCACGCGACCAGTTGCAGACGCGTCGGGTCGTCATCCAGTGACAGCGCCAGCACCGCCGCTTCACTGACACCGTCCAGGCCCAGCAACACCCGCGCGACTTCCGCCGGCTCCACGCGATAACCGCGCACCTTGACCTGATCGTCGGCGCGGCCGATGAATTCCACCGTTTGCTGACGATTGCGGCGTACCCGGTCACCACTGCGATACACCCGCGCACCCGACGCGCCAAACGGATCGGGCAGGAAGCGCTCGGCCGTCAGCCCCGGCTGATTCAGGTAGCCCAGCGCCACGCTGTCACCACCGATATACAACTCGCCGGCCACCTGATCGGCAACGTTGTTCAGCACATCGTCGAGCACGTAAACGTGAGCGCCGGCCAGTGCGCTACCGACCGGTACGCTGCGCGTCAGGGTCAGATCACCGACTTCATGGGCCAGCACGCCCACCGTGGTTTCACTCGGCCCGTAGTGGTTGATGAGGCGGCAGCCCGGTTTGAGCTGGCGCACGCGCTCGACCAGCGCCGGCGAGCACGCTTCACCGCCGACAATCAACGCGTGTTCCGGCAGCACGTCGGCAGCCCGCGCGGCCTGTAATAACGCGGCCAGATGGCCCGGGACGATTTTCAGCATGCCCACTTGATGCGCGGCCATGTACTCGGCAAAGCGGTCCGGATCGAAACCCAATTCTTCCGGCAAGACATGCAACAGGCGCCCGGAACACAGCGCACCGAAGAGCACGGTAAAACCAAGATCCGCAGCGATGGTCGAGACCAGCGCCATGCTGCTGTCCGCCGTCGGCGCCAGTCGTTCCAGCACACCGCGCACATAACTGCCCAGCGCACCGTGGCTGACCAGTACGCCTTTCGGTTGCCCGGTGGAACCGGAGGTGTGAATCACGTACGCCGGTGATTGCGCGCACAGCGTCACGGCTGGGCAAGTGTCCGGCATTGACTGCCACTGCAACGCTGCAAAGGCGATGCCCTGACAGCCATCGACCGCCAGCGCGCAGACACGCGCATCGTCTTCGGCGCACAACAGCAGCCGTGCTTTCGCAGCGCCGAGCATCTGCTGCAAACGTGCGTCCGGCGCCTTGACGTCCAGCGGCATGTACACCGCGCCCGCCTTGAAGATCGCCAGCACACAGGTCAGCCAGTCCAGCGAACGCTCCATCAGCACCGCCACTGGTTGGCCGTCGCGCACGCCTTGGGCGCGCAAATGATGGGCCAGTCGATTGGCCGCCTGATCCAGCGCCTGAAAACTCAAGGCCTGATTCAGGTCGCACGCGGCCAATGCTTCGGGCTGGCGCGCGACTTCACGATCCCAGTGCTGCAACACCAACAACGCCGGTTCGGCGTGTGCCGGGAGCGGCGCTGGCGAGATCAACGCAACACTGTGCAACGGTGCCTGCGGCGCTTTCAGCAATTCGCTGAACAGACCGAGCAAGGCCGGCACGAAAGCTTCGACGGTCTGCGGGCGATAGAGATCGCTGGCATAAGTCATCTGGCCGTGAATCAGCGTGCCGTCATCGGTGATGTCCAGCGCCAGATCGAAGTGAGTGCCGTCCTTGTCCAGCGGATATTCGGCAACAGTCAGCCCTGGCAGAGCCATCGCGCGCTGTTTCTGCATGCCGACGTTCTGGTTGAACTTGGCCTGGAACAGCGGGTTGTGGCCGAGGGTGCGTTCAGCCACCAACTCGTCCACCAGTTGCTCGAACGGCAACTCCTGATGCGCCTGCGCGCCGAACGAAGCTTCACGCACCCGCGCCAGCAAATCCTCGAAACTGCCGCGCTCATCCACCTCGCAACGCAGCACTTGGGTGTTGACGAAAAAGCCGATCAGCCCTTCGACTTCAGCACGACCACGGTTAGCATTTGGCACGCCGACGCGAATGTCGCGCTGCCCGGCCTGCCGCGACAGGAACAACGAGAACCCGGCCAGCACCAGCATGAACAGACTGATGCCTTGGCTACGGGCAAAAGCGTTGAGTTGCAGGGACAGCGGCGCACCGAAATCAAAACTCAGGGTCTGGCCTTCGAAGCTTTGCGTCAGTGGCCGGGCGAAGTCCGGCGCCACTTCCAGCAGCGGATGCTCTTCACCCAGTTGCTGGCGCCAGTAATCGAGTTGACGCTCGCCCTCGCCGGCTTCCAGCCAGCGGCGCTGCCAGATCGCGTAGTCAGCGTATTGCAGCGCCAGCGCCGGCAATTGCGGTTCGCGTTCGAGGCTGAAGGCCTGATAGCTCTGGACGAATTCCTTGACCATCACGTCCATCGACCAGCCGTCAGAGACGATGTGGTGCATGCTCACCACCAGCACGAATTCCTCGTCGGCCAAGGCAAACAAACTCGCGCGCAGCAGCGGCCCGTGGCGCAAATCGAATGGTCGTGCGGTGACGGTCTGCACCTGTTGCGCCAACGCTTGCTCGCGTTCTGCTGTCGGCAAGTCCGTCAGGTCGATGCGTTCCACGGCCAGCGGTTGCTGCGCAAGGATCACCTGATGCGGCTGATCACCGTCAGTCTGGAACACCGTGCGCAGGACTTCATGGCGCGCCACCAGATGATCGAACGAACGCTGCAGTGCCACTTCGTCCAGACGCCCGTTCAGGCGCAGGCCGGCGGCCATGTTGTAGGCGGCGCTTTGCGGTTCGAGTTGCCAGAGAAACAGCAGCCGCTGCTGAGCGAACGACAACGGAATCGGCGCGATATCGTGACGACTGACCGGCAGCGGCAACAGGCTGAAGTCCTTGCCATCTTCGCGCAACTTGGCCAGAAACAGTCGACGCTGTTCCAGCGGCAAGCCGACGAACCTCTTCGCGATACGTTCCGCCATGGTGCCGCTCATACTTCTTCTCCTTCCAAAGCATTGATGAACTGATCCATGTCGGACCAGTCGTCGTTCGTTGCGCCATCTGCCAGTTGCGCCAGCACGGCGGCCAGCTCGGTCAGCAGCGGCTTCTCGAACAGGCTGCGCAGCGGCAGCACCACGCCCAATTGAGTTTTGATGCGCGCGATCACCTGCGCCGCCAGCAACGAATGGCCGCCCAGTTCAAAGAAGTGATCGTCCAGACCGACCCGCGAAACTTGCAGGACATCCGTCCAGATCTGCGCCAGTTGTTGTTCGGTGACTGTTTGCGGCGGGCGATAGTCGCCTTGCAGTTGACTCGGATCCGGCGCCGGCAACGCCTTGCGATCGAGCTTGCCGCTGGGTGTCAGCGGCAGGTTCGCCAGCAACAGCAAGTGGCCCGGCACCATGTAGTCCGGCAAATGGGCTTGCAGGGCAGCGCGAATTTGCTGACGGAACGCCGCTTGCGTCGCGGCGTTTTCGAGCGTGGCGTGATCGGCGACTACGTAGGCCACCAGTTGCTGGCCGCCGCTGAGCGGCACCGCCAGCACCACGGCTTCGCGAACGCCAGGGCATTGCTGCAGGCGCGATTCGATTTCGCCCAGCTCGATGCGGAAACCGCGAATCTTCACTTGATGATCGACCCGGCCGATGTACTCCACGGCTCCGTCAGGTCGCAAGCGCGCGCGGTCACCGGTGCGGTACAGGCGCTGGCCATCGGCAAACGGGTCGGCGATAAAACGCTCGGCGCTGAGCATCGGCTGGCGGTGATAACCCCGCGCCAGGCCCGGACCACCGATGTACAACTCACCCACCGCGCCTTGCGGCAGCAGGTTCAAATCATCGTCCAGCACGTATAAACGCCGCGCGTCGAGACCGTGGCCGATCGGAATGCCGCGCCACGACACGGCGTCTGCCGTCAATGCCGTGCAATCGTGAATGCTCGACACCACCGTGGCTTCGGTCGGCCCGTAGGTATTGAGCAGTCGCACATGGCCCAAACCGGCCTGTTGCCACAGGCGCAAACCGTCCACCGCCATCGCCTCGCCACCGACGTGAATCTGCCGCAGCGCACCGAAGCCGCTCGGTGGATTAGCGGCATATTCCTGCACCAGCCAATACCAATAAGCGGCCGGCAAGTCGGCCAGGGTGATGCCGTGATCGACAATCACTTGATGCAACGCCGCGCTGTCCCACAACCGCGCATCGCGCAGGACGACTGCGGCGCCGTGGCACAGCGGCGGGAAAAACTGCTCGACAAAGCCGTCGAAGCTGCTGGTGGCGAACTGCAGAACGCGATCGCCTTCACGCAGGTCGCTGTAATCGATGGCGCGGGCGATGAACTCGCTCAGCGCGCCGTGGCTGACGGCGACGCCTTTCGGGCGCCCGGTGGAACCGGAGGTGTAAATCACATAGGCGAGGTTTTGCGCGGCGACCGTCACCGGCAGATTGTCGGCCCGATCACTCTCGGCCAGTTGCTCCAGGCACAGGCAATCGACGTCATCCAGATCCGGCAGGCTGGCGAGGCCGGCGTGATCGGTCAGCAACAGTTTCAAGCCACTGTCATCAAGCACATGGCGCAAACGTTCGGCCGGGGTTTGCGGATCCAGCGGCACGTAGGCGCCGCCGGCCTTGAGCACCGCCAGCAATGCCACCGCCAGTTCCAGCGAGCGCCCCAGCGCCACGCCGACCAGCACGTCAGGGCCAACACCGCGAGCGCGCAACTGATGGGCCAGACGATTACTGCGGCTGTTCAACTCGGCATAGCTGAGTGCCGGCGACGGCTCGGTCGTCAGAATCACCGCCGCTGCCTGTGGCGTGCGCGCTACTTGCGCTTCGAACAGGCTCTGCACGCTGGCGAACACAGGTTCTGCTGCGGTGGCCTGAATCAGTTGTGCACGTTCCGCCGCCGCCAGCAGTTCGATTTCGCCGACGACTTGCTGCGGATCGCGGCACACGGACGCGAGGATGTTGCGCCAATGCCCGGCCATCGCGGCAATGGTCGCGGCATCAAAAATATCGGTGGCGTAGGTGAACGCCGCGAACAACTGCTCGCCCTCCTCGCGGGTGTCGAGCATCAGGTCGCTGGTGGCGGCATGTTGGCGACCGCTGCCGGCCAATTGCTCCTCAGTCAAATAGCCCACCTGCAAACCGGACTCCAGTTGCACATCGTGCAAGTCGGTCACCAGCGGCTGGTGGTTGAACATCACCTGGAACAACGGGTTGTGGCTTTGGCTGCGCGCCGGTTGTAAGGCTTCGATCAAGGCATCGAACGGCAGATCCTGATGAACCTGAGCACCGAGCGCGGCCTGACGCAGGCTCTGCAACAGATCGGCAAAACGGGTTTGTGCGGTGACTTCACTGCGCAGAATCTGCGTGTTGACGAAGAAGCCGATCAGCCCTTCGGTTTCGCTGCGGGTGCGGTTGGCAATCAGCCCGCCGACGCGAATATCGGTCTGGCCGCTATAGCGATGCAGCAACGTTTTGAACGCGGCCAACAGCACCACAAACAGCGTCACGCCCTGACGTTGCGCGAGGCTTTTCAGCGCTTGGCGCAGCGCTGCGTCGATCACCGTTTCCAGACGCGCGCCCTGATGACTGGATTGCGCCGGATAGGCACGATCGGTCGGCAGCTCAAGCAGCGGATGCTCGTCGCCCAATTGCGTGCGCCAGTAATCCAGCTGACGTTCGCGCTCACCGGCCTCCAGCCAACTGCGTTGCCACAGGGCGAAATCGCGGTAGTGCACGGTAAGTGCCGGCAATGACGGCTCGCGCCCCGCCACCAGAGCATCGTAAGTGCGCATGAATTCATCGATGAGAATGTTCATCGACCAGCCATCAGCGATGATGTGGTGCAAGGTCAGCAGCAACACATGCTCCTGCTCGGCCAGGCGCAAAAGGCGCAGGCTGAGCAGCGGACCGTTCTCGAGATCGAAGGCCTGAGCGGCCTCAGCCATCATGTGCTGCTGCGCCAGCGGCCAGCGCTGGGCCTCGGGCAGCGCACTCAGATCAGTGATCGGCAGTTTCAACGGCTGCGGTTCGGCGACGCGCTGAAACGCGCGCTCACCTTCCTGACCGAAGGTGGTGCGCAAGCACTCGTGCCGCGCCGCCAGTAGACTGAACGCCTGCTCCAGCGCCTGTGCTTGCAGGTCACCCGTCAGGCGCACCGCCATCGGCAAGTTGTAAGCGGCACTGTGCGGGTCCAGTTGCCAAAGAAACCACATCCGCTGCTGGGCGTACGAAAGCCCGTCGCGCTCGGCGATTCCGTCACAGGCAGTCATGGGAAGCTGCGCAAAATCGATGCCCTCACGGGCCATGCCGGCGAGGAACAAACGGCGTTTGTCCTGTGGCAGTTCGATAAAGCGACGGGCTAGTTTCTGGGCGTCTGCGGCATTCATGCATGGGGTCCTTGCTGATCGGCGGCGTGACCAGGAGACCCGGTCGTATCAACAAGAACGAATGACAAACGTGATGATTTAGCGCGCTGGCGCAACAGCGGCCCGACGGTAGGCACACAAACGCCGAAGCCGGTACGAGACCGGCTTCGGCTGCTTTACCACCAGGCGTGGGGATTGCTCAGAGCGGCCCCTGTGAATGCCCTTCCGCCATGGCGACAATCACTTTGCGCGGCCCCTCGAATGGCGAACGCGCGTGTGCCGAGAGCATGTTGTCGAGCATCAGCACATCGCCCTCCTGCCAGGGAAAGCTGATCGCGCACTCATCGAGCACCGCGCGAATCTGCGCCAGCACCTCGTCTTCAATCGCCGAGCCATCGCCGTAATAAACGTTACGCGGCAAGTCTTCTTCGTCGACGATATCGAGCAGGCTTTCGCGCACTTCCGCTTGCAGGTTGGAAATATGGAACAAGTGCGCCTGATTGAACCAGACGTTGTCGCCGGTCACAGGATGCACCGCCACCGCCTGACAAGTCTGGCGAGTACGCAACTCACCGTCGTCCTTCCATTCGCAGACAATGCCGTGGGCCTTGCAGTAGGCCTCGACAACCTCGCGATCGTCGGTGTTGAACACGTCTTCCCAAGCCACATCCAAACCGTTGCCGAAGTTGCGCACATACATCAGCCCTTTGCTGACGAAGCGCTCGCGAATCGCCAACGGAATGCGCCGATAAACTTCACGGCTGTCGGCAATCGGCGTCTCGCCGCCGGACTTGGCGGCGATCATGCTGTAGAACCAGATCTTCATCGGCCAGTCGCGGGAATAAGCCTGCTCGTTGTGCAGCGGAATGCTCTGGTGCGCCGGGTATTCGGTGGAGGTGTACACGCCCTGCGTCACGTTGGTGCGCGGCGTCGAACCGAATTCATAGTTCAACAACGGATGGCCAAAACTGGCCGCGAACTGCCGGAACTGTTCGGCACCGTTCAGACGGAAGCCGCGAAACAGCACCCCGCCGTCGCGCAGCAGATGCTCGTCCACCAGTTCTTTCAATTCATCGAACACCACCAACAAGTCAGTGTCCGCATCGGTCGCTTCCACCAACAACGGCAAGCGCCCCCGTTGCGGCAGCAGTGGCCGAACGGAAAATCCCACAGCAACAGCCATGACTGGCCTCCTGTAATCACTCGATAGGTGAACCGCGCGCTAAAACGCCGGTGCCGTAGCCTGCGCATGACGGCGCTGATGGACTTCCAGATGGGTCTTGATCGTGCGAATGACCCGGGCTTCGTGTTCATGAATGAAGAAATGCCCACCGGTCATCATGTCCACGGAAAAACTGCCCAGGGTTTCCTTGCTCCAGCCGATCAGTTGCTCGGTGGTCGCGCGGTCTTCCTTGCCGCCCAGCACGTGCACCGGACAATTGAGCAAGGAACGCTGCGCCGGCGTGAAGCGCCCGCACATCATGAAGTCGGCGCGCAGCACCGGCAGGGTCAGGCTCATCAGTTCTTTGTTAGCCAGCACTTCTTCGCTGGTGCCCTGAAAAGTGCGCAGCTGATCGATCAATTCCTCATCGCTACGCGCTTCGGCAAAGCCGCGATCGTAGTCACTGCGCATCGTTGGCGCAGCAGTACCGGAAGCGAACAACGCCACCGGTTCCGGTACCCCGAGTTCGCGAAAGGCATGCGCCATCTCGCACGCTAGCAGCGCGCCGAGGCTATGCCCGAACAGTGCGTAAGGCGTCTGCAAGCCAGCCTTGTGCTCGCGGGCCAGTTGCCGGGCCAGCGCACGCATGTCGATTTGCAGGGGTTCGTCGAAACGGGCACCGCGCCCGGGCAGCTCCACCGGTTGCAAGTGCAGCCACGACGGCAGTTGGCGCCGCCAGCGGCTATAGACCATGGCGCTGGCGCCCGAATAGGGCAGGCACAGCAGTGTCAGCTTTGTCACCGCGTTTACCTCAATAGGGTTATCTGTAAAAGAGAACGGATGAGATAGCGCGGGAATTAGTCGGTTAGCCGATCACTTCAGATGACGGAAACTCTGCACCGCCGATGCGAGGACTACCGCCCCGGCTGCAATCGCCAGCCAGAAGCCGCTGCGCGCGCCGAAGGCATCGACCAGCGCACCTGCGCCGGCGGCGCCCACCGCCACGCCGATACTCAAACCGGTCACCAGCCAGGTCAGGCCTTCAGTGAGCTTGGCCGGCGGTACGATGCGCTCGATCAACGCCATCGCCACAATCAGCGTCGGTGAGAAGAACAGCCCGGCGACGAACACCGCCACCGACAATCCAACAATATTGCTCGCCAGCAACAGCGGCAATGTGGTCACCGCCGTCGCCACTCCACCGTACAAAAACAGCTGCGGCAACGGCAGCTTCGAGCGCATCGCACCGAACGCGATACCGGACAGGAAAGAACCGATTCCGTACACCGACAATACGATGCTCGCCGCCGCCGGCTGCCCCTGTTGCTGGGCGAACGCGACGCTGACCACATCAATCACACCGACGATGACGCCCATGGCGGTCATCAACAACAGCAGCCATTGCATGTCCGTGGAGCGAATGATCGAGCCTTGATGGTGTGGCTCATGCGGATGCACCGAGGGCTCCGTGCTGCGCTGGGCGACAAACGCGGTGACGCCGACCGCCAGCATCAACAGTCCCGCCAGTGGTCCGGCCTCGGGAAACAGCGTCACGCACAGCCCCACCGACAGCGGCGCACCGACGATAAAGCAGACTTCATCGAGTACTGACTCCAACGCATAAGCCGTCTGTAACTGCGGCTGGCCACGATAGATCTCCGTCCAGCGCGCCCGCACCATCGCCGACATGCTCGGCATGCACCCGGCCAGTGCGGCAAAGATAAACAGCGTCCAGTTCGGCGCCTGCAACCGCGTGCACAGCAGCAACAGCAGCAGCGCCCCGCCGCCGATCAATGCCGATACCGGCAGAATGCGTCGCTGCCCATAACGGTCAACCAGACGCGATACCTGCGGCGCGCAAAACGCTGTGGCCAGGGCAAAGGTTGCCGCCACCGCGCCGGCCAGCGCATACCCGCCCTTCAACTGCGAGAGCATGGTGATCACGCCGATACCGGTCATGGAGATCGGCATGCGCGCGATCATTCCGGCCAGGACAAAATTCCGTGCGCCGGGGGCGTTGAACAATTCGCGGTAGGGGTTTGCCATGGACTGCAGCCTCATCAAGGGCCGCCAAGTTGCCATAGGGTCGGGTGGCGTGGAAGCAGGGAATTGTTGGTGGAATGTGAAGGTGCGAAGCCCCGGGTCGTTTCGCTGAACAGATGGCTCAGTCGCCCCTGCCGGACTGCCGCTGGCAACTGACCAGACCGCCAGAAACCTCCGTCAGACTCTGGATCCAGGATGACCATCTGTCGCAAAGCGCGCAGACCTGTCAGGTCTGACAGGTGCCTTTTTTCGCCAATCGGGCTCTGATGACCCTGCGCTCAACCGCGAAGGAATCGCCGATGCAATCGCCCTGGACTGTCCCGCCGCTATATGGACTTGCCCCTTTTAGAGTCGACCCGTCTCTGGCGGCAGAAGTGGATGATCGCCTCATGCCGTGGATCGAGCAGGTCGGGATTTTTCCAGGCCAGCACAAAAAAGTGCGGGCGATGGGCTTCGGGCGCTTCGCTGTGCTTTGTCATAACGATACGGATGATCCGGACCGCCTGCTGCTGGCGGCGCAATGTTTTGCCGCCCTGTTCGCCGTCGATGATTACTACTGCGATGACGAGAGAACCGGATCTGAACCGAAAATGGTCGGCCCACGCCTGTCCGTGGCGCTGGCAGCGCTGGAACCGGTTTACTTGAGCGAACGGTTCCGCCCCGGCCTTGAGCGGGCATTGAGCGGCGATCCGGTACTGGTCGCTCTGCGCGGGTATCTGGCGCGGGTGGAGTCCTTCGCCACACCTGCACAGGTGGCACGCGTACGCCATGAAATCATCGCCATGTTCGTGACCATGAGCGCCGAAGCGGCCTGGCGCACCGAAGGTCTCACGCCAGCACTTTGGGAATATCTGGCCCACCGTCAGGTCAACAGTTTCCTGCCGTGCCTGTCGTTGATCGACATCATTGCAGGCTACGAACTACCGGCCAATGTGTATAGCGCACCCGACGTGCGACGCGTCACGGCACTGGCCGCCAGCGCTACGATCATTGCCAATGATCTGTTTTCGGCGCTGAAGGAGCAGCAAGCCGGAATCGGTGACTTCAACCTGCCCTTGCTGTTGATCCGCGAACAGCACTGCTCGCCGGAACAAGCAATGGCGCAAAGTGCCGCCATTCACGACGAGATCATGCATTTGTACGAGGCCGCAGAAGAGGCCGTACTGCCGCACGCATCAGCGCCGCTCATACGTTACCTGGGCGGAGTCAAGAGCTGGCTGGCCGGCAATGTGGAATGGCATCGCACCAGTGGGCGCTACCAGGTCTGAAGCTGTCGATCTTTTCATGATTGCAAGATGAACTCTCGCCGCCGCCCGTCAGTCAGCTAAATAGGCCCACTGACCCCAGGCGCGATTTTGCATGCATATTTCCCTCGCCCGACAAACAGCCCTGATCACCGGCGCCAGCTCCGGCATCGGCCACGCGTGCGCCAAAGCCCTGGCCGCTGCCGGCGCGGCGGTGGTCATCAACTACAACCGCCAGGCCGAACCTGCCGAAGCACTGGCCCGGCAAATCATTGCTGACGGTGGGCAGGCCATCGCCATTCGCGCTGATGTCTCCAAGGAAGACGAGGTTGAGCGGCTGTTCTCGGCGGCCATCGATGCCTTCGGTTCGCTGGATATTCTGCTGGCCAACTCGGGTATGCAAAAAGATGCCGCCGCTGTGGACATGACCCTCGACGACTGGAACGCGGTGATCGGCGTCAACCTCACCGGGCAGTTTCTCTGCGCCCGCGCTGCCCTGCGGATTTTCAATCGCCAGGGCGTTCGTGAAGGCGTGTCCCGCGCGGCCGGCAAGATCATCCACATGAGCTCTGTGCACCAGCGCATTCCCTGGGCCGGGCACGTCAATTACGCCGCGTCCAAGGGTGGTGTCGATCAGTTGATGCAGACCCTTGCACAGGAAGTCAGCCACCAACGCATTCGCATCAACGGCATCGCGCCGGGGGCGATTCGCACGGCGATCAATAAAGATGCCACCGAAGGCGCTGCCGGCGAAAAGCTGCTTGATCTGATTCCCTACGGGCGTATCGGCGACGCGCAAGACGTCGCCAACGCCGTGGTCTTTCTCGCCTCGGATGCCGCCGACTACATCGTTGGCACCACCCTGTTCATCGACGGCGGCATGAGCCTCTATCCGGAGTTTCGCGGCAATGGCTGAGCATCACCTGGAACGACAAAGCCCGATCGACGCCCACGGCATCATCGGCGACATGCGCAGTGCGGCACTGATCAACGACCGTGGCAGTGTGGATTTTTTCTGCTGGCCGGAATTCGACAGTCCGTCGATTTTCTGTTCGTTGCTGGACACCCCGGACGCGGGGATTTTCCAGTTGGCGCCGGACTTGCCGGACGCGCGCCGCGAACAGATTTACCTGCCCGACACTAACGTTCTGCAAACCCGCTGGTTGAGTGAGCGCGCGGTGGTCGAAGTCACCGATCTGCTGCCAGTGGCGGACAACGCCGATGACCTGCCGCTGTTGATGCGTCGGGTGCGCGTGGTCAGCGGCGAAGCGACTTTCACCATGCGCTGCGCCGTGCGCCACGATTACGCCCGAGCCGACACCCGAGCTGAGATGGATCAACAAGACGTGACGTTCAGCGCTTCCGGCCAACCGTCACTGCGCCTGGCTTCGGACCAGCCGATGCAGATCGACGCGCAAGCGGCGGTGGCACAATTCACGCTCAAGCAAAATGAAACGGCGGCGTTCATGCTCGGGGCGACCGATGATCCACGATTCGCCGAAGGCGCCGGACACTTGTGCATGGAACGCACATTGAAGTTCTGGCGCGACTGGATCGGTCAGTCGATTTACCGCGGGCGCTGGCGGGAAATGGTCAACCGCTCGGCCCTCGCGTTGAAACTGCTGACCTCACGCAAACACGGCGCGATTCTCGCCGCCGCCACTTTCGGGCTACCGGAAACGCCGGGCGGCGAACGTAACTGGGACTACCGCTACACATGGATCCGCGATGCCTCGTTCACGGTGTACGCGTTCATGCGCCTGGGCTTTGTCGGCGAGGCCAACGCCTATATGGGCTGGCTGCGCGGACGGGTCAGCGACTGCTGCGGCAAGCCGATGAAGTTGAACATTCTGTACGCCATCGATGGTCGTCAGGAATTGCCGGAAACCGAGCTGTCGCACTTGTCCGGTCACGGCGGTGCGCAACCGGTGCGCATCGGCAACGGCGCTTACGATCAGATTCAGCTGGATATCTTCGGCGAGCTGATGGATGCGGTGTATCTGGTCAACAAGTACGGCGACGCGATTTCCCATGAAGGCTGGAAACATGTGCGCGAAGTGGTCGATCAAGTCTGTGAAACGTGGCAGACCGCCGATGTCGGCATTTGGGAAATGCGCGGTGAGCAGCATCACTTCCTGCACTCACGGCTGATGTGCTGGGTAGCGCTGGACCGGGCGATTCGCTTGGCCTCGAAACGCTCGTTACCGGCACCGTTTGCGCAATGGGACTCGACCCGGCAGGCGATCTACGCCGACATCTGGGACAACTTCTGGAATGAGGAGCGCGGGCATTTCGTCCAGTACAAGGGCGGCACCGCGCTGGATGGCTCGATGTTGTTGATGCCGTTGGTGCGTTTCGTCAGCGCCAAGGATCCGCGCTGGCTGTCGACCCTTGCGGCCATCGAAAAGACCTTGGTGCGCGACGGCATGGTTTATCGCTATCGCAATGACGACAGCAATATCGATGGCCTGACCGGCACTGAAGGCGCCTTCGCCGCGTGTTCGTTCTGGTATGTCGAATGCCTGGCTCGCGCGGGGCAGGTTGAAAAAGCCCATCTGGAGTTTGAGCAATTGCTGCGCTATGCCAATCCGCTGGGTCTCTACGCCGAAGAGTTCGACGCCCATGGCCGGCACTTGGGTAATACCCCGCAAGCCTTGACGCATCTGGCGTTGATCAGTGCGGCGAGTTTTCTCGACCGCAAGCTGAGTGGGGAAAAGAGTTACTGGCAGCCGTAATTGTCACCAAAGGCTGTAGGAAATAGTCTGCATCAACAGCCAATTGTAGGACTGACACCTACGCAAAAGCAGGCTCACTCCCACCCCCTATGGCGAGGGAGCTTGCTCCCGCCGGGGCGCGAAGCGGCCCTGAAATCTGCCTCCCCAAGCCCACTGAAGCACCGGGTTGCCTGACTTTGCGCCTGCTGCACAGCCGAGCGGGAGCAAGCTCCCTCAGCACAGTTTTCAACTGCCGTAAGACTACAAATGGTCAACATCCTCCGAACCGTGCCTGCCCTGCAACTCGCAGTCACACCCGGAAATACCCTGTTGCCAGCTGTTACATCCACCCCTACCATCCACCGCAACGGGCACAGCGGAGCTGTCCAATAAAACCCGAATTCAAGGAACCAGAATGTCCCAGCACGTCCAGCGCACCATCGACACGCCGCTTCGCAGCGGCCTGACCCGCACCCAACTCTGGGAAGCCGCGGACAAAGGCCTGATCAAGTGCTGGGAAATCGGCCGCCAGCGCGCCACCCGCTTCCCCGACCTCGCGCAAAAATGTCTCGCCGGCGAACTGCCCGTGCTCGGCTGGAAAGGTGGCGTGAGCCGCAGCCTGAAGAAAAACGAGAAATATGGCTCGCTGAAGTATCTGGCGCAGTGGCAAGGCTTGCGCGGTGAGGATCTGGATATTGATCTGAGCGAAGAACGCTCGTTGACCTGCTCGCGAACGAAGATGCGGGTGACGTTTACCCCGGATCGAACGAAGTATTTCAATCAGGTGGCGGAAGCTGAGGTTTAAGGAGAAACAGCGATGGTCGATTTGCATCAGGAATTTCAAAACAGCCGTTTCTTTCACGAAGCGCGGATTGACAGGCGTTCGGCCGACGCACTGGCAGGGGTCGCTGCCGGGCTAGCCGCTGATGGCAAGATCAATCAGCAGGAAGCCGAGTTTCTCAAGACCTGGATCGAAACCCACTTGGTTCACTTGGGGGATCCGGTGGTAAATATTCTCTACAAGCGTCTTGAGGGCATGCTTAGCGACGGTGTATTGGATGCCGATGAATCGGTGGAACTGCTGGAGATTCTTCATCAGTTCGCCGGCCTGCCAGTGGGCGCAGCACAAACCTTCAGTGTGCCCAACAGCCTGCCGCTCGATAGTCCAGCCCCAACTCTGGACTGTGCCAATCGTGTTTTTCTGTTTACCGGTGTTATGGCTTACGGGCCGCGCAAAGCGTGTGAATCGCTGATCGTAGAACGCGGCGGAATGATAGGTGCAGGTGTCAGCAAGAAAATCCATTATCTAGTGATCGGCAGCATCGGCAATGAACAGTGGCTGCACAGCAGCTATGGTACGAAGATCAAAAAAGCCGTTGAGCTGAGAGACAGCGGCGTGCCAATCGCCATCATCAGTGAAGATCATTGGCAGAAGGTGCTGTTCGGATAACAGGAGCCAGGTATGAGTGGAAAAGCGATTCTGTTCTGCAAAACCGCTAGCCTGACCATTGCCTATGAAGCGCATGGCCCGGAAACCGGTGTGCCGGTGATCCTCCTTCATGGCTTCCCCTATTCCCCTCGCGCTTACGATGAAATCGCGCCGCTCCTCGCCGCTCAGGGTTACCGAGTCATCGTTCCGTACCTGCGCGGCTATGGGCAGACTCGCTTCAACGATGCACAAACACTGCGCTCAGGCCAGCAAGCCGCACTCGCTCAGGATTTGTTGAATTTGATGGATGCACTCTCCATCGAACAAGCCACGCTCTGCGGGTATGACTGGGGTGGTCGCGCGGCATGCATCGTCGCGGCGTTATTTCCGGAACGAGTGCGCGGCTTGGTGACCGGTGATGGCTACAACCTGCAGGACATCCCCAACTCGATTCGACCGCTGGATCCCGAGACCGAGCATCGGTTCTGGTATCAGTATTACTTCCACACGCCACGTGGCGTTGAGGGCCTGAAGCACAATCGTCGGGAGTTTTGTGAGCTGCTCTGGAGGCTTTGGTCTCCGACCTGGTCGCACGCTGCCAAGCGTTTTCCCCTGACCGCGCCTGCCTTCGACAACCCTGATTTCGTTGACGTGGTGACCCACTCCTATCGCCACCGCTTCATGTATGTCGCGGGAGATCCGGCGTTTGAGTTGATGGAAGATTTGCTAATTCGGCAACCGACCATTGGCGTGCCGACCATTTCTTTGTGCGGTGCCGACGACGGTGTCGGCCCTGCGCCACAAGAGGATGAAGACGCAGAGCATTTCACCGGTTTTTATGAGCGGCGTGTGTTGCCCGATGTCGGCCATAACATTCCCGAGGAAGCTCCTGAACAAACCCTCAAGGCATTACTGGATCTGTTGCAGCGCTGACCGAAAACCGCTCCCGATAAGCCTGCGGCGTCACCCCGATAGCCCGCAGGAAACTTCGGCGCAAGGTCTCTTCACTGCCAAACCCGCAATTGGCGGCGATGCGTTTGACCGGCAAACCGGTGTCACTGAGCAATCGCCGGGCGGTTTCGACGCGAATCAATTCGATCGCCCGCGCCGGGGTCTGGCCGGTGTCGGCGCGGTAGTGGCGGACGAAACTGCGTTCGCTCATGCCGGCTTGTTCTGCGAGGGTCGGGATGCCGAGGTCGCAGGTGAGGTTTTCGGCGATCCACGCGTGCAGTTCATCAAAGCGATTGCCCTGATTCTGCAAGGATAAGGTCACGCTGAATTGCGATTGCCCGCCTGGGCGTTTCAGAAACACCACGAGGTGCCGGGCGACATCCAGGGCGATGTCGCTGCCCAGATCCTCTTCAACCATGGCCAAGGCCAGATCGATGCCGGCCGTGACTCCCGCCGACGTCCAGATCGGGCCGTCATTGATGAAAATCGGATTGGCCTCAACGTGCAGATTCGGATGTTGCTGCGCCAGTTGTTCGCATCGCGTCCAGTGTGTGACCACGCGACGGCCATCGAGCCAACCGCTTGCCGCCAACAGAAATGCCCCCGTACACACGGAGGCCACGCGTCGACATTTGCCCGCGTGTTCGCGCACCCAATCCACCAACAGCACATCTTCGGCCGCCGGATAAATGCCCCAGCCACCGGCGATGATCAACGTGTCGCTGGGCGCTTCGGGCAACGGTTCGGCCAACACCGCCAGACCCGCCGACGACATCACCGCCCCGCCGCCGCTGGCAATCACGCTCGGCGCATACGGGATCGGCAAGCCGCGCTGACGGGCGATGTCGTTGGCCGAGGCGAACACCTGCAAGGGGCCGGTGACGTCGAGGATCTGCATGTTGGCAAACGCGAGTACGTGGATGGCTTTGGGCATTTGGCGTAATTCGTGGGGTGATTGGCGTATGCGCCAGAACCTACGCGCCTACAGTGAAGCCGTCCAGCCCTTTTCATGGAGTAAGAACGATGACGTTGCAGATCGGTTTTCTGTTGTTTCCGCAGGTTCAGCAACTCGACCTGACCGGGCCGTATGACGTGCTCGCCTCGCTGCCGGGCGTGCAGGTGCACTTGATCTGGAAGGATCTGATGCCGGTCACCGCCAGCACCGGACTGCTGCTGAAACCGACCACCACGTTTGAGGATTGCCCGGATCTGGATGTGATCTGTGTACCGGGTGGTGGTGGCGTCGGCGCGCTGATGGAAGATGAGCTGACGCTGGCTTTCATCAAGCGTCAGGCTGCGCAGGCGAAGTACGTGACATCGGTGTGCACCGGTTCGCTGGTGCTCGGCGCGGCGGGTCTGCTGCAAGGCAAACGGGCGACCACGCATTGGGCGTATCACGATCTGCTGCCGACGCTGGGGGCGATCGCGGTGAAGGATCGGGTGGTGCGTGACGGCAATCTGTTTACCGGCGGCGGGATCACGGCGGGGATTGATTTTGCGCTGGTGCTGGCTGAAGAGTTGGTGGGTGCCGACGCGGCGCAGCTGATCCAGTTGCAATTGGAATATGCCCCGGCACCGCCGTTCAACGCGGGTAGCCCGGAGACTGCGCCGAGTGAGATTGTCGATGAAGCACGTTTGCGTGCAGCGCCATCGCTGAAGCTGCGCACGGAAATCACCGAGCGTGCGGCGGCGAAACTTAACTTGCGCTAGATCCCACGCCAAACGCAAAACCCTTTCTGCAATACCAATCCCCTGTGGGAGCGAGCTTGCTCGCGAATGCGGTGTATCAGTCGAAACAACTATTGCCTGTCACACCGCTTTCGCGAGCAAGCTCGCTCCCACATTGGGATTTATGTTTGGCCAACGGTATTGGAGTTGTCCCGGTTTGCCGCCACACCTTCACTTGTCCCCCGCCGCTCGTCCGTGTAGAAAGCCCTTCCACAAATTTGCACAGGGACTTTCGATGAAGGCTTTGCCATGGCTCTATCTGGCGCTTCTCAGCCTCGGTTACGGATGGGCGCTGAGTTACGGCCACCTCGGCTGGCTGGCGCTGATTTCCATTGGGCTGCTGGTGTTCGCAGGTTTCGCCGTGCATCTGCAGAAAGTGCCGGTCGCACGTTTTCTCGGCCATGGCCTGTTCATCGTGCTGGCCGTGGCGTTGGCATTGCACTGGCTACCGGGTTTCGCCAACGGTCGCGCCATTGATCCGCAACGCTTCACCGACAACGCCGTGCCGTTCGCGATGTACCTGAACCTCGACAAACCGCTGGTTGGCTTCTGGTTGTTGCTGGTGTGCCCGTGGATTGTCGGGCGACGTTCGTTGCGCCTGAGCGTCTACGCCACCGCCCTCGCCCTGACGCTGAGCGCGGTTCTTGCCATTGGCGGCGCGCTGTTGCTGGGCGTGATCGCCTGGGCACCGAAGTGGCCTGATCAAGCGTGGCTGTGGGTGCTGAACAATCTGCTGCTGGTGACCTTGGTCGAGGAAGCGCTGTTTCGCGGCTATATACAGGGCGGCCTCAGTCAGCGTTTCAAACACCTGCCTTACGGTGAAAACCTTGCCCTGCTGCTGGCCTCGTTGCTGTTCGGTCTGGTGCATGTCGGTGCGGGCTGGACCTGGGTGTTGCTGGCGGGTCTGGCGGGTGTCGGCTATGGTCTGGCCTACCGTTTTGGCGGGCTCGGCGCGGCGATCGCCACACATTTCGGGCTGAACCTGCTGCATTTTGGTTTGTTCACTTATCCGATGCTCGCCGGCTGAAGCAAGCGCCGTTTTGCGACGCCGTGCTGATTATTGAAAAAAAATTTCAATAAAAAGCTGTCACCGCCGACAACCTTTCAAAGCCTTGCGGATTGAAAAACCATGCGTAACAACCAGCCCATTACACAACGCGAACGGACTTTCCCGGCTCAGCAGCGGTTGATTTCCACAACCGACGCCAAGGGCGTGATCACCTACTGCAACGACGCTTTCGTCGAGATCAGCGGGTTTTCGCGTGAGGAACTGATCCGTGCGCCGCACAACCTGGTCCGTCACCCAGACGTACCGGCGGCGGTGTTTTCGCACATGTGGGGCACATTGAAACAAGGCTTGCCATGGATGGGCATTGTCAAGAATCGCTGCAAATCCGGTGACCACTACTGGGTGAACGCCTATGTGACTCCGGTGTTCGACGGCAATCAGGTGGTCGGTTACGAGTCGGTGCGGATCAAACCCACCGCCGAACAGATCCGCCGCGCCGAAGCGCTCTACCAACGCATCAACCAGGGCAAGTCGGCGATCCCGTCCACCGATAAATGGCTGCCGGTGCTGCAAGACTGGCTGCCGTTCATTCTGGTCAGCCAACTGAGCTTCGTGATCGGCGCGACGCTGAACTCGCACTGGGGCTTCGCCCTCGCTGCCGGTTTGTCGGTGCCGCTGGGCCTGATGGGCCTGCAATGGCAGCAACGCGGGCTGAAACGCCTGCTGCGCCTGGCCGAGCAGACCACTTCCGACCCGCTGATCGCGCAGATGTACACCGACAGCCGTGGCGCCCAGGCGCGTCTGGAAATGTCGATCCTCAGCCAGGAAGCACGCCTGAAAACCTGCCTGACCCGTCTGCAGGACACCGCCGAACACCTGACCGATCAGGCCAAGCAGTCCGACGTCCTGGCGCACAACAGTTCCAGCGGCCTGGAACGTCAGCGCGTGGAAACCGAACAGGTCGCCACCGCCGTCAACCAGATGGCCGCGACCACTCAGGAAGTGGCGAGCCATGTCCAGCGCACCGCTGACGCCACTCAGGAAGCCAATCGCCTGACCGGTCGCGGCCGTGACATCGCCGGCGAAACCCGCGAAGCCATTCAGCGTCTGTCTGTAGTCGTCGGGGAAACCGGCCTGACCGTGACGCAACTGGCCAAGGACAGTGACGAAATCGGCGGCGTGGTTGATGTGATCAAAGGCATCGCCGACCAGACCAACCTGCTCGCGCTCAACGCCGCCATCGAGGCAGCCCGTGCTGGCGAGATGGGCCGTGGTTTTGCCGTGGTGGCTGACGAAGTGCGTCAACTGGCGCAACGCACCAGCGAATCGACCGGGCAGATTCATGCCCTGATCGCCAAGTTGCAGCAGACGGCTTCGAGTGCCGTGCAAACCATGGAAGCCGGGCATCGCCAGGCTGAAGAAGGTGTAGCGCGGGTGCTGGAAGCGGATCAGGCGTTGGTCGGTATCAGTGAAGCGGTGGCCAACATCACCGACATGACCACGCAGATTGCTGCAGCGACGGAAGAGCAAAGTGCGGTGGCTGAAGAGATCAGCCGCAACATCAGCAATATTTCGGAACTGGCGGATCAGACGTCGGAACAGGCGCATAACTCGGCGTTGTTGAGTGAAGAGCTGACGAAGACAGCGAATACGCAGTACTCGTTGGTGGAGCGGTTTAACCGCTGATTGAACTGGCGATAACAAAAAACCCGGAAAGCGAGAGCTTCCGGGTTTTTTGTTGCCTGTCTGAAATAGACGTTGTTTGGCAGGCCGCTTTCGCGAGCAGGCTCGCTCCCACATTGGAACTGCTCGGGACCACAGTTTTGTGTCCGACGACAATCCCCTGTGGGAACGAGCCTGCTCGCGAAGAGGCCTTCTCTGCCAACGACGATCTCACTCAAGCAATGCAGAAACTGCCTACAGCTTCGCCAGAGTGCACCGACTGGTGCTCGTTGATGC
Organism: Pseudomonas sp. ok266; assembly: GCF_900110195.1. Taxonomy (NCBI): domain Bacteria; kingdom Pseudomonadati; phylum Pseudomonadota; class Gammaproteobacteria; order Pseudomonadales; family Pseudomonadaceae; genus Pseudomonas; species Pseudomonas sp. ok266. Next base: position 104,580 of record NZ_FOCU01000005.1, on the reverse strand, counting down.
CAGGTTCTATCGTTTGCCGGTCGCTACTCAATCACGCAGACCGGCAAGCATGAATAAAATCTCCGTCCGAAAACCCGCAAAACAGAAAACTTGTGATGACCTGACATTCCTTGATGTTCGGCAAGCCGCGCGTGATGGCCAGAAATTGTTCGATAAATTTTTGATCACTGGCAGGCTACACACTGCAAAGTAAATTAAAAGATCGCAGCCTTCGGCAGCTATTACACCGATCACGGTAGGAGCTGCCGAAGGCTGCGATCTTTTGATCGTGGAAGCCCGGAAAGCGAAAGCATTCGGGCTTTTTTATCACCTGTCTGAAATTGATGTCGCTTGTCATACCGTCATCGCGAGCAGGCTCACTCCTACATTGGATCTGCGGTGGTCATAGATTATGTGCCCGACAACAATCCCCTGTGGGAGCGAGCCTGCTCGCGATGAGGCCATAACAGCCAGCGAAATTACTGAGGCAACTTCAGCTTATCCAGCAGTCGATTGACCAACAGCTCGTTGAGCATGATCACCTGTTGCAGCGCCAGCAGCGGTTTGCGCTCCGGGCCGCCTATTGAGTTGGCGATATTACCGACCATGGCATGGGCGTATGAAAGCGACTCGCTCGCCTCGACCAGCAGGGTTTCGTCATCCAGCGTGGGGTCGACGAGATAGACCGGACGAAACTTGGGCGAGCTCGGTGGAGCCCCCAGTGCTTCGGGTCTGAGGTAATAGTCGAGGGCGCGGTCGGTTGCTTCTTTGATCTTTTGCGGGCTGAGCGCTGGGTCGTGGGGGATTGGATCAGTGGGTGGTGGGTTTGGTGTGATTTTGAACATAGATAAAGCTCCAATTTGAAAAAACGGGAGCCATCACCCTCGCTACCAAACGGCGGGTGGCGGCCATGCGCGGGTTGGTAGACCGGTCAAATTGGGTAACCCGGCGCTCACAGAGGAGCCCCACGCATGCCCACCATACAAAGCCATATCTCAAAAAGGAGACAGCATCGACAGTGTCGCAACAACGACAATTTAAGGCGGGCTACCAAACCCGATCACTGTTTTTCAGTGACAAGGAAACGATATAGCCCGGCCTGTAGTCGTGTAAGCCGGCGGATTCTGGCGTACGCGTAGGTAACGGCGCAAGGTGTTGTAGGCCCCGAGGCGTAACGGGTTGTGTAATTTAAACGTGCTCACAAAATCACGTTTGTGCAAGGGAAATGCCGGACAGTGAGCGCTTCCAGTTCTTTATCGTGTCAGCGAAATTGCCCCTCACCCTAACCCTCTCCCAGAGGGAGAGGGGACTGACCGCATGGAATGGAAGAGATACGCCGACGTGCGATAACAAGTCGAACTCAGATTCTGAAACAGATCAAAAGCCCCTCACCCTAGCCCTCTTCCCGAGGGAGAGGGGACTGATCGCGGTGTTTGGGAGAGGTACGCCGACGTGCAATAGTGCGTTGAACTCAGGCTTTGAAAAGCCCAAAAATCGGCTCCCTCTCCCTCGGGAGAGGGCTGGGGTGAGGGGCGAGAACACCACAAAAACCAAAGCCAAGCGCGCCGTGCTCTTCACCACTCAATAGGCCGAGTGTCAGCTCGCCTGCTTTTGATCTTGATCCACGAGCGACGTCGGAAGGCTGAGTGGAGGGATTGATCCGGGCGTGGGAGCGCAGCGACCGTTTGGCGAAGCCAAACACAGCGGGAGTAGGTGCAGCGAAGCAAACCGGAGACGCTGCGCCCGGATCGATCCCGGAGCGAAGGGACCCCGAGCTTTAGCGAGTGGGCCGCACGTAGGAGCAAGCGTTTTTGGTTACTTTTTCGGCGTCTGGAAAAAGTGACCCGCCGTAAGGGCGGAACCCTGAGCGGCCGTTACCGCAGCAACAGATATGCACTCAGATCGAAAAATGGGTCGCGTTCAAGATCTACCCCCTCACCCCAGCCCTCTCCCCCAAGGGGGCGAGGGGAAAGGGAGCAGATCTTCATGCAGTTCAAAATCTCAGCCCGGCTCGGTCACTTGCTGAGAAACTCGGATACTTTCTGCGCGGCGCTCGCCAAATGCTGTTCATGGGTAAACCCGGAAACCTTTAATGGCTTGAGGTCATGATCTCCAGCCGTTAGCCACGTCACCTCAATACTCGGTGACAAGGTGTAAGCCTCAACCGCCTCCCGATTGCCCAGCGCATCCCGCTCCCCCTGCACAATCAAAGTCCGCGTCTGCAAAGAAGCCAAATGCTCAACCCGCGGTTTCTCCGGTTTACCCACTGCATAAAACGGATAGCCCAAACACACCAACGCATCAACGCCCAATTCGTCAGCCAAAAGACTCGCCATCCGCCCGCCCATGGACTTGCCGCCGATCCCCAGCGGCCCAGCGACATGACGTCGCACTTCGGCAAACACTTCGCGCCAGCATTCCTGCAGTTTCGCAGCAGGATTCGGCGGCCGCTTCACCCCATCCACCCGCCGCTGCGCCATATACGCAAACTCAAACCGCAACACATTCACCCCAAGCCCGGCAAGGCGCCCAGCCATGTCGTTCATCCAATCGCTATCCATCGGCGCCCCCGCCCCGTGAGCAAGGATCAACGTCGCCGCAGCCTCTCCATCAGCAGCATCCCAAAGCCACCCATGATCACGCACGCACTGCGCCCATTGATCCCCGTCAATACTGGCCTTGTGCTGTTTGTCCATGCTTGCCTCGCTTTTAGTCTGCCTATAACTCCAGACGAAGGATTCGCCGCGTGTTTTGCGCGCGCTCACTTCGGCTGAACCGTGGATGGGGAACCATGAACACTTCTATCAGTACCGCCTACAACTACAAGGTGGTCCGCCAATTCGCCATTATGACGGTGGTGTGGGGCATCGTCGGCATGGGCCTCGGGGTTTTTCTCGCGGCCCAATTGGTCTGGCCCGAACTCAACTTCAATTTGCCCTGGACCAGTTTCGGCCGTCTGCGCCCGCTGCACACCAACGCGGTGATCTTCGCGTTCGGTGGCTGTGCGCTGTTCGCCAGTTCGTTCTACTCGGTGCAACGCACCTGCCAAACCCAATTGTTTGCGCCGAAAATCGCCGCGTTCTGCTTCTGGGGCTGGCAACTGGTGATCCTGTTGGCGGCGATCAGCCTGCCACTGGGTTACACCAGCTCCAAGGAATACGCCGAGCTGGAATGGCCGATCGACATCCTGATCACCATCGTCTGGGTCGCCTACGCCATCGTGTTCTTCGGCACGATCATGCAGCGCAAGACCAAGCACATCTACGTGGGCAACTGGTTCTTCGGCGCGTTCATCATCACCGTGGCGATTCTGCACATCGTCAACAACCTTGAGTTGCCGGTGAGTTTCACCAAGTCCTACTCGGTGTACGCCGGTGCAACCGACGCGATGGTGCAATGGTGGTACGGCCACAACGCCGTAGGCTTTTTCCTCACCGCCGGTTTCCTCGGGATGATGTACTACTTCGTGCCGAAACAGGCCGAGCGTCCGGTGTATTCGTATCGCCTGTCGATCGTGCACTTCTGGGCATTGATCACCCTGTACATCTGGGCCGGCCCGCACCACTTGCACTACACCGCGCTGCCGGACTGGGCACAGTCGCTGGGCATGGTGATGTCGCTGATTCTGCTGGCACCGAGCTGGGGCGGCATGATCAACGGCATGATGACCCTCTCGGGCGCCTGGCATAAGTTGCGCAGCGACCCGATCCTGCGCTTCCTTGTGGTCTCGCTGGCGTTCTACGGCATGTCGACCTTCGAAGGTCCGATGATGGCGATCAAGACCGTCAACGCCCTCTCCCACTACACCGACTGGACCATCGGCCACGTACACGCCGGCGCTCTCGGCTGGGTAGCGATGATCTCGATCGGCGCGCTGTACCACATGATCCCGAAAATCTTCGGCAAGGCGCAGATGCACAGCGTCGGTTTGATCAACGCGCACTTCTGGCTCGCGACCATCGGCACCGTGCTCTACATCGCCTCGATGTGGGTCAACGGCATCGCCCAAGGCCTGATGTGGCGCGCGGTGAACGAGGACGGCACGCTGACCTACTCCTTCGTCGAAACCCTGGTGGCCAGCCACCCAGGCTTTGTCGTGCGGCTGATTGGTGGGGCGATCTTCCTCAGCGGCATGTTCCTGATGGCTTACAACACCTGGCGCACCGTGCGGGCCTCGCAGCCTGCTGACGTCGTTGCTGCCGCGCAGATGGCCTGAGGAGTCCGCCATGAAACACGAAACGATTGAAAAGAACGTTGGCCTGTTGATGTTGCTCATGGTGTTCGCCGTGAGCATCGGCGGCCTGACCCAGATCGTCCCGCTGTTCTTCCAGGACGTCACCAACAAACCGGTGGAAGGCATGAAGCCCTACACCGCGCTGCAACTGGAAGGCCGCGACATCTACATCCGCGAAGGCTGCGTCGGTTGCCACTCGCAGATGATCCGGCCGTTCCGCGCCGAAACCGAGCGCTACGGGCACTACTCGGTGGCCGGCGAAAGCGTTTGGGATCACCCGTTCCTGTGGGGTTCGAAACGTACCGGTCCGGACCTCGCCCGGGTCGGCGCGCGTTACTCGGATGACTGGCACCGTGCGCACTTGTACAACCCGCGCAACGTTGTGCCGGAATCGAAAATGCCGGCCTACCCGTGGCTGGTCACGCAGGCGGTCGACAGCAGCCACACCGAAACCAAGCTCAAGACCATGCGCACCCTCGGCGTGCCGTACACCGACGACGACATCAGCGGCGCGGTGGCCAGCCTCAAGGGCAAGACCGAAATGGACGCCCTCGTCTCCTACCTGCAAGTGCTCGGCACTGCGATCAAGAGCAAGAGGTGAGCCATGGTCATTGAAATGAGTGCAGGCATGATTCGTGGCCTCGGCACGGTCGTGGTGTTCGTCGCCTTTGTCGGCCTGACCTTGTGGGTTTTCAACCGCAAGCGCACCCCGGAGTTCGCCGAAGCGCGTCTGCTGCCGTTCGCCGACGAGCTGCAACCCGACACAACCCCAGTAAATGAGACAAGGAGTACCCGGCCATGACCACCTTCTGGAGTACGTGGATCTGCGTACTGACCATCGGCAGCCTGATCGGCCTGACATGGCTGCTGATCGGCACCCGCCGGGGCGAGACCAAGGGCAGCGTCGACCAGACCATGGGCCACAGCTTCGACGGCATCGAGGAGTACGACAACCCGCTGCCGCAGTGGTGGTTCATGCTGTTCGCCGGCACGCTGGTGTTTTCCGTGGGCTATCTGATCCTCTATCCGGGCCTGGGCAACTGGAAAGGCATCCTGCCGGGTTACGAGGATGGCTGGACCGGCGTGCACGAGTGGGAAAAGGAAATGAACAAGGCCGACGCCAAATTCGGGCCGATCTTCGCCAAGTTCGCCGCCATGCCGCTGGAAGAAGTGGCGAAGGACCCACAGGCGCTGAAAATGGGTGGCCGCTTGTTCGCCTCCAACTGTTCGGTGTGCCACGGTTCCGATGCCAAAGGCGCGTTCGGTTTCCCTAACCTTGCCGACAGCGACTGGCGCTGGGGCGGCGACGCCGACACCATCAAGACCACCATCATGGGTGGCCGGATGGCGGCGATGCCGGCCTGGGGCGAAGTGTTGGGCGAAGCCGGGGTGAAGAACGTGGCCGCTTATGTGCGTCACGAACTGGCCGGTTTGCCATTGCCAGCCGACAACAAGGCTGACCTGCAAGCCGGACAGCAAGCGTTCAGCATTACTTGCGTGGCCTGTCATGGGGCGACCGGCCAAGGTACTGAAGCCATGGGCGCGCCGAATCTGACGCACCCGGCCGGGTTTATCTATGGCACCAGCCTGACCCAACTCGAGCAGACCATTCGCCATGGTCGCCAGGGTCACATGCCGGCGCAGAACGAGCTGTTGGGCAACGATAAAGTGCAATTGCTTGCCGCTTATGTGTACAGCCTGTCACATGGATTGAATACAGAAAAACTTATTACTGAAGACAACAAGAAGTAATCATTGCGTACACATCTGCCGCACCATTCTCGGTGCGGCAGCATCCAGCCCCTTTGCGACGCATTGTCGCACCCCTTCACACCCTCTCCTTTCGGTTCCTCTGATTCGGGTCTACGCTTGCTCGATGCGGACTGGCTTGTGCCGGTTCCAGGTCAACGCTGACTGCTGTGTTCCGCGAACCGGCTGACTGATGTGGCCGCAAACGCCGGTAGATACCGGCTGTCGTGCCATTTACCGTCCGTCACCCGAACTGAGCGTTTGAACACACTCCGTTACAAGCGACCTGAACCCCTCGCTTTTTTCGTCCGCTGCGACATTTTGTCCGAGGCCAATTTTGTCCTTACGCGGCGCATGGAAAGGCCGCAGAATCAGCGTTGGAAAGCATTGACCCAGGTCATGGCGCGTTGCAATGACCCCCTGCTCTCTGCATACTTGCGGCCGATTTTAATCCTAATAAAACACCCAAACCGTGGAACCTTAGAATGAGCACAGCAATCAGTCCGACTGCTTATAACTATAAGGTAGTCCGCCAGTTCGCCATCATGACGGTGGTCTGGGGGATCCTTGGCATGGGGCTCGGTGTCTTCATCGCCTCGCAACTGGTTTGGCCGGAGTTGAACTTCGGTCTGCCGTGGACGAGCTTTGGACGCCTGCGCCCGTTGCACACAAACCTGGTGATTTTTGCCTTCGGTGGCTGTGCACTGTTTGCCACTTCCTACTATGTCGTGCAGCGAACCTGCCAGACGCGACTGATTTCCGATAGCCTCGCGGCCTTCACCTTCTGGGGCTGGCAAGCGGTGATCGTCGGCGCGATCATTACCTTGCCGCTGGGTTACACCACCACCAAGGAATACGCGGAACTGGAATGGCCACTGGCTATTCTGCTGGCGATTGTCTGGGTCACCTACGGTCTGGTGTTCTTTGGCACCATTACCAAGCGCAAAACCAAGCACATTTATGTGGGTAACTGGTTCTACGGTGCGTTCATCGTGGTCACGGCGATGCTGCACATCGTCAACCACGCCTCCCTGCCGGTGAGCTTCTTCAAGTCCTACTCCGCCTACTCCGGCGCGACCGATGCGATGATCCAGTGGTGGTACGGCCACAACGCGGTGGGCTTCTTCCTGACCACCGGTTTCCTCGGGATGATGTACTACTTCGTGCCGAAACAGGCCGAACGTCCGATCTACTCCTATCGTCTGTCGATCGTGCACTTCTGGGCCCTGATCACCCTGTACATCTGGGCCGGCCCACACCACCTGCACTACACCGCACTGCCGGATTGGGCACAATCGCTGGGCATGGCGATGTCGATCATCCTCCTGGCGCCAAGCTGGGGCGGCATGATCAACGGCATGATGACCCTGTCTGGCGCCTGGCATAAGTTGCGCACCGACCCGATCCTACGCTTCCTCGTGGTTTCGCTGGCGTTCTACGGCATGTCGACCTTCGAAGGGCCGATGATGGCGATCAAGACCGTCAACTCGCTCTCGCACTACACCGACTGGACCATCGGCCACGTACACGCCGGCGCCCTCGGCTGGGTCGCGATGATCTCGATCGGCGCGATCTACCACATGATCCCGCGCCTGTTCGGGCGTGCGCAGATGCACAGTGTCGGCCTGATCAACGCGCACTTCTGGCTCGCGACCATCGGCACCGTGCTGTACATCGCTTCGATGTGGGTCAACGGCATCACGCAGGGCCTGATGTGGCGTGCAATCAACGACGACGGCACCCTCACCTATTCGTTCGTTGAAGCGCTGCAAGCCAGCCACCCGGGCTACATCGTCCGTGCCTTGGGCGGTGCTTTCTTCGCCAGCGGCATGTTCCTGATGGCTTACAACGTCTGGCGCACCGTGCGCGCCTCGAACCCGGCTGAAGCCGAAGCCGCTGCCCAGATCGCTGTCGTTGGAGCTCACTGATGAAGCATGAAGCTGTCGAGAAGAATATTGGCCTGCTGGCCTTCTTCATGGTCATCGCCGTCAGCGTTGGCGGCCTGACCCAAATCGTTCCGCTGTTTTTCCAGGACGTCACCAACAAGCCGGTCGAAGGCATGAAGCCGCGTTCGGCGCTGGAACTGGAAGGCCGCGACGTTTACATCGCCAACGGCTGTGTCGGCTGCCACTCGCAGATGATCCGTCCGTTCCGCGCTGAAACCGAACGCTATGGGCACTACTCGGTCGCCGGTGAAAGCGTCTGGGATCACCCGTTCCTGTGGGGTTCCAAACGTACCGGGCCAGATCTGGCCCGTGTCGGCGGTCGTTACTCCGATGACTGGCAACGTGCGCACTTGTACAACCCGCGCAACGTCGTGCCTGAGTCGAAAATGCCGGCTTACCCGTTCCTCGTAGAAAACAAGCTCGACGGCAAAGACACTGCCAGGAAGATGGAAGTGTTGCGCACGCTCGGCGTTCCTTACACCGACGAAGACATCGCCGGGGCCAAGGATGCCGTGAAGGGCAAAACCGAAATGGACGCGCTGGTGGCCTATCTGCAAGGCCTGGGCACCATCATCAAAAGCAAACGGTGATCTGGATGGATATCGGGATGATTCGTGGCCTGGGCACCGTTGTCGTGATGGTGGCCTTCATCGGTCTGGCGCTGTGGGTGTTCAGCCCCAAGCGCAAGTCGGAGTTTGAAGACGCGACCTTGTTGCCTTTTGCGGATGATCCCGAAGCCATCAAGCACGTCGAGCAAGCTTCTAGGAGTAACAAAGAATGACTACATTCTGGAGTCTGTACGTCACAGTCCTCAGTCTCGGTACGATCTTTTCCCTGACCTGGCTGCTGCTGTCGACCCGCAAGGGCCAGCGCAGCGAACAGACGGACGAGACGGTCGGGCACTCTTTCGACGGGATCGAGGAGTACGACAACCCACTGCCGAAATGGTGGTTCATGCTGTTTGTCGGCACCATCATTTTTGCCTTGGGTTACCTGGTGCTGTACCCGGGCCTGGGCAACTGGAAAGGCCTGCTGCCGGGCTACAACTACCTCGATAACGACAAGCAGACCGCGTTCGCCAACGGCCAGACCGGCTGGACCGGCGTGCACGAGTGGGAAAAGGAAATGGCCCGCTCGGACGCCAAGTTCGGTCCGATCTTCGCCAAGTTCGCTGCCATGCCAATCGAAGAAGTGGCCAAGGATCCGCAAGCACTGAAGATGGGTGGCCGTCTGTTCGCCTCCAACTGCTCGGTGTGCCACGGTTCCGACGCCAAGGGCGCCTACGGTTTCCCTAACCTGACCGACGCCGACTGGCGCTGGGGCGGCGAGCCGGAAACCATCAAGACCACCATCATGGGCGGTCGTCACGCAGTGATGCCGGCCTGGGCTGAAGTCATCGGTGAGCAAGGTGTTGCCGACGTAGCAGCATTCGTTGTGACCAACCTGGATGGCCGCAAGCTGCCGGAAGGCACCAAGGCTGATCCGGCCAACGGCGGCAAACTGTTCGCCGCCAACTGCGTGGCCTGCCACGGTCCGGCCGGCAAAGGCACCCCCGCCATGGGTGCGCCTGACCTGACCCACCCGGGCGCGTTCATCTACGGTTCGAGCTTCGCGCAACTGCAGCAGACCATCCGTTACGGCCGTCAGGGCCAGATGCCTGCGCAGGAACAACTGCAAGGCAACGACAAGGTGCACCTGCTGGCGGCATATGTTTACAGCCTGTCCCACGGTGAAAAAGCACCCGAAGCGAACGCCGAGTAAGGCCAGCGCTTGAAGTACAAAAGGCCCCGCCAATGTTGATTGGCGGGGCCTTTTTTCATGCTGGCATTCATGCCTTGAGACATATGCTCAATAGACCTGAGCAGCACTGCCCTGTAGGTTTTTCCCACTCCGATGAACAGCATCGGGTCAACCTTCAAGGATGAAGCCTACATGTCAAAGAATGACGAAACCACACTGCCAAAACGTTTGCAGCCCCTCCATGATCATGAAGCAACGGCGGTGAATAGGCCTGTGGCACCCGCACGCTCACCCTCACCAAACCCTGTAGGTCGCCCAGGTAACAGCGGCGGTCTGGACGGTCTTGGCGGCGGCAGATTGCCCTGACAGGGGGCAGCAAAACACAGCGAATTACGTCCAATATCCTGCGCCCCTGCCCTTTGGCCGGGGCGCTTTCGCCGGTGCCGTTATGACAGTGATAAACCGATCGTCCGCAACCCACCTTTTTGATTGCTGGGCAAACCCCAAAGTAGTAACGTTTCTACACCAGAATCACCGGAGGCCGAACATGATGGCCATCACGACCATTTCCAGCCGCGAATTCAACCAGGACACCAGTGCCGCCAAAAAAGCCGCGCATCAGGGCCCGGTCATCATTACCGATCGTGGCAAACCTGCCCATGTACTGCTGAGCATCGAGGAATACCAGAAACTGACCGGTAGCCAGACCAGCATCGTCGATCTGCTGGTCATGCCGAATGCGCCTGACATCGAGTTCGAAACCGAGCGCGCCGTCATCACTCCTCGCAGCGTGGACCTGTCCTAATGTTTCTACTGGATACCAATGTAGTTTCCGAACTGCGAAAACCCCAGGCCAACAAGCAGGTGGTGACATGGGCAAACAGCGTCGCCCCGGCCAGCCTGTATTTATCGGCCATCACTGTGCTGGAGCTGGAAACCGGCATTCTGCGTATCGAACGCCGCGACCCGCCACAAGGAGGGATGCTGCGCAACTGGCTCGAGCGTCATGTCAAACCCGCATTCTCGGGAAGAATCCTCTCGGTCGATAGCGCCGTCGCTAGCCGATGCGCACAGCTGCACGTGCCTGATCGCAGCAATGAATGCGACGCTTTGATCGCCGCCACCGCGCTTGTTCATGGGCTGACGCTGGTCACCCGTAATGTTGCCGATTTCCAACTCAGCGGCGTTCATCTGATCAATCCATGGAACGCGGCCAATCACTGATCGTCCAAAGCCCCGCCTAATCACTGGCGGGGCTTTTTTATGGGCGCTTGGCAAAGATTGAATGCACCGGCGTCGTATCGATCAGCGTTCGATTGCGCCACTGATTGTTCTTCACCAGATAGACCTGCAACTGCTTGCGGTCCTCGGTGAAACTGGCAATCAGATAGGTTTGCTGAGACGTACTGCCGCTCAGGTAGATGGGTACGCTACCCTCCCAATAGGCATCACCTCCATCCTTATGCAAATGGCCGGCAAAGATCGCCGTCACTTGATATTTATTGACCATATCGGTGAAGCGTTTCTGTTGCGCCTGGGTCCCCTGGTGGCGCAACGGTTTATGCATATTGATGATGATGGCGTACCCCGAGGCTCGCGCCAGTCTGAGGTCCGTCTCGAGCCAGTCGAGCGCATCGTTGATTTCAAATGTCGTCGGGTTCAATGGATGAGCAATCCGGGTGGTATACGTCGGTTCGTTATTGAGTTGAACCATATGAACTTCGCCGATGTTTTTTGAATAGGCGAGACTGCCAGAGTACTTTTTACTGAGAAACCCACTGGTGATTTTCAGATCAAAGCTGTCGACTTTACGCTCATGGTGCTCTTTGAACTCGACAATACTTCCCGCCGCACAGCTATTACTAAAACAATCATCAACATTGTTTTCATAATCGTGATTACCCAAGCCGTATAAATACTCACCTTTGAAGTGCTTGGTCAGTAAATCCTTCATGAACGAACGCTGCCAGCCATGACCAAAAGCGGTTATATCGCCATTGATCATCAAAGGCACCTGGGCTTGAGAGCCGTGCTGATTTCTGAACTCGGCAATACTCCCAAGCTGAGTATCAACCAGCCATTTCGAACGAACATCGAATTCGGCGTCGGATTCCGGCTCCCGGTCATCGGTCTTGTCGGTCCAGGGATATTGAGTATCCGAGGCAAAAACCATGTGTTTCGGTGTTCCGGTTATAGCCTGCGCCGATGCACCCGTCGCCCATAAACACACACCCAGCACAACGCTTGCAAACTTGTTAAAAGCCATACATTAAATTCCGTTTAAATTAATCAATCAGGCGCAAACTTTTCGCGCAAACAGAACTTATTCGAAAAAACAGAAAACTTCAAAGCACTCACAAAGAACAATCAATTGGATTTATTTCAGAGACACTAGCCGCACAAGTTTAATAACCTGCAGAGCACTGAAAATAAACATGACAAGTTCCATTCAACGTGGCGTGGCCCACGCAAAACCACATTCAAAGTTTTCTTTCAGGCCAGACACGCGTCGAGTTGTGCAAAGGAAACCCTGAACGTGACGCCATTCGTGCGGGCGTCCAATCTGACCAGGCTTTTTTATGAAACTCGCAATGACCGCAGCGGCGGACTGTTCTCCCATGGAAACAATGAATTAGCCCTCAAGCCAAAACCGTCCATACTCAACAAGTCAATTGACCTGCATCATGCTTTGCTGCATTCGCTACACCATTCAGGTTTTTTACCCAACGCGACCAAAGGTCGCACCCTTGATCCAGAGCGACCGGCGTATCATTGCGCCACTGCAACACCCCTTTCTGACCTGGGTTGGCACGTATCGACCGAGGCATTTTTCCACTGCCGTGGGATGCAATGATGAGCAACCAGATTCCGGTACACGACGTCACACCACCGAGCAAAAACGCGAACAACAGCGTTGACCTTTACGCCTCTCGAGAAAAAATCTACACCCGCGCGTTCACCGGCCTGTTCCGCAATCTGCGGATGATGGGCGGTGCGGCATTGTTCCTGCTGTATTTCGGTACGGTGTGGCTGAACTGGGGCGGTCATCAGGCCGTGTGGTGGAACCTGCCGGAGCGCAAGTTCTTCATCTTCGGCGCCACTTTCTGGCCACAGGATTTCATTCTGCTCTCGGGCCTGTTGATCATTGCCGCGTTCGGCCTGTTCTTCATTACCGTGTACGCCGGCCGAGTCTGGTGCGGCTACACCTGTCCGCAAAGTGTGTGGACGTGGATTTTCATGTGGTGCGAGAAGGTCACCGAAGGCGACCGCAATCAGCGCATCAAGCTCGACAAGACGCCGATGAGCACCAACAAATTTGCGCGCAAATTCGCCAAACACGCGCTGTGGCTGTTGATCGGTTTTGTCACCGGCATGACCTTCGTTGGCTACTTCTCGCCGATCCGTGAACTGGTCTTCGAATTCTTCACCGGCCAGGCCGATGGCTGGTCGTATTTCTGGGTCGGTTTCTTCACCCTCGCCACTTACGGCAACGCCGGTTGGCTGCGTGAGCAGGTGTGCATTTACATGTGCCCGTACGCACGCTTCCAGAGCGTGATGTTCGACAAGGACACGCTGATTGTTTCCTACGACCCGCGTCGCGGTGAAAGCCGTGGCCCGCGCAAGAAAGGCGTCGATTACAAGGCCCAGGGGCTGGGCGATTGCATCGATTGCACCATGTGCGTTCAGGTGTGCCCGACCGGCATCGACATCCGCGACGGCCTGCAGATCGAGTGCATTGGCTGCGCGGCCTGCATCGACGCCTGCGACAGCATCATGGACAAGATGGATTACCCGCGCGGGCTGATCAGCTACACCACCGAACACAACCTGTCCGGGCAGAAAACCCATAAACTGCGGCCACGCCTGATCGGCTATGCCGTAGTGTTGCTGGCGATGATCAGCCTGTTGGTCACTGCATTCGTGATGCGCTCGCTGGTCGGCTTCGACGTTAGCAAGGACCGCGTGCTGTACCGCGAAAACGCCGAAGGCCGGATCGAAAACGTCTACAGCCTGAAGATCATGAACAAGGATCAGCGCGACCACACTTACGTGCTGGAAGCCGCGGGCCTGCCCGACCTGCGCCTGCAAGGCAAACGCGAGATCAAAGTCGCGGCCGGCGACATCGTCAGCATGCCGGTCGAGTTGTCGAGCGCACCGGAGCAACTGCCATCGAGCACCAACGAGGTGAAATTCATCCTCAAGGATGCCGATGACGACAGCGTCCACGTTGAAGCCAAGAGCCGATTCATCGGCCCACAAATCCGTTGAGAGAACTGAACATGCCCGCAGCAAACGCCGCAAGTCCCTGGTACAAGCACCTTTGGCCATGGATCATCATCGGGATTCTGGCCTGTTCGGTGACCCTGACCCTGTCCATGGTGACCATTGCGGTGAACAACCCGGACAACCTGGTCAACGACAACTACTACGAGGCCGGCAAAGGCATCAACCGTTCGCTGGACCGTGAACTGTTGGCACAGACTCTGAAAATGCGCGCCGCTGTGCATCTGGATGACGTGACCGGTGAAGTTGATTTGCGCTTGAGCGGTGACAGTCAGCCAAAGACCCTGGAGCTGAACCTGATTTCACCGACGCAGCCGGAGAAGGATCGCAAGATTGTCCTGACCCGCAGCGAGACTGAAACCGGGCGTTACATCGGTCAATTGGGTGACAAAGTTGAAGGTCGCCGGTTTGTCGAGTTGCTGGGCAGTCAGGATGATCACGTCTGGCGGATGTTCGAGGAAGAATTGGTTAACCATGACAAGGATCTGCTGCTGGGTGATGAACCGCTGCAAGGTGCCGAAGACTTGAAGAAGTAAACAACTTCAAAAGCCCCCTCACCCTAGCCCTCTCCCCCAGGAGAGGGAACTGATCTCGAGCGTTTGCACGTTTTGTGTATGACAGTAAAGATCCAGTCGACTGAACCAGTTTTTCCGGCTCACACCGATCGGCTCCCTCTCCCTCCGGGAGAGGGCTGGGGTGAGGGCAAGCGGACAACCCCAATGCAAGGGCTTAACCCCTCAACGATGCCATGACCACCCCACTCCCCTGCTATCACTGCGCCCTGCCGGTCCCGTCCGGCAGCCGCTTCACTGCCGTCGTACTCGGGCAATCCCGCGAATTCTGCTGCCCGGGCTGTCAGGCCGTGGCCGAAGCCATCGTCGCCGGCGGCCTGGAAAGCTATTACCAACACCGCAGCGAAGCCTCGGCCAACCCCGAAGCATTGCCGGTGCAATTGGTCGATGAACTGGCCCTGTACGACCGCGCCGATGTGCAGCAACCCTTCGTCCGCCATGAAGGCGAACTGGCTGAAACCACCCTGTTGATGGAAGGCATCAGTTGTGCCGCCTGCGGCTGGCTGATCGAAAAACACCTGCGCACGCTGCCCGCCGTGGCCGAAGCGCGGCTGAACCTGTCCAACCATCGCTTGCACGTGCGCTGGGCCGACGCGCAATTACCGCTGAGCCAAGTGCTCGCCGAACTGCGCCACATCGGCTACGCCGCCCACCCGTATCAGGCCGATCGCGCCAGCGAACAACTGGCCAGCGAAAACCGCCTGGCCCTGCGTCAGCTCGGCGTCGCCGGGCTGCTGTGGTTCCAGGCGATGATGGCGACCATGGCCACCTGGCCGGAATTCAACATCGACCTCAGCCCCGAGCTGCACACGATCCTGCGCTGGGTCGCGCTGTTCCTGACCACACCGATCGTGTTCTACAGCTGCGCGCCGTTCTTCAAAGGCGCGATGCGCGATCTGCGCACACGCCACCTGACCATGGATGTCTCGGTGTCGCTGGCGATCGGCAGTGCCTACATTGCCGGGATCTGGACCTCGATCACCGGGGTCGGCGAGTTGTATTTCGACGCGGTGGGGATGTTTGCACTGTTCCTGCTCGCCGGCCGCTATCTCGAACGCCGTGCCCGCGAACGCACCGCTGCCGCCACCGCGCAATTGGTCAATCTGTTGCCTGCCTCCTGCCTGCGCCTTGATGCAGCCGGCCAGAGCGAACGCATCCTGCTCAGCGAACTGCGCCTCGGCGAGCGGATTCTGGTGCAGGCCGGCTCGATTCTGCCGGCGGACGGCAAGATCATCGACGGCCAATCGAGCATCGACGAATCGCTGCTCACCGGCGAATACCTGCCGCAACCGCGTACCCTCGGCGACACGGTCACTGCCGGCACGCTCAATGTCGAAGGCGCGTTGACCGTGGAAGTTCAGGCGCTGGGCCAAGACACGCGCCTGTCGGCCATCGTCCGTCTGCTCGACCGCGCCCAGGCGGAAAAACCGCGACTGGCGGAAATCGCCGACCGCGCCGCGCAATGGTTTTTGCTGTTATCACTGATTGCCGCCGCGGCCATCGGCCTGCTCTGGTGGGAGCTGGATTCATCGCGCGCATTCTGGATCGTCCTCGCCATGCTCGTTGCGACCTGCCCGTGCGCGCTGTCGCTGGCCACACCGACCGCGCTCACCGCAGCCACCGGGACATTGCACAAACTCGGTTTGCTGCTGACCCGTGGTCACGTGCTGGAAGGCTTGAATCAAATCGACACGGTGATCTTCGACAAGACCGGCACCCTCACCGAAGGCCGACTGGTGCTGCGCTCGATTCGCCCGCTCGGCGCGCGCGACAGCGATGAATGCCTGAGCCTTGCCGCCGCACTGGAAAACCGTTCGGAACACCCGATTGCCCGTGCCTTTGGCCGTGCGCCGCTGGCCGCTGAAGAAGTCCACAGCACGCCGGGGCTTGGCCTCGAAGGCTTGGTGGGCGGACAGCGTTTGCGCATCGGTCAGGCAGAATTTGTCTGCGCCCTCAGCGGTGCGAACGTGCCCGCCATGCCGAATGAGGCCGGCCAATGGTTGCTGCTCGGCGACACTCAAGGGCCACTGGCGTGGTTCGTTCTCGACGACCGCTTGCGTGACGACGCCCCCGCCCTGCTCGCCGCGTGCAAGGCGCGCGGCTGGCGTACGCTGTTGTTGTCCGGCGACAGCTCGCCAATGGTCGCCAGTGTAGCTGCGGAATTGGGCATCGATGAAGCTCGTGGCGGTTTGCGCCCAGACGACAAACTGCAAGTCCTACAACAGCTGCACCGGGAAGGTCGCAAAGTGCTGATGCTCGGCGATGGCGTCAATGACGTGCCGGTACTCGCCGCGGCCGACATCAGCGTGGCCATGGGTTCGGCCACCGATCTGGCGAAAACCAGTGCCGATGCGGTGTTGCTGTCCAACCGCCTCGACGCCTTGATCCAAGCCTTCACGCTCGCGCGGCGGACCCGTCGGGTCATCATCGAGAACCTGCTGTGGGCGGCGCTGTACAATGGCCTCATGTTGCCGTTCGCCGCCCTCGGCTGGATCACTCCGGTGTGGGCCGCCGTCGGCATGTCGATCAGTTCGTTGACCGTGGTGCTCAATGCCCTGCGCCTGACTCGCCTGCCGAGTCCGCCGCCCGCCAGCACCCGATCGCACACCCGCCCGCTGCCGGCCTGAGCCGCGCGGGCACCTGGAGTACAGATGCCAGCTCTCTACGTGATGATCCCGGCCGCCCTGCTGATCGTGGCCATCGCCGTTTACATCTTTTTCTGGGCGGTGGACAGCGGTCAGTACGACGACCTCGACGGACCGGCGCACAGCATCCTGTTCGATGATCAGGATCCGAACCACACCGCCGCCGTGGACGAAGCCAACCCCGACAAACCGGACGACAAGGCCCCACCTCATGCTTGAACTGGCGCCCTTGCTGGTATCGGCATTGATCCTCGGCCTGCTCGGTGGCGGTCATTGCCTGGGCATGTGCGGCGGTTTGATGGGCGCGCTGACCCTGGCGATTCCCAAGGAACAGCGCAGCCGGCGTTTCCGCTTGTTGCTGGCGTATAACCTTGGCCGAATCCTCAGTTATGCCACGGCGGGCTTGCTGATCGGGCTGGCGGGATGGGCGGTGGCGAACAGTCCAGCCGCATTGTTCATGCGTGTGCTGGCCGGGTTGTTGCTGATCGCCATGGGTTTGTATCTGGCCGGATGGTGGAGCGGGCTGACGCGCATTGAAAGTTTGGGGCGCGGGCTGTGGCGTTACATTCAACCGGTGGCCAACCGCTTGCTGCCGGTGTCGAGTGTGCCGCGCGCGTTACTACTTGGCGCGTTGTGGGGCTGGCTGCCGTGCGGACTGGTTTACAGCACATTGCTGTGGTCGGCGAGTCAGGGCAATGCGCTGGACAGTGCGTTGTTGATGCTCGCGTTCGGCCTCGGCACCTGGCCGGTTTTGCTGGCGACGGGGCTTGCGGCGGAACGCGTGACTGCCATTTTGCGCAAACGCAGCGTGCGCATGGCGGGTGGACTGCTGGTGATCCTGTTCGGGATCTGGACATTGCCCGGCCCACATCAGCATTGGCTCATGGGCCATTAGATCGGCGGCGCGGCCTTCGCGAGCAGGCTCGCTCCCACAGGGGATTTTTGTTGCACCACCGATCCAATGTGGCAGCGAGCCTGCTCGCGAAGAGGCCCGCACTAACACCACACTTCTCCCCGTTGATGCAAATCAAAAGCCCCATCGCCGCCGCCCTATAGACTCGCCCACACTGCCAGCCTATCCGGGGGAATGCCCGCATGCTCGACGCCATTCGTTGGGACTCTGATCTGATCCGCCGCTACGACCTGGCGGGGCCGCGCTACACCTCGTATCCGACGGCCGTGCAATTTCACAGTCAGGTCGGCACCTTCGACCTGTTTCATGCCCTGCGCGACAGCCGCAAGGCCCTGCGCCCGTTGTCGTTGTATGTGCATGTGCCGTTCTGCGCGAACATTTGCTACTACTGCGCCTGCAACAAAGTCATCACCAAGGATCGTGGTCGCGCCCTGCCCTACCTGCAGCGGCTGGAGCAGGAAATCCAGTTGATCGCCTGCCACCTCGACCCGGCGCAGAAGGTCGAACAACTGCACTTCGGTGGCGGCACGCCGACCTTTCTCAGCCACGACGAACTGCGTCAGTTGATGGCGCACCTGCGCAAGCATTTCAATCTGCTGGATGACGACTCCGGCGATTACGGCATCGAGATCGACCCGCGTGAAGCCGACTGGTCGACCATGGGCCTGCTGCGCGAACTGGGTTTCAACCGGGTCAGCATCGGCCTGCAAGACCTTGATCCAGCGGTGCAGCGCGCGGTCAATCGCCTGCAAAGTCTGGAAGAAACCCGCGCGGTGATCGATGCTGCGCGTACTCTGCAATTTCGCTCGATCAATATCGATTTGATCTACGGCTTGCCCAAACAGACCTCGGAAAATTTCGCCCGCACCGTTGAAGAAGTCATCAGCCTGCAACCGGACCGGCTCTCGGTGTTCAACTATGCGCACCTGCCCGAGCGTTTCATGCCGCAGCGACGGATCAACGGCAATGAATTGCCCGAGCCTGCGCAGAAGCTGGAAATGCTTGAGCGCACCATCGAGCAGCTCACCGCCGCCGGCTATCGCTACATCGGCATGGATCACTTCGCCCTGCCCGATGACGAGCTGGCGATTGCTCAGGAAGAACAAACCCTGCAACGTAACTTCCAGGGTTACACCACTCACGGCCATTGCGACCTGATCGGATTGGGCGTTTCGGCCATCAGCCAGATTGGCGATCTGTACTGCCAGAACAGCAGCGATCTCAACGAGTACCAGAACACCCTCGCCGCCGCACAACTGGCGACCAGCCGGGGCTTGGTGTGTAACGCCGATGACCGCTTGCGCCGAGCGGTGATTCAGCAACTGATCTGCAATTTCAGCCTGGAATTCGCCGAGATCGAGCAGCAGTTCAACATCGATTTTCAGGGCTATTTCGGCGCGCTGTGGCCGCAGTTGCAGGGTATGGCCAGTGATGGCCTGATCGCGCTGGATCGCGAGCGGATCGCCGTTTTGCCGGCGGGTCGTCTGCTGGTGCGCTCGGTGTGCATGGTGTTCGATGCCTACCTGGAACAGCAGAACCGTCAGCGTTTTTCGCGGGTGATCTAGTTTTTCGTCAGCAACGAACCGACGCTCAGGTTCTGATCCGCGGTCAACCCGGACTGCCCGACCACTTTGGACAAAGCCAGATTGGCCGTGATCAGGCCGGTATTCAACGCGGCGATAGCGCCTCGCAGCGCGGCAGCCTTGATGATCTTTTCTTCGTTGGAAAGGCGCTTGTCGGCCATGACCGCTTCGATGAGTGCCTTTTTCTCGGCAATCTGTTTTTGCAGTTTGCGGATCATCTTCAGCAATTGCTGGATGTTCTCTGGCAAGCCACTGTTCTCGATGTCGCTGTTTTCGCCACCGATACTGGCGGCCTTTTCGATCGATGCGCCGGACAGCGACACTTTGACGCCCTCGACCAAGGTCGGGGTTGCCTCTTCGGGCGAGCCTGGATCGCGTGCATTGCCGGACGCAGCTTTAAACGCTTCCGGCGTTGCCGCAACGTCGCTGCTAGCGGG
This sequence comes from Pseudomonas sp. ok266, assembly GCF_900110195.1. NCBI lineage: Bacteria > Pseudomonadati > Pseudomonadota > Gammaproteobacteria > Pseudomonadales > Pseudomonadaceae > Pseudomonas > Pseudomonas sp. ok266. Next base: position 84,498 of record NZ_FOCU01000005.1, on the reverse strand, counting down.
GCCCAGCGTACCAATCGCGGCCATCGAATCGTTCCTTGTATGCACTTTGATACCTGTTTATCGGCTGCTGGCCCTGTGGCTTTATGGCTGTAGGGCAAAGTCGCCCCAGACTGGCCTGAATGTCCTCCCGTGAGTTACCCTTACGGCTTATGTGTGTTTTCCCACAAGGATCCAAGAAATGTCCGAGCCAGTTAAACTGCGCGCTCACAACCAGGCCCATTGCAAGGATTGCAGCCTGGCCCCTCTCTGCCTGCCACTTTCTCTGAATCTGGAAGACATGGATGCGCTGGACGAAATCGTTAAACGCGGCCGCCCGCTGAAAAAGGGCGAGTTCCTGTTCCGCCAGGGCGACACGTTCGATTCCGTTTATGCAGTACGCTCCGGCGCCCTGAAGACCTTCAGCCTCAGCGACAGCGGCGAAGAGCAGTTGACGGGTTTCCACCTGCCGAGCGAACTGGTCGGCCTGTCCGGCATGGACACCGAGAAACACCCGGTCTCCGCCCAAGCACTGGAAACCACTTCGGTCTGCGAAATCCCTTTTGAACGTCTCGATGAACTGGCCCTGCAACTGCCGCAGCTACGCCGCCAGTTGATGCGCGTCATGAGCCGGGAAATCCGCGACGACCAGCAAATGATGTTGCTGCTGTCGAAAAAAACCGCCGACGAGCGCATCGCTACCTTCCTGGTCAACCTCTCGGCCCGCTTCCGCGCTCGCGGATTTTCGGCCAACCAGTTCCGCCTGAGCATGTCGCGCAATGAAATCGGCAACTACCTCGGTCTGGCGGTGGAAACCGTGTCCCGGGTTTTCACCCGTTTTCAGCAGAACGAACTGATCGCCGCCGAGGGCAAAGAGATTCACATCCTCGACCCGATCCAGCTCTGCGCGCTGGCCGGTGGCTCGATCGAAGGCTGATCTCGATCCGCGGTTGAGCGAAGCGTTTCAGCCGCGGGTATACTGCGCCGTTTGCAGCCCTGCCAGGACACCTCGACGATGGTCTTCGACTCCTTCGACATCAAATCGCTTATCCGCCCTGTGATCGACTTCCCGAAACCGGGCGTGATCTTTCGCGACATCACCCCGCTGTTTCAGTCGCCGACGGCTCTGCGCCTGGTGATGGACAGTTTCGCCCACCGCTACGTCGAAGCTGATTTCACCCACATTGGCGCGATGGATGCCCGTGGCTTCCTGATCGGCTCGGTGCTGGCCTATCAGTTGAACAAGCCGCTGGTGCTGTTCCGCAAGCAAGGCAAACTGCCGGCGGACGTACTGGCCGAAGGTTACGCAACCGAGTACGGCGAAGCGTTCCTGGAAGTGCACGCCGACAGCCTGTGTGAAGGCGATTCGGTGGTGATGTTCGATGATTTGATTGCCACGGGCGGGACGTTGATCGCCGCCGCGAACCTGATTCGCCGCATGGGCGCGCGGGTGCATGAGGCGGCGGCGATTATTGATTTGCCGGAGCTGGGTGGTTCGCAGCGTCTTGAGGACATGGGCATTCCTAGCTTCTGCCTGACGCAGTTTGCCCTGACTGATAAATAAGTAGCGCCCTCCCGGACGCTTTCGCGAGCAAGCTCGCTCCCACAAGGGAACGCATTCCAACTGTGGGAGCGAGCTTGCTCGCGAAGGGTCCGGCAGCCTCACGCCGAAACCTAAAGCCCCATCTGCTTGCTAATGATCTCGTTCATCACTTCCCGCGTCCCGCCGCCAATCGACAGAATGCGGTTATCCCGATACAGCCGCTCCACCAGACTTTCGCGCATATAACCCAGCCCGCCAAGAATCTGCACCGCCTCGGTGGTGATCCGGTCCGAGGTGTCCGTGGCAAAGTTCTTCGCCATGGAAATTTCCTTGATCACACTCTGCCCCGCCGCCATCTTCGCCGCTTGCCGGTAAGTAAATTCGCGTGAGACTTCCAGCGCAGTCGCCATCTCGGCGAGGCGATGCTTGATTACCTGAAACTTGCCGATCGGCTTGCCAAACGCTTCGCGCTCGCGCGCCCACCTCAGGCTTTGCTCCAGTGCAAGCTGTGAGGTCATGTTGGCCATCAGCGCCAACGCCAGCCGTTCGCTCTGGAAGTTGCCCATGATGCAGGCGAAGCCCATGTTCTCGGCGCCGATCAGGTTTTCTGCAGGCACGCGGCAATCGTCGAAGAACAACTCAGCCGTGTCCGACGCCCACCAACCCATTTTTGTCAACTGCCGGCCAACGGTGAAGCCCGGCGTACCCTTCTCGATCAGCAGCAGACTGATGCCGCCAAACCCCGGCGCACCGGTGCGTACCGCGACGGTGTAGAAATCGGCGCGCACGCCACTGGTGATAAAGGTTTTACTGCCGCTGACGCGATAGACATCGCCGTCACGCACGGCGCGGGTTTGCAGGTTGGCGACGTCGGAGCCGCCGCCGGGTTCGGTGACGGCCAGGGCACTGATCTTTTCGCCGCTGAGCACTTGCGGCACAACGTGATCACGCACCTCGGGACGGGCCCATTTGACGATCGGTGGCAGGCCGATATCCAGCGATCCCAGCCCCGCTACCAGGCCGCCAGAGCCGCAGCGCATCAACTCTTCACTCGCGGCGACCTTGGCGAACAGATCGCCTGCATGGCTGCCTCCCAGCGCTTCCGGATAACCGATGCCGAGGATGCCTGCCGCGCCAGCCTTCAGGTACAGCTCGCGGGGGAAGCTTTCGGCTTCTTCCCACTGATCGATGTCCGGCAGGATCTCGCGTTCGACGAAACGTCTGACGCTGTCGCGGACCAATTGGTGGCTGGGGTCGAAGTATTCCTGAAAGGCAGGCATGGGCGAGCTCCACGGAAAGGTTCGCCGAACTTAACCGAGCGCTTGCTTGGTTTTCAACTCAATTGTGTGAATCAGCCAAACCGAGTCACCCCATTCGCGAGCAAGCTCGCTCCCACAGGGGATTTGTGAATGACACAAAACCAATGTGGGAGCGAGCTTGCTCGCGAAGGCGTCAGCTCAGACACTGCAAATTCAGAGAGAAATCGGTTTACGCCCGGCAAACGAATGCGCCAGCGTGCCGCCATCGACCAGTTCCAGTTCACCACCCAACGGCACGCCGTGGGCAATGCGAGAGGCGATCAGGCCTTTGTTGCTCAACAGCTGAGCAATGTAATGCGCCGTCGCTTCACCTTCCACGGTCGGGTTGGTCGCGAGGATGACTTCGGTAAACGTGCCCGCCTCTTCGATCCGCGTCATCAACTGCGGAATGCCGATCGCCTCAGGCCCCAGGCCATCGAGCGGCGACAAATGCCCCTTGAGCACAAAGTAGCGGCCACGGAAACCGGTCTGCTCGACCGCATACACATCCATCGGCCCTTCCACCACGCACAGCAACGTATCGTCACGGCGGGTATCGGCGCATTGCGGGCACAGATCGTCTTCGGTCAGCGTGCGGCACTGACGGCAGTGACCGACCCCTTCCATGGCCTGGCTGAGGGCCTGGGCCAGGCGCAAGCCGCCGCTGCGGTCACGCTCAAGCATCTGCAACGCCATGCGCTGAGCGGTTTTCTGCCCCACGCCCGGCAAAGTGCGCAAGGCGTCGATCAGTTGGCGAATCAAAGGGCTGAAGCTCATGGGTAAAAAGTCCGACAAAACAACGAGACGCGGTTTATACCCGCGCCTCTGGCCAGCGTCAAATACTCAGTCCTGGGCGACCTTCACCACCAGTTTGCCGAAGTTGCGCCCTTCCAGCAGACCGATAAACGCCTCGGGCGCCTGCTCAAGGCCTTCGACCACGTCCTCGCGGAATTTCACCTTGCCATCGCGTACCCACGGCACCATGTGGCTGATGAACTCCGGCTGACGATCACCGTAGTCGTCGAACACGATGAAGCCCTGAATGCGCACGCGCTTGGTCAGCAGCGTGCGTTGCAGCATCGGCAGGCGATCCGGGCCTTTTGGCGCTTCGGAGGCGTTGTAACCGGCGATCAGGCCGCACAGCGGAATGCGCGCCTTGGGGTTGAGCAACGGCACCACGGCATCGAAGACATGACCACCGACATTCTCGTAATAGATGTCGATGCCGTTGGGGCAGGCCTTGGCCAATTGCTCGGCAAAATCGGGCGCCTTGTGATCGATGCAGGCATCGAAACCCAGCTCTTCGACCACGTACTTGCACTTCTCGGCACCGCCGGCCACGCCGACTGCGCGCAGGCCTTTGATCTTGGCCACTTGCCCGACTACCGAGCCGACCGCGCCGGAGGCAGCCGCCACCACCAGCGTTTCGCCTTCTTTCGGCTGACCGATGTCCATCAGCCCCATGTACGCGGTCATGCCGGGCATGCCCAACACACCCAGCGCCATCGACGGGCTCGGCAACCCGGCAGGGATCGGCATGATGTCACGGCCATCGCTGATGCTGTGGCTCTGCCAACCGGTCGCGCCGACCACCAGATCACCTTTATGGAATTTCGGATGACGTGAATCCTCGACACGGCTGACCGCGCCGCCGGTCATCACTTCACCGATTTGTACCGGCGCGGCGTAGGACGGTGCGTCGCTCATGCGCCCGCGCATGTAGGGATCGAGGGACAGGTACAGGGTTTTCAACAATACCTGACCGTCCTGCAGATCCGGCAAGGCTTCGCGTTCGAGGCGGAAGTTTTCCGGGGTCGGCGCGCCAACCGGACGCGAGGCGAGGACGAAGCGTTGGTTGAGGGTAAGAGAGTCGGACATGTCAGCGTCTCCTGTGAAGGGTTAATTCAGCGGGTATAGGGAGCAGACCGTTGAGGCTTTTGGGCGTTCGATGTTTATTCCGGTGGACCGAGGTGAGTTGATCGTTCCCATGCTCCGCGTGGGAATGCCGCAACGGACGCTCCGCGTTCGGCTCTGGACTTGGAACGCGGAGCGTCCCGGGCTGCATTCCCACGCAGAGCGTGGGAACGATCGGCCAGAAACAAAAATGCCAGGCGCAATGCCTGGCATTTTGTGTAGCTCATCTGCCGCCGGATGGCGAATCAGAATGGCAGTTTCATACCGGCTGGCAGGTTCATGCCAGCGGTCATGTTGCCCATTTTGTCCTGGCTGTTCTTTTCGATCTTGCGCACTGCGTCGTTGACGGCGGAGGCGATGACCGCTTCCAGCATTTCTTTGTCATCTTCGCTCATACCTTCAACCAGGCTTGGGTCGATGCTCACGCTTTTGACGTCGTGGCGACCGGTCATCACCACGGTGACCATATCGCCGCCGGCCTTACCGGTGACTTCGGCGTTGGCCAGTTCTTCCTGCATCTTGGCCATTTTTTCCTGCATCTGCTGTGCCTGCTTCATCAGGCCGGCCATGCCACCTTTCATCATGGGAATCACCTCAAAAGTACTTGGATCAAAACAGCGCCCGGCCAGCGCGGCCGGGCACCTTCAGTTATTAGCCTTGGGTGACCAAGGCGTCGACAGGTTCAATAGTATCGTTTCGCACCACCGCGCCGAACTGCTGAACCATCTGCTGGATGAACGGATCGCCATGGATTGACTCCTCCGCCTCGCGCTGACGGTTGGCGCGCCGACGGGACGCGGCCTGGGCCGGGGTTTCCTGCTCGGGCTTGATCAGCTCGATGGTCAGGCTCAGCGTGCGACCGTGGAACTGGTTCAAGGCATCGTTGAGACGACGCTGCTGCGTGGCGTTGAACAGTGCGCTGTGCGCCGGGTCGAGGTGCATCAGCCAATGGTCGCCATCGACGGCGATCAATGTGCAGTTGGCGGCGATGCTGCCGGTCATGCCGGAGATCGGCAGTTTCGGGAACAGCTCCAGCCACTGCAACGCCAGACCTGTGGCCGGCGCCGCAGCCGGCTCTGGCTCGGGTTCCGGGGCAGGCTCGGCAGCGTGTTCGCTGGCCAGTTCGTCGAGGTAGCTGTAGGCCGAATCGATGTCCGGCTCGATGTAATCCTCATCCAGCGGCGGCTCGTCGTCCAGGTCCATGCCCGGGGTGGCGGCATCGACGTCGGCGACCGACGGCTCGGGAATCGGCGCGGCGGCCCACTCAGGCGCTTCCGGAACGACGCTGTCCGGGGTCGGCAGTGGCATTGGCGGCAACTCGGGTTGCTCGGCGGTGGTTTCCAGTACCGGTTCGACGGCGGGTTGCTGCGCAGGCTCGGGGTCGGCCTCGGGTTCCACCGGGTCATTCCACGGCAGGTCGACGACTTCTTCAGCGACGAGAGGCGCTGGCTCAGGTTCTGGCGCGGCAACAGGAGCAACCGGCGCCGGCTCGGGAGCCGGTGCAGGTGCAGGTGCAGCCACTGGCGCAGGCGCTACAGCAGGCGTCGGCGCAACAGCCGCAGCGACTACCGGCGCAGGTTTAGGCGCGGCAGCCACGGAGTTTGCGGAATCAACTGTGGCCTGGCTGATCCCCACTGGCTTTAGCGGTTGCCTCGGTGCGTCTGCCGTATCTGCCGGCCGGAAGGCCAGCATCCGCAGCAGGACCATTTCGAAGCCACCACGCGGGTCCGGCGCCAGCGGTAAATCGCGGCGGCCGATCAGGCCCATCTGGTAATAGAACTGCACGTCTTCAGCCGGCAAGGCCTGCGCCAGTGCCAATACGCGATCGCGGTCGCCATGGCCGTTGTCGACGCCTTCCGGCAGCGCCTGGGCGATGGCCACGCGGTGCAGCACATTAAGAATTTCCGAGAGCACGCCATTCCAGTCCGGGCCTTGTTCGGCCAGGTGACGTACGGCTTCGAGCAACGCCTTGGCGTCGCCTTCGATCAATGAATGCAGGACGTCATAGACCTGACCGTGATCCAGCGTGCCGAGCATCGCCCGCACGTCGGTAGCGAGAACCTTGCCTTCACCGAAAGCAATCGCCTGATCGGTGAGGCTCATGGCGTCACGCATCGAACCGTCAGCGGCGCGACCGAGCAGCCACAGTGCATCGTCTTCAAACGGCACGTTTTCGGCAGTGAGAACGTGGGTCAAATGCTCGACCACACGCTCCGGCGTCATGTTCTTCAGCGAGAACTGCAGGCAGCGCGACAAAATCGTTGCCGGAAGTTTCTGCGGATCAGTGGTCGCCAGGATGAACTTGACGTACGGCGGCGGCTCTTCGAGGGTTTTCAGCAGCGCATTGAAGGAATGGCTGGAGAGCATGTGCACTTCGTCGATCAGGTAGACCTTGAAGCGCCCACGGCTTGGCGCGTACTGCACGTTGTCGAGCAGTTCGCGGGTGTCTTCGACCTTGGTGCGGCTCGCGGCGTCGATCTCGATCAGGTCGACGAAGCGCCCCTCATCGATTTCACGGCACACCGAACACTCGCCGCACGGGCTGGAAGTGATACCTGTCTCACAGTTCAGGCATTTGGCAATGATCCGCGCAATCGTGGTTTTACCCACCCCGCGCGTACCGGTAAACAGGTACGCGTGGTGCAGCCGCTGGCTGTCCAAGGCATTGATCAGAGCCTTGAGCACATGGGTCTGGCCGACCATTTCGCGGAACGAGCGCGGACGCCATTTACGTGCAAGAACCTGATAACTCATCGAAAACCGTCGCAACGAAGGAAGCTGAAGCGGCTAATGCTAGCGGAGCAAGGGCAAAATTGCATCCGGTGTCCTCGTCTAATATGGCTAAGCTGCATGAGCAGAGGCTTTTATCGGCTCGGGATCGGGAATTACCGGAGCGTTTATGCGGTGGGCCTTAGGGGCGTTGCTGGGAATCAGCCTGAACGTGACGGCAGCGGAAACCCCGTTGCGCTTCGCCATGCCCGACAGCTGGGCAATGCCGATGGTGCAATTCGAACGCGGCCGACCGACCCAAGGCATTCTCTACGACCTGATGCTCAGCCTGGCCACGCAGGTCGGCGTACCGGCCGAGTTTCACGTCCTGCCCCGCGCCCGCGTGCAGACCGCCATGGAACACGGCGAGATCGACGTGCGCTGCTATGCCGCACAGTCATGGCTGCCAAATCAGTCGGGGGATTACATCTGGAGTCTGCCGTTGTTCTTCCAGCGCGATCTGCTGATCAGCCGCAAAGATCAACCTAACAGTGTCGTCCCCGCGCATTTGCCCCGCCAATCCATCGGCACCGTTCTGGGCTACACCTACCCGACTCTGCAACCGCTGTTTGATGCGGATCGGCTGCAACGTGAAGATGCGCGCAATCAGGAGCAGGTGCTGGAAAAACTGTTGGCCGGGCGTTATCGCTATGCGGTGAGCAATCAGTGGACGCTGGACTGGTTTAACCAGCGCCTGCTACCTGAGCAACAGCTGCAAGGGGTGGCGGTGTTGCAGGAGCAGAAGGTCGGTTGTTATGTGCGGAATGATCCGAAGGTACCGGTGCAGCGAATATTGCGCACGTTGTTGCGGATGAAAATGTCGGGGGAGATTGATGAGATTATCCGGCTCTATACCGGGTCCTCTGAAGCCACCCCATAACCCCTGTAGGAGTGAGCCTGCTCGCGAAAGCGGTGTCTCAGTCAACTCATCTCTGGCAGGTCTGACGCCTTCGCGAGCAAGCTCGCTCCCACAGTTAACTCAGGGCACTGGCCAAATCGCAGACACAAAAAAACCGCAGTGGGCGAAACCCATGCAGTTCTGTTTAAGCGTTCGATTGTTCGTTAAGGTGGTAACCCCACCAGCCACACCCCGGCACACAATGTTCCCGCTGTGGCTGCTGCCTTCCGGCTCTGACCAGGTTCACGGGTAATCGTTGCGGGGGGACCGATGGGGTCACCATAACGACGCTTGCCTGTCGGCGAGCCGCGCCATTGTACCTATCTGAGACGAAGTTACAACCGTTGGTTGCAGATTAAAAATATGAACGGGTTCAAGGACATAAAGATCGCAGCCTGCGGCAGCGCCTACAGGGCCAGAACTTCATCCGCCCTGCCGCCCGCCTGCTGGATCACCAGATGAATGAAGTGCAGTTTGGCAATCGCTGGCGCCGGCAGCACGAACGGGTAAAAATCCGGCTGGCCCATGCTCCGTGACAGTTCATTGAGCATGCCGGCCAGTTCGATCCACGCGTTGACGAATGACAGGAACGCCTCGCCACCGGGATGCTCCGGGTCGTACAGCGTGCTGGGCGGAAACGGCTGGTAGTCGAAATCCATTTCCCGCGCGCTCATGCCAAAACCCAGCGCGGTGTCCACCGCATCCATCATGTGCAGGTAGTGCGCCCAGGTTTCCGCCCAGTCTTCCCACGGGTGCATGGTTGCGTAGGCGCTGACGTAGTGCTGCGGCCAGTCCTGAGGTGCGCCTTGTTGATAGTGACGATCAAGCGCTTCGGCGTAACTGGCGCGTTCGTCGCCGAACAGGCTGCGGAATGAGCCGAGCCAGGGGCCGTTGGCGATCAGGCGATCCCAGTAATAGTGGCCAACCTCATGGCGAAAATGCCCAAGCAGTGTGCGATAGGGTTCATGCATCGCCGCCCTCACCTGCTCGCGGTGGGCGTCGTCGGCTTCTTTGATGTCGAGGGTGATCAGGCCATTGGCGTGGCCGGTCATCGGTGCGTTGCCTTCGAGGTCGACGCCGATGAAGTCGAAGGCCAGCCCAGTGTCTTCATCAACGGTTTTCGGGATGACTGGCAGGCCGAGGGTGATCAGTTGCGCAACGAGGCGACGCTTGGCGATTTCGACTTTGCGCCAACGCTCAGGGTTGTCAGGGGCGGACAGGTCGGGGATGGTGCGGTTGAGGCTGCAGGCGATGCACAGGCTGTCGTGATCGTTGGCCGGCAGCAGCCAGTTGCACGCGGCGGCTGTGTCGAGGTTGGCGCAGCGGCGGAACAGGCCGGCCTCGGGGTCGGCATCGAGCGTCCAGGTGCCCTCATACGGCCCCGGCTGCAGCGAGGTCAGGCGACTTTCTTCGGCTTGATAACCGAGTAACGCATTACAGGCCAGACACTGGCTGTTGCGAAAGAACAGCGACTGGCCGCAGCGGCACGGCCAGACTTTGCTGTTGCGTGAGGATTCGCCCATGAACGGCGCGATGATGCGGGAACTGAGCTGCTCGAAAAAGCGGTGCATGGCGATCTCTCCCTGGGGCTTGCCAAGACTAGATCATTCCCGTGACAACATCGTTCCCGCGCTTTGCTGATCGTTCCAACGCTCTGCGTGGGAATGCATCCAGTGACGCTCTGCGTCACAGCGGACGCGGAGCGTCCGGAGCGGCATTCCCACGCGGGAGCGTGGGAACGATCAATCTTAAACGGCGACGCCGTGAGTTTTGAGGAAGGCGATGAAGGTTTCTTCGTCCATCACTTTCACGCCCAGCTCATTGGCCTTGGTCAGTTTGGAACCAGCGCCGGGGCCTGCGACCACACAATGAGTCTTCGCCGACACGGAACCGGCAACCTTGGCGCCAAGGCTTTCCAGATGTTCCTTGGCGACATCACGGCTCATCAACTCAACCTTGCCGGTCAGCACCCAGGTCTCGCCGGACAGCGGCAAGCCCTCAACAACCTTCTTCTCGCTCTGCCAGTGCATGCCGAAATCACGCAGTTGCTTTTCGGATGCCTCAGCCAGTTGCCGGTTCTCAGGCAGCGCAAAAAACTCGCGAACCGAATTCGCCTGTTTCTCCGGCAAGGCCTGACGCATGTCCAGCCAGTCAGCATTCATCACCGCTTCCAGCGAACCGAACTTGTCCGCCAGCTTCTGCGCGCCACCGGGGCCGACCGAAGGAATGTGCAGCTTGTCGAGAAAGCCACCCAACGTAGTGCTGGCCGCGAACTCGGCGCCCAACTCACCCTGATCCTGAATCTGCAGACCATGGCCCAGCAACTCAGCGATGACCTGCTGGTTATGCGCATCTTCAAAGAAGCTGTGAATCTCGTACGCCACTTCCAGCCCCACATCCGGCAGATAGGTCAGCACTTGCGGCAGCGCCTGCTGCACGCGCTCCAGCGAACCCAGCGAGCGCGCCAGGACCTTGGCAGTCTCCTCGCCGACATCAGGGATACCCAGTGCATAGATAAAACGCGCCAGCCCCGGTTTCTTGCTGTCTTCGATGGCCGCCAGCAGTTTGTTGCTCGATACCTCGGCAAAACCTTCCAGATCGACGATGTCATCGAACTTCAGCGCATACAGATCGGCCGGCGAACTGACCAGACCTTCATCGACCAGTTGCTCCACGCTTTTGTCGCCCAAGCCTTCGATGTCCATCGCCCGACGCGAGACGAAGTGAATGATCGCCTGCTTCAGTTGCGCGCCACAGGCCAGTCGGCCCACACAGCGATACACCGCGCCTTCGCTGACGGTTTCCTTGCCTTTGCTGCGCTTGATCAGTTGCGTGCGCTCGACGTGCGAACCGCACACAGGGCAGCTCTCGGGAATCTGCACCGCGCGCGCATTTTCGGGACGGCGATCCATGACCACTTGCACCACCTGCGGAATCACATCACCGGCGCGACGGATGATCACGGTGTCGCCGATCATCAGGCCCAGACGCGCGACCTCATCCATGTTGTGCAGCGTAGCGTTGGCCACGATGACGCCGGCGACCTTGACCGGTTTCAAACGAGCGACCGGGGTGACAGCACCGGTACGACCGACTTGAAACTCGACGTCGAGCAGTTCGGTGAGTTCTTCCATAGCCGGGAATTTGTGCGCGATCGCCCAACGCGGTTCGCGGGCGCGGAAGCCCAGTTCGCGTTGATCGGCAATGCTGTTGACCTTGAACACCACGCCGTCGATTTCGTAGGCCAGCGCGTTACGACGCTCACCGATGTCGCGGTAGTAATCCAGGCATTCGCCGATGCCCTTGGCCAGTTTCAGTTCGTGACTGATCGGCATACCCCACTTCTGCAACTGCTTGAGGTTGCCGATGTGGGTGTCGGAAATATCGTGGGAGACCTGACCGATGCCGTAGCAGCAGAATTCCAGCGGACGGTTGGCGGTGATCTTCGAGTCGAGCTGGCGCAGGCTACCAGCGGCAGCGTTGCGTGGATTGGCGAAGGTCTTGCCGCCGATTTCCAGTTGCGAGGCGTTGAGACGCTCGAAGCCGGCCTTGGACATGAACACTTCACCGCGCACTTCCAGGGTCGCCGGCCAGCCTTCGCCATGCAGTTTCAGGGGAATGTTGCGCACGGTGCGCACGTTGACGCTGATGTCTTCGCCAGTGGTGCCGTCGCCGCGCGTGGCGCCGCGTACCAGCACGCCGTCCTGATAAAGCAGGCTGACCGCTAGGCCATCGAGTTTCGGCTCGCAGCTGTACTCCACCGCAGCACCGCCACCGAACAGATCGCCGGCCGGCAGGTCCAGACCTTCGGTCACCCGGCGATCAAATTCGCGCATATCGGTTTCTTCGAAAGCGTTGCCGAGGCTGAGCATCGGCACTTCGTGACGCACCTGGGTGAACGCGGTGAGCGCCACGCTGCCGACGCGCTGGGTCGGCGAATCGCTGGTGATCAGTTCCGGGTTGGCCGCTTCCAGCGCTTTGAGCTCGTGGAACAACCGGTCGTACTCGGCGTCCGGAATGCTCGGCTCGTCGAGAACGTGATAACGGTAGTTGTGCTGATCGAGTTCAGCGCGTAGCTCGAGAATGCGGTTTTTGGCGGCGGTCATGGGTGTTCTCTCAAAAAGCAAAAGAGCAGCCGAGGCTGCTCAATCTATATTGCCGACTGCCTCTTGTGCCGAGGAAATCTTTTCAATCAACGCTTCTGGGTCAAGGCGCGACGTTCGAATTCGACGATGCGCTGACGGTAGTGCTCGATGGTCTGCGCGGTCAGGACGCTGCGCTGGTCATCTTTCAGTTCGCCGTTCAATTCCTGCGACAGCTTGCGGGCTGCAGCCACCATCACGTCGAAAGCTTGCTTCGGATGACGCGGGCCTGGCAGGCCGAGGAAGAAGCTTACCGCCGGGGTACTGAAATGGTCGATGTCGTCCAGATCAAAGATGCCCGGCTTGACCGCGTTGGCCATGGAGAACAGCACTTCACCGTTGCCGGCCATGCTTTCGTGACGGTGGAAAATATCCATCTCGCCGAAACGCAGGCCGCTTTCGAGAATGTTCTGCAACAGCGCCGGGCCTTTGAAGCCAGCGGCATCACGGCAGATCACGCTGATGACCAATACTTCTTCAGCTTGTGGCTGATCCTTGTCGGCCACAGCCGGCGCAGGCTTGCTGTCTTCAACGAAATCGTTGTCACGGCTGCTGAAGCTCGGGCCGCCGTCCAGATCCAGATCGAGGTTCAGGTCACCCTGCGCCGGACCGTTGCTGCCACGCTTGCCACGTTTCGAACCGGATTCGCGAGGCTCGCGTGCTTCGCGGGCCGGCATGCTCACCGACGGCAGGTCGTGTTCGTCCAGTTGCGGCTCTTTGTGGGTGTCCAGCACGCGAGCCGGGCCCAACAGCTCAGCGCTGGTGTCCTCGTCCGGCAGGTTGGACAGACTTCGGTCAAGACGGAATTTCAGTTTTCCCTTGCCGCCGCGCATACGGCGCCAGCCATCGAAAAGAATACCGGCTATCACAATGATGCCGATGACGATCAGCCACTCGCGCAGACCGATTTCCATGTAATCCCGTGCCTCTATAAAAAATGCTGAAAAATAAGGGGTTTACATTGTGCAAACCGCTTTAAAACGTGGCGCCAACTCTATGTTCTGACAGGCGTTTTGCCCACGTATACGAAAAATTGACATTAAACTAGCACGACCAAAGACAACTTTACACCGTCTGTCTCATTTGGCTTGCGCGAATATGTCGATTGGCCAGCAAGTCGCAGTTGGTAAAAAAGTCCTACAGACCTGAATTACCTTTTCCGACACCACGCTGACTCAGGCGTCCACCATCGCCATCGCCTCCTCGACATCTACGGCTACCAGTCGCGAACAACCCGGTTCATGCATCGTTACGCCCATCAACTGCTCGGCCATTTCCATGGCGATCTTGTTGTGGGTGATATAGATGAACTGCACGGTCTGCGACATCTCTTTGACCAAGCGTGCGTAGCGTCCAACGTTAGCGTCATCCAGTGGCGCGTCAACCTCATCGAGCATGCAGAACGGCGCCGGGTTCAATTTGAAGATGGCAAAAACCAGTGCCAGTGCGGTCAGGGCTTTTTCCCCGCCGGAGAGCAAATGGATGGTGCTGTTCTTCTTCCCTGGCGGCTGCGCCATGATCGTTACCCCTGTATCGAGTAGATCTTCGCCCGTCAGTTCCAAATACGCGCGCCCGCCACCGAAAACTTTTGGAAAAAGCGCCTGTAAACCGCCATTGATCTGATCAAAGGTATCTTTGAAGCGGTTGCGGGTTTCCTTGTCGATCTTGCGAATAACGTTTTCCAGGGTCTCCAGCGCTTCGACCAGATCGGCGTCCTGGGCATCCAGATAACGTTTACGCTCGGACTGTTGCGTGTATTCATCGATGGCCGCGAGGTTGATCGCACCCAGGCGCTGAATCCGCGCGTTGATGCGTTCGAGTTCTTCTTCGGCTTCGCGTTCACTGGCTTGTGCGGTTAATGTCGCGAGCACGCCGTTAAGATCGTAGCCGTCTTCCAGCAACTGATCCTGCAAAGCCTTGCGGCGCACGGTCAGGGCTTGCCATTCCATGCGTTGCTGTTCGAGCTGGCCGCGAATCAACTGCGATTGCTGCTCGGCCTGAGTCCGGCGCTTTTCCGCGTCGCGCAATTCGCGATCGGCATCTTCCAAAGCGATCTGCGCGGTCTTCAGTTCTTCATCGACGGTCATGCGCTTATCGAGCAGTTCTTCGAGTTTCAGGCGCAGCTCTTCCAGCGGTGCCTCGCCCTCCTCCAGATTCAGACTCAACTGTTCGCGCTTTTCAGTCAGGCGCTCGGCCTGCATTTCCAGACGCTCCAGCGCCTGACGCGTGGAGTCGTGCTGCGCGCGCAAAGAGCCAAGACGCACGGCCAATTGATGGGCGTGATCCTTGTGCTGCCGCGCCTCCTGGCGCACGCGGTCAAGGCGCTCGCGCAGGCTGTCGCGCTGGGCCAACAGCAACTCGCGCTGTTCGGTGTCCAGCGCCATGGCATCCAGCGCTTCTTGCAATTGCATGCGCGCTTCGCCGATCTGTTCGTGCTCGAGTTCGCGTTGTTCGCCGAGCTCGACCAGCTCTTCATCGAGACGGGTGCGGCGCAAAGTCAGCTGTTCGGCCTTGGCTTTACCGGCGGACAGCTGTGCTTTCAATTCGCCTTGCTGACGCGCTTCGTCTTGCAGCAAACGACGCAAATGTTCGCGGCCGTTTTCCTGCTGACGCTGTTGCGCACGCAGGGTTTGCAGACGGGTTTCCATGGCCTCGACCGTGGCTTCTTTTTCTTCACGTTCGAGGTGCAGCGCTTCGATTTCCTGACCACGGGCGAGCATGCCGCTTTCCGCTTCGCTGGCCCGGCGCACGCGCAGGAAGTGCCGGCCGACCCAGTAACCGTCACGACTGATCAGGCTCTCGCCAGCGCTCAACTGTCCGCGCAAGGCCAAGGCCTGCTCAAGACTATCGACCGGTTTGACCTGACCGAGCCACGGCGACAGATCGACCTGCGCATCAACCTTGTCGAGCAAGCTGCCGGCCACGCGCACGCCATCGCTGGCCGGGCTGAGCAGGCGCAGATCGCCCTGAGTAAAACCGGACAAATCGAAGCCGCTGAAGTCGTCGACCAGCACCGCTTGCAGATCGGCGCCGAGCACGGTTTCCACCGCCAGCTCCCAACCGGCCTCGACCTTCAGGCCCTCGGCCAGACGCGGACGCTCGGCGAGGTTGTGTTCTTTCAGCCATTCGGCAGTGCCGGTGCCCGGGTCGAGCGCGGCTTGCTGCAAGGCTTCGAGGGACGCGAGGCGACCGTTAAGTCGCTGCAAATCGCCCTGCGCCTGTTGTTGCGCGGTCAGCGCCTGCTGCAATTCCTGCCGCAGTTGTTCGAGTTTTTCGACCTGCGCTTCTTCGCTGGTCTGCAAATCTTCGAGGGTCGCTTCGGACTCGGCGAGCTGCTCGTTGAGTTCCATGATCGCCGCGTCTTCCGGGTCAGCCGAGAGCAGCGCGCGCTCTTCGCCGAGACGCTTTTGCCGGTCGGCCAGACGCTCCATGCTGGTTTCCAGCTGCTGGATGCGCGACTGCTGCACTTCAGCCTGACGGCGCGGTTCGGCGGCGGTCAGGTTGAAGGCGTCCCACTGCTCCTGCCAGCCGTGCATGACCGATTCGGAATCTTCCAGTGCAGCGGCGGCTTCTTCGGCGGCAGCGCTGGTGACTTCCTGCTCGGGGGTGAGCATGTCCAGCTCTTCGCCGAGGGTCAGCAGCAACGTGCGGTCGTGGCCCAGGTGTGATTCGGTTTCGAGGCGTGCGCGCTCGGCTTCTTTCAAGTCGTCCTGCAACTGCCGCAAGCGTTGCTGGCCGTGCTGGATGCTTTGCTCGACGCGGGCGATATCGCCGCCGACCGAATAGAAGCGCCCCTGCACCAGATTGAAGCGTTCGGACAGGTCATGGTGACCATCACGCAGACGCTCAATGGCCGCGTCAGCATTACGCTGCTCGGCGACCAGCGCTTCGAAACTGATTTCCTGGGTGCCGATGATCGACTCGCGCTGGCCGACCTGTTCGTTGAGATCCTGCCAGCGCAGGGCCGACAGTTGTGCCTTGAGCTGACGCTCCTCGGCTTTGAATTCCTGATACTTCTTCGCCGCTTCGGCCTGGCGGTGCAGGCGCTCGAGTTGACGCTCGAGCTCTTCGCGCAGGTCAGTCAGACGCGCGAGGTTTTCGTGGGTGCGACGGATGCGGTTTTCGGTCTCACGCCGGCGCTCCTTGTACTTGGAGATGCCGGCGGCTTCTTCGATAAAGTTGCGCAGGTCTTCGGGCTTGGACTCGATCAGCTTGGAGATCATCCCCTGCTCGATGATCGAGTAACTGCGCGGGCCCAGACCGGTGCCGAGGAAGATATCGGTGATGTCGCGACGCCGGCATTTGGTGCCGTTGAGGTAATACGTGGTCTGGCTGTCGCGGGTGACTTTACGGCGGATGGAAATCTCGGCGTAGGCGGCGTACTCGCCCAGCAGCGTGCCGTCGGAGTTGTCGAAAACCAGTTCGATACTGGCCTGACTCACCGGTTTGCGGCTGGTCGAGCCGTTGAAGATGACGTCGGTCATCGACTCGCCACGGAGGTTCTTCGCCGAACTCTCGCCCATCACCCAGCGTACGGCGTCGATGATGTTCGACTTGCCGCAACCGTTCGGCCCGACGACCGCCGCCATGTTACTGGGGAAGTTCACCGTGGTCGGGTCGACGAAGGATTTGAATCCCGCCAGTTTGATGCACTTGAGCCGCACGCTTAGGCAACCGTCAGGGCGGAAACCACCAGATCGCAGCTGCGCTGGGCGTAAGCCGTCAGCACGATGCGGATCTGCGGCAAATCACGGGCGAGCACGGCGGCGAGCAGGCGTTCGAACAGTTCGAGGAACTCGCTCATTGAAGCCTTGCGCTGTTCGAGGGCGAGGAAGTACGCACGGCTCATGGCCGGCTGCAGGTTCTCGACGGTCTCTTGCAGGTACGGATTGTTGGCGAACGGATAGGCGGCGCGCATTACGGCGAAGCTGTCGTCGACGAAGCTGCGGATATCCTGACGCTCGTAGCTGGCGGTCAGGCGCTGCTGGATCTGCACGAACGGCGCCATGTCCGATTGCACTTGCCAGCCATTGGCCACTGCGTTGCCGAGCAGGATGTACAGCTCGCTCATCAGCGTGCACAGGCTCTGCACCTTGTGCGGCGTCAGCTCGGTGACGTGCGCACCACGGCGCGGCAGGATCGCGATCAGGTGGCGGCGCTCAAGGATCAGCAAGGCTTCACGGACCGAACCGCGACTGACATTCAGTGCCAGCGTGACCTTCTGTTCCTGGATGCGCTCTCCCGGCTTCATTTCGCCACGAATGATGCGTTCGGCGAGGTGGTGAGCGATTTGCTCGGCGAGGCTGTCCGGCGCCTTGAACGTCATGGTTGTCCTTCAAACTCTATCGATCTGCACAAGCGGCGCAGTGTAGCGCAAATGCAGGCTCATGGCGGAGTGCCCACTCAGCGGTTTTTGGCACGATTCCCGCAAAAAAGCAGGGGATCCAATGAGGGTCAATACTGAATAGACACGTTGTTGATCGACGAAATGCTTTTTCCTGACCTTTAAGTCAGAAAACCATTGACCGAAAAGTCAGACCTGCTAAATTCGGTTCACGTCGGTTAACAACAATAATGAGTCTGCGAGGCCTTCCGTGATCCAGTTTTTACTTAACCAGGAACTCCGTAGCGAGCACGCCCTGGACCCGAATCTGACTGTGCTCAATTACCTGCGTGAACACGTCGGCAAATCCGGCACCAAAGAAGGTTGCGCCAGCGGTGACTGCGGCGCCTGCACCGTGGTGGTCGGCGAGTTGCAAACGGATGACGCTGGCCGCGAACACATTCGCTATCGCAGCCTCAACTCGTGCCTGACGTTCGTGTCGTCGCTGCACGGCAAACAACTGATCAGCGTCGAAGACCTCAAGCACCAAGGCGAACTGCACAGCGTGCAGAAAGCCATGGTCGAGTGCCACGGCTCGCAGTGCGGTTTCTGCACCCCCGGTTTCGTCATGTCGCTGTTCGCCCTGCAAAAGAACAGCGATGCACCGGATCACGCCAAGGCCCACGAAGCGCTGGCCGGCAACCTCTGCCGTTGCACCGGCTACCGGCCTATTCTGGCCGCTGCCGAGCAATCCTGCTGCGGCAAGCAACCAGATCAGTTCGATGCCCGCGAAGCGGAGACCATTGCGCGCCTCAAAGCCATCGCACCGACCGATATCGGCGAACTCAACAGCGGCGACAAACGCTGCCTGGTGCCGCTGACCGTCGCTGATCTGGCCGATCTCTACGACGCTTACCCACAAGCGCGCCTGCTCGCTGGCGGCACTGATCTGGCGCTGGAAGTCACCCAATTCCACCGCACCCTGCCGGTGATGATCTACGTCGGCAACGTCGCGGAAATGAAGCGCATCGACACCTTCGAAGACCGCATCGAAATCGGCGCCGCCACCGCCCTCTCCGACTGCTACGAAGCGCTGAACGCCGAGTACCCGGACTTCGGCGAACTGCTGCACCGCTTCGCTTCGCTGCAAATCCGCAACCAGGGCACCCTCGGCGGCAACATCGGCAACGCCTCGCCGATTGGTGATTCGCCACCGCTGCTGATCGCTCTCGGCGCGCAGGTCGTGCTGTGCAAAGGCGAAACTCGCCGCACCTTGAACCTGGAAGATTACTTCATCGATTACAAAGTCACGGTCCGTCAGGAAAGTGAATTCATCGAGAAGATCATCGTCCCGCGCGCCAGCGCCGAGCAGCTGTTCCGCGCCTACAAGGTCTCCAAGCGTCTGGACGACGACATCTCTGCCGTCTGCGCCGCGTTCAACCTGCGCGTGGAAAACGGCGTGATCACCGATGCACGCATGGCTTTCGGCGGCATGGCCGCGATCCCGAAACGCGCCGCCCATTGTGAAGCCGCGCTGATTGGTGCGCCGTTCACCAACACGGTGGTCGAACGTGCCTGCGCCGCACTGGCGGAAGATTTCACCCCGCTCTCGGACTTCCGCGCCAGCAAGGAATATCGCCTGCTCAGCGCGCAGAACCTGCTGCGTAAATATTTCATCGAACTGCAAACACCGCACATCGAGACTCGGGTGACCGCTTATGTCTAACCATCACGGCGTAGAAAAAACCCAGGCTGAACTGGCTGAACTGTTCGCCAAGGATCTGACCTCTGGCGTCGGCCGCAGCGTCAAGCACGACAGCGCCGCCAAGCACGTGTCCGGTGAAGCGCAGTACATCGATGATCGCTTGGAATTTCCCAACCAGTTGCACCTGTATGCACGCATGTCGGACCGCGCCCACGCGAAGATCATCAGCATCGACACCTCGCCGTGTTACGCCTTCGAAGGCGTGCGCATCGCCATCACCCACGAAGACGTGCCAGGCCTGAAAGACATCGGCCCGCTGATGCCAGGCGACCCGTTGCTGGCCATCGATGACGTGCAGTTCGTCGGCCAACCGGTGCTCGCGGTGGCCGCGAAGGATCTGGAAACCGCGCGCAAAGCCGCGATGGCGGCGATCATCGAATACGAAGATCTCGAACCTGTGCTCGACGTAGTCGAAGCCCTGCGCAAGCGCCACTTCGTCCTTGACAGCCACACCCACCAGCGCGGCGATTCGGTTTCTGCGCTGGCAACCGCTGAACACCGCATCCAAGGCACACTGCACATCGGCGGTCAGGAACACTTCTACCTGGAGACGCAAATCTCCTCGGTAATGCCCACCGAAGACGGCGGCATGATCGTTTACTGCTCGACGCAGAACCCGACCGAAGTACAGAAACTGGTTGCCGAAGTGCTCGACGTGTCGATGAACAAAATCGTCGTCGACATGCGCCGCATGGGCGGTGGTTTCGGTGGCAAGGAAACCCAGGCCGCCAGCCCGGCGTGCCTGTGCGCGGTGGTTGCGCACCTCACCGGCCAGCCGACCAAGATGCGCCTGCCGCGCGTCGAAGACATGCTGATGACCGGTAAGCGTCACCCGTTCTACGTCGAGTACGACGTCGGCTTCGACAGCACCGGGCGCCTGCACGGGATCAACATGGACCTGGCCGGCAACTGCGGCTGCTCGCCGGACCTGTCCGCGTCGATCGTTGACCGGGCGATGTTCCATTCCGACAACTCTTACTACCTCGGCGATGCGACCATCCACGGTCACCGCTGCAAGACCAACACCGCGTCGAACACCGCTTACCGTGGTTTCGGTGGCCCGCAAGGCATGGTCGCGATCGAAGAAGTGATGGACGCGATTGCCCGTCACCTGCAGCTTGACCCACTTGCGGTGCGCAAGGCCAACTACTACGGCAAGACCGAACGCAACGTCACCCATTACTACCAGACCGTCGAGCACAACATGCTCGAAGAGATGACCGCCGAACTGGAAGAAAGCAGCCAGTACCACGAGCGCCGTGAAGCGATTCGTCGCTACAACGCCAACAGCCCGATCCTGAAAAAAGGCCTGGCGCTGACCCCGGTGAAATTCGGCATTTCCTTCACCGCCAGTTTCTTGAACCAGGCCGGTGCGCTGATCCACATCTACACCGATGGCAGCATCCACCTGAACCATGGCGGCACGGAAATGGGTCAGGGCCTGAACACCAAAGTCGCGCAGGTCGTGGCCGAAGTGTTCCAGGTCGAAATCGACCGTGTGCAGATCACTGCGACCAACACCGACAAGGTGCCAAACACCTCGCCGACGGCAGCGTCCAGCGGCGCCGACTTGAACGGTAAAGCGGCGCAGAACGCGGCGGAAATCATCAAGAAACGCCTGATCGAATTCGCTGCGCGTCACTACAAAGTCACTGAAGAAGACGTTGAATTCCACAACGGTCACGTGCGTGTTCGCGACCACATCCTGACCTTTGAAGCGCTGATCCAGCAGGCGTATTTCAATCAGGTTTCGCTGTCGAGCACTGGCTTCTACAAGACCCCGAAAATCTACTACGACCGCAGCCAGGCCCGTGGTCGTCCGTTCTACTACTTTGCCTTCGGCGCGGCGTGCTGCGAAGTGATCGTCGACACCCTGACCGGCGAGTACAAGATGCTGCGCACCGACATCCTTCACGACGTCGGCGCCTCGCTGAACCCGTCCATCGACATCGGTCAGGTCGAGGGTGGTTTCATTCAGGGCATGGGTTGGCTGACCATGGAAGAGCTGGTCTGGAACAACAAAGGCAAGCTGATGACCAACGGCCCGGCCAGCTACAAGATCCCGGCCGTGGCGGACATGCCGCTGGACCTGCGGGTGAAGCTGGTGGAAAACCGCAAGAACCCGGAAGACACGGTGTTCCATTCCAAGGCTGTCGGCGAGCCGCCGTTCATGCTCGGGATTGCCTCGTGGTGTGCGATCAAGGATGCGGTGGCGAGCCTCGGTGATTACAAGCATCAGCCGCAGATCGATGCGCCGGCGACACCGGAGCGGGTGTTGTGGGGTTGTGAGCAGATGCGTCAGTTGAAAGCGGTGAAAGCCGTCGAAGCTGAAACCGCGGTTGTTTGATGATCGTTCCCACGCTCTGCGTGGGAATGCAGCCCGCGACGCTCTGCGTCGCATCCTGAACAGCGGACGCGGAGCGTCCAGTGATGCATTCCCACGCAGAGCGTGGGAGCGATCTGAGAGGTGTGTATGTACAACTGGATCGACGCCCTCGCCGACCTGCAGAACCAGGGTGAACCCTGCGTTCTAGTGACGATCATCGAAGAGCTCGGCTCGACGCCACGCAATGCCGGCTCGAAAATGGTCATCAGTGCTAATCAGAGTTTCGACACCATCGGTGGCGGGCATCTGGAATACAAAGCCATGCAGATCGCCCGCGAGATGCTCGCCTGCGGCAAGCAGGACACTCATCTGGAGCGCTTCAGCCTCGGCGCCAGCCTGGGCCAGTGCTGCGGCGGCGCCACCGTGTTGCTGTTCGAACCAATGGGCCAGGTGCAGGCGCAAATCGCCGTGTTCGGGGCCGGTCACGTTGGCCGCGCCTTGGTGCCGCTGCTCGCCAGCCTGCCCTGCCGGGTGCGCTGGATCGATTCGCGCGAGGCCGAATTCCCCGAACACATCCCCCACGGCGTGCGTAAAATCGTCGCCGAAGAGCCTGTGGATGAAATCGATGACCTGCCCGCCGGCAGTTACTGCATCGTCATGACCCACAACCATCAACTCGACCTTGAACTCACTGCCGCGATTCTCAAGCGCAACGACTTCGCCTACTTCGGCCTGATCGGATCGAAGACCAAACGCGCGAAGTTCGAGCACCGTATACGTGATCGCGGTTTCGACAGCGGCGTCGTGCAACGCATGCGCTGCCCGATGGGCATCGGCGAAGTCAAAGGCAAACTGCCTGTGGAAATTGCCATCTCCATCGCCGGCGAAATCATCGCCACCTACAACGCCAACTTCGGCCAGCAGACTGCCAGCGCCGAACCGATTGCCAAACTGTTGCCGGTGTCGCGGCGCAGTCAAGCGACCAAACTCAAAGCCTCAAACTGATTAGAGAACCCTCATGCCTCTGACTCGCAAAGCCTACCGCGCCGCCATCCTGCACAGCATCGCCGACCCCGCCGAAGTCGGGATCGAAGCCTCCTACGAATATTTCGAGGACGGCCTGCTGGTGGTCGATGGCGGCAAGATCAGCGCCCTTGGCCATGCCAGTGATTTGCTGCCGACCCTGCCGGCGGACATCGAAATCGAGCATTACCAGGACGCGTTGATCACCCCGGGCTTCATCGACACCCACATTCACTTTCCGCAAACCGGCATGGTCGGTGCCTACGGCGAGCAATTGCTCGACTGGCTGAACACCTACACCTTCCCGTGCGAAAGCCAGTTCGGCGACAAGGCCCACGCCGACGAAGTCGCTGACATTTTCGTCAAGGAGCTGCTGCGCAACGGCACCACTACCGCATTGGTGTTTGGCAGCGTGCACCCGCAATCGGTGAACTCGTTATTCGAAGCGGCCGAGAAGCTCGACCTGCGCATGATCGCCGGCAAGGTGATGATGGACCGCAACGCCCCGGACTACCTGACCGACACCGCCGAATCGAGCTACGTCGAAAGCAAGGCGCTGATCGAACGCTGGCACGGCAAGGGCCGCCTGCACTACGCGGTCACCCCGCGCTTCGCGCCGACCAGCACCCCGGAACAACTGACCCTCGCCGGGCAACTGCTGACCGAATACCCGGATCTGTACATGCAGACCCACATCAGCGAAAACCTCAAGGAAATCGAGTGGGTCAAGGAGCTGTTCCCTGAGCGCAAGGGCTACCTCGACGTTTATGACCACTACAAACTGCTCGGCGAGCGCTCGGTGTTCGCCCACGGCGTGCACCTGTGCGACGACGAATGCGCGC
Organism: Pseudomonas sp. ok266; assembly: GCF_900110195.1. Lineage (NCBI taxonomy): Bacteria > Pseudomonadati > Pseudomonadota > Gammaproteobacteria > Pseudomonadales > Pseudomonadaceae > Pseudomonas > Pseudomonas sp. ok266. Next base: position 60,679 of record NZ_FOCU01000005.1, on the reverse strand, counting down.
GACTGGCGGAAACCGGTTCGGCGATCTCGTTCTGCCCGACCTCGAACTTCTTCTTGGGTAGCGGCCTGTTCAACCTGCCGATGGCCGAGAAGCACAAGCTCAATGTCGGTCTGGGCACTGACGTTGGCGGCGGCACCAGTTTCTCGCTGCTGCAGACGCTGAACGAAGCGTACAAAGTGATGCAACTGCAAGGGGCACGACTGAGCCCGTTCAAGTCGCTGTACCTGGCGACCTTGGGTGGCGCGCGGGCGCTGCGTCTGGAAGACAAGATCGGCAACCTGCAACCGGGTTCCGACGCTGACTTCCTGGTGCTCGATTACAACGCGACGCCGCTGCTGAGCTACCGTTTGAAGCAGGCCAACAACATTGCCGAGACGTTGTTTGTGTTGATGACGCTGGGCGATGACCGCACGGTGCAGCAGACGTATGCGGCGGGTGCTTTGGTGCATCAGCGCTAAGCTTTTTCCAAGGCATAAAAAATCCCCCGGTGGTGTTCAGCCCCGGGGGATTTTTTGTTGCCTGTAAGATCGCCTTCGCGAGCAGGCTCACTCCCACATTTGAAATGCATTCCCCTGTGGGAGCGAGCCTGCTCGCGAAGGGGTCGACTCGGTATCAGCTTAGAGCTTGGCCGCAGGACGCCCCGGCTTCTTGGTCTGCAACAAATGCGAGAACACCGCATGCAGATCATCCGACGCGCCTTCCTCGTCGAGGTTGAGCTTGCTGTCGATGTGATCCATGTGGTGCATCATCAGATTCACCGCCAACTCACCGTCGCGCTTCTCGATCGCGTCAATCAACTGGGTGTGTTCGTCATACGAGCAATGCGAGCGATTGCCGCTTTCATACTGGGCAATGATCAGCGACGTCTGCGAAACCAGGCTGCGCTGAAAGCTGATCAACGGGGCGTTCATCGCCGCTTCCGCCAGTTTCAGGTGGAATTCGCCCGACAGACGAATACCGGCGCCGCGATCGCCACGGGAGAAGCTGTCGCGCTCGTCGTTGACCATCTGCCGCAGCTCGGCGATCTGCTCGGCGGTGGCGTGTTGCACCGCCAGCTCAGTGATCGCGCGTTCGACCAGGCGACGGGCAAGAAACACCTGACGGGCTTCTTCAACACTCGGGCTGGCAACCACGGCGCCACGGTTCGGCCGCAACAGCACCACGCCTTCATGGGCCAGACGCGAGAGCGCGCGGCGAATGATGGTGCGGCTGACCCCAAAGATTTCCCCCAGCGCTTCTTCGCTCAACTTGGTGCCGGGCGCCAGACGCTGTTCGAGGATGGCCTCGAAGATATGCGCGTAGACAATATCGTCCTGGGTTCCGCTGCGGCCGGCTTTGCCTGCTCGCGGTTGTTTCTTGAGGGGTTGCAACTGTTCGTTCATGGGCACTCGAGTCGGGAGAACTGCGGCGAATAGACCGTGACTGTAATACGGCACAGTAGGTCGCTGGCAAGTATCGCGTAAAAAACAGCGCGATTGTACACAATGAAAGGTGGCAACACGACTGTACGGCTGTTTGTGACTTCCGCTGTATTGCAACGATCCGTTACGTTTGAGTTTAGGCTTGATCACAGAATCCGCTGGTCGACCACAATCCCCTGTGGGAGCGAGCCTGCTCGCGAAAGCCGTTTCACATTCAAAATGAATGTCGACTGACACACCGCTTTCGCGAGCAGGCTCGCTCCCACAGGGGTTTGGCGTACAGGGGACATCTTCATTGGTATAAGGAACACCGCCGTCATGAACGACGCCACGCACACTCAACTGCGCCCACTGGCCGACACATCACCATCGGCGATCGTCGCGGGATTCATCGCGATGATGACTGGCTACACCAGCTCGCTGGTGCTGATGTTCCAGGCCGGGCAAGCGGCCGGGCTGAGCAGCGGGCAGATTTCTTCGTGGATCTGGGCGATCTCGATCGGTATGGCGGTCTGTTCGATTGGTTTGTCGCTGCGTTATCGCACGCCCATCACCATCGCCTGGTCGACCCCCGGCGCAGCGTTGCTGATCACCAGCCTCGGCGGCGTGAGCTATGGCGAGGCCATTGGCGCCTACATCACCTGCGCCGTGCTGGTGACGATCTGCGGCCTGACCGGCAGCTTCGAACGGCTGGTGAAAAAGATCCCCGCTTCACTGGCGGCGGCATTGTTGGCAGGGATTCTGTTCAAGATCGGCAGTGAGATCTTCGTCGCTGCGCAGCACCGCACCGGGCTGGTGCTGGGGATGTTCTTCACTTATCTGCTGATCAAACGCCTGTCGCCGCGTTATGCCGTGCTCGCCGCGCTGCTGATCGGCACCGCGCTGTCAGGCTTTATGGGTCTGCTCGACTTCAGCGGTTTTCATCTGGAAGTGGCGACACCGGTGTGGACCACCCCGCACTTCTCGCTGGCGGCGACCATCAGCATCGGCATTCCGCTGTTCGTAGTCGCGATGACCTCGCAGAACATGCCCGGGATCGCCGTGCTGCGCGCCGACGGTTACAACGTGCCGGCCTCACCGCTGATCACCACCACCGGTATTGCCTCGCTGCTGCTGGCGCCATTCGGCTCCCACGGCATCAACCTCGCAGCGATCAGCGCGGCGATCTGCACCGGGCCGCACGCCCACGAAGATCGCAACAAGCGCTACACCGCTGCGGTGTGGTGCGGGATTTTCTACGGGATTGCCGGGGTGTTCGGCGCCACGTTGGCGGCGCTGTTTGCCGCGCTGCCGAAGGAACTGGTGCTGTCGATTGCCGCGCTGGCGCTGTTCGGTTCGATCATCAATGGCTTGAGCATTGCCATGACCGAGGTGAAGGAACGGGAGGCGGCGCTGATTACCTTTATGGTCACGGCGTCGGGGTTGACGCTGTTTTCCATTGGGTCGGCGTTTTGGGGGATTGTGGCGGGGGTTTTGACCTTGCTGATCCTCAATTGGCGCAAAGTTTAAGGCAAAAGATCAAAAGCCCCTCATCGGAACGCCGCCCGCCTATCCCTCTCCCGGAGGGAGAGGGGACTGACCGCGTTGTATGCGGGAGTTTTAGCGACATGTGATCCCGAGTCGAACTCAAATTTTGAAAAGCTCATAAATCGGCCCCCTCTCCTGGGGGAGAGGGCTGGGGTGAGGGGTAGATTCACCACAGTACCCAAGCCAAAAACCCAAACCCCAGACGAAAAAAAACGGCGACCCTCAGGTCGCCGTTTTTTTCAGTATCACTTAGCCGCGTTGATCGGCTTTTCCGGATACCAAACGTCCAGCAACGGGCTGACTTCATACTTGGTCAGTTCGGAGCGGGTTTTCAGCCAGGCTTCAACGGCAGCGCGCTGCTCTTCGTTGACCGAGCCACGCTTCTGCAGGCAAACCAGACCGAAGTCGTCGCCGCCCACATAACCCAGACCATTGGCTTCCATGGCTTCTTTGATGAAGGCTTCGAGGAAAGCGTCAATGGCTTCTTCGGACAAGTCTTCTTTGAAGTCCAGGTTCAGTTCGAAACCCAGCTCTTGAAATTCATCAACGCACAGTTTTTTGCGCAGACGCTGGGAACGGTTAGTCGCCATTGGAACAATCCTCATAAGTATTAACGGCCGGCACTTTACCAGTTTAAGCCGTCGATTGCCCGCCTCTCTGGCCCCTGAAGCCGACCGCCTGTAAAAAATAATGTATTGGCCGACCCGGACAAGGCACAAGCTGTAACACCTTGGGGCATAATGCCGACACTTTCATGACCGCTGAGGGCTTTTTCATCCATGTCCTCGTTATTTTCCCCTCGACTGTAGGGTTTTATTTCATATGATCAAATCGTTGCGTCCTCTGTTTCTAGCCGGCCTTCTTTTGCCCCTGGCCCTGCCTGTTTCCGCTGCCACCATCAATACTTCCCTCACCCCGAATGTCGAAAAAGCCCTCAAGGCGAGCAAATTGCAGCCCAGCGCCCTGTCGCTGGTGATGGTGCCGCTGGACGGCCCGGGCACGCCGACCGTGTTCAACGCCGACGTGTCGGTCAACCCGGCCTCGACCATGAAACTGGTGACCACTTACGCGGCGCTGGAAATGCTCGGCCCCAACCATCAGTGGAAGACCGAGTTCTACACCGATGGCGACCTGAACGGCGGCATCCTCAACGGCAACCTCTACCTCAAGGGCGGCGGCGATCCAAAGCTGAACATGGAAAAGCTCTGGCTGCTGATGCGCGACCTGCGCGCCAACGGTGTGACGCAAATCACCGGTGATCTGATCCTCGACCGTAACTTCTTCGTGCAGCCAGTGCTGCCGGAATTCAACGATGACGGGAATGACGAGAACAAGCCGTTCCTGGTCAAACCCGACTCCTTGCTGGTCAACCTCAAGGCCCTGCGCTTTGTTGCCCGTAACGATAACGGCCGGGTGCTGATCTCGGTTGAGCCGCCGATTGCCAGCGTGCGTATCGAAAACACTGTCAAAGCGCTGCCTTCCAAACAATGCACCGGCGGCGTGCGCTACAACCCGGTGCCGCAGGCCGATGGCAGCGTGACCGTGACCGTGGCCGGCCAGTTGGGTGAAGGTTGCAGTTCGCAGACTTATCTGTCGCTGCTCGACCACGCGACCTACACCGCCGGCGCCGTGCGCGCGATCTGGAAAGAACTGGGTGGCAGCATTCAGGGCAAGGATCGTCTGGCCTCGACCCCGAGCAACGCGAAACTGCTGGCTCGTGCCTACTCCCCGGACCTGGCGGAAATCATCCGCGACATCAACAAATACAGTAACAACACCATGGCCCAGCAACTGTTCCTCAGCCTTGGGCAACGCTTCCGCAACGATGCCGACGGTGACGACGCCAAGGCAGCGCAGCGCGTAGTGCGTCAGTGGATGGCGAAGAAAGGCATCACTGCACCACATCTGGTGATGGAGAACGGCTCCGGTTTGTCTCGCGCCGAACGTGTCAGCGCCCGTGAGATGGCGAGCATGCTGCAAGCGGCGTGGCACAGCCCGTATGCTGCCGAGTACATCAGCTCGCTACCGATTGCCGGTACTGACGGCACCATGCGTAAACGCCTGAAAACCACGGCGATGCGCGGTGAGGCTCACGTCAAGACCGGCACCCTGAACACCGTGCGCGCGATCGCCGGTTTCAGCCGTGATGTGAATGGCAACACCTGGGCAGTGGTGGCGATCCTCAATGACAAGGCACCGTTTGGGGCATCGTCGGTGCTCGATCAGGTGCTGCTGGATCTGTACAAGCAGCCGAAACTGCCGCAGACCGCTTCGGTTCTCTGATCACCGCGGCTCCTGTAGGAGTGAGCCTGCTCGCGATAGCGTCAGTCCAGATACATCATGTGTGACTGACATACCGCAATCGCGAGCAGGCTCACTCCTACAAGGGAACAGCGTCGCGGCTTAGCTCATCTGTTCGACGCGATCACGCCCGCGCTGCTTCGCCATATACACGCCCGAATCCGCCCGCAACAGCAGCGCGTCCGCGCCCTCCCCCGGTCGCCAACTGGCGATACCGAAACTCGCGGTCACCACGCCAACTACATCCACCGGCGCACTGCGCAAACCCTGCCACAACTCAACCGCCAGCGTGTGCGCATGCTCGCCGTCGATGTCCGGGCACAGCACCATGAATTCCTCGCCGCCCAAGCGACAGAACACATCGGTGCGCCGCAATCGATGGCCGATGCGTTCGCACACCGCTTGCAGCACCCGGTCGCCCACAGCGTGGCCGTACTGATCGTTGATACGTTTGAAGTGGTCAATATCAAGCATGATCACCGACAGCTCGCCGCCGCCGCGCTCGACCCGGGCCATTTCCGTGGTCAGGCGTTCCTGGAAGTAGCGACGGTTGTGGATGCCGGTCAGCGAATCGGTCACCGACAGCGCCCGCAACTCTTCCTCGACGCGTTTGAGGTCAGAAATATCCGAGATATAGCCGTGCCAAAGCACGCCGCCGCCCGGCAGCTCTTCCGGCGTCGCCTCGCCGCGCACCCAGCGCAGGCCGCGCTCGGGCAGTTGCACGCGGTATTCCTCGCGCCATGGGCTGAGGCTGTCGGCCGAGGCGCGAATGGAAGAGCGCACACGAGTAACGTCCTGTGGATGAATGCGCGTGAAGATCGCTTCGGCGTTGAACAACAGCACGTCCGGCTCCAGCTCGTAGATCTCGCGGATGCCGTCGCTGGCGTAGATCACGCTGAAGCGCCCATCGAATTCCATCCTGAATTGATAAATACCGCCGGGCACGTGCGCGCTGAGTTTCTTCAGCAACACATCCCGCGCCGCCAGCACCTCGTGCACGCGCTTGCGCTCGGTGATGTCGATGCAGATCGCCAGATGCCCGACCCACAACCCTTGTTCATCGAGCACCGGCGTGGCGAGCATATTCACCGGCAAATGACTGCCATCGCTGCGCACCAGCGTCCATTCGCGGGCCTCATGGCCGCCGACCTCACCGCCCTCGACCAGCATCGCGTGGCAGGTCGGGATGCTTTTCCCGTAGCGCGCACTCAACTCGGCAGCGCGGGCCATCAGCTCACGGGGCAGGTGCAGGTTTTCCAGGGTCATGTGCCCGACGACTTCGGCACTGCTGTAGCCAAGCATTTGTTCGGCGCCGGGGTTGAAGGTGTTGATCACGCCGCGCAAGTCGGTGGCGATGATCGCCACCTGCGTCGCTGCATTCAGCACGCCGCGCAACTGACCGTGGGTGCCGCGCAACTCCTGTTCGCTGGCGTGCAGCTCCTGCGTGCGCAGTTCGACCATGCGCAAGGCGCGCTGACGTTGACTGACCAACACGTAGAGCAAGGCGCTGAGCAGCAGACTGAGCAAGCCCCCCAGGATGATCACACTGCCGACCGACGAATGGTTGGCCTGCGCGAAGGCGTCGCTCGGCAGGATATCGACCTGATAGTCGTGATCGGCCATGCGCAGTAATCGCGTGGCCGACAGGTCGCTCGGCGCCGGCTCATTGGTCGACTCGAACAACACTTCGTGCTGATCATTGGTCGACATGTCGAGAATGCGCACCGACAGATAATCATGGAAGGCATCCGGCAGACCGTCGGCCAGCAACTGGCGCATGCTGATTACCGCCATCACGTAGCCAAACGACTGGCGCTCGCCATTACGACTCACTGGCGCCACCAGCAGCACACCGCGCGCATAGGACGGCTCGATGCTGACCAGGTGCATCGGTTGCGACACCGCCAGCCCGCCGCGTTTGTCGGCACGTTGCAGGGTGTCCCGGCGCAAGGGTTGCGCCAGCAGGTCATAACCCAACGGTGAGCCGAGTCGACTCTGCGTCTGGCTGTAGAGCACCGGCACGTATTCCTCGCGTTCGCCCGCCAGTTGCAGTTCGCCCTGCGCATTCAGCTCACGAATCGTGAAGTCGGTCAGGCCTTCGTCACGCACCCGCTGCTCAAATGCAGCGCGCTCGGCCCCATTGACCTTGAGGGCAAACGAATAGGCCTGGGTACGCATCAATAAGGGGTGGGTGTAACCGTCGAATTCGGCGCGGGACACCGATTCGGAGTTGGCGAAGAAGCGGCGCAGGCCGTCGAGGCGTTGCTCCTGATCCTGAAAGCGTTCTTCGATGCGGGTGTAACGTTCGTTGGCCAGCAGTTGAAAACGCTGACGGGTCTGTTGCTGGAATTGATTGAGGGTGGCCCAAGCGAGCAGCCCCGTGAGAATCCCGCCGGCGAGCAATACCAGTAGCGCGACCAGCCAGGCCGAGACGTCTTCGCTGATGAAACCCAGAATCTTTGGGCGCACGGGGTGCAACGACATAAAGACAACTCACACTACGCCAGCATTTACGGGAAAACCCCATTGACCGTGTGTGAGTTATAGCTATTAGCCACTAATTTAGCTAGCGCGGGCAGATCCACGGAGCCTTTAAAAATCAAGGCTCTGTGGATCCAATTGCGCCAAGCGTCAACGAGCCGTGATTTTCCAGGCGCGGTGGATCTTGGTGTTACGGGCGAAATCCGCATCGATGGTCTGCGCGCTGATTTCCTCGACCGCGTAACGCTCGGCGAGGTTTTCTTCCAACTGGAACTTGCGGAAGTTGTTGGAGAAATACAGCACACCGCCCGGCGCCAGACGCGCCATGGCCAAGTCGATCAACTGCACCTGATCACGTTGCACGTCGAAGATGCCTTCCATGCGCTTGGAGTTGGAGAAGGTCGGCGGATCGATGAAGATCAGGTCGTACTCGTCACGGCTGCTTTCCAGCCAAGCCATCACATCGCCCTGCTCCAGACGGTTCTTGTCCGAGAAGCCGTTCAGCGACAGGTTGCGGCGCGCCCAGTCGAGGTAGGTTTTCGACAGGTCGACACTGGTGGTGCTGCGCGCACCGCCCTTGGCCGCGTGCACGCTGGCGGTCGCGGTGTAGCAGAACAGATTGAGGAAGCGCTTGCCGGCGGCCTCTTTCTGAATACGCATGCGCATCGGACGGTGATCGAGGAACAGGCCGGTATCGAGGTAGTCGGTGAGGTTGACCAGCAACTTCACGCCGCCCTCGCTGACTTCATTGAACTTGCCTTGCGCAGCCTGACGCTCGTACTGCTTGGTGCCGCTCTGGCGCTCGCGGCGTTTGACCACCACGCGGCTCTTGTCGACGTTCAGCGCCTGCGGAATGGCCGCCAGCGCGTCGAACATGCGCGCCGAGGCTTTTTCCGGGTCGATCGATTTTGGCGCGGCGTATTCCTGGACGTGCACCCAATCGTGGTACAGGTCGATGGCCATCGCATATTCAGGCATGTCGGCATCGTAGACGCGGTAGCAATCGATGCCTTCGCGCTTGACCCACTTGCCCATGGCCTTGAGGTTTTTCTGCAGACGGTTGGCAAACATCTGCCCGCCTTCGCTCAAGCGCGGTTGCTCGATCACCGGTGCCGGGGCTGGCGTCGGTTTGATCGGGTTACCGTTCTTGTTGAACTTGCGCTCTTGCGGCTCGTCCGGGGTCTGGTCGTAAGCCGCTTGCTCACGCTCGGCCTGACGCTGTTCCGGGGTACGCCGCTCGCCGGTGACGAACTGATCCGGCAGCACTTTGATCAACAGCAGTTTGCACGGCAGCGCGCCGTTCCAGAACGAATACTGTTTGTGGCTACGAATGCCCATGCGCTTGCCCAGATCCGGGGCGCCGGTGAACACCGCCGCTTCCCAGTTCAGGCAAGCCTGACGCAGGCGCTCGCCGAGGTTCTGGTAGAGATACAGCAGGCTGGCTTCGTCGCCGAGACGCTCGCCGTACGGCGGGTTGCAGATGACCAGACCTTTCTGGTTCTGATCCGGACGCGGCTCGAAGGTCGCGACTTCGCCCTGGTAGATCTTGATCCACTCGCTCAGGCCAGCACGCTCAACGTTGTTGCGGCCTGGCTGAATCAGACGTGGGTCAGCTTCATAACCACGAATCCACAGCGGTGGCTTGGCCAGACCGGCAGCGGCACGCTCGACGGCTTCTTCGTGGAGTTTTTTCCACAGCGCCGGCACGTGACCCAGCCATGCGGTGAAGCCCCACTGCTCACGGCGCAGGTTCGGCGCCATATCAGCGGCGATCATGCCGGCTTCGACGAGGAACGTACCGACACCGCACATCGGGTCAGCCAGCGCGCCGCCTTCAGCGGCAATGCGCGGCCAGCCGGAACGGATCAGGATCGCCGCCGCGAGGTTTTCCTTCAGCGGTGCAGCGCCCTGCTGCAGACGGTAACCGCGCTGGTGCAGGCTGTGGCCGGACAGGTCAAGGGAGAGAATCGCTTCGCCGCGATCCAGACGCAGGTGAATGCGCAGGTCCGGGTTGAGCTTATCGATCGACGGACGGTCGCCCTGCGGCGTGCGCAGTTTGTCGACGATGGCGTCTTTGACTTTCAGGGCACCGAAGTGGGTGTTGTCGATGCCTGAGCCGTGGCCGCTGAATTCAACGGCCAGGGTGCCGTCGCTGAGCATGTGATCCTGCCACTCGATGTCGAGCACGCCGTGGTAGAGGTCTTCCGCGTCTTTCATCGGGAAACGCTTGAGTACCAGCAACACGCGGTTGGCCAGACGCGACCAGAGGCACAGGCGATAAGCGGTTTCCATGGTCGCCATGCCACGCACGGCAGAAGTGTGCTCGCGCGCTTCTTCAAGGCCAAGCCCGACGGCTTCCTCGATGAGCAGGCCTTCAAGACCTTTAGGGCAAGTGAGGAAGAGTTCGAAACGGTCGGACATGGTATTTCCAGAGCCTTTGGCTAGTGAATCGGCAACGCATTGCCGATCCGGTTTTCAATCAGGCGCTTTTCTAAAAGAACGCCCGCGTGGCACGAAGGTGTGCCGTTCCATCCCCGCTGCTCGGGTTAAAAGAGCTTAGATGCCGGGACAGATAAAAAAGTTGATGAAACAAAAAGTCTTAAAGCGACCCTTCGTCGCTTTATACCCCAGCGCAAACGTGGGTCATTCTCACTAAAGAATTAACCCCATCATGCAGCGCGGGGCCGATCATACCGGGGTTTGCTGAAAAACCGTGCATGAAACCCGTCGTTACTTATGGCTGTAGCACCAATTTCGTTACGTCCTTATGACAAAACGATCATTCCCTCGGTGTGACTCATTGGTTAGAACTGAACACAGGTTGACGTCGCAACGGCGTCAACACCTTGGCTCGCCACGCCGGCAGCGAGCCGCACCATGGCAGGTTTCTTCTGCCAGACCTCAGTTGAGGTCAACGCGACACAAAACAGTCAACAAGTGAGGGAAACACCCTATGAGAAGACTTAAGCGTGATCCGTTGGAAAGAGCATTTTTGCGCGGATATCAATATGGCGTTGGTGGCAAATCCCGTGAGCTTTGCCCATTTACTCTACCGTCGGTACGCCAAGCCTGGATTAACGGCTGGCGAGAAGGACGCGGCGACAACTGGGACGGTATGACCGGCACTGCGGGAATCCACAGACTCAACGAACTTCACGCCGTCGGCTGACACAGGGCATTAATTCCGACACGACAATCTGAATTTGTAGCGACTTACCATGCACGTCCTTCCCGGACGGCGGGCTGCGGCCCAGGGGCTCCTTCGAGGAGCCCTTTTTATTGCATGGATTTTTGTGCCGAGCGCATAACCTGTAGGAGTGAGCCTGCTCGCGATAGCGGTCTGTCAGTCGCTGATGAAGTGACCGAAAGAAAGCTATCGCGAGCAGGCTCACTCCTACAAGGGAACAGTGGTGTCTATGGATCAGCGCAGGGAGGCGATCGCGTCTACCGATTCACGAATCAGCGCCGGGCCTTTATAGATAAAGCCAGAGTAGATCTGCACCAGGCTCGCACCGGCCAGAATCTTCTCGGCAGCATGCTTGCCTTCGGTAATCCCGCCAGCCGCAATGATCGGCAAACGCCCCGCCAACTCACCGGCCAGCACCTTCACAGTATTCGTGCTCTTCTCCCGCACTGGTGCGCCGGACAAACCGCCCGCCTCGTCGCCATGCTCCATGCCTTCGACGCCAACACGGCTCAGGGTGGTGTTGGTCGCGATCACCGCGTCCATGCCGGTTTCGATCAGCGCCTGAGCAACCTGTGCGGTTTCTTCATCGGTCATGTCCGGCGCGATCTTGATCGCCAGCGGCACATGCTTGCCGTGACGCAAGGCCAGTTCGGCGCGGCGGGTAGCCAGATCGGCGAGCAACTGCTTGAGCGAATCACCAAATTGCAGGCTGCGCAGGCCCGGAGTGTTCGGCGAGCTGACGTTGACTGTCACATAGCTGGCGTGGGCGTAAACCTTGTCCAGGCAGATCAGGTAATCGTCGACCGCGCGCTCAACCGGCGTATCGAAGTTCTTGCCGATGTTGATACCCAGCACGCCTTTGTATTTCGCCGCGGCCACGCGCGCCAGCAGGTTATCGACACCGAGGTTGTTGAAACCCATGCGGTTGATGATCGCCTCGGCTTCCGGCAAACGGAAAATCCGTGGTTTCGGGTTGCCCGGCTGCGGACGCGGGGTCACGGTGCCGATTTCAACAAAGCCGAAGCCCAGTTGCGCGAAGCCATCGATGGCCGCGCCGTTCTTGTCCAGACCGGCCGCCAGCCCCACCGGGTTCGGAAAATCGAGGCCCATGACCGTCACCGGCTTCTTTGCCGGCGCCTTGCACAGCAAGCCGTTGAGGCCCAAACGCCCACCCGCGCCGATCAGATCCAGCGACAGATCGTGGGAGGTTTCCGGGGAAAGTTTGAACAACAGCTGACGGGCCAGGGTGTACATGGGCGGCGATGACTCGGGCGGCGAAAAGAGGCGGCGATTATAGCCGGGCATCGACCTGCGGCGCGAGGCGCACGCGCAAATCACTGGCACTGGCATATGCCTTGCACCCTCCTGGCTATCAGCGCGCCGGTCAATGACGGCAGGCGGGCACGGACAATGGCGTCGTCTTCGGGGTTTGCCTGCGCAAAGTCCGGGGCGGCGCTTTTTTTTCGAGGTACGTTGGATGAATGAACCTTCGGTAGGGCCACTGGCCTGGGTCAATGGCAGCGATGCCCCGGAAAAAAGCGCGATCAACCTCGGCTTCATGGCCCTGAGCGATTGCGCGTCGGTGGTGGTCGCAGCCACACAGGGCTTCGCCCAGCCTTATGGATTGACGCTGAACCTCAAGCGCCAGAGCTCATGGGCGAATCTGCGCGACAATCTGGTCAGCGGCGAACTCGACGCCGCGCACAGTTTGTACGGACTGATCTACGCCGTGCACCTGGGTATCGGCGGGGTCGCCCCGACCGATATGGCCGTGCTGATGGGCCTGAATCAGAACGGTCAGAGCCTCAACCTCTCTCACGGCCTGCAAAACCTCGGCGTGACCAGTCCTGAAGCACTGGACCGGCACGTGCACCAAAGCCGCGCAAAACTCACCTTCGCGCAGACCTTCCCCACCGGCACTCATGCCATGTGGCTGTATTACTGGCTGGCGAGCCAGGGCATTCATCCATTGCAGGACGTCGACAGCGTGGTGGTGCCGCCGCCGCAAATGGTCGCGCACCTGCAAGCCGGACGCATCGACGGTTTTTGTGTCGGCGAGCCTTGGGCGGCCAGCGCGGTGCAGCAGGATCTTGGGTTTACCTTGGCCACCAGCCAGACCATCTGGCCCGATCATCCGGAAAAAGTCCTCGGCTGCACGCGTGAGTTTGTCGAGCAATACCCGAACACTGCACGAGCGCTGGTGATGGCGATCCTTGAAGCCAGCCGCTTCATCGAAGAAAGCCCGGAAAATCGTCGCAGCACCGCGCAATTGCTCAGCGCGGCGGAATATCTGGACGCGCCAGTGTCGTGCATCGAACCGCGTTTTCTCGGTGACTATGCCGATGGCCTCGGCAATCGCTGGCAGGATCCGCACGCGCTGCGCTTTCACGGTAACGGCGAAGTGAATCTGCCGTATCTGTCGGACGGCATGTGGTTCATGACCCAGTTCCGCCGCTGGGGTTTGCTGCGCGAAGATCCGGATTACCTCGCCGTCGCCCGCCAGGTTCAGCGGCTGGACGTCTACCGCGACGCCGCCACCGCTGTCGGCGTCGCCGCATGGGGCACTGACATGCGCAGCAGCCAGTTGCTCGACGGCAAAGTCTGGGACGGCAGCGACCCGGCTGCTTACGCGCGCAGTTTCAAGTTGCACGCGCTGAACGACGACGCCCCCCTTCTCGCCCGCCGCTGACAGGAGACCGCGAACATGTTGCGTATTCTGTTGATCAACGACACAGCGAAAAAAGTCGGGCGCCTGAAAGCTGCGTTGACCGAGGCCGGTTTCGAGGTGATCGACGAGTCCGGCCTGACCATCGACCTGCCCGCGCGCGTCGAAACGGTGCGCCCGGACGTGATCCTGATCGATACCGAGTCACCGAGCCGCGATGTCATGGAGCAAGTGGTACTGGTCAGCCGCGACCAGCCACGGCCGATCGTGATGTTTACCGACGAGCATGACCCCGGTGTGATGCGTCAGGCGATCAAGTCCGGGGTCAGCGCCTACATCGTCGAAGGCATTCATGCACAACGTTTACAGCCGATTCTCGATGTGGCGATGGCACGATTCGAGAGTGATCAGGCTTTGCGTGCGCAGCTGCAGGCGCGAGACCAGCAACTGGCCGAGCGCAAGCGTATTGAGCTGGCCAAGGGGTTGTTGATGAAGATGAAGGATTGCAATGAGGAAGAGGCTTACACCTTGATGCGGCGCCAGGCGATGAGTCGGCAGCAGAAGCTGATTCAGGTGGCGGAGCAGATTATTGCGATGAGTGAGTTGTTGGGCTGAAAGCGCTGAACGCTTGAAAAGCCCCTCACCCTAGCCCTCCCTCTGGGCGGTCCGACGTTTCGGGAGGGCTAGGGTGAGGGGCTTTTGATTTTCCGGCTGTTGGCACAAATCTCGCTAAGTAAAACGCACAGGTAACCAACGGCGGTTGCCCCACCTACGACAAAGACGTCGCTCACCCGTTCGCCCAACCGGCGCATCAGGGAGCGGCGTTTTTGCGTTTTGGCCCCACAGACCGGGGCCGGTGGTGCGGCCGTGGCGGCGCCCCACCTGCTGTTGCATGACTCCTTTCGAGACTCTTTTCAGCTGAGGTGCGCGATGAATTCAAGCTTCTGGAAATCCGGCCACACCCCGACCCTGTTCGCGGCCTTCCTGTATTTCGACCTGAGCTTCATGGTCTGGTACCTGCTCGGTCCGCTGGCGGTGCAGATTGCCGCCGACCTGCAGCTAACCACGCAACAACGCGGTCTCGTCGTCGCCACGCCGATCCTTGCTGGCGCCGTGTTGCGCTTCATCATGGGCATGCTCGCCGATCGGCTGTCACCGAAAACTGCTGGGCTGATCGGTCAGGTCATCGTGATTTGCGCGCTGTTCGGTGCCTGGAAAATCGGCATTCATAGCTACGAGCAGGCGTTGATTCTCGGCCTGTTCCTCGGCATGGCCGGCGCATCGTTTGCGGTCGCCCTGCCCTTGGCCTCGCAATGGTATCCGCCGCAGCATCAAGGCAAAGCCATGGGCATCGCCGGTGCGGGCAACTCCGGTACCGTTTTCGCCGCGCTGCTCGCGCCGGTACTCGCCGCCGCGTTCGGCTGGAGCAATGTCTTCGGTTTCGCTCTGATCCCGCTGATCCTGACGCTGGTGCTGTTCGCCTGGCTGGCAAAAAATGCGCCTGAACGGCCGAAAGCCAAAGCCATGGCCGACTACTTCAAGGCGCTGGGCGACCGTGACAGCTGGTGGTTCATGTTTTTCTACAGCGTGACCTTCGGCGGCTTTATCGGCCTGGCCAGCGCCCTGCCCGGCTATTTCAACGATCAGTACGGTTTGAGCCCGGTGACCGCTGGCTACTACACCGCAGCCTGCGTGTTCGGCGGCAGCTTGATGCGGCCGCTGGGTGGCGCACTGGCTGATCGCTTCGGTGGTATTCGTACGTTGCTGGCGATGTACACCGTCGCCGCCGTGTGCATCGCGGCCGTCGGTTTCAACCTGCCAAGTTCCTACGCTGCTCTGGCGCTTTTCGTCTGCACCATGCTCGGTTTAGGGGCAGGCAACGGCGCAGTTTTCCAACTGGTACCACAGCGCTTTCGCCTGGAGATCGGCGTGATGACCGGACTGATCGGCATGGCCGGCGGCATCGGCGGTTTTGCCTTGGCCGCTGGCATGGGCGCGATCAAGCAGAGCACCGGCAGCTATCAACTGGCCCTGTGGTTGTTCGCCAGCCTTGGCGTGCTGGCGTGGTTTGGCCTGCACGGCGTCAAGCGTCGCTGGAGAACCACCTGGGGTTCGGCGGCGGTGACGGCGGCGCGGGTCTGAACCTTCGATGGCCTTGCAACTGAGCTTTGCCGACGCCAGCGCCACCGGTCCGCGCGCGGAGAATCAGGACGCTTTGCGTCTGGTCACGCCCGCGCCAGCGCTGGCGGCGAGCAAGGGTTATCTGTTCGCCATCGCCGACGGCGTCAGCCAGTGTGCCGATGGCGGACTGGCTGCGCGTTCGACCTTGCAAGCCTTGGCGCTGGACTACTACGCCACACCGGAAACCTGGAGCGTGGCCCAGGCACTGGATCGCCTGCTGCTCGCGCAAAACCGCTGGTTGCAGGCCAACGGTGGTGGGCAACCGTTGCTCACCACGGTCAGCGCCTTGGTCATGCGTGGTCGGCGTTTCACCCTCGCCCACGTCGGCGATTGCCGGGTGTATCGCTGGCACGCCGACAGCTTGCAGCGAATCAGCGAAGACCACGTCTGGGATCAGCCGGGCATGCAGCATGTGCTCAAGCGTGCGCTAGGGCTGGATCAGCATCTGGTGCTGGACTTCCTTGATGGCGAACTGCGCGACGGCGAGTGCTTTGTTTTGCTCAGTGACGGAGTCTGGTCGACACTCGGCGATACCGCCATTGCGGCGATTCTGCGTGATCAACCGGATCTGCACAGTGCCGCGCAGACGCTGGTCAACGCCGCGCATCTGGCGGGGAGCCAGGACAATGCCAGTGCTTTGCTGGTGCGGGTGGATGCTGTCGGTGAGGCGAGTATCGGCGATGCGCTGATTCATCTGCAGCAATGGCCCCTGCCGCCACCGTTGAAACTCGGTCAGTCGTTCGAAGGCTGGCAAGTGCTGGAGGTTGTCGCTCAGAGCCAGCAATCGCTGCTGTATCGGGTGCTTGATGGACAAGGTCAAACGTGGCTTCTGAAAACCCTACCCACGCGTTCCGCCGATGATTCCTACGCCGGGCAAGCACTGTTGTCCGAGGAATGGTTTCTGAAACGCGTAGCCGGTCGCCACTTTCCTGAAGTCCATGCCTGCCAGCAGCGTCAGCATTTGTACTACGTGATGCGGGAATATTCCGGGGCGACGCTGGCACAGCTGTTTCAACAGTCAGGCCCGCTGCCGTTGGCACAGTGGCAGGACATCGCCGAGCGCCTGTTGCGTGCGGTCGGGCTGCTGCATCGGCGACAGATTCTGCACCGGGACATCAAACCGGAAAATCTGCACGTGGGCGACGACGGCGAATTGCGTCTGCTGGATTTTGGCCTGGCGTACTGCCCAGGCTTGTCCGAAGACGCGCCGTCAACGTTGCCGGGAACGCCCAGCTATATCGCCCCGGAAGCGTTTCGTGGGGATCCGCCGAATGTGCAGCAGGATTTGTATGCGGTCGGTGTGACCCTGTATTTCTTGCTCACCGGGCATTTTCCCTATGGCGAGATCGAAGCGTTTCAGCGGCCGCGATTTGGTGTGGCAGTGAGTGCCAGTCGATTTCGGCCGGATCTGCCGGAATGGCTGGCGCAGAGTCTGGAGCGCGGGGTGGCGGCTGATCCGCAGCAACGGTTTGAAACGGCTGAAGAGTGGTTATTGGTGTTAGAACAGGGCGAGAGGCAGAGTTTGAGTGTGCGGCCCAGACCATTATTGGAGCGTGAGCCATTGAAGGTCTGGCGGACGATGGCGTTGCTGGCGTTGCTCGGAAATGTGGCGCTGCTGGTTTTGTTGTTTCACAGTTGAACCGCGTCGCGCCATTCGCGAGCAAGCTCGCTCCCACAGGAGATTTGCGAACGACACGAATCCCCTGTGGGAGCGAGCTTGCTCGCGAAGGGGCCCGCCCAATCACTACAAATCCACCTGCCTGAATGCCCCACGAACGAGCAACCCGCCTCGATTCAGTGCAAAAAATTACCCTCAAAAACTGCCAAACCCCAATAAACCCGCCACCGCCCCCACTTGGCACAACCACTGCATTACCCCACTCAACACACACATAAAGCCCAACCTTCAACGACGAAGGCTGCGCTTCCCGAGAGAACGGGACCAGGACAAAGGCGTCCTCGCTAGGCAACTAGCGGGACGCCTTTTTTTGTTTGCGCAAAATTTCTCGAGCAAGGCCTGACTGCCCACAAGAGGCCAGCCGCAGCTCCCCGGAGAACCTGATGAAAAAACTCAAACTGGTGATGATCGGCAATGGCATGGCCGGGGTCCGCACCCTCGAAGAACTGCTCAAGCTGAGCAACGAGCTGTACGACATCACGGTCTTCGGCGCCGAACCGCACACCAACTACAACCGCATCCTGCTGTCGCCGGTGCTGGCCGGTGAGCAGACTTTCGAAGAGATCGTCCTCAACGATCTCGACTGGTACCTGGAAAACAACATCAAGTTGCTGCTCAACCGCAAAGTGGTGGAGATCGACCGGGTCAAACGCCGGGTGATCGCCGAGGACGGCACCGAAGCCGAATACGATCGCCTGCTGATCGCCACCGGTTCGACGCCGTTCATCCTGCCGATCCCCGGCAACACCTTGCACGGAGTGATCGGCTATCGCGACATCGCCGATACCCAGGCAATGATCGACACCGCTAAAACCCACAAACACGCGGTGGTCATCGGTGGCGGTCTGCTCGGGCTCGAAGCCGCCAATGGCCTGATGCTGCGCGGCATGCACGTCACCGTGGTGCACATCGGTGAGTGGTTGCTGGAACGTCAACTCGACAAAACCAGCGGCCAACTGCTGCAAAACGCTCTTGAATCCCGTGGCCTGCACTTCCGTCTGTCCGAACAGACTCAGGCGCTGCACGACGCAGGCAATGGCCGGGTCGGCTCGGTGCAGTTCAAGAACGGCGAGATCATCCCCGCCGATCTGGTGGTAATGGCTGCCGGTATTCGTCCCAACACAGAATTGGCGGAAAAGGCCGGCATCCCGTGCAATCGCGGGATTCTGGTCAACGACACGCTGCAAACCTACGACCCGCGCATTTATGCCATCGGCGAGTGCGCCAGCCACCGCGGCATTGCCTACGGTCTGGTCGCGCCGTTGTTCGAACAGGCCAAGGTCTGCGCCAACCACCTCGCACAACTGGGCTTCGCCCGTTATCAGGGTTCGGTGACCTCGACCAAGTTGAAAGTCACCGGCATCGATCTGTTTTCTGCCGGCGATTTCATGGGCGGCGAAGGCACGGAAACCATCACCCTCTCCGACCCGATCGGCGGTGTGTACAAAAAATTGGTGATCAAGGATGACGTGCTGGTCGGCGCCTGTCTGTACGGCGATACGGCAGATGGCGGTTGGTATTTCCGGCAGATTCGTGAGAATCACGCCATCGGCGAGATCCGTGATCACCTCATGTTCGGAGAAAACGCACTCGGAGACGTAGGACATCAGGGCCAGGACAAAGCCATGGTCATGGCCGACAGCGCCGAAGTCTGCGGCTGCAATGGCGTGTGCAAAGGCACCATCGTCAAAGCCATTCAGGAACACGGCCTGTTCAGCGTCGATGAGGTGAAGAAACATACCAAGGCTGCCAGCTCCTGCGGCTCCTGCGCCGGGCTGGTCGAACAGATCCTGATCAACACCGTCGGCGGTGCGGCGGACGTCAAACCGAAGAGCGAAAAAGCCATCTGCGGTTGCAGCGACCTCAATCACGGACAGATCCGACAAGCGATTCGCGAACAGCATCTGCTGACCATCGCCGGGACCATGAGCTACCTCAACTGGCGCACGCCGAACGGCTGCGCAACTTGCCGCCCAGCCCTCAACTATTACCTGATTTCCACTTGGCCTGGCGAAACCAAGGACGATCCGCAATCGCGCCTGATCAACGAGCGTGCACACGCCAACATCCAGAAGGACGGCACCTATTCGGTGGTACCACGGATGTGGGGCGGCGTAACCAATCCTTCGGAACTGCGGCGGATTGCCGACGTGGCCGACAAGTACAACGTGCCGATGGTCAAGGTCACCGGCGGTCAGCGCATCGATTTGCTCGGCATCAAGAAGCAGGACTTGCCCGGCGTTTGGAAAGACCTCGACATGCCATCCGGGCATGCCTACGGCAAATCCATCCGTACCGTGAAGACCTGCGTCGGTAGCGAGTTCTGCCGCTTTGGCACGCAGAACTCGACGCAACTGGGCATCGAGCTCGAGCACGATCTGTTCAACATGTGGTCGCCGCACAAAGTGAAACTCGCCGTCTCCGGTTGCCCCCGCAACTGCTCGGAAGCGGGGATCAAAGACGTAGGAATTATCGGTGTCGACTCCGGTTGGGAGATGTACATCGGCGGTAACGGCGGAATCAAAACCGAGGTCGCTGAGTTCTTCGTCAAGCTGAAAACCGCCGAGGAAGTCCGCGAATACAACGGCGCCTTCCTGCAGCTGTATCGCGAAGAAGCCTTCTACCTCGAACGCACCGTGCACTACCTGCAACGGGTCGGTATGGAGCACATCAAGAAAGCCGTGCTCGAAGACCCCGAGCGTCGCAAGGCACTGAACGAGCGCCTGCAATTCTCTCTGTCGTTCGAGCAAGACCCTTGGAAAGAGCGTCTGGCACAGCCGCAACTGAAGAAAGAATTCGACGTAATTCCCGTGAAAAACCTGGAGGTGCCGGCATGAACTGGCTGGATATCTGTGCCCTCGACGAGATCAATGCCCTCGGTTCGCGAATCATTGCCGGGCCGAAAGGTGACATCGCGATTTTTCGTACAAGCGACGATGAGGTTTTCGCCCTCGACGACCGCTGCCCGCACAAGGGCGGACCATTGTCGCAAGGTTTGATCTACGGCAAACGTGTGGCCTGCCCGTTGCACAACTGGCAGATCGACCTCGAATCTGGCGAAGCTCAGGCGCCGGATATCGGTTGCGCGCACCATCACCCGGCGCGGGTCGAAAACGGTCGTGTACAACTGGCCCTGCGGGACGCCATCTGATGAACCGCCAGACGACCGCCTCGACCTGCTGTTATTGCGGGGTCGGCTGCGGCGTGCTGATCGAGCATGACGGCGAGCGCATCCTCGGCGTCAGCGGCGATCCGGCGCACCCGGCCAACTTCGGCAAACTCTGCAGCAAAGGCTCGACCCTGCACCTGACCGGCGACCTCGCGGCTCGCGCGCTGTACCCGGAACTGCGTCTGGGCAAAGGCCTGGCGCGCAGCCGAACGGATTGGGATACGGCACTGGAACACGCTGCCAACGTGTTCGCCGAGACCATTGCCGAGCACGGCCCGGACAGTGTGGCGTTCTATATTTCCGGGCAGTTACTGACCGAGGACTATTACGCCTTCAACAAACTGGCGCGGGCGTTGGTCGGGACTAACAACATCGACAGCAATTCGCGCCTGTGCATGTCTTCAGCGGTGGTCGGCTACAAGCGCAGCCTCGGCGCCGACGCTCCACCGTGCAGTTATGAGGACCTGGAACTCAGCGATTGCGTGATGATCGTCGGCAGTAACATGGCCTACGCCCATCCGGTACTTTTCCGTCGGCTGGAAGAGGCAAAATCCCGTCGCCCACAGATGAAAGTCATCGTCATTGATCCACGGCGCACCGACACCTGCGACCTCGCCGATCTGCATCTGGCAATTCTGCCGGGCACCGATGTCGCGTTGTTTCACGGAATTCTGCATCTGTTGCTGTGGGAAGACTGGATCGACCGTGACTTCATCAAGGCGCACACCGATGGCCTCGCCGACTTGAAAAATCTGGTGCGCGATTACACCCCGCAAATGGTTTCGCAACTGTGCGGGATCAGTGTCGAGCAATTGCAGCAATGCGCGGAATGGGTGGGCACCTCGCCGAGTTTTCTGTCGCTGTGGTGCATGGGCCTGAACCAGTCCACCGCTGGCAGCGCGAAGAACAGCGCGCTGATCAATCTGCATTTAGCTACCGGGCAAATCGGCCGTCCGGGTGCAGGACCTTTCTCCCTTACCGGTCAGCCAAATGCCATGGGCGGGCGCGAAACGGGCAGTTTGTCGAATCTGTTGCCGGGCCATCGAGACGCGGCCAACCCTGAACATCGCGCCGAAGTAGCGGCATATTGGGGCGTTGATCGGTTGCCGGAAAGTACCGGTCTCAGTGCCATCGAACTGTTCGAGCAAGTGCGCAACGGCAAGATCAAGGCGTTGTGGATTGCCTGCACCAACCCTGCCCAATCGATGCCGGACCAACATGCTGTGCGAGCAGCGCTTGAGACCTGCCCGTTTGTGGTTCTGCAAGAAGCCTTTCGCACCACCGAAACCGCAGCATTCGCCGATCTCCTGCTGCCTGCCGCCAGTTGGGGCGAGAAAGAAGGCTCGGTGACCAATTCCGAGCGACGCATTTCCCACGTGCGTAAAGCCATCCTCCCACCGGGTGAGGCGCGGCCGGACTGGGCGATCACGGTAGATTTCGCACAACGTCTGGAGAAACGTCTGCGTCCCGCTGAACCAAGCCTGTTTGCGTTTGCTCAGCCCGCGCAGTTGTTCGATGAATTCAAAGGGCTGACGCGTGGGCGGGATCTGGATATGTCCGGAATCAGTCACGCGCTGATCGACGAGATCGGACCGCAGCAATGGCCCTTCCCTGTCGGAGCGCGGCAAGGAACGCCACGACTGTACGAGGACGGTATTTTTCCTACGGCCAACGGTCGGGCTCAGTTTATTGCCGATCCGTATCGCGCCGCCAAAGAGCAGCGCGATGCTCGCTTTCCACTGACGTTGATCACTGGCCGCTTGCGCGATCAATGGCACGGTATGAGCCGCACTGGCACGGCAGCGCAATTGTTCGGGCATGTCAGCGAAGCGGTGTTGAGCCTGCACCCGGACGAAATGCGCCGGCATCGTTTGCAGCCGGGCGATCTGGTCAACCTTAAAAGTCGTCGCGGCGCGGTAATCGTCGCGGTTGGCAGCGATGACAGCGTACGTCCGGGGCAAGCGTTTCTGCCGATGCACTGGGGCGACCGTTTTCTCAAGGGCGGTGTGAACAGCCTGACCCTGCCGGACTTTGATCCGCTGTCGAAGCAACCGGAACTCAAACACAACGGTGTGCGCCTCGAGCCGGTCAGTCTGCCGTGGCAACTTTTCGCACTGATCGAGGGTGATGTTCAACGGCATTTCGAGACGCTACGACCGCTCTGTGAGGCATTTTCCTACGTGAGTCTCAGCCTTGTCGGACGTGAACGATCGGCATTGCTGATACGCGCGGCCAGCAGCGAAGCTCCGAATGCGCAATTGCTCGGTGAAATCGACCAATGCCTGTCACTGATCGACGGCCCGGTATTGGCTTATGACGATCCTCGCCGCGCCATTGGCAAACGCGTGCGCATTGAAAACGGCCGGATCACTGCGATCCGGTTAGCCGGTGAAACCCTCGCTCAGCATTGGCTGCAAGGGTTGTGGCTGGAAGGCCGTGCGGATGAGCAACTGCGGCGCTGGCTATTGGCGCCAATGAGTGCGCCGCCGGGCAGTGTCGGGGCGCAAATGGCTGTGGATAAAACCCTGTGCAACTGCAAGAACGTCAGCCTCAACGCGGTCTGCGCCGGCATTCGCCAAGGCCTGGATCTGCAGGGCTTGAAAAACCAACTGGGCTGCGGCACGCAATGCGGCTCGTGCGTCCCGGAAATAAAACGCTTACTCGCTGCCGACGTGCAGCCAGCCGCTGTTATCTGATGAGGGAAACACCATGAACGCAAAAGTCTGGCTGGTCGGCGCGGGGCCGGGTGATCCGGAACTGCTGACCCTCAAAGCGGTGCGCGCCCTGCGCGAGGCCGATGTGGTGCTGATTGATGATCTGGTCAACGACGCGGTGCTGGAACACTGTCCTGACGCCCGCATTATTGCGGTGGGTAAACGCGGTGGATGCCGTTCGACGCCGCAGGCATTTATCCATCGGTTGATGCTGCGCTATGCCCGCCATGGCAAGTGTGTGGTGCGGCTCAAGGGCGGCGATCCGTGCATCTTCGGCCGTGGCGGCGAAGAGGCGCAGTGGCTGCGTGAGCGCGGAGTTGAGGTGGAACTGGTCAATGGCATTACCGCTGGGCTGGCCGGGGCGACGCAGTGCGATATTCCGCTGACGTTACGCGGTGTGGCGCGCGGGGTGACCCTGGTGACTGCACACACCCAGGACGACAGCCAGTTGAACTGGCAGGCGCTGGCACAGGGGGGTACGACGCTGGTGGTTTATATGGGCGTGGCCAAGCTGGGGGAGATTCGCGATCAACTGCTGGCAGGCGGGATGGCGGCGGATACGCCGGTGGCGATGATCGAGAATGCATCGTTGCCAGAGCAGCGCGAATGCCGGAGTGATCTGGCGAGCATGAGTGATGACGCGTGTGCGTTTGGATTGAAAAGCCCGGCGATTCTGGTGATCGGGGCGGTGGCGGCTGTTGTTGAAGAGCAAAAGATCGCAGCCTGCGGCAGCTCCTACTTTGGATCTGCATTGGTCCTGTAGGAGCTGACGCAGGCTGCGACCTTTTAAAGCTGCAAAGCCAAATCGCAGGCAAAGAAAAGCCCGGCCTAAGCCGGGCTTTTCTCAGAGCGGCAGCTAATTACTTAGCTTGAGCTTCAACCTGCGCTTCTACGCGACGGTTTACAGCGCGGCCAGCTTCAGTTTTGTTGTCAGCAACTGGGCGGGATTCGCCGTAGCCAACAGACTGAACGCGGGACGATTCAACACCGTACTGGTTGGTCAGAACTTGCTTAACGGCGTTTGCACGACGCTCGGACAGTTTCTGGTTGTAAGCGTCAGGACCGACGGAGTCAGTGTGACCTTCAACAGTAGTGGTGGTGGATGGGTACTGCTTCATGAAGTCAGCCAGGTTTTTGATGTCGCCGTAGCTGTTTGGCTTCACAACCGACTTGTCGAAGTCGAACTTAACGTCCAGCTCAACACGAACAACTTCAGCAACTGCTGGGCAGCCGTCAGCGTCAACAGTTACGTTGGCTGGGGTGTCCGGGCACTTGTCAACGTTGTCGCAAACGCCATCGTTGTCGCTGTCGGAGCAGACTTCAGCTGGTGCTGGAACTGGAGCAGCAGCAGGCTTGGAGCCGCCACCGAAGTTCACACCGATACCGACGCTAGGAGCCCACTCGGTGTCGCCCTGGTCGATGTTGTACTGAGCTTCAACGCCAGCACGGGCGTAGAAGTTGTCGGTGAAGTACAGCTTGGCACCAGCGCCAACGTTGGCGAAGGTGGAGCGGTCACGACCGCCGGAACCGTTCTGACCGATGCTCTGATCGGAGAAACCAGCCGATACGTATGGACGCAGCATGTCGCCTGGGTTGTTGAAGTGGTACAGAGCGTCCAGAGCGGTGTTAGCGCCCTTGATGTTACGACCGTCGTCGGAACGCACGTTGTGCACTTCGTCGTAGCCCAGACGCAGTTCAACGTCGTCGGTCAGGAAGTAACCGATCGAGCCGCCGAACAGGTTGCCGTTGTTCTTGAAGTTACGAGCGCTGTCGAATTGTTCTTTCTTTGCGAAGCCTTCGATTTCAACTGCGCCTTGGCCTTGTGCCAGAGCGCCGAACGAAGTGGCGGCAATCAGAGAACCAATGGCCAAGCCCAAGGTGTTTTTCAGTTTCATCCGTTAAATCCCCATCTGGTGATTGTGAAGCAGTCCCGCAAACCGGGGGACAACTCGGCGGCAAGTCTATCAGAACTTGCCTACACGTAAGAGATATTTGCGCTGAACTAAGTTTCAGCAATGCCTGCAAATTTCTCACGCAATTTATCTAGAGCACGTTTGTAACGCATTTTTGTCGCACTCAAACCCATGTGCATGATGTCTGCGATCTCCTGAAATTCCAGCTCTGCGACAAATCGAAGCACCAGAATTTCACGGTCAATCGGGTTCACATACACCAGCCAGCGATCAAGCCCGCCCTTCTCCTCGGGTTTCGGCGCCTTTTCTTCGGACGCTTCCTCGAGGGGGTCAAGACTCAATGCGTCCATCAAGCGACGCTTTCGCCGTTCCTTCCGATACTGCGTAATACATTCGTTGTACGTGATGCTGTACAGCCACGTTTTGAACTTCGATTTCCCCTCGAAGTTCTTCAGGCCATACAGCACCTTCAACATGACTTCCTGACAGACATCGTCTGCGTCGCGATCGTTCCCAAGATATCTCGCACAAACGTTAAATAATGTTCGCTGGTAACGCCGCATCAGTTCTTCATAGGCGCGCGTTACGTGAAAAAGCTCGGTATGCGAGCGCGCGACCAACTCCTCATCAGAGAGCTCGCGGGGGTCGTAGCGCGTGGATAGCGTTTGGGCTTTATTCAAAACAAGTCGTGCCGACAGTCAGGTCAATGTCCGCCGCAACCAGCATCAGCTGGCATTTTGCGGCGGCATACATTAGCAGGGTTTGCCGGATTAGCGGCTACTCACATGCTGTTCCAGCAGGATCCGATTGGAAAGAGAGACTAGCTCACCCTCATCGGTCAGCAATGTGGTTTTAACCGTGCCGATCTCCTCGATCTGGCCTTCGACCTCGCCAACACGCACTTGTTGCCCAACCTGATACAACTCACGCACATAGATTCCCGCAAGAATCTGACCGGCAATTTCCCGGCTTCCCAAACCCATGGCCAGCGCAACGGCCAGACCAACGGTAATCAAAACGATGACGATCACATGGTTCAGCAGGTCAGTCTTGACCTCAAGCTGACTGATCGCGACCGAGATGCTGATGATGATCACCAGCCCTTGCGCAATTCGCCCCAGCCCCGAAGCGTAGTCCAGGCCCACGCCTTCTGCCGCCCCGCGCACCAGCCCGTTGGCCAGTTGCGCGAGCAAAACACCTACCAGCAACACCAGCGCCGCGCCGAATACTTTCGGCAAATAGAGCGCCAACATATCCAGCGTAGCCGAAACTCGCTCAAGGCCAAGGGATTCTGCTGCAGAAACCAGGAAAATCAGCAGGACGAACCAATAAACGATCTTGCCGATCAGGGTCGAGATCGGAACTTGCAACCCGGCGCGCGACATCAACTTGGTCAGCCCGGTGCCGCCCATCAGGCGATCAAGACCGAGCTTGGCGAGCAGTTTGGACAGCAGGGTATCGAGCAGCTTGGCCACCACGAAACCCAACAGCAGCACGACCAGTGCGCCGAACAGGTTCGGGATGAAGTTGGCGACTTTGGTCCACAACGCAGTCATTGCCGTGACGAGGCTCTGAGTCCAGAGATCAAGTTCCATATTCAATCAGCCTTATCAGCAGTGCGAGCGGTAGGTTTACGAAGACGGGAAACCGGCGAGACATGCGCCGATCCATTATTCAGGGCGATCATCAGCGCGGGCAGCCAGCGGCCCAGCAGGCTGAACAGATCACCGGCGCCAACCTGGCGGTTGGCGGTTTTGAGTACGCGGCCCAGGCACGCATCGTCGTCGCGGCTGGACGGCGAAGCGTTGAGCATGTCGCGCAAAGACTGTTCAAACGGATCGTGCATACGCACCTCTCGTGATGTCTGTGAAAGACGCGGGCAGATTTGGTCGGGTCACATGCGCCATCTTCATACCCAGCGCAAACGACGGAATAACCACCACTGACCGAAGGCCAGGGCGAGCACCGTCAAACAGGCAATCAGGAAACCATAAGGGCTGCTGGAGAACGGAATTCCGCCGACGTTTATACCCAGCAAACCGGTGATAAAACTCATCGGCAAAAAGATGCAGGTGATGATCCCGAAGCGGTACATCGTGCGATTCATACGCTCGCTCAAGCGCCGGTCTTCGGCCTCCAGCACAAGCCCCACGCGCTCTCGGGTCAATTCGAGCTCTTCGAGATAGCGGGTCAGACTGTTGTTCAGTTCGTTCCAGTAATCGGCATCGTCATCGACAAACCAAGGCAGTTTTATCCGCGTGAGTTGTCCGAAAATATCCCGCTGCGGTGCAAGAAAACGCTTTAGTCCGGCCGCCCGGCGACGGATGTGCAAAATGGCGCCATGCTCGGGAGTATACCGTTCGTCGGCATCCATCTTTTCTTCTTCCTCATCGGCGATTTCCGAGAGGCAAGTGACCAGATCCTGCACCTTGTTGGTGAGGAACTGCGCCAGATAAAGGATCAGTTCGGAGGAGGTTTTCGGGCCGTTGCCGTCGGCCAATTGCGCCAGCAGCTCATCGGTGGCGCGCAACGGGCGCAAACGCAGGGAAATCACCCGTTGGGCAGAAGCGAAAATCCGCACCGAGACCATGTCTTCCGGCTCGGCGCCCGGGTTGAGATTGACCCCGCGCAGAAACAGCAACAGTTCGGCATCCGGCAGCGGCAACAGGCGCGGCCGGGTGTTCTCTTCCAGCAGCAGATCACAGGTGAATTCATTGAGCCCGCTGGATTTGCGCAGCCAGGTCTGGGTCTGCGGATGGCTGCGATCCCAATGCAGCCACAGGCTTTCATGGGCCTGCAGCTGCAAATCGTCGAGCTCAGTCCGGGCTATCGAACGCGCACCGCCTTTTCCGTCCAGCACCAGGGCATGCACTAGCCCCCACTGCGCGTTTTCTTCCTCGAACATCCGCATCCCTTTGTCGAAAAGCTTATTCAGGCATCTTCAGCGGACTCGGCGAGATGATCACGCCGTTGTTGTCCGCATAAATGTAGTGGCCCGGGTGGAACGTCACACCGGCGAAAGTCACCGGGACGTTGAGGTCGCCAATACCACGTTTTTCAGTTTTCATCGGATGGCTGGCCAGCGCCTGCACGCCCAGATCGGTCTGGGCGATGACGTCAACGTCACGGATGCAGCCGTATATCACCAGCCCTTCCCAACCGTTTTTCGCCGCCTTCTCGGCGATCATGTCGCCCAGCAGCGCACGGCGCAGCGAACCGCCGCCATCGACCACCAGCACCTTGCCGCTGCCCTTGAGTTCAGCCTGTTCCTTGACCAGCGAGTTGTCTTCGAAGCATTTGATGGTCACGATTTCGCCGCCGAACGAATCACGGCCGCCGAAATTGCTGAACATCGGTTCCAGCACCTGTACCAGCTCCGGATAGGCGTCGCACAGATCAGGCGTAAGGTAATGGTTCATCGAAAAACTCCTGTAAAAAGGAAAACGATCAAGGATGCTGCGTTCTGAGGAGACGAGTTTCGGTGGTCGTTGTTTACCTTAGTCCATCCCATGGTCGCTGAACGAACCTGAACAAACCCTGAAACGTAATAGCTAAACCGCCACCAAAAATGACCAGATCCGCACATTGCGTCATATCTTAGCCGCAAGCCAACCCGAACGAAATCCCTTCAAGTCCTTCGCACTCACACGGCAGCGGCCAGATCCGGCTTCTCGCCCAACAATGGCGTGTGCTGATCGTTCAACCAAAGCGCCACCAATGGCCAGACCTCGGTCTGCGCCGCTTTGCTCACCAACATCTCGACATGGCCGAAATTATCGTTGAAGCCCTGCTCGCGCCCCAGATTGATGAACTGCTTGTGCTCGGAGCCGATCTGCTCGAACAATTTGCGACAGGCCCAGGCCGGATCCTGATGATCCCCTGCTGCGGTCACCGCCAGCACTGGCACTTGAACATCGGCCAGCCCCGCCCACCAATCCTTGTCCTTGTCGCCAAAACGACCGAACAAGCCGTACCAGCGCATGCTTTCCAGCGCCAGACCGATCGGCTCATCTTCCGGGCCACGCTTGAGACGCGAACCCGACAATTGCGCAAAACGCTTGAGGATAAAGCGCCCGCTCCACTCCACTGGCGGGATTTTCAGCGGCCAGTAGGTGCGGCTGACCTGGGTGCCAAAAAACGCTGCCGACGCTACCGCCGGCTCGCCCAGGTATTCGCCACCGAGCGCCGCCGCCAGGGTGATGCCGCCCAGCGAATGACCAATCCAGTGCGGCACCTGTCCGCTCTGCTCACGCACGAACGCGGCAATCGCCGGCAGGTCGTAGCGGGCATAGTCGGCCACGCGATTGCGCCGGTATTCCTCGTTGCGCTGCGACAGGCCGTGGCCGCGCATCTCCGGAATCCAAACGTCGAACCCCAGGCGCGTCAGATATGCGCCCAAGCCCAGGCCTTTGGGTGAGAACCAGAAGCGCCGATTGGAAAAACTGCCGTGCAGCAGAATCACCGGCACACCGCGAGGCGTCGAGTCATCGGCCATGCCCAAACGGGTCACAGCGATTTCCACGGACCAGTCGGGACTGTTGCCGGGTTTCAAGCGATACACGTCTTCGCTCAGATCACCACGCCGTTCGGCGCTGATCAGGGCGACAGGAAATAAGTTGCTGCTGCTTTGCATAATGCTCTTGCACAAAAAAGGGCGGCATCTACAGGAGCCCGCCCTACTTGAATCTCAAGGCCCGCCCCTGAGAGGGAACGGGCCGTTCACATATTGATCAGGCCTGCGCCTGGCCTTCGGCGAGGAAGAACCAGGTTTCCAGCACGGAGTCCGGGTTCAGCGACACGCTTTCGATGCCCTGCTCCATCAGCCACTTGGCCAGATCCGGGTGGTCCGAAGGACCCTGACCGCAGATACCGATGTACTTGCCGGCCTTGTTGCATGCCGCAATCGCGTTGGCCAACAGCTTCTTGACCGCCGGATTACGCTCGTCGAACAGGTGCGCGATGATACCGGAATCGCGGTCCAGACCCAGGGTCAGCTGAGTCAGGTCGTTGGAACCGATCGAGAAACCGTCGAAGAATTCGAGGAATTCTTCAGCAAGGATCGCGTTGGATGGCAGTTCGCACATCATGATCACGCGCAGACCGTTCTCGCCGCGCTTCAAGCCGTTCTCGGCGAGCAGATCAACAACCTGGCTGGCTTCGCCCAGAGTACGGACAAACGGCACCATGATTTCGACGTTGGTCAGGCCCATCTCGTTGCGCACACGTTTCAGCGCGCGGCATTCGAGTTCGAAGCAGTCACGGAACGATTCGCTGATGTAACGCGAAGCGCCACGGAAGCCCAGCATCGGGTTTTCTTCTTCCGGCTCGTAGAGCTTGCCGCCGATCAGGTTGGCGTATTCGTTGGACTTGAAGTCCGACAGACGCACGATAACTTTCTTCGGTGCAAACGCAGCCGCGAGGGTGCTGATGCCTTCAACCAGTTTCTCGACATAGAAGCCGACCGGATCGTCGTAACCGGCGATACGCTTATCGACGCTGTCCTTGATTTCCTGCGGCAGACCGTCGTAGTTCAACAGCGCTTTCGGGTGGACGCCGATCATGCGGTTGATGATGAATTCCAGACGGGCCAGGCCCACACCGGCGTTCGGCAGTTGCGCGAAGTCGAAGGCGCGGTCCGGGTTGCCGACGTTCATCATGATTTTGAACGGCAGCTCCGGCATGGCGTCGACG
Source organism: Pseudomonas sp. ok266 (assembly GCF_900110195.1). Taxonomy (NCBI): domain Bacteria; kingdom Pseudomonadati; phylum Pseudomonadota; class Gammaproteobacteria; order Pseudomonadales; family Pseudomonadaceae; genus Pseudomonas; species Pseudomonas sp. ok266. Next base: position 29,751 of record NZ_FOCU01000005.1, on the reverse strand, counting down.
GAGTTCTTCTTGATGTCGAAGCCCAGTTCGCCTTCGAAGATGTAACCGGTGTCGCCCTCGGCGCACGAAACGGTCACGCCCTGGCCATCCTTCAGCAGTTGGGTGGCGTTGCCGCAACCGACCACTGCCGGAATACCCAGCTCACGAGCGATGATCGCCGCGTGGCAAGTACGGCCGCCACGGTTGGTGACGATCGCGCTGGCGCGCTTCATGACCGGTTCCCAGTCCGGGTCGGTCATGTCGGAAACCAGTACGTCGCCCGGCTGGACTTTGTCCATCTCGGACACGTCTTTGATGATGCGAACCTTACCGGCGCCGATGCGCTGGCCAATCGCACGACCTTCAACCAGCACGGTGCCGGTTTCTTTCAGCAGGTAACGCTCCATGACGTTGGCCTGGGTGCGGCTTTTCACGGTTTCCGGACGCGCCTGCACGATGTAGAGCTTGCCGTCGTCACCGTCCTTGGCCCACTCGATGTCCATCGGGCAGCCATAGTGCTTCTCGATGATCATCGCTTGTTTGGCCAGCTCGCTGACTTCAGCGTCGGACAGACAGAAACGCGCGCGATCCGCCTTGTCGACGTCAATGGTCTTGACCGAACGACCGGCCTTGGCCTCGTCGCCATAGATCATCTTGATCGCTTTGCTGCCCAGGTTGCGACGCAGGATCGCCGGACGACCGGCCTCCAGCGTGCCCTTGTGCACGTAGAACTCATCCGGGTTGACCGCGCCTTGTACGACGGTTTCGCCCAGGCCGTAGGCGCCGGTGATAAACACCACGTCACGGAAACCGGATTCGGTGTCGAGGGTGAACATCACGCCGGCAGTGCCGGTTTCCGAACGCACCATGCGCTGCACGCCAGCCGACAGGGCGACCAGTTTGTGGTCGAAGCCCTGGTGCACGCGGTAGGAGATCGCACGGTCGTTGAACAGCGACGCGAACACCTCTTTGGCGGCGCGGATAACGTTTTCCACACCACGGATGTTCAGGAAGGTTTCCTGCTGACCGGCGAACGAGGCGTCCGGCAAGTCTTCGGCGGTGGCGGAAGAACGCACGGCCACGGCCACATCAGGATTGCCGGCCGACAGCGCGGCGAACGCGGTGCGGATTTCGGCATTCAGTTTTTCAGGGAATTCGGCTTCCATGATCCATTGACGGATCTGTGCGCCGGTCTTGGCCAGGGCGTTGACATCATCAACGTCGAGCGCGTCGAGGGCCTTGTGGATCTGGTCGTTGAGGCCGCTCAGTTCGAGGAAATCACGATAGGCCTGGGCCGTCGTGGCGAAGCCGCCGGGGACCGAAACACCGGCGCCTGCCAGGTTACTGATCATCTCGCCCAGGGATGCGTTCTTGCCCCCCACATGCTCAACATCGTGTTTGCCGAGCTTATCGAGGGAAACTACGTACTCTACCAAGGTGATCTCTCCACTAACTGTGTTGGAAAAGCTCAGAAACCGGTGGCCCGGGGGAGCCTTGGCCGGTTGTATGGCCTGGACCTGGAAAATAAGTGAGAATGCGGGCCAGTCGCGGCCGACAAATCGCGCCTATCATATCCAGAAATGCTCATTAGCTTAAGGCCCAAGGTGCAAATGAAACGATCTGCTTTCTTCATCTCCGATGGCACCGGCATCACTGCCGAAACCCTGGGTCAAAGCCTTCTGGCGCAGTTCGAAAACATTACCTTCAGCAAATTCACGCGACCGTACATCGACAGCGTTGAAAAAGCGCGGGCCATGGTACAACAAATCAACAAAGCCGCTGAAACCGACGGCTTTCGCCCGATCATCTTCGACACCATTGTCAATCAGGACATCCGTGAGATTCTCGCAACGTCCAATGGTTTCATGATCGACATTTTCTCGACCTTTCTTGCCCCGCTGGAGCAGGAACTGTCCGAGCACTCTTCCTACACCGTCGGCAAGTCGCATTCGATCGGCCACAACTCCAACTACATGGAACGTATCGAGGCGGTTAACTTTGCCCTCGACAACGACGACGGCGCGCGCACGCACTATTACGACAAAGCCGATTTGATACTAGTGGGCGTGTCGCGATGCGGCAAAACGCCGACGTGTCTGTACATGGCCATGCAGTTCGGCATTCGCGCGGCCAACTATCCGCTGACCGAAGACGACATGGAACGCCTGACCCTGCCGACGGCCCTGCGCGCTCATCAGCACAAGCTGTTCGGCCTGACCATCGACCCGGACCGCCTCACCGCAATCCGCAACGAGCGCAAGCCCAACAGCCGTTATTCGAGCTACGCCCAGTGCGAGTTCGAGGTGCGTGAAGTGGAGAATCTGTTCCGTCGCGAGAACATCCCCAACATCAACTCCACGCATTTTTCCGTGGAAGAGATTTCGGCGAAGATTCTGGTGGAGAAAGGTGTGGAGCGGCGGTTCAAATAGGTCTGTATTGCCTGATCTGACGCCTTCGCGAGCAGGCTCGCTCCCACAGGGTTCTCGGGTGTTTGCACATGTTGCATTCACCCCAAACACCTTGCTCGCGAAGAACGATCACACGGTGTCTGTTAATGCCTTGGCCAGAGCTTCAAAACCTGCCAGCAACAACCGATCATTCCCCACCGCATTACACACACTCACCCGAATAAATTGCGGCACTGCTGCGTGCCCCACCGCAAACGCCTCAGCGGTGGCCACCAGATAGTTGTTCTCCTTCAACTCCGCCGCAATCTGCGACGCCCGCCACAGCTCAGGCACCTCCACCCAGAAGTGCGGACTGTAAGGGTGAGTCTTGTAGTTCAAACCCTGCAGCACAGGCGCCACCAACGCTTTGCGCCGAGCGATCTCGCTGATCTGCTCGTCCAGTAAACGCTCGGCCATGCCGCTTTCAATCCACAGGCTCGCGACTTCCATCGATAACGGATTGGCCATCCAGCAGGTCGCGCGGATGCCGGCACTCAAACGCCCGATCAAGGCTTGCGGCGCATGCAGATAACCGACGCGCAATCCCGCCGAAACAGCCTTGCTCAGACTGCCAATCAACACCGATCGCTCCGGCGCAAAATAGCTGAGCGGTAACGGGCGTTGGCGATCCAGAACGGCATGAGCCTCGTCTTCGATAATCAGCAGATTGTGTTGACGACAGAGGTCGGCAATCGCCTCGCGCCGTGGGATCGACATTACAGCGGCCGTAGGATTCTGGATCGTCGGGGTGCAATACACCGCCGAAACCCGATGCTGACGGCAGATATCCTCGAGCGCCGACGGTAAAAGCCCTTCGTCATCCATTGCCGCGCCAATGAGTTTTATCCCGAGCTGGCGTGCGACGCCGATCAATCCCGGGTAGGACAAATGCTCGGTCACAACGGTGTCGCCGGCCTTGAGCAAGCCCATCAATGTGCACAGCAGACCATGCTGACCACCGTTGACGCACAACACCTGATCGGCATGCGGGACATACGCCGCATGCTGCAACCACACCGCCCCCGCCACACGATGCCGCGCCAACCCGGCTTCAGCGGTGTACCCGGTCAACTGTTGCAGCACCCGAGGATCGCTGGCCAGTTCCTGCAGACTCTGGCTCATGAATGCCGCTTCCTGCGCCGGAATAGGCTGGTTGCGGCTCATGTCGAAGCAGGCTGACGGCTCATCGCTGACATTACGAAAGCCTTTGTCCTGCGGCCGTTCCATCCCGCGCTGACACACATAAGTGCCATCTCCGACGCGGGCGACGACCAACCCCACGCGTTCCAATTCGCCATAGGCACGGCTGATCGTACCGATGGTCACTCCGAGACTGTCGGCCAACAACCGGTGCGGCGGCAGTTTGCTACCGGCATCGATTACGCCTTCGTCGATGGCCTGCGCGACGGCATTCGCCAGGCGTTTGTACTTCACGCCCACGCCATTGGCGAGTCCATCACGGAGGATTGACACCATGGCAATACTTACTTTGACAGTCATTCTCGCCCCGAATAGCGTGCTTAAAAAGGTTCAATCAGAAATAGACCGTTTCCGCGATCAGGTCAATTCCACCGTTCGGAGTACGCCACATGTCGACCGCCGTCAGCACACCGATGCACATCAGCAAACCCTGGCTCGCCGGATTGATCACCAGCACGCTGTTTCTCATCGTCTGTTTGAGTTGGGGCACGACGTGGCTGGGGATCAAGATTGCGGTGGAAAGCGTGCCGCCGCTGACGGCCGCCGGGCTGCGTTTTCTGATCGCTTTTCCGCTGTTCCTGAGCTTCGCGCTGTTGCGCAAGGAACCGCTGTTGTTTCCCCGGCAAAGTCGCTGGTTCTTTGTGTTTGTCACGCTGTCGTATTTCAGCCTGCCTTACTACCTGCTCAACTACGGTGAGATGCACGTATCGTCCGGCCTGACAGCCCTGCTGTTCAGTTGCATGCCGGTGTTTATCCTGTTGTTTTCCGCGCTGTTTCTGCGCGAGAGAATCTACCCGTCACAAATGCTCGGCATCGCCATTGGTTTTGGCAGTCTGTTCATGATTATTCGTAGTCAGGGCCTGCATCTGGATCAAGCGGAATGGCTGGGAGTATTGGCGATTCTCTGTGCGGCGGTGATGCATGCGCTGTGTTACGTAGTGACGAAAAAACACGGCAGCGCGATCAGCGTGATCACCTACAACACGTTGCCAATCGGCATTGCCGGGGCGATGTTATTTATTGTCGGATTGAGCGTTGAGACGCCGGTATTCAGCGATGTCAGCGCGCGCTCGTGGGGCGCCCTGCTGTATCTGGGACTGGTGGCATCAGTGGGCGGATTCATCGTTTACTTTTTGCTGCTTAAACGCTTGAGCCCGATCATTCTGTCGTTCGTGTTTATCATTTTCCCGGTATTCGCCGTGATCATCGGCGCCTGGTACGAGGGACAAACCCTGTCCCGGGAGCTGATGATCTATTCGGCGGTTTTGTTGAGCGGGTTTGCGATCACCAAATTGCCCGTGGAAAAGTGGTTCAGATAACGAACATATCCACAAAACGATTGACCGGGGTGGCTTCGAGCTGCGCCGGATCCTTGCACAACGCGAAGATCTCGCTGCTGCGCTGGCCGGTGAAGCGCGTGGCCAGGTTGGCCTTGAACTTGTCTTCGAGTAATGGAATACCCTCGACACGGCGGCGACGATGACCGATCGGGTATTCCACCACGACGTTTTCAGTGCTGCTGCCATCCTTGAAAAACACCTGCACGGCGTTGGCAATCGAGCGCTTGTCGGGCTCCAGATATTCACGGGTGAAACGCGGTTCTTCGACGATGACCATTTTCTCGCGCAGCACATCGATGATCGGATGCGCCCGGTGGAAATCGTCTTCGTACTGCTCGGCGACCAGATTGCCAAAGGCCAGTGGCACGGCGGTCATGTACTGGATGCAGTGGTCACGGTCGGCGGCGTTGGCCAGCGGCCCGACTTTGGAAATGATGCGAATCGCCGATTCGTGGGTGGTGATGACGATCCGGTCGATTTCATGCAGACGATTGCGCACTTGCGGGTGCAACGTCACTGCCGCTTCACAGGCCGTCTGCGCATGAAATTCGGCGGGGAAGCTGATCTTGAACAGCACGTTTTCCATCACGTAACTGCCGAACGGCCGCGAAAAACTGAAAGCACGTTTATCTTCCGGTTTCAGCGCCAGATCGCTGTTGGTATGGCTGAACAGCACGTCATAAAAGCCCCACTGTTTCGCAGTCAGCACGCCGGGAATACCCATCTCGCCGCGCATGGCGATGTCGGCCAGACGCACACCACGACTCGTCGCATCCCCCGCCGCCCAGGATTTTCGTGAACCGGCATTCGGTGCATGACGATAAGTGCGCAGCGCCTGACCATCAGCGAACGCGTGGGACAACGCCGACAGCAATTGCTCGCGATTGGCGCCCATCAGTTTGGCGGTGACAGCGGTTGAAGCGACTTTCACCAGAATGACGTGATCGAGTCCTACACGATTGAAGGAGTTTTCCAGAGCGATCACGCCTTGAATCTCGTGGGCCATGATCATCGCTTCCAGCACATCGCGAATGGTCAGCGGTGCTTCAGCGTTGGCCAGACGCTTCTGCGAAAGATGATCGGCCACAGCGAGAATCCCGCCGAGGTTGTCGGATGGATGACCCCACTCGGCGGCGAGCCAGGTGTCGTTGTAGTCGAGCCAGCGGACGATGCAGCCGATGTCCCACGCGGCCTTGACCGGGTCGAGGCGATAGGAGGTGCCGGGAACGCGTGCGCCGAACGGGACGACGGTGCCTTCGACGATCGGGCCCAGATGCTTGGTGCATTCGGGAAAGCGCAACGCCAGCAGGCCGCAGCCCAGCGTGTCCATCAGGCAGTTGCGGGCGGTGTCGAGGGCTTCGGTGGAGGTGACTTTGAAGGTGAGGACGTAATCGGCGATGTCCTGCAGGACACGGTCGTAGTCGGGGCGGTTGTTCAGGTCGACGTTGGCGCTCATTGCGGTTCTCCTGTGCGGGAATGATGAGTGGGTGCGGTCTTCCTCAGGGCTTGGCTGGGTTGGTCTGGTTGATTGCAGGTCTGGGGTGCCTGCTTGTTCTGGGTTTCTTCAGTGGGTGGCCCCTCACCCTAGCCCTCTCCCGAGGGAGAGGGAACCGATTGGGGGATGCTGTAGAGGTTCACCGACGTGAACGATCTGCGCTGAATCCATAATTGATCTGGTCAATGCACAACTTCACACCTCGATCGGCCCCTGAATCCATAATCGACTCGATCTTTCAGGTCGATGTACAACCCCAGACACCTCGGTCGGCCCCCTCTCCCTTTGGGAGAGTGCTGGGCGGGCGGCGTTCCGATGAGGGTAAAGCTCTCGGATCAGAAGGAGTCTCCTGGGACGCGCACGTAACCCTCCATCAGGACACGCGCACTACGGCTCATGATGGCCTTCTTCACCACCCACTCGCCGTTTTCCAGGCTGGCTTCGGCGCCAACGCGCAACGTCCCGGACGGATGCCCAAAACGCACGGCACTACGTTCAACACCACCGGCCGCGAGGTTTACCAGGGTGCCGGAGATTGCTGCAGCGGTGCCGATGGCCACCGCCGCCGTGCCCATCATCGCGTGATGCAACTTGCCCATCGACAAGGCGCGCACCAGCAAATCCACATCACCGGCGCCAACCGCTTTACCACTGGATGCGACGTAATCCGCAGGCTTGGCAACAAACGCGACTTTCGGCGTGTGCTGACGTTTGGCCGCTTCATCGAGATTCGATATCAGACCCATGCGCAACGCGCCATAAGCCCGAATCGTCTCGAACATCTGCAGCGCTTGCGGATCGCTGTTGATCGCGCTCTGCAACTCGGTACCGGTGTAACCGATGTCTTCAGCATTGACGAAAATCGTCGGGATGCCAGCATTGATCATGGTCGCCTTGAACGTGCCGACACCCGGTACTTCCAGCTCATCGATGAGATTGCCGGTGGGAAACATCGAACCACCGCCGCCCTCTTCTTCCGCTGCCGGGTCGATGAATTCGACTTGCACTTCGGCCGCCGGAAAGGTCACGCCGTCGAGTTCGAAATCACCGGTTTCCTGCACTTCGCCGTTGGTGATCGGCACATGGGCAATAATCGTTTTACCGATGTTGGCCTGCCACACGCGCACCACCGCAACACCGTTGTGCGGAATGCGGCTGGCGTCGACCAGACCGTTGCTGATGGCGAACGAACCGACCGCTGCCGAGAGGTTGCCGCAATTGCCGCTCCAGTCCACGAACGGCTTGTCGATGGAGACCTGACCGAACAGGTAATCGACGTCGTGATCGGCCTTGATGCTTTTCGACAGGATCACGGTTTTGCTGGTGCTGGACGTGGCGCCGCCCATGCCATCAATTTGTTTGTCGTACGGGTCGGGGCTGCCGATCACGCGCAGCAGCAAAGCGTCGCGGGTCGGGCCGGGAATCTGTGCCGCTTCGGGCAGATCCTTGAGGCTGAAGAACACGCCTTTGCTGGTGCCGCCGCGCATGTAGGTCGCAGGGATTTTGATTTGTGGTGCGTGAGCCATGGTGCTCCTTAACCACAGACGTGAGACCCAAGCCTCACGCCTGCATCAGTAGATTTAAACGGCAACCGCCGACTCTTCGAGGAAGTCCTGAGCGAAGCGCTGCAACACGCCGCCAGCCTCATAGATCGACACTTCTTCAGCGGTATCCAGACGGCAGGTCACCGGCACGTCAACGCGCTCGCCGTTCTGGCGATGGATCACCAGCGTCAGGTCCGCGCGCGGTTTGCGCTCGCCGATCACGTCGTAGGTTTCGCTGCCGTCGATGGCCAGGGTGTGACGGTCAGTGCCCGGCTTGAACTCCAGCGGCAACACGCCCATGCCCACCAGGTTGGTGCGGTGAATGCGCTCGAAACCTTCTGCGGCAATCGCCTCGACACCGGCCAGACGCACGCCTTTCGCCGCCCAGTCACGGGACGAACCCTGACCGTAATCGGCGCCGGCAATAATGATCAGCGGCTGCTTGCGCTCCATGTAGGTCTCGATGGCTTCCCACATGCGCATGACCTTGCCTTCCGGCTCGACACGGGCCAGCGAACCCTGCTTGACCTTGCCGTTTTCCACGACCATTTCATTGAACAGTTTCGGGTTGGCAAACGTCGCGCGCTGTGCGGTCAAGTGGTCGCCACGGTGGGTGGCGTAAGAGTTGAAGTCCTCTTCCGGCAAGCCCATTTTCGCCAGGTATTCGCCGGCGGCGCTGTCGAGCATGATCGCGTTGGATGGCGACAGATGATCGGTGGTGATGTTGTCCGGCAGCACGGCCAGCGGGCGCATGCCTTTAAGCGGACGGGCGCCGGCCAGTGCACCTTCCCAATACGGCGGACGGCGAATATAGGTGCTCATTTCGCGCCAGTCGTAAAGCGGCGTGACTTTCGGGCCGGTGTCTTCGTGGACGGCAAACATCGGAATGTAGACCTGACGGAACTGCTCAGGCTTGACCGAAGATTTCACCACGGCGTCGATTTCTTCGTCGCTCGGCCAGATGTCCTTCAGGCGGATTTCCTTGCCGTCGACCACGCCCAACACATCTTTTTCGATGTCGAAACGGATGGTCCCGGCGATGGCGTATGCGACCACCAGTGGCGGCGAAGCGAGGAACGCTTGCTTGGCATACGGGTGAATGCGGCCGTCGAAGTTGCGGTTGCCGGAAAGCACGGCGGTGGCGTACAGATCGCGGTCGATGATCTCTTGCTGGATCACCGGATCGAGCGCGCCGGACATGCCGTTGCAAGTGGTGCAAGCGAAGGCGACAACACCGAAACCGAGTTGCTCCAGCTCAGTGGTCAACCCCGCTTCGTCGAGGTACAGCGCGACGGTTTTCGAACCCGGCGCCAGCGAGGATTTCACCCACGGCTTGCGGGTCAGGCCAAGCTTGTTGGCGTTGCGCGCCAGCAGTCCGGCGGCAATCACGTTGCGCGGGTTACTGGTGTTGGTGCAACTGGTGATGGCGGCGATGATCACCGCGCCGTCGGGCATTTGCCCGGGCACGTCCTCCCACTGCCCGGAGATGCCTTTGGCCGCCAGATCCGCCACCGCAACGCGCGCGTGCGGGTTGCTCGGGCCGGCCATATTGCGCACTACCGAGGACAGATCGAAAGTCAGGCCGCGCTCGTATTGCGCACCTTTCAGGCTATCGGCCCACAGGCCGGTGAGCTTGGCGTACTGCTCTACGAGCTGCACTTGCTGGTCTTCACGACCGGTCAGCTTCAGGTAATCGATAGTCTGTTGGTCAATGTAGAACATCGCTGCGGTGGCGCCGTATTCCGGGGCCATGTTGGAGATGGTCGCGCGGTCGCCGAGGGTCAGCGCCGCCGCACCTTCGCCGAAGAACTCCAGCCATGCGCCGACGACTTTCTGTTTGCGCAGGTATTCGGTCAGCGCCAGCACCATGTCAGTGGCGGTGATGCCCGGTTGCAGCTTGCCGGTCAGTTCGACGCCGACGCTCTCCGGCAGGCGCATCCACGACGCGCGACCAAGCATCACGCTCTCGGCTTCGAGGCCGCCGACACCGATGGCGATCACGCCCAGCGCATCAACGTGCGGGGTGTGGCTGTCGGTGCCGACGCAAGTGTCGGGGAACGCCACGCCCTCACGCACCTGGATCACCGGGGACATTTTCTCCAGGTTGATCTGATGCATGATGCCGTTGCCCGGCGGGATCACATCAACGTTCTTGAAGGCTTTTTTGGTCCAGTTGATGAAGTGGAAACGGTCTTCGTTGCGACGGTCTTCGATGGCGCGGTTTTTCTCGAACGCCTGCTTGTCGAAACCGCCCGCTTCCACCGCCAGCGAGTGGTCGACGATCAATTGCGTCGGCACCACCGGGTTGACCTGCGCCGGATCGCCACCCTGCAAGGCGATCGCGTCACGCAGACCGGCGAGGTCGACCAGTGCGGTCTGGCCGAGAATGTCGTGGCAGACCACGCGCGCCGGGAACCACGGGAAGTCGAGGTCGCGTTTGCGCTCGATCAGTTGCTTGAGGGAATCGGTGAGCGTGGCCGGGTCGCAGCGACGCACGAGGTTTTCCGCCAGCACGCGGGAGGTGTACGGCAAAGTGTCGTAACTGCCGGGCTGAATCGCCTCGACCGCCGCGCGGGCGTCGAAATAATCCAGAGGGCTGCCGGGCAGGGTTTTACGGAATTCTGTGTTCATCGGGTCAGGACTCGGGTCACGGTGGTTGCAAAGGGTGGGCTGACGCCAGACTCAAGATTCACACCGTCCCTTGTAGGAGTGAGCCTGCTCGCGATAGCGGTAGATCAGTCGACATCGATGGTGAATGTCAGTCCGTCATCGCGAGCAGGCTCACTCCTACAGGGTTTAGCGGTGATCTTGCGCTTCGGGTCAGCTCACCATTTCAGCGACGTTCGATTGGCACGAACTTGCGCTGTTCAACGCCGATATATTCGGCGCTTGGACGGATGATGCGGTTGTTGGCGCGCTGCTCGAACACGTGCGCGGCCCAGCCGGTCAGGCGCGAGCAGACGAAGATCGGCGTGAACAGCTTGGTCGGAATGCCCATGAAGTGGTACGCCGAGGCATGGTAGAAATCGGCGTTGGGGAACAGTTTTTTCTGCTCCCACATGGTCTTGTCGATGGCTTCGGAAACCGCGAACAACACCTTGTCGCCGACCTCGTCCGCGAGTTTTTTCGACCAGCCCTTGATCACCTCGTTGCGCGGATCGCTGTCCTTATAGATCGCGTGGCCGAAGCCCATGATCTTGTCCTTGCGCTCGAGCATGCCGAGGGTGCCCTTGATCGCCTCTTCCGGCGACGAGAAGCGCTCGATCATTTCCATCGCCGCTTCGTTGGCGCCGCCGTGCAACGGGCCACGCAGCGAACCGATGGCGGCGGTCACGCAGGAATAAAGATCAGACAGGGTCGACGCACAAACGCGCGCGGTGAAGGTCGAGGCGTTGAATTCGTGTTCGGCGTAGAGGATCAGCGAAACGTTCATCACTTTGACGTGCAGTTCGCTTGGCTTCTTGTCGTGCAGCAGGTGCAGGAAGTGACCGCCGATAGTCGGCTCGTCGCTGACGCAGTTGATGCGTTTGCCGTCGTGGCTGAAGCGATACCAGTAGCACATGATCGCCGGGAACGCGGCGAGCAGACGGTCAGTCTTGTCGCGCTGTTCGGAGAAGTCTTTCTCCGGCTCGAGGTTGCCAAGGAACGAGCAACCGGTGCGCATCACGTCCATCGGGTGGGCGTCGGCGGGGATGCGTTCAAGCACTTCTTTCAGCGCTTGCGGCAGGTCGCGCAGCTTGCTCAGTTTGCCTTGGTATTCGTCGAGTTGCGCCTGGGTTGGCAGCTCGCCGTAGAGCAGCAGGTAGGCGACTTCTTCAAATTGTGCATCGGCAGCGAGTTCGCGCACGTCGTAGCCGCGATAGGTCAGCCCGGCACCGGCCTGGCCCACGGTGGACAGTGCGGTTTGCCCGGCAACCTGGCCACGGAGCCCGGCACCACTGAGTACTTTTGCTTCGGCCATTGTGTTCTCCAATCTTTTTGAATTTGTATGGGGAAAACTTGTGGGAGCGAGCCTGCTCGCGAAGGTGGCTGGAACACCTCGGTGCGTCAGGGACTCCGCGTTATCGTTGGCGTCCTTCGCGAGCAGGCTCGCTCCCACAGGGGTCTTGTTCAGCCTTTCTTTTGTGCAAACAACGCATCGAGCTTCTGCTCGAAGGTGTGGTAGTCGATGCGATCGTAAAGCTCCATGCGAGTCTGCATGGTGTCGATGACATTCTGCTGCGTGCCATCGCGGCGGATCGCGGTGTAAACGTTTTCTGCTGCCTTGTTCATCGCGCGGAACGCCGACAGCGGATACAGCACCAGCGACACGTCGGCACCAGCCAGTTGCTCGGTGGTGTACAGCGGCGTCGCGCCGAACTCGGTGATATTGGCCAGAATCGGCGCTTTCACACGGTTGGCGAACAGCTTGTACATTTCCAGTTCAGTGATGGCTTCCGGGAAGATCATGTCGGCGCCGGCCTCGATGCATGCGGCTGCGCGATCGAGTGCCGACTCCAGACCTTCCACCGCCAGTGCATCGGTTCGCGCCATGATCACAAAGCTGTCATCGGTACGCGCATCCACCGCAGCCTTGATGCGATCAACCATTTCCTGCTGGCTGACGATCTCTTTATTAGGACGGTGGCCACAACGCTTGGCGCCAACCTGGTCCTCGATGTGAATCGCCGCAGCGCCGAACTTGATCATCGACTTGACCGTGCGCGCCACATTGAACGCCGACGAGCCGAAACCGGTGTCGACGTCGACCAGCAGCGGCAGATCGCAGACATCGGTGATGCGCCGCACGTCAGTCAGCACGTCGTCCAGACCGGTGATGCCCAGATCCGGCACGCCGAGGGAGCCTGCGGCCACGCCGCCACCGGACAGGTAGATCGCCTTGAAACCGGCGCGCTTGGCCAGCAGCGCGTGGTTGGCGTTGATCGCGCCGACCACTTGCAATGGATGCTCGCTGGCGACCGCATCGCGGAAACGCTGGCCTGGAGTGTTCAGGTTGGAACTCATGACTCACCTCGTTCAGTGGCTGTCTTGTTGTGGGCGCCGTCCTGGTAATGACGGGCGATGTTGCGTTTCGAAGCGCCGATGTGACGGCGCATCAACAATTCCGCGAGTTCGCCGTCACGGTCGGCGATGGCATCGAGAATCCGGTGGTGTTCGGCAAAGGCCTGGCGCGGGCGGTTCGGCGTGGTCGAGAACTGGATGCGGTACATGCGCACCAGTTGATACAGCTCGCCGCAGAGCATCTGCGTCAGCGTGCGGTTGCCGCTGCCCTGGATGATCCGGTAGTGGAAGTCGAAATCGCCTTCCTGCTGGTAATAGCCAACGCCGGCCTGAAACGCCGCGTCGCGCTCGTGGGTTTCCAGCACCCGGCGCAGTTCGTCGATTTCTTCGACGCTCATGCGTTCGGCCGCCAGACGGCAGGCCATGCCTTCGAGGGATTCGCGGATTTCGTAGAGTTCGAGCAATTCGGCATGACTGAGCGACACCACCCGCGCACCGACGTGCGGTACACGCACCAGCAGGCGCTGGCCTTCCAGGCGATGAATCGCCTCACGCAACGGCCCGCGACTGATGCCGTAGGTGCGCGCCAGCTCCGGCTCTGAGATCTTGCTGCCCGGGGCGATCTCACCTTTGACGATGGCCGCTTGAATACGCCGGAAGACGTTTTCCGAGAGCGTCTCGGAATCGTCGCCGCTGATGACCGGGGGATCGAGTTGATCCAGCATGATTGTCGACACCTTTAAATCCAATGCGGCAAAAACTAGCCAATTCGCCCGCGTCAGTCAAAGGATAAATAGGTATTGTCGACAATCGTCTAATAACCTTAAAAGATCGCAGCCTTCGGCAGCTCCTACAGGGCGCACGCAAATCCAATGTAGGAGCTGCCGAAGGCTGCGATCTTCTGATCTTTTATAGACCGGCCCAAGCGCTGGCGCCATAAACCCACCGTGCTAGAATGCCGCCCGCATTTGCTGGCCATTTGTACGGCTTGTCATAAAAAGCTGCCAGGCACACGAAGGGCCTTGCGCAAGTTTTGCCAAGGACCTGAACCGAAAACGGAACGCTGCGCACCAGGATTTATGAGACTCAAGCCTTTTCCCACATTCTTTGCCCTGTTTTGCCTGCCCGGCCTCGCCGCCGCGGGGGAAAAAACCGTGTACGGCCTCAACGAATACGCTTCGCTTGACGGCATCAACCTGGAAGTTGCGGCAAAACTCGACACCGGTGCGAAAACCGCATCGCTGAGTGCCCGCGACATAAAACGCTTTAAACGCAACGGTGAGTCCTGGGTACGTTTCTACCTGGCCATCGACGCCGCGCATTCGCACCCGATCGAACGGCCGCTGGCGCGGGTCAGCAAAATCAAGCGCCGCGCCGGCGATTACGACCCGGAGGAAGGCAAGAAGTACACCGCCCGTCCGGTGATCGAGCTGGATATCTGCATGGGCACGGCGATGCGCAGCATCGAAGTGAACCTGACCGACCGAAGTGCGTTCCAATATCCGCTTTTGATTGGCTCCGAAGCGCTGAAACGCTTTGATGCGCTGGTCGATCCAAGCCTTAAATACGCTGTCGGCAAACCCGCCTGCACCATCGCCGCTCATACCGCCGAGTAATTTCCATGCGTTCTCTAACCTTCCACCTGAAAATCCTGATCACCATTCTGGTGCTCCTGGGCGTTTCGGTTACGGCCTATCAGATTTTCGTGCTCGGCATCCCGGTGACCGAAGACGCCACCGACGACTTGTGGAACATCGACGCCAAGGTCGAGTTCGTCGCCAGCACCAAGGATCCGGTGAAGATCCAGATGTTCGTGCCACCGTTGAGCCGCGATTACGTCAGCCTCAATGAAAGCTTTATCTCCAATAACTACGGTGTCGCCGTCAACCGCGTCGACGGCAACCGCAAGGTCACCTGGTCGGCGCGCCGGGCCAAGGGCAACCAGACGCTTTATTACCGTTTGGTGCTGACCAAGCGTTACACCGCCGAAAAATCCAAGATCAAAGGCCCGACCTTCCGCGACAGCATCGCCATCGAAGGCCCTGAGAAAATCGCCGCCGAAGCCCTGCTCGCGCCGATCCGCCAGCATTCCGCCGACGTCGAAACCTTTATTGGCGAGGCGATCAAACGCGTCAACAACGTCAACGACGACAACGTGAAACTGCTGCTGGCCGGCGATCCGTCGACGCCGCACAAAGCCAAAATCGTTGAACTGCTGTTGTCCATCGCCCACGTGCCGGTGGAAAAAGTCCACACCATCCGCCTCGTCGCCGACCAGCCGCAAACGCCTGAACTGTGGCTGCGCAGCTTCAACGGCAACGACTGGCTGTACTTCAACCCGGAAACCGGTGAGCAAGGCCTGCCGACCGACCGCCTGCTGTGGTGGACCGGCGATGAAAACCTGATCACCGTCGATGGCGGCAAAAAAGCCAACGTGACCTTCAGCCTGAACAACAGCGAGATGAACGCGATTCGTCTGGCCAAGCTGACGGACGAAAACACCGACGCCAACTTCCTCGAATACTCGCTCTACGGCTTGCCGCTGCAGACTCAGCAGACGTTCATGATCATGGTGATGATCCCGATCGGCGTGCTGGTGATCCTGATTCTGCGCAACCTGATCGGCCTGCAGACACTCGGCACGTTCACCCCGGTGCTGATCGCCCTCGCCTTCCGCGAAACGCAACTGGGCTTCGGCATTCTGCTGTTTACCGTGATAACGGCGCTGGGCTTGTCATTACGTTCGTATCTGGAACACCTGAAGCTGCAAATGCTGCCGCGACTCTCGGTGGTGCTGACCTTTGTTGTAGTGTTGATCGCGGCGATCAGCCTGTTCAGCCACAAACTCGGCCTGGAACGCGGGCTGTCGGTGGCGCTGTTCCCAATGGTGATTCTGACCATGACCATTGAACGTCTGTCGATCACCTGGGAAGAACGCGGCGCCAGCCATGCGATGAAAGTCGCGATCGGCACGCTGTTCGCGGCGTCACTCGCGCACCTGATCATGACCGTGCCAGAGCTGGTCTACTTCGTGTTCACCTTCCCGGCGATCCTGCTGATTCTGGTCGGTTTCATGCTGGCGATGGGGCGCTATCGCGGCTACCGCCTGACCGAGTTGGTGCGCTTCAAGGCTTTCCTGAAGAAGGCTGACGCCTGATGTTCGGTTTCTGGAAGACCTGGAAGGCCCTGGAGGCGCGGGGCATCATGGGCATCAATCGGCGTAACGCCGACTACGTGCTCAAGTACAACAAGCGCAGCCTGTACCCGATTGTCGATGACAAGATCATCACCAAGGAACGCGCCATCGAGGCCGGCATTCACGTGCCGGAGCTGTACGGCGTGATCTCCACCGAGAAGGAAATCGACAAGCTCGACGAGATCATCGGCGGGCGCAACGACTTCGTGATCAAACCGGCCCAAGGCGCTGGCGGTGACGGCATCATCGTGATTGCCGACCGCTTCGAGGGCCGCTATCGCACGGTGTCAGGCAAGATCCTCGCTCATGAAGAGCTGGAGCATCACATCTCGAGCATCCTCACTGGCCTGTATTCGCTCGGCGGCCACCGTGATCGGGCGCTGATCGAATACCGCGTGACCCCGGATCAGATCTTCAAGAGCATCAGCTACGAAGGCGTGCCGGACATCCGCATCATCGTGCTGATGGGCTACCCGGTGATGGCCATGCTGCGCTTGCCGACCCGGCAGTCCGGCGGCAAGGCCAACCTGCATCAGGGCGCCATCGGTGTCGGTGTTGACCTGGCCACGGGTCTGACGTTGCGCGGCACCTGGCTGAACAACATCATCGCCAAACACCCTGACACCACCAACGCGGTGGACGGCGTGCAACTGCCCTACTGGGACGGTTTCATGAAGCTCGCAGCTGGCTGTTATGAGCTGTGCGGGTTGGGCTATATCGGTGTTGATATGGTGCTTGATCAGGAGAAAGGCCCACTGATTCTCGAGCTGAATGCGCGGCCTGGGCTGAATATTCAGATTGCCAATGATTGTGGGCTGACGTTGCGTACCCATGCGGTTGAAGCGCGGCTGGAAGAGCTGAAGGCGCGTGGGGTGACGGAATCGGTTGAAGAGCGGGTGGCGTTTACGCAGGAGATGTTCGGGCATATTCCTGCTGTGGAAGGCTAAAAGCTGAAAAACAAAAAGCCCCTCACCCTAGCCCTCTCCCAAAGGGAGAGGGGACTGACCGAGGTGGATGTTCGAGGTACGCCGACCTGAACGTCTTGAGTCGAACTCCGGCATTGAAAAGCATGAAGATCTGCTCCCTTTCCCCTCGCCAGCTTGAGATATCGAGCCGAACTCGGGTCTTGAAAAGCATGATGATCGGCTCCCTTTCCCCTCGCCAGCTTGAGATATCGAGCCGAACTCGGGTCTTGAAAAGCATGAAGATCGGCTCCCTTTCCCCCTCGCCAGCTTGAGATATCGAGCCGAACTCGGGTCTTGAAAAGCATGAAGATCTGCTCCCGTTCCCCTCGCCAGCTTTAGATATCGAGCCGAACTCGGATCTTGAAAAGCATGAAGATCTGCTCCCTTTCCCCCTCGCCAGCTTGAAATATCGAGCCGAACTCGGATCTTGAAAAGCATGAAGATCTGCTCCCTTTCCCCCTCGCCCCCTTGGGGGAGAGGGTTGGGGTGAGGGGGTAGGCTTTTGATTTTGATCTGACAGCCGAGAGAGGACTACAATCCCCACCCCGCCTCAACGGCCGATCTGCCCCGCCCATGTTGACCTGTTCCGTACACCCGCTGCCCTACCATGCCAATCCCGCCGACTACTTCGCGGCCATCCGCAACGCGCCCGGCGCCGTGCTGCTCGACAGTGGCCGGCCGAGTGCCGGCCGTGGTCGTTATGACCTGCTCAGCGCCTGGCCGCTGGAACATCTGGCGGTGTTGCCCGACGAAAGCGGCGGCGTATTCCTTCAGCGCCTGCGGGATAATCTGACCCGTCTGGGCAAGGCTGATTTGCCAACGGGTTTCGACCTGCCATTCGCTGGCGGTTTGATCGGCTACCTGAGCTACGATTTCGGTCGGCATCTGGAAAACCTGCCGAGCCAGGCGCTGGATGATCTGCAATTGCCGGATGCCCGCTTTGGCCTGTACGACTGGGCGCTGATCAGCGATCACCAGACGGCCAGCAGCCAACTGGTGTTTCATCCATCCGTGATCGATAGCGAGAAACAGCGGCTGATCGCGCTGTTCAGCCAGCCGCTTGTCGAGTCGATGGCGCCGTTCAAACTGAACCAGCCAATGACCGCCGACCTCTCGGCCGACAATTATCGTCAGGCCTTCGAGCGCATCCAGCATTACATCCAGGCCGGCGATTGCTATCAGGTCAACTTCGCTCAGCGCTTTCGCGCTTCATGCCAAGGCGATCCGTGGCTGGCTTATTGCGCATTGCGCGAAGCCTGCCCGACGCCGTTCTCCGGTTTCCAGAGCCTGCCTGATGGCGGTGCCGTTTTGAGTCTGTCGCCAGAGCGCTTCGTCAAAGTCAGCGACCGTCAGGTGGAAACCCGGCCGATCAAAGGCACCCGTCCGCGCGGCATGACCCCGACTGAAGATGCCGCGAACGCCGCCGAACTGCTGGCCAGCCCCAAGGATCGTGCGGAAAACCTGATGATCGTCGACCTGCTGCGCAACGACCTCGGGCGCACCTGCCGCATCGGTTCGGTGCGAGTGCCGGAGCTTTTCAGTCTGGAAAGCTATCCGAACGTGCATCACTTGGTCAGTAGCGTCACCGGTGAGTTGGCGGATAATCGTGACGCACTGGATTTGATTGCCGGCAGCTTCCCCGGTGGCTCGATTACCGGCGCGCCGAAGATTCGCGCGATGCAAATCATCGATGAGCTGGAACCGACGCGGCGTGGGTTGTATTGCGGCTCGTTGCTGTATCTGGACGTGCGCGGCGAGATGGACAGTTCCATCGCGATTCGCAGTCTGTTGGTCAAGGATGGGCAGGTGTGCTGCTGGGGCGGTGGCGGAATTGTGGCCGATTCGGATTGGCAGGCTGAATATCAGGAGTCGATTACCAAAGTGAAGGTTCTGCTGGAAACCCTGCAAAACCTCTAAAAGCTTCGCGAGCAGGCTCGCTCCCACAGGGGAATGCATTCCAAAAGTGGGAGCGAGCCTGCTCGCGAAGGGGCCCTTCCAGACGACTACAAACTCAGGTCGCGATTTGAGGCTTTGAGGAATTCCTGCTTCAACTCAGCGAAGGTATGCACCGCAGGAAACTGCGGGAACTCACGAATCACATTCTCCGGCGCATGAAACAGAATCCCCGCATCAGCCTCGCCCAGCATCGTCGTGTCGTTATACGAATCCCCCGCCGCAATCACCCGGTAATACAGGCTCTTGAACGCCAGTACCGACTGGCGCTTGGGATCTTTCTGGCGCAACTGATAGCTGGTGACCCGCCCGGTTTCGTCAGTAATCAGGCGATGGCAAAGCAACGTCGGAAAGCCCAGCTGCCGCATCAGCGGCTGCGAGAACTCGTAAAACGTATCCGACAGAATCACCACCTGAAAGCGTTCGCGCAGCCAGTTGACGAACTCCACCGCGCCGTCCAGCGGCTTCAGTGTGGCGATCACTTCCTGAATGTCCGACAGCTTCAAGCCGTGCTCATCGAGGATGCGCAGGCGCTGCTTCATCAGCACGTCGTAATCGGGAATGTCCCGGGTGGTGGCCTTGAGGGATTCGATTCCGGTTTTTTCGGCGAAGGCGATCCAGATTTCCGGCACCAACACCCCTTCAAGATCCAGGCAAGCAATTTCCACAAGACACTCCCGTTTGTATTGATTATTTGAGTCGAGCGAGGCCGAACTCTAGCGACTCACATGCAGACGCGCAATGCACAGCACGCCCCCGAGCCGTGCAGCTTTTTGTTACCATCAGCGCCATATAGAGCGCCCAGCGCCACCGACCTGTAGGAAGCCGCCCTGATGAGTGCAACGTTCGACGTCGTGGAACTCGCCACGACCTATGCCAACAAATCCGCGCAAGACATCCTCAAACTCGCGTTCGCCGAGTTCGGCGATGACTTGTGGATATCTTTCAGCGGCGCCGAGGATGTGGTGCTGGTGGACATGGCCTGGAAGCTCAACAAGAACGTCAAGGTGTTCAGCCTCGACACCGGCCGTCTGCACCCGGAGACCTACCGCTTCATCGATCAGGTGCGCGAGCACTACAAGATCGACATCGAACTGGTGTCGCCGGACTACACGAAACTCGAACCGTTCGTGAAGGAAAAAGGCCTGTTCAGTTTCTATAAGGACGGCCACGGCGAATGCTGCGGTATCCGCAAGATCGAGCCGCTGCGCCGAAAACTGTCCACCGTCAAAGCCTGGGCCACCGGCCAGCGCCGCGACCAGAGCCCGGGCACTCGTAGTGCTGTAGCGGTGATGGAAATCGATACCGCGTTCTCCACCCCCGAGCGCACCCTGTACAAGTTCAACCCGTTGGCGCAGATGACCAGCGAAGAGATCTGGGGTTACATCCGCATGCTCGAGTTGCCGTACAACAGCCTGCATGAGCGCGGCTTTATCAGTATCGGCTGCGAACCGTGCACCCGCCCTGTCCTGCCGAATCAGCACGAGCGCGAAGGCCGCTGGTGGTGGGAAGAGGCGACGCAGAAAGAGTGCGGGTTGCATGCCGGGAATATCATCAGCAAGGCGTAATCCTTCTAATTGTCACCCCATTCCCTGTGGGAGCGAGCTTGCTCGCGAAAGCGCAATGTCAGTCAGCATCTTCCTAAACTGACACACCGCCTTCGCGAGCAAGCTCGCTCCCACAAGGTTTTGTAGCGAATCAATAAATATGTACACAGGAATGTCACCATCGGTGCCATTTATGTGTGCACTTTTTTGTTTAAGCGCCCTGAAAAGTTACATCCCTGCCAAAAATCCCTCGCCTCCGCCCGCCATCAAAATCCCCCGCCAAAAATAAATACCTGTTCAACCGGTCAATTTTTAGCCAATTATTTTCAGACACTTAGCGCACATCGATAACTTTTCGAAATGAGCACGGCTGCACATAGATCAACGACTGGCACAGATCTGGCTTAGGTGCATACATGTTTTGTATACAAAACTGCAAAACATAAAACCACTTTCGATCCGCAAGCCTGAAGCGCCCTATCCCGTACAGGCTGCAGATGCCCCGTAACCAGTGATGCTTTCACTGCCGCGACGAAGATTTGTCGAGCCTGACGGCTCATGCACAGTCATCGCGGCCCTGAACATCAGGAGCCTGCCGGAATGCGTACAAGTCTCTCCAACAACATCGCGCTGAATCTGCCCGCCGCTGCTCTCGACCAACCGTTACCCCATGACGGTCTGGCCGAGCCGTTACAACTCAGTCCGCGTCTGCACAACAGCGATCTGGCGCCAACCAAGGCCGAAGGTCGACGCTGGGGCAAATACAGCATCTTTGCCCTGTGGACCAACGATGTGCACAACATCGCCAACTACTCGTTCGCCATCGGTCTGTACGCCTTGGGCCTGGGGGGCTGGCAGATTCTGCTGTCGCTGGGGATCGGCGCGGCGCTGGTGTATGTCTTCATGAACCTGTCCGGTTACATGGGACAAAAAACCGGGGTGCCGTTTCCAGTGATCAGCCGGATCAGTTTCGGCATCCACGGCGCGCAAATTCCTGCACTGATCCGCGCGGTTATCGCCATCGCCTGGTTCGGCATTCAGACGTATCTGGCGTCAGTGGTATTTCGCGTATTGCTCACTGCAGTCCATCCCGGATTCGCCGAATACGACCACGATTCGATTCTTGGTCTGTCGTCGCTGGGTTGGGTGTGCTTCGTGGCGATCTGGTTCGTGCAACTGGCGATCCTCGCCTACGGCATGGAAATGGTCCGCCGTTACGAAGCGTTTGCCGGGCCAGTGATTCTGCTGACCGTTGCCGCCCTCGCCGCGTGGATGTACTTCCAGGCCAACGCGACCATCGCCTGGTCGATCCGCGAGCCACTGACCGGTGGCGAGATGTGGCGCAACATTTTTGCCGGCGGCGCACTGTGGCTGGCGATCTACGGCACGTTGATTCTGAATTTCTGCGACTTCGCCCGCTCATCGCCGTGCCGCAAGACCATCAAAGTAGGAAACTTCTGGGGTTTGCCGGTGAATATTCTGGTATTCGCCGCGATTACCGTGCTGCTCTGCGGTGCGCAATTTCAGATCAACGGCCGGATCATCGAGAGCCCGACCGAGATCATCGCCTCGATTCCCAACACCTTCTTCCTGGTGCTCGGTTGCCTGGCATTCCTGATCGTCACTGTGGCGGTGAACATCATGGCCAACTTCGTCGCCCCGGCATTCGTGCTGAGCAACCTGGCGCCGAAGTACCTGACGTTCCGTCGCGCCGGGCTGATCAGCGCAACCATCGCTGTGCTGATCCTGCCGTGGAATCTCTACAACAGCCCGCTGGTGATCGTGTACTTCCTGTCTGGCCTCGGCGCCCTGCTCGGCCCGTTGTACGGCGTGATCATGGTCGACTACTGGCTGATCCGCAAAGGCCGGATCAACGTCCCGCAGCTCTACAGCGAAGATCCCGACGGCGCTTATTACTACAGCCGTGGGGTGAATTTCCGTGCGGTGGCGGCATTTATTCCTGCGGCGCTGATCGCCATCGTCCTGGCGCTCGTGCCGGGTTTCCACAGCGTCTCGCCGTTCTCCTGGCTGATCGGCGCCGGGATCGCCGGAATGCTTTATCTGATCATCGCCAAACGCCAGCCGCACTACGCCGACATCAGCGGCGAATCGATCGCTGTCGACAACGTCTGCCATTAATTCCCTCGTGGCCCGGACTTCGGGCCGCCGAACTGCCCGCTATAAGGATTTCCCCATGCGTATTCTCGTGGTCAACGTCAACACCACCGAATCCATCACCGAGGCCATTGCCCGCTCGGCGCAGGCTGTCGCCTCGCCCGGTACCGAAATCGTCGGTTTGACACCGTTTTTCGGCGCCGACTCGATTGAAGGCAACTTCGAAAGCTATCTGGCGGCCATCGCGGTGATGGATCGGGTGATGGCCTACGACCAGCCGTTCGATGCCGTGATTCAGGCCGGCTACGGCGAGCACGGTCGCGAAGGTCTGCAGGAATTGCTCAACGTGCCAGTGGTGGATATCACCGATGCGGCCGCGAGCACGGCGATGTTTCTCGGCCACGCCTATTCGGTGGTGACCACGCTGGATCGCACCGTACCGCTGATCGAAGATCGGCTGAAATTATCCGGCCTGTGGGATCGTTGTGCATCGGTACGGGCCAGTGGTCTGGCCGTTCTGGAACTGGAACACGAGCCACAGCGTGCCTTGGAAGCCATCGTGCATCAGGCAGAACTGGCGGTGACGCAGGACAAAGCCGAGGTGATCTGCCTGGGTTGCGGCGGCATGGCCGGGCTGGATGAACAGATTCGTCGGCGCACTGGCGTGCCGGTGGTGGATGGCGTCACGGCGGCGGTAACGATTGCGGAATCGCTGGTGCGCTTGCGCTTGTCGACGTCGAAAGTGCGAACGTATGCAACACCCCGACCGAAGAACATCATTGGTTGGCCGGGGCGGTTTGCCCGCTAGGCTCATCATCGGAAACCGAGTCGCCCCATTCGCGAGCAAGCTCGCTCCCACATTTGGAATGCATTTCCCTGTGGGAGCGAGCCTGCTCGCGAAGGCCTTCACCTTGTTCCCAGGCCTTGCTCAAATCGCACTAAAGCGCCGCGCCAATCCCTGTTCCGCAAACTGTTCAATCACATAATCGACAAACGCCCGCGTCTTGCCCGGCAACAACTTATGTTCGGCGTAATAAATCGAGATGTTGCCATCATCGACAAACCAGTCCGGCAACACCCGCTGCAACGTACCCGCCTGCAGATACCCCACCGCAAACGGCATGCTCACCAGTGCAATCCCCAGGCCCTGCGCTGCTGTCGCACACGCGGCTTCGGAATCGCTCATGGTCATCCTGGCCTTGAGCATCAACGGACTGTGCTGCTGATCGCGGTGCGTCAATTGCCATGAACGCACACGCCCGGTTTGCGGTGAGCGAATCAGAATGCCGTCGTGCTGCTTGAGATCGTCCGGATGAGTGATCGCAGGATTGCCGTTCAGATAATCCTGCGAAGCGACCAACACCCGATGCGCTGGCGTCAATCTGCGCGCCACCACACCTTGTGGCAGCTCAAAGCCGCCGCCAATCGCCGCATCAAAGCCCTGCCCGATCAGATCGACCTGACGATTATCGAAATGCCAGTCCGGATTGATCGCCGGGAAGCGCCGCAGAAACTCGCCGAGCAACGGCACTATATAAAGGCGCCCGAACACCGTGCCCATGCTGACTTTCAAGGTGCCGATCGGCTGCCCTTCGGCACTGGCCAGATTGGCCACGGCATTCTGGATCGTGGTCAGACTGGCACTGACTTCACTCAAAAACAGCTGCCCCGCCTCGGTCAGCGTCAGACTGCGGGTGCTGCGCTGAAACAGCCGCACACCCAGCCGCACCTCAAGCTTTGCGACACTTTTGCCAACCGCTGCCGGGGTCAGACTCAAGCGCCGCGCCGCCTCGGCAAAGCTACCGACCTCAGCACTACGGACAAAGCATTCGATACTGCTGAAGGTTTCCATGGCCGCCACTATAAACTTTTGGTTTACACAGACTATAGCAATCAGGGTCTACACGGTTGTGGATCAGAGGCCGATACTCGGCACCAACAACAAGGCATCCCGCCTTGAATAGTCTGGAGATCGAACATGACCACTCAACACCTCGGCGGCAAAGTCGCTCTGATTCAAGGCGGTTCCCGTGGTATCGGCGCTGCCATCGTCAAACGCCTGGCCGCTGAAGGCGCTGCAGTAGCCTTCACTTACGTCAGCTCCACCGCCAAAGCCGAAGAGTTACAGAACAGCATCACCGCCAGCGGCGGTAAAGCCCTGGCGATCAAGGCCGACAGCGCCGACGCCGCAGCGATCCGCCACGCGGTCAGCGCCACGGTCGAAGCCTTTGGCCGACTCGACATCCTGGTCAACAACGCTGGTGTGCTGGCTGTCGCTCCGCTGGAAGATTTCACCCTGGAAGATTTCGACCAGACCTTGGCCATCAACGTGCGCAGCGTATTCATCGCCTCGCAAGAAGCCGCCAAGCACATGGGCGAAGGTTCGCGCATCATCAACATCGGCAGCACCAACGCCGACCGCATGCCCTTCGCCGGTGGCGGTGTGTACGCCATGAGCAAATCGGCGCTGGTCGGTTTGACCAAAGGTCTGGCCCGCGACCTCGGCCCGCGCGGCATCACCATCAACAACGTCCAGCCTGGCCCGGTCGACACCGACATGAACCCGGCGCACGGTGACTTTGCCGAAAGCCTCATTCCGTTGATGGCCGTCGGTCGTTACGGTAAAGCCGAAGAAATCGCCAGTTTCGTCGCCTATCTGGCGGGCCCGGAAGCCGGTTACATCACCGGTGCCAGCCTGACCATCGACGGTGGTTTCGGCGCCTGATTTTTCGAGTCGCCTGAACGAAAAACGCCGCTCCTCTTTTTACAGAGGGGCGGCGTTTTTTTGTCTCAGATGTTTACACCCATTCCAGCGCCGGCAAACCACAGGCACTTGGCGTGAACGCTTTCAAACTCCGAAGAATCCCGTCAGCGTGTGCGTACTTTTCATCGGCCATGGCGGCATCGGGGATGGCGATGGCCGTCATGCCTGCGGCTTTCGCTGCGGTCACGCCAAACGGCGAATCCTCGAACACCAGGCAGTCCTCAGGTGCAACACCCAGACGGCGGGCAGCGGTCAGGAAGATATCCGGTGCCGGTTTCGCCGCGCCGACTTCCGGATCGTCCGCCGTGACAATGAAGTCGAACAGCACGAACCAGTCGCGGTGCAGCGTGGTTTTTTGTCCGAACGATTGCCGCGACGAACTGGTGCCGACGGCGATGGGGATGTTGTGCGCCTTGAGGTGGCGAATCAGCTCCTCGGCACCCGGCATCGCTTGCGCCGTGGGAAAACGCTCGCGCATCAATGGTTCGCGGATCACCAGAAACTCTTCGGCGGTGATCGGCAGATCCAGTGCCTGCACCACGTAATTGGCCAGATCGTTGGCTCCACGACCAATGATGTTCTGTTTGACGCTCCAGTCGAAGGTGCGCCCGTAGCGCTGGGCAATCAGCGAAGTGACTTCGGTGTAAATGCCCTCGGTGTCCAGCAGCAAACCGTCCATATCGAAAATCACGGCCTTGATCGGGCCGAACGCCTTCAGCGGTGCATTCATCATCGGATCCGTTAACAAAGACATCCCAGGCGGCAGGTGAACCGCTGCTCGGATCTGATTAAAGGGTTCAGCAGCATAACGAGCGCGACAGACATTGAGCAACGGCCAATGTTTATTGAGCGATGAACTACTCGCAGATATTTAGCGAAACGCCCTACAGGCATCGCCTACTCGCCCGACTTCTTTCCTGATTGATCCCCCGCAAAGTCCCCGCACCTTTTTGACGTGCGCGAGAGACTGCGAATGCTTCCAACTGATCGGCTTCTGGCCCTGAACAACAGCATCGGCCTGCTCGTTGTTGCTGCTTTGAATCCCGATGAGCCGGATTTTGACAACCTGATCCGCGAATTCCGCCTGTGCCTGAACAACTACGAGGCCTGGGCCGAGCAGTTCTGGACAGGCACCACGCTGGATGTCGAGCAGGTCTTTACCGTCGGCAACGACGTGCGCCTCAGCGCGCCGATCAAGTCGCGCCAGCCGCTCAGTTCATCCGTGGCCATGTGCTCGGCCAGCGGGTCGCTGACGCTGGTGCACATGTTCGAGGCCGCGCGGTTTGTGCCGATTGGCAACACCCCGGTAACCCTCGAACCGGTGCTTGCCGATGTCGGCGGCGTGCTGACTTTCGGCGAACCGCTGCATTACACCATCGGCCCCAGCGGCATTCTGCAAGTGACCGACTGCGATCGGGGCCAGCGTTATCGCATCACCTTCTTTCCCGATGTGTCCACGGACCATGTGCAGACGTTGTACGCCTCCTATCAGGGCATCATCGATGGCCTGGAGGGCTGGTTGCGCGGGGAATGGAGTGAATTTCAGCCGCAGTGGAAGGAATTTTCCAGCGCCGGATTTCTTGAGCGTTACGGTCAGTTGCAACAGGCCGATTGGCGTGGATTCGAGCAAGCCCTGAATGGTGTTTGGGATGACATCCACCAGGTATTCGCCCTGCTCGCCGACTTGCAGGCCAACAGTGAAAAGTTGCTGGAATACCTCAGCGAGGCCGAGCTTGAGGCGTTATTGAATGCCTCCAGCGACGCCATTGCCAACGGTCTGTTGATCCTCAGTGACGAGCCGCTGCTGTTCATTCATCTGGCCGCGTTCACCAGTTGGCTGAAGATGCTGCCGCCGCAACATTTGGCCGAAGTGGTGGCCGAGGTGCGCGTCGAATTGCTGATCAGCTTCCTGTTGATGGGCGTGTCGGGCGGCGTCGGCGTGCCGCTGCGCTTGAGCAGTAAGGTGCTGGCGAAGATCAAGTCGCCGCGCGCGCGGGAGTGGCTGGCGGCCTCGGCATTGCGACTCGCGGAATTAACGTCAGCGCCAGAACTGAACAAACATGCGGGCGCGTTGAAGCCGCTGATGTTTCACGCGCGTGACGTTGAGTTGAAACCGACACCGTCGATACCGCTGAACATTCGTCAGGCCGATTCGCTGGTGTTGACGGTGCCGAATCCGGCGCCACTGGCGCGGGACAAGTCTGGTGCTTCGAGCCGGTTGGAACGGCATGAGCCTCACGACGATTCGCCGGATCAGGCGAAAAACCCCAACGGCGACAGCGCCGATTGTGTGCCGCGCACCTGCACCAACGGCTGCCCGGTGTCGATGGTCACCGGCGAAGAACTGCTGACCCTGAACGATGCGCTGCTCGATGGCGTGTTGCCGTTTGAGTTCACCCGCTTGTATCGCTCCAGCGCCGCCGAAATCGATATTGGGTTGGGGTTTGGCTGGAGTCATTCGCTGGCGCATCGGCTGGCGTTTGAAGGCGACTTTGTGGTCTGGGTCGACCACGAAAACCGCCGTACCCGTTTCCCGCTGCCGAGCGTTGAGCGGCCGGCGATTCACAACAGTTTGTCGCGGGCGGCGATTTTTCTGGGCGAGGAGCCGGAAGAGCTGATCCTCGCGCTGGCCGGGGACACGGCGCGCTTTTATCACTTTCGTGCAGGACGGCTGACGGCGATCAGCGATGTCTATGGCAATCGTCTGACGGTGCAGCGCGATCACTCTGACCGGGTGCAGCGACTGGACAACGGCGCCGGGCGTTCGCTGTTGTTGCGCTATGACCGCGCGCAGTTGCTTGGTGTGGATTACCAGGTGTTTCGCGACGGTGCCTGGGGCACCGAACAGGCGCTGGTCAGTTACCGCTACGACGCCTATCAGCACCTGATCGAAGCGACCAACGCCGTCGGTGACAGCGAGCGCTACGACTACGACGATGCCCACGTGATTCTGCAGCGGCAACTGGCCGGTGGCGCGAGCTTCTTCTGGGAGTGGGAACGGTCGGGGAAAGCCGCGCGCTGCGTGCGTCACTGGGCGTCGTTTTCGCAGATGGACACGCGTTACGTCTGGGCGGACGACGGCAGTGTCGCGGTGCATTACGTCGATGGCACCGAAGAGACGTACGTGCACGATGAGCGTGCGCGACTGGTGCGTAAAGTCTCGGCGGACGGTGGCGAGCAGCTCAAGGCTTATGACGCCTCGGGACGCTTGATTGCCGAGCAGGATGCCTTGGGCGCTGTCACCGAATACCGCTACGACGACGTCGGACGATTGATCGCGCTGATTCCACCGGATGAGGCGCCAACGTCCTACGAGTATCGCAACGGTTTCCTGCACAAACGCTCTCGCGAAGAGGCGGTGTGGATCTACCGGCGCAATGCCGAGGGCGATGTCACCGAAGCGGTCGACCCCGACGGCCAGGTTACTCATTACTACTACGACACCCGGGGCCAGTTGCTGTCGATCCGCTACCCGGACAGCAGCCGCCATCGGCTGGTCTGGAATAGGTTCGGCCAGTTGACCGAAGAGACCTTGCCCGACGGTGGCGTGCGGCGCTTTTCCTACGACGCACTGGGGCGACGTACCACGACTGCCGACGAACACGGTGCGGTCACCCGTCAGCACTGGGATGCCGTCGGCCGACTGATCCAGACGACATTTCCTACCGGCAGCACCCGCGCTTACAGCTACGGCGCCTACGGTCAGGTCACCGCCGAGCGCGATGAACAGGGGCACATCACCCGTTATGAGTATGACGACGATCTGCACCTGGTCTCGCGGCGGATCAACCCCGACGGCACGCGGGTGCAATACCGCTATGACCATGCGCAACTGCTGCTCACCGAGATCGAAAACGAATCCGGGGAAAAGTACCGGCTGGATTACACGCCGACCGGGCTGATTCGTCAGGAAGTCGGTTTTGACGGCCGCCGTACAGCGTACGCCTATGACCTCAACGGGCATCTGCTGGAGAAGACCGAGTTCGGTGATGATGGCTCTTGTTTGCTCACCGCTTATGAGCGCGATGCGGCCAGGCGCCTGCTGGTCAAAACCCTGCCCGACGGGATCAAGGTCACCTACCAATACGACCGCCTCGGTCGTTTGATCAATGTCGACGACGGCCAGCAACATCCTTTGGCCTTCGAGTACGACCGTCAGGACCGGCTGATCACCGAGCATCAGGGCTGGGGCACCCTGCGTTACC